>CAZCCG010000002.1:75835-310204 GCA_964497535.1 uncultured Gammaproteobacteria bacterium
TTTTTATAAATCTTTTTCCTCTTTACATCTTCCTCAATTCTCCATATACTAGTTTTTAACTACTACGAACCCATAACCATGAACACAGGACTTTTGTACAATATTACCAAACCTTACGAAGAAAATTTTGAAAAAGGTCCTCCCCTTCTTTCCACAGATATCAAACCCAAACAAAGAAACCTCAATTATTCTTCGAGCGAAGCGAGAAGTTTAAATGTCCACAGTTCTCACCCTGAGAGTAATCGAAGGGTTCGAACAATAAAACATACATTTCTAGGTTTTAAGGTAAATATGCCGTTTGGAATTCCTGCAGGACCGTTATTAAATTCTACATATGTCAAAACAGCCTTTGAATTCGGGTTTGATGTCTGCGTTTATAAAACCCAACGCAGCCGTCCGCTGGAAGTGAACCAGCATCCCAATATTGTCTTTGTCGATGTGGATGGGGACTTAACACTCGATAAAGCCAAAAAGGGATTAGTAGGATCTCTTACAACTAACAAACAACAAAAAGATTTTAGTATCACCAATTCATTTGGCAACCCGTCCAAAGGCCCGACGTTTTGGCAGGATGATGTAAAAAAAGCAATGAGCTATGCTGGGAAGGGACAACTACTCATCGGCAGTGTATGCGGCACAATGTGGGATGGCCAAACAGAAGAAGAATACTTCCAGGACTTTGCCACAGCCGCCCGGGAAATGAATGAGACAGGAGTCAAAGTAGTTGAGGTAAATCTTTCCTGCCCCAATTGCGCGACAGAAGGGGTTATCTGTTATACGCCGTCTGCTGTTGAAACTATTGTAAGACAATGTAAAGAAGCAATTGGGACTACTCCGCTGGTCGCAAAAATTGGATACTATGAACCATCTCAGCAAGAACTTCTGGAGACTGTTGTGAAAAAAATGCTGCCCTATGTAGCAGCGATTTCCGCTATCAATACTATTCCGGCTCCTGTAGTTGATGACCAGGGCAACCAGAAATTACCCGGAAAGAATAGACTGACCAGCGGTATTTGCGGCGCAAGTATCAAATGGGCTGGGTTGGATATGGTAAAGAGATTAGCAAAGCTAAAGAAGAAATTAAATGCTCCTTATGAAATTATCGGAGTCGGCGGCGTTATGACGCCACATGATTACCAAAAATATCGTGATGCCGGAGCAGATCTGGTCCAATCAGCAACCGGAGCAATGTGGAATCCCGATCTGGCCTACGAGATTTGGGAATCTGAAAAACAGTAATTTTTGCTGTCATTCTGAACAAAGTGAAGAATCTTCTCCAATTTAAAACCCGACAAACTGAAAACGGGTTGACTTACCTCCGACAACTGACAATTGAGAACCGATAAGGGAAAAAAAGGGGCTGATAACGGAGCCCACCCGCTCGCCACTTTGCGAGAGTTATAGTTACTCGTGATACCTGCAAACCCTGCAGCGAAGAAAGCCATTTTCGCTGACAAGCGGATTTCTGCACTCAGGGCAGAAATCCCCAACAGAGGAAATTTCTACCAACACCTCAGTATCCGCTAGTGGAATTATGTATCCACACCTTTGGCACATATCAGACTGGAAATCCTGTCCGAGACACCGAGGACACTGACGTGAATCGTTCTGTGCCATTTCTTCTCCAACGCTCACTCACCTACTAGCAAGGCTTCTATCTCACCTTGCGAAGAGATTACTCCCTGAAGGTTGCTCCACAGGTACCGCAACCTGAAGGTCCAGGATTCTGCGTAGAACGTGGAACCCAAGAAATGCTAACAGAACACGTCTCACCCAGCTTCCGCGCCCGAAAGATTGCACGAAGCGTCGAAGAAACCTCCACAGGTGGAATATTCTCAAAGCTTGTAGGCTTTAACCACACATAGATGATGCTCTTGGTTAACGCCTCTTCTACTTCCTCCGTATGTGGAACCAATACCACACTGATATTGATGCGGTTTGGTAGTTCTATCCTTTCTTGCGCGGGATACCAGAGCAATCCGAAAGGTAATCCTTCAGGATTCTCCAATATCTCCCTCTTCTGGGTGTCTACAATGAGATTCATTGCTACCCAATGCCCAACCGGCTCAAAGCGAAACATGCTATCCTCCCAATAGAGTTCTTGAATGCAGCCTAGCCGCACTTAATCAAGGATTATATATAACCTATAGGGAAATTACAAATATTGCAGAAAAAAATATAGATGTGCTATAGTTGTGCAATGAGTTTCATTGATTCACTCAAATCTTCCATCAAGCTAAATAATTCTCTTCTCTGTGTTGGTTTAGACCCCGATATGGACAAACTCCCGAATCATCTTAAAAATTCTCCTAAGGCTTTTTTTGAATTTAATAAAGCTATTGTTGATAGTACTCATGACCTCGTTTGCTGTTTCAAACCTCAGTATGCTTTTTATGCAGCAGCTGGACTGGATAGTTTAGCAGCGCTGAAGCAAACAATTGATTATATTCATACCACCTATCCACAAATTCCTGTTATATTGGATGCCAAACGGGGAGATATTGGTTCAACGGCAGAAAAATACACTGAAGAGGTTTTTAAGTGGTTCCAAGTTGACGCGGTTACTGTAAATCCGTATCTAGGAAAAGATTCTGTCGAACCCTTCTTAAAATATACCGATAAAGGTATCATTATCCTCTGCAGAACTTCCAATAAAGGAGCTTCGGATATTCAAAATCTAAAAGTTGAGGGAGAGCCACTCTATTTAAAAGTTGCTCAGAAAATTATCGACTGGAATAAAGATTATGGAAATTGTCTTATGGTAGTTGGAGCAACATGGCCCGAAGAATTAAAACAAATTCGAGAGCTCGCAGCTGATATGTTCTTTTTAGTACCTGGTATTGGAGCACAAGGTGGAGATTTAGAAAAAACTCTTCAATATGGATTGACAAAAAACAAATCCGGCCTCATAATAAGTGCTAGTCGATCGATTCTTTATGCTTCAAAGGAACAGGATTTTGCGCAAAAAGCAGCAGAAGAAGCCAAAAAACTGCGAGACCAGATTAATAATTACAGATGAACAAACCAAACCATACACCAGCAGAACTTGTTGCCAAGATGCTTTTGGAAATAGGTGCTGTGACACTATCCCCCAAAGTTCCCTATAAATTTACCTCAGGAATGCTTTCTCCTATTTATACTGACAATAGATTACTCATGGGATATCCGTTCAAAAGGAAAGAAGTAACCATCTATATGGCAGGCTTACTGAAAGAAAATGGTTTGGATCCGCAGATTATTGCGGGTACCTCAACAGCAGGTATTCCCCCTGCTGCATGGCTTGCTGAGATTTTGAATTTACCGATGATATATGTACGCAGTGAAAAAAAACATCACGGAAAAGGGAAGCAAATTGAAGGAATTATGAACCCGGGAACAAATGTCTTATTGGTTGAGGATCTTATCAGCACAGGAAAAAGTTCTCTGGGTGCAATTGATGCAATACGCGAAGAAGGCGGCTCGATAGACACCTGCGTAGCTTTTTTTGATTATGAATTACCCGGTGTAAAAAATAAGTATGCCGAGAGGAAAATCAACCTGTATACTCTTACCACAACCAATATCTTATTAGACTGCGCAATTAAAATGAAACTTATTAACGAAGAAGAAAAAAATCTTGTACTTGAGTGGCAAAAAAATCCGCAAGCATGGGAAGAAAAAGTAAAAGCTTCAGAACCTCAAGAGGTTGAGACTTCTTTTAAATAAAGTCAATCATTTGCGCTTGAGGCAAAAATTTACTACAATTGCCCTACGCCGATCAAACTTGCGACAGAGGCGTTTTCATCACGCTTATGCCGGAGTAACTCAGGGGTAGAGTAGCTCTTTCGTAAAGAGCAAGTCGTGGGTCCGAATCCCACCTCCGGCTCAAATCAGTAGTAGACCTGCCCCGAATATTCGCCCTTGTGATGCACAAAGTGCATGGTACAAGTAAGTGTTATTTGGGGTCGATTCCCCTATCGGCTCATTATACATAAGGACACTCATATGAATAACCGATCACGTTTGTACAGAAGAGAAGAAAGTAATTCAAAAAAAACGATTATATTGAGTCTTTTAGGAATAATCGTTCTGGGAGTTTTAATTGTTAAGGTAGGTATCCCATTTATTGCCAACTTATCCCTGGCAGTAAATAACGGCAAAGAAGATATTCCCACACAAAAAAAAGATGTCTTTATCGCGCCGCCGGTGCTCAACACCCAACCCACAGCCACCAATAGTGCAATGATTACTATCTCAGGCATTGGGGCAAGCAAAAAAGAAATCAATTTATACATTAATGGGAATCTGACAGACAAGACAGAAAGTAAAAAAGACGGAACATTTCGATTTGAAGACGTATCACTATCAAAAGGAGAAAATGAGATCCAAACAAAAATAATAGACGGCACCAATAGCAGTGACTATTCCAATACCGTTACTGTCACATACAAAAACTCTGCACCATCGTTAAATATTAATTCTCCCCATGATGGTGACTCTTTCTCCAAAGATTCCAATACTACTTCAGTAACAGGACAAACAGATCCCGGTGTCAAAGTAACAGTCAATGATTTATGGGCAATTGTTGATGAAAAAGGGAATTTTTCCTATACACTTCCGCTCAAAAATGGAGACAACCCGGTAAAAATAGTCGGAACCGATGAGGCGGGAAATAGAACTGAAAAATCACTGACAGTCAAATATTCAGAGTAATGCTGCTAAAATCCACATCCATTCCATCAGAAGCGGATAAAAAAGACTATTAATAAAAAGTGAGTCTACAAATAACCCTGCCAGTGAGGCAAGAATCAGTGCTGATAGTGTTTGTTTTAAAGTATTGTTCTGCTGTGTTCTATAAGCACTATATGTTTTTTTGGTGATGGTATACCATATATAAAGATAAGCTATTAGACCGACTATGCCGGTTGTTGCCAATACAAAAAGAAAACTATTATCAGTCCCCGCATCCGCATGACTTTCTACTGAGATTCTATATCCATACCGTATTTGAGCATAACGGTATGCATTAAACCCAACACCAATAAGAGGATTTTTTTGGATAATTACGAGAGCGCTTTTTGCAGATTCAATTCGTGCTTCTGATGAAGCCATCCTGAAAAGATTGATATTTTCTATATAAAAATTCTTTGAAATGAGAGCCACAAATATAAGAAAAGCCACGAAAACCACAACTATAAATTTTTTCTGGCCTTTGAGCAAAAAAAACACCGTAGTTGAGATAATTAACGTAATAAAGGCACTTCTTGAGTAAGTCAAAAAGAGTGCCAATAACGTGATAACTGAAAAAATACCCAAAAAAATTGCCTCATTTTTCTGTTTTTTTTCAAAAAAGTAAAGGGCAAAAGCTGCAACAAAAAGAAATAAGAGAGCAAAATAAGCTCCTGCAAAATTGGGATCCAGAAAGCTTGAGAATAAACGATAGAGATGGTCATCCCATCCTAAATAATACAAATTTCGAAGGTTAGGGTAATAAAAATATTGTATATATCCTATTAGGACAGTTATAAAGCCGGATATCCCCATGGCCAGTAAAAGCTGTTTTTTGGAATGTTGTGATTGTCCGGATATCATAAAGTATACGCTGGCATATGCTACCCATCGAAGCAGGTAGGAAAAAGAAATAAGAAGTTGCGATTGATTAAGCCACAGACTATTGAGTAAAAGAGACCCCAGTCCAACTCCTACAAAAATTAGTATGCTCTTTTGCTGTTTCAAGATATTAATTCTTAGAAGAACTATTTGAATAACCCATACAAGAAATACGACACCGATCAGAATATCATTGACGGTAAAAGAAATATTGTTGGGTAATTGGAAGCGAGCGAGCTGACCCAACGGAAAAAGATATATTAGTACTAAAAGAAGTGTTTTAATCATTTTGTTTTAACAATAAGTACATATTCAGAACCCATACCAGTATACCTCCATAAAAGACATGTGATAATAACCAAACCGGTTGCTTTGTGGGAATTGGGATATTAAACGAAACGAGACAATACGCGACAAAAAGAATTATAAAGTATTTTTTTGCCTTTTTTGTTTGTTTTAAATGAAAATAAATGATTAAAAATGGTATTACTAACCAGATAAAATGGTGCTGCCAGGAAAAAGTATTTATAAGTACACTTGTTGTTATAATAGCCGCTATTTCAAGAGCAGGGAACTTCTTTTTGTTCCTCACAATAGCAAGAAATGTACTCCCTACAATAACAGTTGAAAGGAAAATCTTAAGGTTATTTCTTTCTCCTTCGTCTGTAATCATTCTGGTCAAAAATCCGCTCAATGCCTGATTGTAATAATCCTCTTTCCATGAAGTAATAAGAGTAGGAACAATTGAATGATAATAATACTGATTAACATCGTTTCGAATAACAAACAGACTAATAATAACAGCCACTACAAAGACGAGTATGCTTGCAAAAAGGATTTTGTATTGCTTTCTCACTATCAAATAAGGAAGTATTACAAGAGGAAACAACTTCAATATGAATGCTGTGCCTAAAAATACTCCCGAAATGTATTTTTTCTGTTGCATATAAAAATAGAGAAACAAAACGAGTAAAAACAATATAATTACATTGATTTGCCCCATCCCAAAGGAGAATTTAACCGGAAATGAGATAAAGACAAGACTGATAACAAGCATATTTCCAGTAGTAAAAAGAGGCTGTTTGAAAGTTTTAAACAGGTAATATAGAGATGCTAAAAGCAAAATGATCGAAGCTATAAACCACACTTTTTCTGCAAAAATAAATGGGAAGAGGGATAATGGAACAAAGAATAATAACAGAAACGGATGATATACAAATGAGGTAAATAATTCTTTGCTTCCAAGATATGGATTAGCGCCTTGCAGATATACCGATGGTCCATAATAATAGTTGGTAAAATCAGGATAAAAATCAAGCAATATTCCCTTAAAAAGCAGCAGAAATGTCACGATTAGTATCAGCACTGCAAGTATTCTTGATATATTCATAATTACTGCTTCTTATATAGCTTAACATGGGTAGTACTATTTTCGTACATAAGCTTCATATTCTTTGTCACAGTAGACTGAGAATTTTGAGTAGCAACATAGTTGTAGAACTTTGTCCCGCTATACCATGAGGAATCTATAAAAGGAAAATCTACATAGTACAAATTATGAAAACCATATAATAACACTTTATCTGTCGGCTTGATGTGCTTTTTGAAATATCCATCTGTATCATAGAAATCTCCAAAAGAAAAATTGAGATGTTGGGAAAGGAAATCTGATTTAGTTTGTTTTCCTATAATAACTGGAATAAATTTTGCATTGGCTATCGCTCTATAACCAATTGAAAGGCAGACTAAGAAAATAATCATACCTATCAGATAGTTTTTTAAGAACGTATTCTTCACTTGATCCACTATCCCAACAGCAAGAAGAGAAAAACCGGGTAGATAAGGCATGAGAAACCTTCCCCCTCCTGATCGGGGAGTTATATACCATACTACGAATGCCAGGACACAATAAAAAACAACAATTCTGTATCTTTTATCAAACGAACGAAATACCAAAAAAAGGAGCGGTAAAACCATCAAATAGAATGGTGAAATAGGATCGGGAGCTCGCAGCAAGATTTCGCCCGCCTCTTTGAAGAAATAAAATGGATTTAGTAATTGAGTAGATAATGACGTGGGATACAATGATGTAAAAAGAGGATAGAAGGGATTGCCAGTCTGGTACAAGGCAAAAAGAAACCATGGCAGTGGGATTATCAAAACACATCCCCAATAGATAAGTATCTGCTTGATAATAATAACCGGAGATTCTTTGCGAGTTACCAGCGTATAGAGGATTAAAGCCGAAAATATAACAGGAGTACCGACTGCGACTAACTTAGCTGAAATAGCCAGTCCCACCAGTATACCGGATAATAACAGCCATTTTTTTATCTGATAGCGAAACCATACTACAAAACTCCACAAGGCCATGATCTCGAAAAATGTTCGGGTAAGATCTATATATGCCGTAATCGATTCCCAGCCTATAACCAGATTTGAATAAAATAACACAACAACCAACAATGCGAAAAGACTGTTGAGAAATA
The DNA here is from genome assembly GCA_964497535.1 of uncultured Gammaproteobacteria bacterium. Classification (GTDB taxonomy): domain Bacteria; phylum Patescibacteriota; class Microgenomatia; order Levybacterales; family UBA12049; genus CAZCCG01. The sequence goes on from CAZCCG010000002.1 coordinate 83,914, forward strand.
ATCGAGCCAGTTTGTATAACGCAATACAACTGAGTATTCCAAATAAAAAATGGATTGCTTTAGCAGCAGTTTCATTTGAAAATGCTAAAGCTACGATATAATACATCTCCGTAATCTTAGGCATTACAGAGTAATACAACAATCCTCCCGGTATAAAGTAGACTTTGTGATGTAATAGATATAATTTAGGTAATGGAAGATGATACCACAGAGCGTCAAAACTTATCTCAGGCCCCAGCACTCCCAAAATCGCAATTCCTATCTGAAGTAACAATAAAACAAACACAACCAAAAAAAAGCGGTTCTTATGTATCTTAACAATAGACCCTCCAAGCCTCTTTATTTCATCCCTTAAGAAAAACCATCCAATAACTGTAAACACTACACTGATGCTTAACAATTGTGCAGGATAGAGCTTTTCAAAAATTCCAAGGAAAAATATACCATATGCGTAAGCACCCAGAATCAACGCCAATTTAAACATATACCTCCTTTGCAAAGCAGATATAAAAGAAAATAACAGAGAAGAAAAAGTGTATAAAGAATATAAACAAATAATGCTTTATTCTTCATAACTAACCTTTAGGAGTGAATAAGAAGCCATAATTTCCCACGCACCAAAAATGAATGAAAGCTCATAAGCATTGCGCTGATGAAACCTGGAGTACCATCCAAAAATCCTCGCTTCAAAAAATAGTTAACGATAAATTTGCCCCTTGGGTATGCAATTATTTCCCACCAGGATGTTTTTTTCTTCTGGTCATATAACTGCTGGCTGCGAAGCGTAGAATAATAATTGATTTCTTTCAAGAACTCACTGACTGTCGGATGAGGATAATGATAGAGGGAATATTTTAAAATGCCAATCGGTCCTGTAATATTCCATACTTCATGAACTGCGCCTTCCCATATTCCTGCATCCTTTCGTGCAATTCTTGTAAGCTTTATGTCTCCTGTCTCACCATGAAGTAATCTTTTCCCCCACATCGTATCTATTCTTTGGATTTGAAATCCTCTACTAGGCTGTGGTACCTGGTATAACGTGCTAATAATCTCAGAAGCAAGAGACTGTGAAACGATTTCATCAGCATCGACAAAAAATATCCACTCCCCTGTCGCTTTCTCCAATCCAAAGTTTCTCTGGGTGGCAAAATTATCCTGTAACCGCCTCTGAAATATCTGTATCCGCGGATCTTTCTTCCTAAGTTTTTCGATAATATCCAACGTTTTATCCTGGGAATAATCGTCTACTACTACTATTTCTTTCGCAAATCCAAGTGCCTGAATGCATTTTTCAATATTCTTCTCTTCATTTCGTGTTAAAATAACAACTGAAATCGTTGTTGAGTTCATAAAGATAGTATAACATATGCAAATCAGGCCCCTTTTTAAGCATCTTTACGCAAATATCCCGGCTGTTATTCTCCGACAAAAAGCAGTTTTTTTTCTGATCATTCTTGACGTAGTTTTTTTTCATGAACTTCTTCTGAACCCGAACAATATGCTTTCTCCAGGGGCAGATATTGCAGCCGGATATGCCCCATGGTTCTTACTTTTTACCAAAACTGTACATACCTTTGGACAACTCCCACTCTGGAATCCTCTTTTTTTTAGCGGAACCTCTTTTATTGGCAATCCTCAGGCAGCATTGTTTTACCCCCTTCATTGGTTATTTTTTATCACTCCATTCTATGCAACATTTGGCTATATTGTTGCATTGGATGTACTTCTGATGGGAATATTTACTTATTTCTATTGCAAAATCATCAAACAACCCACTGAAAGTGCACTCCTGAGTGCGATAATCCTCATGTTTAGCGGGACAGTATTAACCAGAATCTATCCTGGACATTTTTATATCCTCAACTCTTTTTGCTGGTTTCCCGGGCTTCTCTATCTAAGTGAGAGATATCTTCAAAAAAAATTCTTTGGTACCTGTATTGCAGCCACAATTACTTTTGCGCTGATGTATTTAGCCGGCAGCATACAAATTGCATTTTATTCCACTTTTTTTGTTTTTCTGTATTATATATTACGATATTACAGCATTACCGGTTTTTCACGGTTCTTTTTTCCAACTAAATTATGGTTATTTCCCCTGATAGTACTGGGAGGTGGTATTGGTTTGACTGCCGTACAGTTATTACCCCAGATTGAGCTTTCTTCTTTTTCAGGCAGAGGTGGTGGTCTTGAGTTTATGCAATCGTCATCTTTTTCTTCCCATCCCTACCAGATACTTACCCTTTTATTGCCGCATTTTTTCGGTGATGAGTCAAAGATGGGATTTTGGGGAAAAGGTAATTTTTGGGAAACGTGTGGTTATATTGGTATTATTCCCTTCATACTTGCTTTATTATCACTGTTAAAAAGAAAAAATACGTATATTACTATTTTCCTTCTGTTCGCTGTACTTACAACGCTTTTGAGCTTTGGCAATCACACCCCTGTCTTTTATCTTTTTTATAAAATAGTTCCAGGATTTGATTTATTCCGTGCACCCGCTCGATTTCTTTTTATCTACGCTTTCAGTATGTCAGTACTTGCAGGGTTTGGTCTCCAAATAAGTACTCAGATAGCTAACCACCCACGTATTATATCCAAATTAAAATTACTAACAATAGTCACATTTTTATTGGCACTAGCCTGCCTGTTGTTCCTTATGCAAAATAAGGATTTAATCCTTAATTTCATGCAGACACACTTTCAACAAAAATACTTTATTATTTCCCTGGATTATGCCTATAGTCTTATTGTTAATGACATCTTACTCTTTTGGATTATGATCCTTTGCTTTCTTTTTATATTTACTGCATTTGCTTTTAACTATATTTCCAGAAATATATTTTTATTAGCTACTTTTTCCCTGGTCTTCATAGATATATGGGGATTTAGTTGGAATTATACCGCTACCAAACCGGTGAGTGAAATTATTCCGAAAACCTCACTTATTACGTATATTTCTAAAGATAAAGGGAAATTTCGTATACTCGATATGTCAGGAAGATTCTATACTCAATCCGCCCAGAATAACATTGAAAACAGTACGGGATATGATCCTCTTTTTTTAAATTCTTATCGGGAGTATCTTTGGAAAGCCGGTCCTCATTTACCGGATCGATTTGAAAATTTTATTATTTTGTATTCATTACAGCGTCCTGATATTCTCAGACGATTGAATGTTAAATATATCTTAGCAGAAAAGCCTCTGTATACCAGTGGACTAACACTCATTACACACAACCACTATTATCTCTACCGTGTTAATAATTTTTTACCCCGAGCTTATGTTACTTCACAGTCTGGGAAAATAAACGATATTGTAAGAATTACAATAGATACGCCAAATAAAATTATGTATGAGGTAACGAACAAAACTTCCGGACAACTAACACTGAGTGAATTGTATTACCCCGGATGGGAAGCATTTGATAATGGAAAAAAAGTACAGATTATCAAAGTTGATACCTTATTTCAAGGTCTACATTTACCTGCAGGTAAGCATATTATTACCTTTATTTATAATCCGCTCTCTTTCCAAACAGGCAAAGTCATTTCTCTTGTTACTGGTGGAATTCTGGGTATCCTGGTTTTATTTACGAGTATAAGAAATCGTCGGAAGACATGACTATTTTCTTTTATATACAGTAACCAATCCGGCCTGGTCAGCTGTTACCATATAAACAGGATAGTAATCTTTTATTACCTGTCTGTCATCAAATCCTTCCCGAACGATATTAAAGTAGTTTACCAATACATAATCATATTTTCTGCTGGGAGAATACTCAGATGTTTTTACATTTTTAAGCGGAGGGACTACTCCCAGTGGTACAACCGCAAGTCCAACAGTAGAACCTTTTGCAGCATGCGTATCTACATAATAAGCTGCCTCTTTAATACCCTGGCCCCACCACCCCAGTTGAAACAGGCGTTTTTCATATACTGTGTTTGTTCCACCGACAACACCATTAAAGTAATCTAAATAATATGGCGAAATCCTATATAGTACGATTCCTAAATATAGAACAAAAAGAGAAAACAACAGGCATTTTTTCCATGCAATAATCGTTACTTTTCTAATTATATAATCAAAACCCACAGCGGCAAGTAGTGAAAAAGGAGCATAGATTTCTATGATATAGCGAACCCCGTGCTGACGAAAATTGTAGAATGATTGAATAAATGGGAATGCAAACCAGACAACAAGTACAAAAAGAACCCACATATTCTTTTTAATAATATGGTATTGGGGAATAGAATTTGTAAAAAGAAAAAAATCTACCAGGGTTTTTTTGAATAGTGCAACTGTAATTGGTAGAATTTTTACCGGGTGATGAACTGAAAAGCGATTTGAAGTAGCATATAACCCTACAAAGAAGAAAACCAATGCTATCAGGGGGGTTGTAATCAAAAACATAACCACATAATATAATTTGGGGACAAACATCAACCTGCCAAAAAATACTTCAGGAATAGACATTTGAGTTGTAGCAACTCTCAAATCATAATTGAGAGAGAAAAATGTATCCAAATGTAGCCATGGTTGCGGCCATAGGAGTATATAAACAACAATCCCAATCAAAAAGATAAGAAAAACCTTCTTATTCCATACAGATGTTCTCTTTTTTCCTTCGTGGACATACCAAATTAGGTAAATCCAGATAAGGAGAGGTAATAAAAGAATATTGGTATATTTTGTTTCTAAGGCAAGGCCAATAGATATTCCTGTTATGATCACCCATAGTATGTTTTGTTTTCTGAGAAACTTTAAAAATAGGTATACTGAAGTTGTAAAGAAAAACATCAGCATACTTTCTATACTGGCAATCTGGGAGAGTCCGATAAAAAAGGGCAACATGGAAAAAATAATACCGCTGCTTATTCCAACATAGGGAGAAATATAGGTCCACCCGATTAAAACTACCGCAATTACACTGGCAGCACCAAAGAGTGCAGAAACCAGATGTGAACTAGGAAGGTCATACAAAAATAGTGGTTCACCTCTTTTGAAAACAGGGTGAGGATTTTTATGTGAAGTTGCGTCAAGATGGCCTGTTAACCCATAGATGTATTTCGTTAAGGCGGGATGACTTTGGTGATTATACCAATAAGGATTATTGAAATCTCCCTGTTTTAAAAGCTCAATCATGTTATAACCATCAACAACTTGAGCAGATTCATCCCATGTTGCTCCCATTTGATTGAGGGTATAAAGTCTCAAACCAAGTGAAAATAGGAAAATAAAAGACACAAAAATTAGTTTGGAGGATAATGACATATCTTTTCTATCTTATCACCAGAAGTCTATAAAATAATCCTTTTACAAATTTACTTAGTAATACTTAAAAATACCATATTTCAAACCGATTCTTGCGAGGAGATACTGCCCTAAAAGATAAAATGATTGAAAGGTATATATGACTGATTTTTTAATACTTATAGAGGTATGTTGCCCTGCGTAATCGCATCGTATTGGAACTTCACAGATAGACAAATGCTTATAACATGCCTGTACGATGATCTCAAGACTATAGATGTGTCCATTAGACGTATTCTCAAACCCAACTTTAGAAAAAAATTCCTTGCTGTATATATGAAACCCTGTATGAAATTCTGTCAGTGGAGCTCTGAGAATTATTTTATAGATGTAACTGAGGATTATATTTGCAAGATATCGACTCATCGGCATCTTGTCCTTTAATGGATATTTCCAATTTACAAATCGTGATCCCAAAAGAAGCATATGTCCTTTTTTTATTTTTTCAAGCGCTGCAGGAATAATACTGGGATCGTACTGCCCATCACCATGAATTTCAACCATATAATCCGCCCCCATTTGTAGTGCTTTTTTGATCCCATATTTAATATTTCCTCCATATCCGAGATTCGGATGAGAAAACGCTAGAATATGTAATTTCTTTGCAACTTTTAGAGTGTTGTCAGTTGATCCATCATCAACCAAAATAATGTTGTCAAACGACTTTTTTGGAATTCGACGATAAATATCCACAACCATATCTGCACAATTATAGGTTAATATTATGCCTATAACTTTTTTTTTCTTCATTGATTTCATCAATAATCCTTTCTTTCTGGTCTTGCGGGCTTCATAGTAACAACTTACATTATACTAGTCAACAATTATTTCTTTCTTTTTATCTTTTTTCGCCAGAAGGCAGGTATTGTTTTAACGGATTTAATTTCGTTATTCTGTAGGTTTAATCCAATAAGTAAAGCTATTACATACAGCGCAATCGGAGCTATATGAAGATATAGTCGATCAATAGTGCTTGGAATCTGACCCTGGATACTTACAGGGGTTACCAGAAATACTCCGGCATAAGATATCCATTGGAATACTACAATAAGTAGAAGGATTACTACTTCCTTTCTTAGTTTTTTGTGATAGATAAGTACTGTTGTAAAAAAGGCCGGCCACAACAAGTTCCAGTTCTTCAGATTAAGGAATTCCCAACTCATTCTCCATAGTATATAAGGTATTCTTTCCACTCTTATTTTGAGACCTGAAAAAATATAGTGTGCGGATACCTCGTGAATATGCTTGTATGCCATCCAGCCTCCTGCTGAAATAACTAACGGCACCAAACATACTACATACCTTATTCTCCTGCTTCGCAGGATATAATAGAGTACAAATAGTTGTGCTAAGAAAGAAAAAACAATACCCTCGTATTTTATAAAACCGCAAATAGAGATCACTACTTCGAAAAAGAAAAGTGTTTTAAAATTAGGTGAACGAAAAAAATCAACTAACAGAAGCGCTGAACAAAGCATGCCATACCCTAAGGCAAGATCAGCCTGGCCTGCTTCGAATCTTCCTCCATGTCTCATTACATTTTGTAAAGAAAGAAGAAGAAAAGTAAAAAAAAGTGCCTTCGTTTTTCCAATAGAAGGCTTGAGTGAAGAAAAAAATAGAATTGATAAGAAAAAATAGAATAAAAAGAAGATTAAAAGGACTGATGTATCATCTATTCTGTTAATTAGAGTGTAAAAAAAGGTAGTGAGTAAACTAATCCCGATAGGATAATCAGAATGTAGGTATGAAAACATTGGAGGGATATCTTTATCCAAAAAAAACATTTTCGCCTTCATCAGCCAGTCTGCTAATGAATCCCACGCCGATACTGGTCTTAAAATAGACTCAAAACCCACAAAAAGTAGCAAAGAGATAATAAGAAATAGAAGAAATTTGTCTACAATATTGGTTTTCTCCTGAGAGAGGTTAAATATGAACACCTTCTTCTTTTTTATAAAGATGTATATAAAAATTCCGATCCAGGGAGATAGCAATGTGATAGTAGTCCAGTGGATGTTCAACAATGAATAAATAAAGAGCTGAATACTTGTACTTCCAAGCAGTAAGATATAGGAAAAAGAAAAAACATACAAATCATCTTTTTTTTGCAATAATTCAAAATATTTTAAAAGTCCATATAGGATATAACAAAGAAGTAGTGAGATAAAAAGAATTATAAAAATTGTCATGTCATTTATATATTATTGCAATTACTTGATCTTTTAGTTTTATTTCAATGTTATTTCTTCCTTTTATAAGGTGGGCAAAAGAGGCTCTTGAATAATTCTTTTTTTCAGACGGCTTATAAACAATAATGTAAGCATATTTGCTTACATCAATAGTCTGCTCCAGTTTATCCCAATATATTTCCCGCGGATAGAGAAGATATCGTGAATAAAAATATTGTTTTCCGTCATCTGAAATCAATAATATCTTAGCATCTACAGGGGTATATTTATTAAGACCTCTAACTATTGTATACGTATCAGTGTAGATCTTTTCTTTCTTTTGTTCGGTTGAAAGTATCACCCATTGCTTCTCTTCAAAATAAACTTTAGATATATTATAAATCGTTCGGACAAAGGAAATACCAAACCACACGGCTAATAACAGTAACAAGATATACATTGAGATTTTATTCTTTCTCATATTCCTTGAATTGACCAAATCCAAATAGATACTTCGTACCTGGAGTTGTTGGAACGGAGGTAATAGAAGAATTCCCCGGTAAAGAGTACCTCTGAAAAACTTTGGGAATATCCCAATTTTTTGCCTCGTCATCAGTGAAGACAATCCTGGTAATCCCAGAGGGAACTACTATGTATTTCATGTCTTTATGAAGCTGGTAATCCCATTGATCCGCTGTTCTTACCACAAAACGAGAACGAGGATCCTGCAGCGTAAGGGCATCTATTTCGTATAGCTTGTAATCTTTGAGATAGTACATCAATGGCCTCCAGGGATTTATCGATGTTATGATCAGAGTAGACGAGGCAGGGAAATGCTTTTTGATATAGCTTATTTTCCCACCCAATTTAATATCATTTTTTCTGATTTCAGAATAATGGAATGATGTTGGAGAATACGGTAGTTTGGACTGTGGATCACGATTGTGGAAAAACCAATAGAGATTGAATACTACAATACTACTCATTATAAGTATCAAACGAATTCTGCTACGGGAATTTACTTTCCAAATGGCAAACGCAATCAGGATAACACATGCGCTTAAATAAGACATTTGATACCCTGCATGATCTGTACGTACAAATAAGTTAAATACCAGACAAGGAAAGATCCACAATAGATAAAATATGATTGCTTTGTAATACTGTTTTATTTTTTTTCTCTTCACCCATGGGAATAGATAATACAATAAAAAAATAGATGAAATTCCAAATGTCAGAAAGAACCCCCGGACAATCCGTAAGAAAAATACATCATAATTTGCGCTGTAGCTCAGTGATATTTGTGGAAGAGAACCATTGTTGGCAAACGCTGAAGAAACCTTGAAATATTGAGCAAACCCTCCTACTACATGAATAAAGGGAACAAACCACAACAGATTAGCTAGGGCAAATACAACAAGCGAGAACACTTTTTGTTGGAATGAAAGATAATAGAGTCCAAATAAATAGAGCGGCAGTAAAAAAAATGCTTCCTGAGGACGAAATCCAATTGCTAAAGCAAATACACAACCGGCAAGGATTCCATATTTTTTTTGCCGGAAGACGATCTGATATATAACTACCGCGCACAGAGTAGTAAGAACCGGAGTTATACCATACGCATATGCGGTTAAACCAAAATAATAAAAACTGGTACCAGTTAAAAAAAGCAGTGCTGAAATAATTCCAACGCTTCTATTATAAATAATTTTCCCGGCATTATAAAAAATAACTGCCCCACATCCTGCCCCCAAAACGCTTACTAGAAGAATTGCTGCAAGAGGATCATGAGTAACGGTGTAGAACAATCTTGCCAAAGCTATATACAAGGGGTATCCGGGTGGAGAAGGAGTATCCTGAACCAGAGAATACCGGATTACTGCGATTGAGTATTGGGGACCATCCCAATGAGACTGTAGTTTTTCAATATAAGGCAATCTCGTACCAATACCAAGACAAAAAAACAAAAAAGAAATAAAGACATCTTTCAAGCGCATACCCAGTAATTGAACTTATTATACAGCATAAAATTACACCAGATAAGATTCTTGTGTAGTATAATAAAATAATCACATATGAAAATTGTAATCCTTGGAGGATGTGGATACATTGGGAGCAAATTATTTCATTATCTTATTGAAAAAGATTATCGAGTAGATACCGTTGATCTTGAGTGGTTTGGCAACTTCGTAAATCCTGCAAATATCAAATCTGACTTTAAAGACCTCCCAAAAAAAAAATTTGATAACTATGATGTGGTAATTTTGCTTGCCGGTCATTCTACTGTTGGTATGTGTGAAAATGACAGAATTGGGTCTTTCAAAAATAATGTTGAAAATTTTATTGATCTGGTGGGGAAATTAAAAAAACAAAAGTTTATTTATGCAAGTACTTATAGAGTATATGGAAACCCGGCAAAACATTTTGCAAAAGAAACAGACTCTCTATCTCCCCTTTGTATGTATGACTTCACAAAACAGACAATAGATAATTATTCTTCACTCAGCCCACTGGAGTTCTATAGTCTGCGCTTTGCAACGGTAAACGGTTATTCTCCCAATCTGCGAGTAGTTCAAATAATAAACAAGCTCTTTATTAGTGCACAGACTAACAAGAATATCCCCGTATACAACATAGATGCCATTTTTTCTGTACTTGGTGTAAATGACTTATGCCGTGCTATAAATCAGATAATTATTGGAGGGGATAAGAGAGGAATATATAATTTAGCCAGCTTTGATACTAATATTAATTCTATAATGAAAGAATTACAAAAGCACTTCCGAGAAGTTGATGTATCCATAGCACAACCCGTTCAGAAATCAAATCACATACGAATTAATGCCACAAAGTTTGAAAAAACATACAATTTTAAATTTGAAGATACAATACAAAATACTATATTAGGACTTATAAAGAATTTTTCAGAGAGAACACATACATTCAAAAGCTTGTGATAGGCAAATTTTCCCCATTTCTCAGGATGGTTATTTGATTTTTGGTTTTGGAACAGGAACTATAAATTTTCCTCCCGCATTCTTGTATTTCTTATGTATCTTAATAATAGATTGCGCAAAATTCCATGCTAAAATCAATACATAATCTGGTTTTTTTTCATATAGTTGATCTGACGAAACAACCGGAATATGTTTCCCTGGAGTATAAAGACCTTGTTTGAATGTACTATCATCTACAACAAAATCTAGTGTTTCCAAACCGATACCAAAAAAATTAAGCAAAGTATTCCCTTTGGCTGGTGCTCCATAAGCTGCTATTCTTTTCCCCCGGGACTTTATTTTCTCAAGCAACAAAAGTAATTTTACTTTATTCTCATATATCTTCTTCGCATATGAAAGGTATGTTGAAATTTTTTTAAGTTTCATCTTTTTCTCTTCAGAGACAAATTTTTTCACACTGGTGTCAACAGGAAATTTCCCGTTTTTCCTTTTAACAAAAACTCGAATTGTTCCTCCATGTACCGGGACTTTTTCTACCCGGGCAACGACCATATCAAATCGCTTAAATAATGTGACCAGAGCATCTATAGACCAATAAGACAAATGTTCATGATATACCAGATCGAAGTATCTTTTTTGGAGGAAATCTATAAGATAAGGAGCTTCTATAATAAACACTCCATCATCTTTTAATAAAACTTTGAGTCCTTTAATTACCTCGTCCAAATCATCAATATGAGCAAAAACATTTGTTGCGGTCACTACATCTGCTTTTCCATATTTTTTCACTATGGAACGAGCAAGTTTGACACTGAAAAACTCTGAAATAGTATCTATTCCTTGTGACCGTGCAATTTTTGCAATTTCTGCTGCAGGTTCTATACCCAGAACTTTTGTACCAAGCTTTTTGAAAGGTTTTAGTAAAATACCATCGTTACTTCCAATATCTATAACCAAGGAATGAGAGTTAAGCTTGAAGAGAGGATATAGTTTTTTCGCAAAATATTTAAAATGTTCTATAACTACCTTTGAGGTTGATGATACGTAAACATATTCATTGAAAAGTACTTCTGGTGATACGACATGTCCCAATTGAATAAATCCGCATGTTGTACAGAAATATACATCAAGAGGATAAAATTTTTCACCTTCATGAGTTTGTTTATCCGTAAGAAAAGCATTTGCAAGGGGTGTAGGACCAAGGGTTAATACTTTTTTAAGTTTGTTACCAAGACAAATTCTGCAGTTTGTTTTTTTTAGTATTTCTTTCATTTAGCTACGCCAATAATTTCTTGAATAATTGTGGTGTTAAGAATAGCAATTTATCTATCCTGCGTCAACTGGTTCATTCTTGTTTGAAGATAGTCTTTTTGATACAATCCTTTCATCTATTAACGGCTATGAAAAAACAAATTCCTTCGCTAACTATCCTTATCCCTGCAGTAAATGAAGAAAAACTTATTGGAAAAATGATACGGGATTGCCTCAGGTTAAAACAATATGCTATCCAGCCGCTGATAGTAATAGATAGTAAGACAACTGATAATACCAAAAAAGTAGCTGAAAAGAATAAAGCACAAGTACTACATATTGGCAAAGGATTAGGGAAAGGAACCGCAGTAAGAAAAGCGCTTGCCCATATCAAGACTCCCTATGTTATCCAAATTGATGCCGATTACCAATTTCATCCGGATGAGATTCCTCTTTTGATGGAACCCCTCCTTGATGGATATGACGTAACGCTGGGAACCCGGTATCAACAGGGTGCTTCGGTTGAAAAAGGATCGGTAAGCCTATTAAAACTTATCGGAAGTTATTTTTTGTCATCCGTAACTACCATCTTTGCAGCTCAACGGATAACAGATGTTATGGCAGGGTTTAAAGGATTCAAAACTCCGGTGCTCAAAAAATTGTCCCTTACAACTGATCATTTTGGGTATGAAGCAGAATTGGTAATCAGCGCTGCCCAAAAAGGATACCGGATAAAAAATGTTCCAATCAGCTATAGTGCTCGGGAGTCTGGTAACTCCAATGTCAATTCCATCAAACACGGTTTGCTGGTTTTGGAAACTATTTTAAAAACTGGATTACATTTCTAAAATTCACTTTTAACAATATTGATATATTGATCTGAATATATACTTTTTCCTTTTCCTTCATTTGATTGATAAATAGTATATTGCAGCGATTCATTTTTGCCTAGTTTGGCTCCTTTCCACCATAAAAGATACAAATAATTATCCGCCCCGGTATCAAACATCAGAAAACTTCCTCCTCTTTTGAATGAGAAAGGTTGTCCATTGGCATCACGTACTACTGCTTCAGTTTCTCGTATCCGGGTTCCTAGTGCCGGACCATAGGTAAAGCCTTCAGGATTCTGTTGAGGTGTAATAAAATAATTCTTTTGGAAAAGACATAGAATATTACCTACCACCAATAGAATAGCAATACCAATTCCTGCTAGTTGTAATGGTTTTTGTTTGAAGAATACATCCAAAACAAGAGCAAGCAGAAGAAAAAGCAAGGGAAAAAGCATTGGCAAATATGCTTCTGATATTGTTTTGGTTGCAAAAAACCCAGCGAGCAAAATAATGAAAGATATATAGAGTAGTAAGTAGTTTTTGATCGGTTTGTTCTGCTGTGTTCTTTTTAAGAATAACCCAAAATTTCCCAGTATTGATACAATAAAAATGCTGGTAGCAATAGCAAAATTAGGAAGAAATACAAGTCGTTGATATTGAAATAGAAAAAATGACCATACTTGATCAAATGATGCTCCAGGAATTGGTGTTTTGATATGAATTCCAATTAATTTCATTGGTTGATACCCAAGCCATGCAGCAAATTTTAATGTCTGAGGAAATCCATGTCCGATATCATATAAAAGAATGGGGAACATCGAGACAATAAATGCGATAAGTGATAAACCGAGAATCTTTATAGAAAATATCTGTGCCCATGGTGTTTTTTTTACTATTCCATAGAATAAAAACACTATCAGAGGGATTACAAATAAAACGGTTGCAAGTTCCAGATTGTACAATATCCCAAGCAGGAAAATAAGAACGGGGAACATCATTTTGTTTCCCTGAATCCACTTCCACAATACGATGAGAAACAATACGGAAAAAAAAGGAATAGGAGCAGTATGGTATGGCATCCGGGAATATACTATGGCAAGAGGAGATACGGCAAACAATAATGCGCTGATTATTCCTATACGGTAAGAAAATAAATCTTTCCCGAGGAAATAGACAAGATAAACAGTAAGAATCCCAAAAAATACCGCTATATATCCCCCACTGATAGGATTACCATGAGTTACCCATAACCCAAAGGCAAGCATATATGTCCAAAGCGGCCCCTGGTGCAACCAGGTATGGCTGGCAGTAATACCAACCAAAGGAATTGTTCCATTCGTGACCATATCTTTTGCGGAAAGGTAAAACCATCCTTGATCTCCCATAAAAGGCATTAAATTCTCAAGCTGATATATCCTCAAAAAAGCAGCTGAAAGGATAATACACAACAGCGACACTGTTCTTTTATTGATTGATAGCGCACTCTGAACCACCAATGCGGAAAAAATACCATAATTTTTTTTGAAATAATAAAACCTGCTCGTATTAAAAATCTGCTGTATATCACTGCGATGTGCAGTACTTTTTCCCCAGATGTGTACTATTTTTGCATCAACCACTATATAATTTTTGTACCCTTTTTCCTGAACCCGTTTGCATATATCACTCTCATCAAAAAAGAGAAAGTAATGTTGGTCAAAACCACCAATTTCTTCAAATAATGTACTTCTGATCATAAATGCGGTTCCCGGAACAACATCAACCTCCCGGGTACTTTTCTTATCCCAGTCTTTCAGCCAGAATTTCCTTGAAATCGGATTATTGGGAAACATTCTATTCACAAAAGTGAAGGCAAAAATGCCGGATATCGGCGTCAGTTTGGCAGTACCTTGTAACGGATAGAGATTCTGGTCAGGATCAAGAAGAAGTGGGGCGGCAATCCCGGCATCGGGATTATTTTTGAGAAACGAAACCAGGTTTTCTACGACATCCGGGCTAACAATTGTATCGGGATTGAGAAAAAAGAGATAGTCTGCCTGGCTCTTTCCGGCTCCTATATTATTTCCCCCCGTATACCCTCCATTATGTGGACTTTTAACATATACGACAGATGGATAATTCTTTTGTATTTCTTTTTTAATGGATTCCTCTTCATCATTATCCACAACAATAATTTCATAAGGAATTCTACTTTTGTGCTTGAGAAGTGAATCCAAACAAATAAATAACTCTTTTTTTGCCTTATAATGGACAATAATAATAGAAACCAGGATTTTATTTTTCATACTATCTCCCAAATACTACCCCAAGTCCTTTAGAAAGGTGCCAGTTGAAAATCATAATCCAGTAAGGTAACAAAGATGATGATTGACTTGGGGTATGAAACATTTTTTTCAACCCACTGGTACCTGCCAATACAGGAATGCTAATTCCTGCTGAACATAATCCTATAAACCAGGCAAAAAGAGCATATAAAAATCCATAATATGTTTTGAAAAAAACATACGTACTTCTCATGTAATGAGGGGAGGCTTGAGTAAGCCGAATACGGGTCTCCCCTTCTCCGGAATGAATGACTCCACCAACCGGAAGATACATAATGTTCCATCCCTTACTATTGAGGCGTTTACATACATCTGTTTCCTCACGATAAAGAAAATATTTTTTGCTAAACCCTCCAATTGAATCCAATGCTTTTTTTCGAAACAACATATATGCGCCCCCGATATGTTGAGCATGTATTTCTTTTTTATGAGCACTGACGGGATACATAGTCGGTACAAAATTTTTCTTGATACGGGTAAATAATTTATAAAACAAAATATTATACTCATAGAGATGGGTCATAAGATTAGGAAATTCATAAAAAGCTGATCCATGGAATACCTTTGGTTTTGCATACACCCGGCACCCCACAAGGCCTACATCTTTGTGCTTCTCAATATACTGCAGTGTTTGTTCTATGGTATTTGGCAGTAAAACCGTATCAGGAGTTAATACAACGATATAGTTCCCGGCTGCTTTTTGGATACCTACATTAACTGCCTGTCCAAATCCCAGATTTCCTTTATTTTTAATATAGGTAACCGATGGAAACTGTTTAAGAACTTTTTCTACTCCTGGTTTGCCTGAATTATTGTGGATTATAAGAACTTGTTTATCTCTAATCTTTGATTGATAAACGGATTGTAAGCATTCTAAAACCAGATTATATTCATCAAATAATACTATAATTACAGAAAGTTTGATCATAATTAATTCCTCTTGTAAATCCCACGTTGTGCAAGCCACTGGGAAATTCCAATCAGTTGTATGATTTTGAGAGTATCTTCCCGTGCAAAAAGATACATACAACCTAGATAACAGATACTGGCGATAATTATTTTTATACCAAATAGTACTATATTTGAAGGCAAGATTGTATTTAACAGAAGTATAAGAATGAGGGTAATACCCGAAACGATACCTTTGGGAACAAAAAGCTTTCTGTAATGTAAGGAAATACTGGATTTGTGGGCAGCAAAAGCATAGAGACAAAATACAATAATCGTTGTGATAGTACTGGTAACCGCAACTCCTATAAACCCTATCTGGGCAACCAGGACAAGAGCGAGGCTCCACTCCACAATATCGGAAATGAGCGTAATATAAAATATTCTTTTTGATTTACCAAGTGCCAATATTCCTGATCCCAATGCTGAGATAGCAGAGATGAAAAAGGTATTTGCCGCAAACCAATAGAGGGAAGGAACACCAGCAACCCACTTTTGAGTATAGAGAATTTTGATTGCTTCCACCCCAAACCCGAAAATCATGACAGTAAAAAAAAGCGTTATGATGCTTAAAATTCCAATTGATCGCTCAATCGCTTTGGAAAGAAATTGCCTGTTGTGTTGAACCCTTGAAAATCCGGCAAAAGCAACGCGGCCAAAATTATCGGTAACAGAAAGGGGAATTGAGGCAATACCCGACGCCCAATCCAAAAGCCCCACCTGATATGGACCATATTTCACTCCGATAAGCAACGGTATTATTGAGGTATGAATAAATGCCAATATCCCATTTCCTTGAAGAAATACTCCAAAATGCATCATGTGGTGGATAGACGAAATATTATTTCTAAATGTAATGTGAATAGGACGTTTTGCATATGCAATCACAGCTTCCACCACTTCTTTACCGATAACCGCATAGATAAAACTCCAGGCGCCGAAATGCCAGAGCGCCATGGGTATTACAATAGCCTGATACACAAGCGCACCGATAATATCGATAATTGATATGACATTGTATTTAATTTCCCGTTCCAGAAGCGCTACGGGAAGAGAACGAATTGAAGTAAGAAGAAGCGTAATTGAAAATAATCGTACCATGGCAATATGAGTGGATCCAAAATTGGAATAAAAGAGGGGAATAAAGGGTGCCGCAATAAAAATAATGATAATAATACCGATACTCAAGGCTGTTTTTACAAAAAAAGCTGCTGATATTTCTTCCTCAGTGGGCGGATGGGGGTTTCGAATTAATGCCCATGTAAGTCCCACATCTGAAAAAAGGAGAAAGAAATTCGTTACGAACGAAACCATAACAAAGTAACCAAAATCTGAGGGGAGTAATATTCGCGCAACCACCAGTTGCCCCAAAAAAGAAAGCATCTTGATCGAAAATTCCCTTACTATCAAAATACTAAAACTCTTGGTTACTTTTGTTTTGAGAAGATCAACATCTTCAAAGTTATCATGCTCAATCATTTTTTTTGGTAATTAGTTAACAATGTTTCCATATGTACAATATGCTGTTCCCAAGTCCAATTCTGTCCTACCCATGTTGCTCCATAATCTCCAATCTTTTTTGCCAACTCTGGATGAGCAGTAAGCTCTTTTATTTTGTTTGCTATTTCTGTGGAATCAAATTCAACCAGATATCCGGTTTTACCCTGCTGCATTGTCTCCCGATACCCTGCTACATTAAAGGCAATAACCGGAGTACCGCACGCCAGTGATTCCAGTGGAACAAGCCCAAAGGTATCAAAAGTACTGAGTGATAATGTGAGCAGAGATTCATTGTAAGTTCGGGAAAGATCCTCGTCAGTTACTCTCTCTTTCTTATTTTTGGTCCAGGAATGGATATAAAAGGAGGGTCTGTTTTTGCTGGGAAGCAGTTCCATCGCCTTGAGAGCATAGTCGTACCCATTCACTGCAAGCTTTTGTCCCACAAAAAGAATCT
Organism: uncultured Gammaproteobacteria bacterium; assembly: GCA_964497535.1. Lineage (GTDB taxonomy): Bacteria > Patescibacteriota > Microgenomatia > Levybacterales > UBA12049 > CAZCCG01. The sequence continues at coordinate 101,660 of CAZCCG010000002.1, forward strand.
GGTTTTTCTTTTTCAGATTCTTTTTTTTAAATACTGACGTATCTACTCCAATATAAGAAACATCAGGATACATATCAAATGCCTGGATCATCAGCTCCCTGCCAAAATAACTAATCGCAATAGAATGATGTGCAGACCGTGCATTGGTACGGTCAATACCTTTGCGTATATACCGGTTGATTGATTCATATACTCGATTAGGCAGAGGAAGATTCTGTTGTTCAAGCTGATAACTATATTCGTTGGCAATTCGAAGCGGCTCAAGACAAAAATAAACGTTTTTTGTTTTGAGAAATTGTAAAAGAAATGGAGCCTGAGTATGTGCGTCCGTATGAACCAGGGCAATATCATAACTTCTTGAATCAATATCAGCCGCAATTTTTTGATGAAGACTTTTCAAATGCTTAAAATCACTGAAATCGCTGCTGATTTTTCGTAAAATTGGGAGATGAATAGTTCTTTTATGGTAATCATACGAATATGTATGCTTTGCAAAATCAGAAGGATTAAACAATGGATCAATGTTTTGATACGTATATACATCTATGGTATGACCTTTTTTTGTCAACCCTTTTGCATGCTCATATACGACCCGTTTGGCACCACTTGCAGGCAGGTAATAAAATAAGGCAATTTTCATAGAAATAGCTCCTCAATTATACATCACCCACAGCCTGAAGTGTTTAACGGTTGTTTGGTGTAAAAACTTCCAGTATAATTACAATCTGTATGACGCTCTTGTGCCGATCCTGTAATAGTTCTTCTTTTACTTCTATTCTAACGCTTGGGAATTTGTATCTTTCTGAATTTAGAAAAACAAAGAAAAAGCCTTCCCGCCATCCACTCACACTGGTGCTTTGTAATGACTGTTTGCTGGTACAAATGAAACATACTACTCCTCAATCGGTATTATATACGGAAAATTATGGATATCGCTCGGGTATCAATAATACGATGAAAGTAGAACTCAAGTCTATTGTAAAGAAGGCTCTTACGACATCGTTTTCAAAATCAAAAAAACTGTTGGTTGTTGATATCGGCGCAAATGATGGAACCCTGTTAAGTTTTTATCCCAAAACGTATACACGCGTCGCGTTTGAGCCAATTAAAAAGTTTGCAAAGTTAGCCAAAAAATATTCAGATGTAGTTATCAACGATTTTTTCAACAGCAAAAGTTTTATTAAGAAATTTAATAAGAAAAAGGCAGACATCGTAACGGCAATATCCTGCTTCTATGATATGGACCAACCAAATACATTTCTGGCTGATGTAACCAAAATTCTGGCTACAAATGGCGTGTTTATTATTCAGCAAAATTATCTTGTTGAAATGATTTCTAAAAATGCGTTTGATAATATTGTCCACGAACATTTGGAATATTATTCTCTGTTGTCTTTACAAAAATTGTTGGAAAAACATAATTTAGAAGTATTTGATGTTGAGCTCTCCCCTATTAATGGCGGGAGTTTTAGAACCTATATTGCGTTTATTGGCAACCGGAAAATCAGCAAAAATGTTGCCACTATGGTTGCACATGAAAAAAAATTGCGTCTTGGGAAAAAAGCTCCCTATCTGGCATTTGCAAAAAGAATTAGGACCAATAGAAGAAAATTGTATAAATACATTACTGATTTGAAAAAGCAGGGTAAATCGGTCTATGTCTATGGAGCCTCAACTCGAGGGAATACACTTCTGCAGTATTTCAAACTTGACCACAAGATCATTTCATACGCGGTTGAGAGAAACCCTGAGAAATGGGGAACATATATTTCATCGGTCGGTATCCCAATTATTTCTGAAGCTCAAGCGCGGGAAGACAAACCGGAGTATATGCTAGTATTACCATGGTTTTTCAAAGAAGAATTCTTGCAGCGGGAGAAAAAATATCTGAAAAACGGCGGTCACTTCATCTTTCCCCTTCCGGAAATGGAAATTGTTTAACTAATATACCGCTCACAAAGAAAAATGCTGCCTCTTCCGAAGAAGAAGCAGCATATATATTAATCTGCAGTCAGCATCTGACGCAAGCCTCCCTCGAACCTATTGAGAAACTCGTGCATCGCAGCTACATCGTCTTCTGTAACCAGAGCCTGGTTATGCTTTCGGTCAGGTGAAGCCAGAAGCTTTTCTTGCACCAAGGCAGAAAGAACTCCTTTAGTCTGGCACTTCATACAGTGTACCGAGAGAAACCATAACTTGTTATTGTATCCCAGTATAGTAAAATTCTCCGGCTTAAATGATGCCTCACATACAGAACATCGTGTTCGCCTCATCAAGTCTCGAACCAATCTGGAACTATCTTCCATGGTATCCTCCCGGATTACCTCTTCCCCGACCCGGCTTTAGAGATAAAACCACGACAGTGATTACTCCTGAAAGAACAAGAAGTAAGATTCCAAATGGAGTAGTTACTTCTATGAAAGCTTGTGCTATGAGCTCAATACCAACAGCAAGACAGAGAAATACTGCCCCAACAATAAGGAAATCACGTGCATGAACCATGTCTCCAAGTATTCCCGGCTGTCTTCTCTGCCATTGGCTGAAAACCACAACTAGAGCTCCTAAACCAAGACAAAAAATCCCATACCACAGAGATAACCAATCCATAGTACATACCTCCGTTGTGATGCTTTTCGTTGCTATCAAAGAGCCAATATCAAATTGTCAAAATAAAGTATAACAAATTATGGTCTTTTGTATATCGTTACTGGTGTAGCAGCAATCAGTCCGGACAAATAAATGTTCAATTCATTTCCCAGATAAAGTTGGAGGGCATGTGTCCTGGGAAAGTAAGCAATTGATTTATATTTTTCATGTTCCAGCCTTTTTATAAGTTCTTTTGTGGATGATAATTTTAAATAATTACGATTAAGCAGCGTGTCGGATAGGATAACATACTTCGGTAATTTCTTTGTAGTTGCATCAATAATTTGATAGGAAAAATAAGTATGGTAGTTGCGATTTTCCTGTTTGAGGTAGTAGTCTTTGAGAACAAAATCAGGAACAGAGTGATAAATAGGGGTATTTTCAATACCAATATACGACCCTTTGGGAATATTTTTAAGAACCCATTCGGAAGACACCTGCACCGGTGCTTTTGTATATTTGGCACTGAGAAAAAAATAGGAAACAATCATTTGAAGTAGACCACAAACTATGAAAAGTGCATACCATGTATATTTTGTTTTTGTGGAGATACTTTTCACCCGTTCAAAGAGAACTCCGATCAAAAGAGCCAAAAATGGCAAGACTACCAGAAGCCTATTGCCTGTTGCTCCAAGACCTAAAGGAATTAGAGAGATACTATAAACTACCAGACTGATTATGATAAAGACAGCTGGTTTATTTTTCTCTCTTTTCAGAAATATCTCGCCCACTGTCAGATATGATCCGTATACAAGTGCCGCAGTTGCAAGCAAAAAGAATCCATACCCGAAAATTCTGGGAAATTGTATCCCTATGGTATAAACCCACGTCGGAATAGAGCCAATAAGAAAGTTAGTATCTTTTTGACTGGCTGTGGAAATATTTGAGGATAGATATTGCTGGTAGTTACTGAAACGAAAAATAATATCCGGAATCCCCGCAAAAATGGCAAGAAGAGAACAAAATACTATCCCGATCGCCAGTTGTTTGTACTTACGCGTGAAGTTGGGTGTAAAATAAAAAAAGGCAATACCATAGAGAAGTAATTGAGGAAGGGCTGCCACTTTTGTCGCAAATGCCAATGCGCAGGGAATTGCCGCAAGTAAAAAGTTTTTAAGGGTTGGTTTTTCTCCATATCGCAAAATAAAAAAGAGTGAAAGCAGTATCCAAAACGTCAGGGCAATATCATATTTGAAATAATTGCTCAGGACTATCCACAGCGGTGTAACCGTAAAGAAAAAAACAGATACGAAAGGAGTTATTTTGAGATATTTTCTCGCAATGATTGCAATCAGAAGAATTGATAATACACCAAATAATAACGTATTCAGACGCAAAACAATAAATATCTTTTCCTGCATTTGCAAATTGTCCATTGACGAATGTACTGAGAACGGTTGTATAACTCCTAAGATTACAAAAGGAATTAGATAAATACCCGTCAGAAAAAATTGGAAAATAGAACCATTTGCTGCTCCGCTAACATTTGGAGTACCATGTTTAAATAAAGCGCGGACTGCCTGCAATTGATGCCACTCATCCATATGATAATTAAAAGGATGTGTCTCATTTGGTATTCCCCATCCAATAACGCTTATCATCGCAAAAATGTAAACGAAAACTACTAACAGAACCACTTTATTTTCTTTTCCCCATTGAAGAATCCTTGCCCACATAGTGATGTTATTATAGCTGATTTTTCTTCCTGTTCTACCTTTTTCTACTTTCTTCTACTTTTTTCTACTTCCTAGGCATTGATTTATACTCGCCTCTTCACTAAAATAGGGAAACGTATATGAGTAAAAAAACAATTTCGGTTATTGGTATTGGCCGAGTGGGTCTTCCGCTCGCGCTGATCCTTGCCGAGGAAGGATACAAAGTATACGGAATTGGTCGTAACGAAGCAAAAATTGAACTCCTCAAAAAAAAGAAACTTCCCTTTATCGAAAAAGGAATCACAGCATTTAAAAAATATATTAATGTGTCTTTTATCCCTACCACTTCGTATGAAGTACTTTCAAAATCTTCTGTAATTATCCTTACACTGGGTACTCCCATTGATGAAAATATGAATCCGGTCCTGGATCAAATCAATGCTGCGCTTGATGCAATGATACCCTATTTACGAAAAAATCAATTAATACTTCTGAGAAGCACTGTATCACCCGGAACTACAGTATATGTCAAAGACAAGCTGGAAATGATGACAAAATTTAAAGTAGGTAAAAATTTATTCCTTGCATTTTGTCCGGAACGAATCGCTGAAGGACAGGCTCTCCGAGAATTACGGGAAATTCCCCAAATTGTTGGAGGAATCAATGAAGCATCCAGCAAACACGCCAGAGAGTTTTTTGAATCCTGGAATGTACCGGTTGAAGTTACTGATTCAACTTCTGCTGAACTTGCCAAGCTTTTTACCAACATGTATCGATATATTTCTTTTGCGATTTCAAATGAATTTATGGTAATTGCGGAAAGTTTTAATAAAAATATTCATGAAATCGTCCAGCTGGTAAATAAAGGATATAAAAGAGGAGGACTCGCATTACCAGGTCTCACTGCCGGGCCATGTCTTTTTAAAGATGGCTTTTTTTTAATCAATGAGAATCCTTTTTTGGACCTCATTACCGCATCGTGGAAAATCAATGAGGCAGTACCACTTTTTTTGATCAAAAAACTTCGGGAAAGAGTTAAATTAAAAAATAAGAGAGTTGCCATACTTGGCCTTGCTTTCAAGCCGGAAATTGACGACATACGGGAATCTTTGAGTTTTAAAATACGAAAGGCACTACTTCGGGAACATGCCCAGGTACTGCTCCATGACCCGTTCGTCAAAAATTATCCAGCCCAAACGGTCTTTAGCAACATTAAAGAAGTACTCAAAGATGTAGATGTTGTAATTATTGCCACCAATCATAATCAATATAAAAAAGAAAAGGCCAAGATATTATCTCTCCTGAATAACAAAGTCTATATCTGTGATATCTGGAATATATTCGGGATTAATAAATTGCTTTTTACCGTAAATCAAATCAAAACACATACTACTCGTAAAAAATAATATGAAAATTCTAGTTACCGGCTCAGCCGGCTTCATCGGAGGATACTTGGTTGAAGAATTATTACGTCTTGGACATACGGTGGTCGGAATTGACAATTATTCAAAGTATGGGAAACTTGAAAAAAGTTATGATCACAACAAAAACTATATCTTTATACAAGGGGATGCTAAAAATACCGTGCTTTTGAAAAAAGCAATAAAAAATTGTGACTATGTCGTCGCATTAGCTGCAAAAATAGGAGGAATCAGTTACTTTCATTCCCTGGCATATGATTTACTGGCGGAAAATGAACGGATTATTGCGGCAACATTTGATGCCGCAATTGCGGCTTTTCAAAAAGATAAATTGAAAAAAATAGTAGTTATCTCATCAAGTATGGTTTTTGAATCCGCAGAGATATTCCCTACTCCTGAAAGCGCTATTGATACATGTCCGCCTCCGAAATCGACCTATGGATTCCAGAAATTAGCCTGTGAATATTTTGCCAAAGGAGCATACGAACAATATAGGCTCCCCTACACAATAGTCAGACCCTTTAATTGCGTAGGAATCGGAGAAACCAGGGCAAAAATGGGAACTACGTTAAAAAGCGGCAATGTAAAATTAGCTCTGAGCCACGTTGTTCCTGATTTAGTACAAAAAATTCTCAAGGGTCAGTATCCCCTTCATATCTTAGGATCAGGCAAACAAATTCGTCATTACACCTATGCCGGCGATATAGCCAAGGGAATTTGCACCGCGATGTTTTCAAAAAAAGCGCTCAACCAGGATTTTAACATCTCAACAGATGAATCTACTTCTGTCCTGGAGTTGGCAAAACATATTTGGAAAAAAACACAGCAAAAAAAAGTATTCCGTTTTGTGAGCGATACTCCTTTTACCTATGATGTGCAAAAAAGGATTCCCGATACTACCAAATCAAAGAAAATCCTCCAGTTTGAAGCAACCACACCGCTTGATACTATGCTTGATGAAGTAATTCCCTGGATTGAGCAGGAAATGAAACTGGGGAAATTGTAAGAATGAAATTATCAATTATTGTACCTGTATTCCATGAAGAAAAAAATATTATCCAGGTTATAAAAAGAATCAATCACGATGTTGATACCTCTCATGAAATACTTATTATTTACGACAGCGTACTAGATCCGACCTATATCGTCCTAAAAGATTATCTCCAGAAAAACCCAAAGAGCATCCGCCTCTTGCAGAGTGATCAGGGATCAAAAAAAGGAGTCATGAATGCCATAAAGACCGGTTTTGTCCATGCAAAAGGAAATGCCTGTGTAGTTCTGATGGCAGATCTTTCTGATGATATAACCCAAATAGATACTATGTATCATCTCTTCGAAAAAGGGTGGGATATTGTCTGCGCCTCACGGTATATGAAAGGCGGCAAGAAAATCGGCGGTCCTTTTATCAAGACTTTCCTTTCACGCATTGCAGGACTGACATTGCATTATCTCTTTCGTATTCCTACTATGGACTCAACCAATGCTTTCAAACTCTACAACAGAAAGATTTTTGACGTAATAACACTGGAAAGTACCGGAGGGTTTGAATATTCCTTGGAAATAATACTAAAAGCACATAAAAAAGGATATAAAATTACTGAAATTCCGACAGTCTGGAAAGACCGGGAAGAAGGTACGTCAAACTTCAAAATGCTTGCCTGGCTTCCCCAATATGCAAAATGGTATTTTTATTCTTTTTCTCTACCATTTTTTAAAAAAATCTTTTCTTCAAATGTAGGGTTGGTTCTTATTAGCATGGTAGTGATTGTGTTAAAACTCAATGACATAGGGTTGGCATTGCGGGATAAAATAGTAATCAGCTCAAGCCTGGATTTTTCCTGGCAGGTCGATACAGTCCAACGGTTGCTGCACGGATATATCTTGGGAAAAGATTTTGTCTTTACCTATGGCCCCCTCTTTCAATTTCTTATCTCACTTCCTTCTCTGTTGCTGCATGTTCCTTCATACCTCTCCGTTGCGTTGTTCCCTGCAACAGGAATGGTAATAACCGGTATTTTGCTTACAATAGTAGTCAGACTGCTGTTGCCGAAAGACTCTGAACAGGTGATTCTTTTTGCCTATCTCCTTTTTGTTATTGGCATTGCATCTTTGGAACAGCTTATTGCAATTCGAATTCTTCTTCCTATGGTCTATGCACTTATCTGGACAAAATATCTCATCTTTGATAAACCAACACTTAAAAAACACATAGGTATTGCACTACTGCCCAGTATCTTTGGGCTGTTTACCTATGATCTTTTTCTCTCATGTTTATTCATTACCATACTTCTTGCTTTTGGTTTTGTTCTTTATTCCAAAGACAAAAAACAAAAATTAAAATCTTTTTCTCTCTCAATTGTGCTGATACTCATGGCCCAGCTGCTCACCAGTCTTTTGCTGACAAATAATGGAGACTATATTCAGTATGCTGTTACCACGCTGCATGATTACTATTATGTGATGAATATCCCCTGGCAATATGATCGTGATAATATACTTTTTATATTTCCCTGTATTCTTCTCCTGCTCATTCCGTACATAATTACAATCAAAAATCTTTCAAACCACTTAAAAATATTGCTTATTGTTCTGACTATTGCGTCACTTCTTGAGATAAAAAGTGCGTTCATTCGTCCGGATGCGGGTCATATTATAAAAGCAGTATATCCCAGTATCATTATGGTTTTTTTAGTCCTGTATTTTGTCGCGCGTAATAAAAAAGGACTTATAATGCTAGGAATTCTTCTCTATATGCTAATTCCCTACAAACCGGTCTATTACAATACACTTGCCCCAAAAAATATTATTAATCTTTTGCATATTATACAAACCAAACCATCTTTTTTTTCTCTCTATAAGATGCCACCGGGCTATTACTATTCTGAGCAGGATTTTAAGACTTTTTCCTACCTTACTTCTGCCAATAGAAATAACATATGGATCTATCCCTATGATAACTACATTGCCAATATTCAAAATAGCACGTATAACTCATTTGCTCTTCAATTGTATGATTATTCAAATTCATCAATAGAACAACAAACAGTCACACGGCTTGGGCAAAACCCGCCCGGCTATATTATCTTCGGCATTGATACAAAAGGAGCTTTGAATTTGGATGATATTCCAAATCTCACCCGTAATCCCCTTGTTTTTGCTTGGATTCTCAAAAATTATTCTGTTATGCAAACCAAACCTCATTATCTGATTTTGAAATATAATCCGGAAAAGAAAACCGCTGTAGATAATACATCATGTAATCTATATAAGCTGGTTGTTGATTTAACTCCTGTTAACCCTTTTGAAAAAATATTCTCAAGTTTTGTGAAACCGTCTATTTATCTAACAGGAGATCACAAACTCAGGTTACCCTATACTTCTTCGGCCAACTCATATAGTATCTTTACCGGATATAGAGATTCAAAAAAATTACAGCAACTTTTTGAAAATTCTATCAATTGGAATAACACAAAGGAAACCAATCAACAAGTAGGTATAAACAAACAAAATCCTTTTACTCACCACATTACTCTACTTGATTCATCGAAATTAAACACTGCTGTTATTTGTCTCAATTAACTATGAATCATTTCCAAACAATCGGAGAATATAGAAGCTATACCGGATGCCGCTTTTGCGAAAGTAAGCGCATAGTACCGGTTATTGATCTGGGACTCATGCCGCTGGCAGGAGGATTTCTCAAAAACAAAAATGAATTTGAGAAAGAAAAACTCTATCCGCTCGAGCTTCTCTTTTGTAAAGATTGCTTTTTACTCCAAACCAAACAGGTAATACAAAGCGATATATTATTTAAAAACTACTTTTATTTTTCTTCTTCCATTCATACGCTGGTCGAACATTTTCGAAAGCTCGCCAAAGAGCTGGGTCAAGCATATGCTTCTAAAGGAAAAAAGATAGTGGTGGAAATCGGATGTAATGACGGAAGTTTTCTCAAAGCCTGCGAAAACAATGGTTTTGTGCCGATTGGTGTGGACCCTGCTACCAATGTAGTTATGCCGCTCATCAAAAATGGTATGAATATCTTCAATGAATATTTCAACCAGCATTCGGCAACGAAGATTATTAAAAACTTCGGTAAAGCAGACATTATTTTTAGCTCAAATACTCTTGCCCATATCGAAGATATGCATGAGGTACTACGAGGAATCAAAAAAGTATTACAACCCCAAGGTTTGTTTATTTTTGAAGTGCATTATTTGGCAAAACTATTAAAAGACCTCCATTATGACATGATCTATCACGAACACCAGTATTATTACTCTGTTCTTACCCTGCAACAGTTTCTGGATCAATTTGATATGGAAATCTGTGACGTCAAAGACATTCCGATCCATGGAGGTTCTATACAAGTATGGGCACAGCACAAAAGTGAAGGAACACACAAAATCTCCCCTTCTGTCAAAAGATTCATCCGACAGGAACAGAAATTAGGATTGGACAAAGTCCAGACATTCAAGAAATTTTATAAAGAGATTGATACTACCAGAAAGAGCCTCCTTCGTTTACTTACAAGGCTTAGGAAGCAACAGAAAACTATTGCCGGATACGGCGCATCAGGGCGAGCGACAATCATTACTAATTTTTGTGGAATTGACTCAAGGCTTCTTGATTATATTATGGATGATTCTCCGGCTCGCCAAAATATATATATGCCAGGAGTTCATATACAGACTTATTCTTCTTCAATTTTGGAAAGCAAACAGCCCCCGGCTTATACCCTTCTCTTTGCCTGGGCATTTATCGACGAGATCAAAAAAAGACATAGAAAGTATGAGAAAAGAGGAGGAAGATTTATTGTCCCGCTCCCAACAGTAAAAATTGTATGAAAAAACATCCTACTATTTTGATTTTGGGAACCCGGGGAATGCTGGGACATACATTGTTTTCTTATTTTTCTTCTGTGTATCCAAAAACTACCTGGGGAACCCAACGTAAAAAATCTTCCAACCCGTATCTACTACCTCTTTCTGTTGAAGGCTATGAAACGGATTTCAAAAAAATATTCAGAAGGGTAAAAAAGGTTGATTATGTCATCAACGCAATTGTGATCAACCAAAAAGATGCAGCTATTCAAGATATCATCCGGGCTAACTCAATCTTCCCTCACCAACTGGAGACACTGGGCAAAAAGTATGGTTTTAAGCTCATCCACGTGTCAACGGACGCGGTATTCTCAGAACGGGCGGGCAAAGTAAATGAAAACACTCCGATCTCCCCTACAACGTTCTATGGTGCAAGTAAATTGCTCGGAGAAACGTCTGAGCCAAACGCCATAACCATCCGAACCTCACTGATTGGCCGAAGTCCCTATAAAAAAGAAGGGCTATTGGAACGGACAACAGGCCAAAAGACAGTAACTGCTTCTCCCAATCAACGCTGGGCAGGAGCTACAACACTTCAATTTACCACGTTTTGTAATTATCTATGTAATGAAAAAGTATTTAAAAAACTACGCATTAAATCCACCGTGTTTCACTTTGCACCTTTGGGACCGACCAATAAGTATCACTTATTAAAGACCTATCTTTCCTTGATTCATTCATCTTGCAAAGTACAAAAAACTACTCTTCCAAAAATGACCCGTCAATTGGCAACTCTTTACTCCCAGTTGCTTTTGAACAAATATTATCTCAATAATATTGAAAAGGCTCTTGAAGAATTACTCCTGTTTGAAGATAAAGCGGCTAACTAGTGTTTGAGGAGCTCCTCCTGGATTTCGGGGAGTGCTAACAAAAGCTTTGTTGTTTGTTTTTGATTTAACTGTTTGGTATTGGCCGAAGTATACGCATCCATTTTTGCAGCATCTGTCTTTTTCCAATGAAACAGGTATTTATTGTAATCCAACCCCTGTGATTCAGAACGGATTCTATAATAGTTCCCATGTTCACTTGAACGTATCAGTTCCTCCTGAGCAATCAATGTCTCATGAACTTTTTCGCCTGCCCGTATACCCACTATTTCATATCCTTTGGAGTAATCAAATATTTCGCATACTGACCGTGCCAAAGTCTCCATTGTGCATGCAGGAGATTTACGAACATAGGTGCAGCCATTCTCCCCATAGATGAGGGTGTATAAGACCAGGTCTACGGCATCTTTGAGGGGAAGTAAAAACCGGGTCATATCAGGATTGGTCACGGGAAGCTTTTTATTCTTGTGAATATGTTTTACAAAGTAAGGGATTACAGAACCTCTGGTGTACAGGACATTTCCATACCGTACTGTACAAAAGATAGTTTTTCCCTGATCCAGTAAGTTTTTGGATTCGGCAATAAATATTTTTTCCATCAATGCTTTTGACATCCCCATCGCATTAATGGGATACACTGCTTTATCTGTGGAGAGTGCTACCACCTTTTGTACCTTGTGTTCTATTGCAGCGCTTACTACATTGTAAGCTCCCAGGATATTGGTCTTAACGGCTTCCATAGGATAAAATTCACAGTTGGGTACTTGCTTGAGTGCCGCCGCATGAAAAACATAGTCCACTCCTGACATCACACGGCTCAAACTTTCCTTGTCCCTAACATCTCCAATAACAAAGATAAGAATAGGATTATCAAATTCATTACGCATATCAAATTGTTTTTTTTCATCCCTGCTGAAAATGATAATTCTCTTTGGTTTACAATCCAAAAGGGCACCTACCACATAATGTCCAAAGGAACCGGTACCGCCGGTGATAAGAATTGTTTTGTTTTTTATAGCTTGCTTGTATACTCGTTTCATAGAAGAGATGTGTATTATACAAAAAAAAGAAAGCACTAAGAACTACCTGAGAAAGACTTAACTATATCAAATCATGTCATTATTGTCTGAATAACCCTTCTGTAGTTCCCAAAAGCACTGCAAAGTCAGAGGTAAACTGAAAAAGGGGTAAATACCACAGTGCCGAAAGATGGTTGACATACCGGTAATTCTTTCCGATTGCCCAGAGACAATAAAAAATGAAAAAAAATAGTAAAAGTCCTATAAGAATATAATTCCCTGAAGTAAGAGCAATCACCAGAAGAATTCCTACCGAGAGATAGCGGGCAAAGATCAAAAATACCTTGGGTCTCCATAGCTTCGCTTGGGCATCGCCGAGGGCGAACCGGTAGAACATGGTATAGGCAGAAGTAAGATTATCAGGTGGAATCCAGTATACTATAGCACTTTTTTCAAAGATAATTTTGTAGTTTTCGCTCTTCATTTTGTGGGCAAAAACATAGTCCTCATTATGAGAGAACTGCTCAGGAAACCCTCCGATTTTTTTCCATACGCTCTTTCGAAATGCCATAGAACGGGATGCGGGGAGAAAATTATCAGGAGTAACGTTGTCTTCCATAACCAAAACATAGGGGATAAGTGCCCGTTCAAAAAAAGTGTTCGAATAGCCACGATAATAGCCTGCAACTACTTCTGTCTTTGGATCTAAAAAGTGCTCATATATTTTCTCGATCCACTGAGAGTCCAGGCTACATCCGGCATCGGTAATAAAGATAACGTCCCCGCTGGATTTCCTAATCCCCTCATTTCTTCCTACCGAACGATTCCCTCTTTTTTGCAAAATCTTTATAGGACTATTATCAGTCTTCTGTTGGTTGTGCTTAGTAGTATGATTTCTCTCTCTTAGATACTGAGTAATAACACCCATTGTATTATCGGCAGAACCTCCATCCACCAAAACAATTTCATCGGGATGACGCGTCTGCTGATCTATCGATTCCAACAATTTACCTATAGTATTTTCTTCGTTAAGGACTGTTATTACCAAAGATGTTCTTATTCTCGCCATAAGTTAATATATAAATCGGCTACCCGATCCCACGTCTGCTCCCTCGCCCATGCATACGCCTTGCTGGTAAGAAGCTTTATCCTTTCGGGCTTATTTAGCAGATATTTTATTTGAATGCTAATCTCTTGGGAGGAATTGCCTATGATGAGGAATTTTGAAAAGGGAGTTAGCCTCAAATAGTCAGCTTTGAGAGGATTGTCGTATACCGCAAAGACAAGTCTTTTCGCAATAAAGGCTTCAAGGATGGATAAATAGGAAGAAGCAAAGATAAAATCATACTTAGGAATTTCTTTCTCAACCCCCTTGGTGAATCCTGTTACACTCCCTACTGTCTCGACTTCCTGCCGGAGTGACCCATCACCTATGGCTGTAAACTCTACTTTCTGGTCACCTTCCCGTAATTGCCTGATAACATCTGCATACAATTCTATACCAGTATCTTTTTCAAGCCTCCCCAGGAAAGCAATTTTTATGACCTCTGCGGAAGGTTTTTTGTACAGAGACAGTATCGGATGGACTCCTCCATAGGTAATATAATTTGCCTTTGTATAGTACCACTTCTCAATAAACTCCCCAATACAGATATTTCCTTTTGACAACAGTTCACTCAATTTACGAATGACTATCGCCCTTTTTGCTGGAGGATAGACTCCTTCATATCCATGAAAGGTAGTGAAAACCGGCTTGTCCCGATAGATAAAACGGAAGGGTAAATACCAGAAAAAAACATCATGACAATGAATGACATCAGCATCTTTGAGAATACTTTGATGATGGGAAAGCCAGGACCAAATCCGAAACTTTTTATACCAGTCGTCTTTCCCCGCCGGAATATGATGAATTGTTAATCTACTCAGGACTGTTGGAGACAGGGGTAATTTGACCTTTGGATAACCGCTCGATAACTCTTCCGTAATGATAGTAACTTTATATCCTTTTTGGATCAGATGCTTGGTAACCTCAAGGACATGGGTTTCAACTCCCCCAATGTGGGGATAGAAGTATTTGGTCAAAAAAACAACGGTCATGGTTTCTGGACTACGATGAAGATTTGGGATTCTCCAAAGAGCTTAAGAGAAATATAGTCTAGAAAGCTCACGATATCAACTAGAGAAAACTTGATAAAACGGATCAATTTGCCGGCAATTGGATTGAGAAATAAAAAGTTACGCAAAACCCCTTCTGTTTTTTCCGTAGCAATAACGGTAAATCCAGCATTTTTTGCAATATCCTTGAGTTCCTCTACTGTATACCGGCGCAAGTGTCCAACTCTTTTATCAAAACCTGATGCATACCCCAACTTGTACAAAGGCGCGTTTTTTGATGGGGTGGACAAAATGGCTATTCCTTTTTTATTCAGGAGGTTAAAAATCTTCTTCATCGCATGCTTATCATCAGGCAAATGCTCCAGGACTTCACTGCAAAGTACATAATCATAGTTCCCCCCCGGCACCTTATGGGGAAATTCCATGGCTTCAAACTTCACATTTTTCAGATCCATCAATTTCGCGCTTTCCCTGGCAGATTCAACAGCCCTTTGTGAAATATCAATCCCCACCACTGTATTGCCTTTGCTGGCCAGGTAGAAATCGATAGTCCCCGCCCCACAACCAATATCCAACACATTCCCCTTTTTTATGAATTTATCAATGTATTTAATTATTATTTGATAAGTTATGTTGTTACCTTTAATCATATGGGTTTGTTTTGATGTGGTTTGATGAAAAATTTCATATTCTCTTTTATTCATGAGCTTAATTTTAACATTCAACAACATACTTGACAAACAGTAACTTTTTTGATTATTCTGTTAATGTTGTGAGAAACTTCCTTGCCCAAAAGTTTCTTTTTTGGTTTATTCTAATAGCGGTATTACTCCTGCTATTTTCTTCTCGTTCTGTGTACGCAACTTCCAAAGTATTTAAGGATGATTTTGATGATGGCAATGCTGATGGGTGGATTGTACCAAGGAATACATGTTTTTTTAATGGTTCTCCCTCACAATGGCAAGTTATTAATGGGAAGGTAGGGACAAAAATAAATGGTGGTGGGTGTATAACAGAACTAGTTCCTAATGATATTCTTTGGAATAATATTGGAGATAACTATTCGTTTGAATTTGACATGGACTTAGTTAGCGGAACGGATCATAACTTTGGTTTTAGAAATACTGATCCAACTAAACTCTACTATGGAATCCATACATCTGCACCTAATTCTATGATATTACAACTGGTTGGTAATAGTAATATATACCAAAATACTGTTTATTTACCTGGAGAATTTTCTAATGGTCAAACTATACATTTTAAGATTGATGTGATAGGTGAACATATTAAGATATACAAGGGAATTCCTCCCCAACTAATATTAGATTATCCAGATGCCGGTGGATTAGCCCCAACTGGCAAAATAGTTTTACAAGCTTCTGCAGGAAGTGATCCTAGTTCTGAAACATATTTTGATAACATTGTTGTTACGAGTATTAATCCTGATCTTAATATTCCCTCTCTCAAACAAACGTCTGAACCATGGCAAGGACTTACTTATGATACTGCAAATATTTGGACTTCAGCCAATTCTACTATTAACCTATGGGGATGTGCCTTGACTTCAGTCACTATGGTTTTACAATATTACGGAATTACAAAGCTAGTTGACGGAACAGTACTCAATCCAGGCACTCTTAATTCCTGGCTTAAGAGTCAAACTGATGGATATATAGGTAATGGTCTTTTGAACTGGCTAGCAATCTCAAGACTTAGCAAATTAGCAAAAGTACAAAATTCTTCCTTTTTATATGATGCACTTGAATTTCGAAGAATAAGTGGATCAGATTCGGCTCAATTAACTTATGATATTAATAACTTAACTCCAGATATCTTAGAAGAACCCGGGCATTTTGTTGTTGCGAAAGGCATGAATGGAAATACTTTTAACATTAATGATCCATATTATGACCGATTAACCCTCAATGAAGGTTATAATAATTCCTATTTATCGATTGAAAAATATATTCCTTCCCACACCAACCTCTCTTATATTTTATTAGCTATTGACCCAAGTATGGATTTACTTATAATCGATCCACAAAATAATAAAACAGGGTCAGATGGAATAACAAACTATACACAAATTTCAAACTCCTCCTATTATTTACAAACTGGAATAACAGCACCTATCACCGGGATAACTTCTACTTCAAAAAAAATTCTTCTCCTTCCTACTCCTGTTGATGGAAATTATTCAATTGTTATTTATACAAACAATTCTTCTGTTCAAAACACCACTTTTAACCTCTATGAATACAATAAAAGTGGATATTTAAGTACGGCAACTTTTAGCGCAGCTCTGAAGCAAAATTTTCCTGCTCAGTATGAATTTATCTTCTCCCAAGATCTAGATCAACAATCAGCACCTATTGATAATACGAAACCAAAAATAATAAGTGCTAAAACTGCAGATACTGATAAAAACGGCAGGCTGGATGAAATAATAATAACATTTTCAAAGGATTTATTAGGATCCACGGTTACCAATTCTGACTTTTCTGTAACAACTTATACGCTAAAGCAAAACCAAGATGCTTCTGAAAATAACGGTGTTGTTACTTTGTATCTTGTTGAAAAAACAGAGAACGATACAGGACAAACTCCGAAGATTTCATTAGCTAATCATGGAGTTGAAGATTTTAGTAATGGAAATTGGAATACTGAACAAACTATTACGACACAAGATTTTGCATCACCGCTCGTTCCTATCATAAATATTGCTCAAGGTGATTATTATGCACCACAGCTGCTAACAATTTCCAGCTCAGATTTACCAAATATCCCTTCCCTTTACTATACTTTTGATGGTTCAGATCCAGCTTCTTCCAGCAGTAGACTCCTCTATTCGACCCCTTTAACTATATCCGATGATCTGATTTTCAAAGCAGTTGCTATAGATACAGGAGGAAATATTAGTGACACTCGCATTCAAACATATGGAATTGCTCCAGTTATTGATCCTGATTCTATTACCGTAACGGTAAGTGATACAGTCGCACTCGTATCTTGGACAACTAATAAAAACTCATATAGTAGAGTTATTTTTGGCAAACAACCAAAAAACATTCTTACATTTACTACGAGTGGTGGAACATATGGATATGAAAATACTACAATTGAAGATAATACTCGTGTACAAAATCATACTGTTACCCTTCCAAACCTTGAACCCGGATCAACATACTATTATCGAGTTATATCACGAGCAAGTCCTGAGCAAATTAGTACTGAAAGAAATTTTACTATTCCTGTAACTCCTATTGAATCTGTTATTTCATCAACTTCGCATTCTCCAGCCTCCCCCCAATTATCTAGCTCTATCTCTTCTTCAAATTTTTCCAAAAATATGGATTCATCTCAACCCTGTAATGATCAAAAACCTCAGAATTCTCCAGTACTTCTTTCTGCATTCCCAGGTATCAATACAGTAACACTTACTTGGACAGAATCTTCAACTCCGGTATCTTATTATTTAGTTTCTTATGGAATACATAGTGGGGAAACAATATATGGCAATCCCAATATTGGAGGTCGGGGAACAACGAGTTACGTGGTAGAAAATTTGTCAGGTGGAAAAAGATATTATTTTAAGATACGTGCAGGAAATGGATGTATGCCCGGGGAGTATTCAAATGAAATTACCGCAACACCACTTGGTTTTGAATTGACAGGTATTGGAAGAGGATTTACAAAAGATGTTCTAGGAACATCGACTAATGAAATTACAAAATTAAAACAACATCCAATCAGTTCTTTTATTATGAATACTAACACCCAATCGGCAAAATCAAATCTACTAGTATTAAATAACCTTGAAACTACACTTAAAATTGTTTTTATCACTTTAGGATTAACCCTTGTAGGATGGGGTGGAATTAATATTTGGAGATTCTACATTGAAAAAGATCAAGTCTAATACTTTGTATTAAAAAAAGAGAATGAATAATGGTGTTTGTCTCAGGAATTAAGTAAGAAGTAGTTTAATTTTAGCTAGACACACCCGGTGTGTTAGGTAGACACATAAGGATTTTATTTATGCCATACAGAAAAGAACCAATTATTGTTAATCAGATCTACCATGTATTTAATAGAAGTATTGCCAAACAGCCAATTTTTATTAATACTAGGGATTTTAAACGAATTACGAAACTCATTGATTTTTATAGATACAAGAACCTTCCATTACGTTTTTCTCACTTTCAACGTATATCCTATGAGGAAAAAGTGGAAATAAAGAATACATTTATGATTCAAGAAAACCTTTCTATCGATATTCTCTGTTATTGTATAATGCCAAATCATATCCATTTTTTACTACGAGTAGTCAAATCTCAAGGGATATCTAATTTTATGAGAAATTTACAAAATAGTTATTCAAAATATTTTAATACTAAATATCATAGAACAGGTTCTTTATTTCAGGACATGTTTAAAGCCGTCTTAATTGAAACAAATGAACAGTTAATTCATGTTTCAAAATATATCCATTTAAATCCGGCTACAGCATATATGGTTGAAATCGATAAATTAGAAACTTATGAGTGGTCATCATTTAAAAGTTATCTTGTAAATGATATTAATTCTTTAATTGAAGATAGAACAGTTATGAATTTTTTTAGAACAAAAGAAGATTATAAAAGCTTTGTATTAGACCAAGCAACCTACCAAAGAGATCTAGACAATATCAAACATTTAATGTTAGAGTGAATTCCTGATGTGTCTAGCCCTGCCTGCCGGCAGGCAGGTGGCACACAACGGGTGTGTGGAATTTAGAGGAAGTGGCGGAGGAAGTTGGCATAGCGTGGATGTCGTAATTTCTCAAAAATTTCTTCTTCTAGCTGCCCGATACGCTGCCGGTTGGTCCCAACCCGTTCTCCTACCTCTTTTCCTGTACGTTGTATACCATCCTCCAGACCGAGCCGTAATTTCAATACTTCCAAATCTCTTTTGGTCAGAAGACCTGATCCGGGTACATAATCCTCATTCGCTACACTGTGGTCGTCCAAATAGGTAAGTATTTCATCCAGTGAAACTGAGGATACTGCCTGCTCCTGAGGGAGAGGTTTTTTATCCTTAGCAAATTCCAGCAATGTAACACCATTCACATCAAGTGGTATATCAGAAGACACAGTATAGATTTTCTCCGCTTCCTGGATTTGTCTGATTTGTTTCTCTCCAAAAGGAGCACCTTTTCTGCCAATTAACTCCTCATCAGGTACTTCTCTTCCTTCTTCAATGCTTACTCGAGTACGATATTCATTCCATCGTCTCATTTTAGCGTGCATATGGATTGCTATACGAATGGTAGTTCCATGATTATCCCTAAATCGGCTTTGAGCTTGCCGAATCCACCAGGTGGCGTAGGTTGAAAATGCATACCCCTGCCACCGTTCATATAATTCCACTGATTTTATTACCCCCATTGCTCCAACCTGGGTTAACTCCTTATACATGTCGTCTGAAAGATGAAAACGGCCTGCATTTGACATAGCCAGACGGACATTGCGCTCAATCAGTTCTTGTTCTCCTCGCTTCCCTGCTGCAATCAGATCAGACAACGCCTCCTCATCGATACTTCCCACACGGATATCGCGCGTCACAGCAATCCCATCATATATTGGCAGGGGGTCTTTGACAAATTGGCTTTTCTTTTTCTGCTCTGCGAGTTTTGCATCACGTTCCTCCTGTTTTTTCACTAATATATACGGAGAAATAAGCTCGGAAAGGGGATATCCCTCTACGCAAACCCCAGCCAGTACGTTGTGTACCTCCTGCTGTGTATAGGGAACTTTTCCAAAATTGAGTCTATGTCCGGTCAGAATAGTTCTCCCCACAAGCCCAGCCTGCAGAGTCTGAGCAATTCTACCCCGTTCTATTTCCTCACATAGCGCTGATTCTATTTCTTTATTCTCCAGCGGACGGATAACATCAGGATGCAACCCATAGACTCCCTGCTTTTCCATAACATATTCCAATTCCTCATGGGAAGCCCCCAGGTATCCATTTCTATCTCCTCCAATGATTGGAACTGCTTCCTCCAATAGTTCACTCTCCAAGTCATCTAATTGCTCGTAAACTTGATCATCTCCCACCAACTCCAATTCAGCAGCATCTTCACGTGGATTTAGAAATTCATTTTCTTGTCTCATAAAAAATCATGATAACACTTGATTATTGTATTATCAAAATGGTGATTAACAATGCTGAGGATTAGACTTTGGTTACATTCATGTGCATGATATGGGGAGCTTCAATAAAATGACGGATCCTTTTGTCATGTATCTCACGGGATACTCTTTCAGCGTCAACTTCACAAGGGAATACTGTTTCTATCTGGGACCCATCTCCCATGAGGTCTACAATCGTAAAATGGACTTTATCATCTTCATCTATAAAAAAACTATACATGTCAGTACCAAATTGGTAAAACTTTCCGCTTTGCAAACCTTCAGATATATCGGAAGCTTTAAATGTTCTTAATTGTGTGTAAAATGGCGGTTCCGGCGTTAACCCTCCATTTTCATGGGATGTAGTAATACGAAACGCTGAATCTGGCGATTGCGGCATTACAATAAAGACAGTATAGTTACCAGCTTGTTGCATTCTCAGGATATTGGTATCGAGCAAATCCGCAATTGCGCGGGTTACACTTAAATTCTCCAACGAGGCTTGCTCACGGATAGTACAGGTACCCAAATCTTGCGGTAACATACCAATCGCATGTGAATGAATATAATCGATTAAAATATCCCTATCTTTTTGTTCCATCTCATCATCCACACCGCGTGTCACAACACGTTGTGCAATAGCATACAGGTTTTCAATAATCCTATTTTGGTCCTTAGGCGGAAGCGAGCCAAGTAAGCTGTTTTCATATGCTTCCAATTCGTCCTTTTCTTCTTCTGCAACTTCCTCATCATCTAATAGAGGATCTGCGTTATCCAGCAAAGCACGAACTCCATAATGGTCATAAAAATGGGCCAAATCCCTGACATTTGCAGAAACTTTTCGTCTCAAAAGCACCTGTTGACGTTCATCTGAGGGTAAAGATAATAACTCTGAATCATCCGGTAATGGAGTATCTACATACACACCAAATTTCTCAAGTTCTCCAAATACCCCATAGACAGCCTGTACGTTCCGCAGTAACTGTCTATGAGGAAGCTTCATGGCAACTGACATCCGTCCCTCGTTATCGTACTGTGCTACTTCAACCGGCGGAAGCCCTTCTCGATCATAGGGCGTAAAATAATAGGCAACTTCCTCAAGGCTTTCTAAATCTTCACCATATTGTTCAAAACGAGTACGGCTTTGTCCGGATTGGGTAAATTCTTCAAGATGCTCTACCGTACCTCTTCTCAAATCAACAATGCAGGTTTTGTCAACATAAGGACCTTTGTTCCTTAAAACAAATGCTTTTTCTCCTGTTGAGGGATCTACTACTTTCCATTCCCAATCAGAAGGTGTAGAGGGTATACCATTGGGGGGTTGATCTTCTGGTCCTCGTCCCATAAAAATGAATTTTAACACTTTGGTTGAGAAAGGAAAAGCTCCAATAAATTGTGCTATGTAAAGAGAATTTTCAGCAACGCTCCTGATGTGTCTACCTAGCACACACCGGGTGTGTGCAGGTAAATAAAAAGGGGTGCCGCCGACGAATCAGCTGACACCCCACGTGTGTATTGATCAAGTTACTCTTGACCAGGAAATATATGCAAAGCGTAACCATGCATCGCCTTTACTCGATCACGGGCATGCTCTAACTGCTCTGCATCCGGCTCCGGGAATACCGTCCGATAACGACCGTATCGCCAGGTAACCCCATGAGAGTCCACGACTATGAACTCATGTGGCTTACCCAGATAACTGGTGTAGCGCCTGGCTGCTCCTAGTATAAGGTTAAGCGCTTGCACGAAAGCCAACGCCAAGGCAGGATTCTGGCAGATTTCCTGCTTCTGAGCAAAGTAACGATCGTCAGGAAAATAGGACAAGAGCTCAAGCGCCCGATCCTGCTCAACCGGAGCATCCGACTCGTGTGCGATAACGCAGATAAGCTCCAATGGTATTTCATTTACCATCTGGAAAACTGCCGCGGTATCCAACGCCATGGGAACTCCTTCCAATCGCGACTGTGGACTCAATGGTCCAATCCCTCCGTACAACCGCTGAGATTATATAGTGAAGAGTTAAAGAAGTCAAAATAAAAGGGTGCCATCGAAGAACGATAACACCCGTATAGTATATTAGCGGAGCCCAGCACCGGCACTGGAAATGATAGCTTTTATGCGTCGTTGCATACGAGCTGTATTCTTCTCATCCAACGCAGGAAAGACTGAAACACGTCCTCCATACTTCCAGATTTGGTCACCAACTTGTAGGGTGATCTCATGGGCATCCCCGATATAGTTGATGTTTTGCCGTGCATGGTCAAGCCGCCGCATCATCGCGTCGGCGAAAAACTGCATCCCTGACGGGTCTTGAAGAATTGTCTCCTTCATAGCACTGTAGTGCTCATCCGGAAATAGATCCAAGAGCAACAATGTCTGTGTCGGTGTAATCTCCGTATCTGCCTGGTGGGCTATGATACACACCAATTCCAGCGGCATCTCGTTGGCCAGATCATAAGCAGTGCGCAAAATGTGCGGTACCGGCATGACTCTGCTCCTTTCCCAACTATGCAATACCGTGGAGATTATATAGTGAAGATCTTATGAAGTCAAAAAAAGAGGGTGCCCCGAGTCAGACTCGGAACACCCCATGGATAACGATGATCAAGGAATTTTTGGATTTGAAAGTTCGAGACGTTGTCGTCTCTCGTAATCTCCAATTAACCTACTAATTGCATGCATCTCCTCCCGGATAGGCTGGAGTGAGCAATCGATTGTCTCCTGATCCAGGTTACACCTGGCCAGAATGGGCTGTATCTCTCTAACAGCTCCATCAAGCCGCATAAACTCTTGGTAGGCGAGATGGTAATCTTGACCAGACTGAAGCGACTGCTCCTTTCTTGTCCGAGACAGCCAGACAATTACGACGACTACCCAGATAGCGCAGAGAACGATGACTACGACTAGCGGGTTGATGAGCCACTCCAAAGAATACATGATCCCTCCCCTCTCTCTAGTCTTCGAGTTTTGTTGTAATCCTGTCGATGATACGATTTACGTAATCGTTCAACTTTTCCCGGTGATGATATACCACAGGACCTACTACCACAAAGATCACACCTGTGACAATGGAAGCAAGAAGAAAATGGTTAGTGAAGACTATTGTCAGGAAATGGCCAGCTGCAGTCCCCAGTAAGACCCCAACCATCAGACATGCAATCCCACCAAAAAGCCCCACGTAGTAACTCTTGACACTGTTTGCGAAGCTGTGGAACTTTTTCACCTCAGTCCCCTTTCAATGTACTCACCACACGGAAAACTCCGCGGGTATTGATTGAGAGTATACACTACTATGAGATAGAAATCAAAGGTGTACAGATAAAAAAAGCCTCCCCCGCGAAGCGGGAAAGGCCTGGGATGCGCCACACGGCGCGGTTAACAGACGAGAACTAAGAAAGCGTGATCCGCCTCCTCACGGCTGGGGAATGCCTCGATAAGGCGAGTTCCGAGAAACTCAAGATGGCTGAGTTTGCGGGGGTGACCGATTTCCTCGGCGAACATGGACAATCCCCACGACTTGATCGTTGGCTGGTAAATCGCTACAACCTCAGCAATTCCTTGCCCAGGGTCGCAGACAATCGCCCAGTGGAGCGGGGAATTTTTGATGTCCTCGACCAAGTCGAGGGCGGCCCCCCAATGACCTGTCTGAAAGACGAACTCCCGACTAGGATGGATTCCGTGCAGGATCTGGAAGAACTCTTCCGAGTAACCTACCAGGATATCCGGCTCACCGGTCTGCTTATCGGCATAAACCAGGTAAATCATCACGTCCTCCTGCTATGGTTTTGCTGAACATCGTGCTCAAGGACTCGCTGCAAGCATCTATTCCTGCAAGAATTGAAATCCTGCGCCAGGATAAATGTTGTCGGAGCCACCCCACAAAGCAAATCATGAGGGACAGTCATCCACCGGTTGAGACCCTCTATTGTGGGAAACTGACTCAATAGCCGGATCAAAAACCGGGACGATGCAGGATCCTGCATAAGTTGGCCTATCGCTTCATACACCAAATGTGAGACCTCGTGTCCTTCATCGAGGTATTCTTGACACCGGCGAGCTGTTTCATAATTGGTATGATCTGACGCAGACATTCCCAACTCCTTCCATCTCTGGTCGATTATTTCAGTACGTCAAAGATGACTATCACAATCATCACTACACACGCAAAAACTAACCCTCCAAATACTGAAATCAAGAACCTCTCCATAGTCTCTCCCTGGGGAGAAGAATACGCATAACCAGTCTTGAGCATTGGCATCTTTGGGATAAGCAACCACAGAAATGCTGACCCAAACAACAATGCCACAAGAGATACAGCTACAGATGCCATTTCCCCTCCCTGGAGTGTTGGTTCGCTTGAACGTATTCCAAGCGAGTACCCTTCTATCTACCAAAATAAACAGAATGTCACCCGCTTGGCAAAATCAAGGTGCAATTTACTCATTTCATGACCAGAAACTGGTGAAAAATGATTGAAGAGATTATAACAAAGGAAGAATACAGAGTCAAACTATAGGATTATGATGGGCGGTCGAGTCTGACTCGACCGCCCAGTAGACTTGCATGTTGGGAAACTATGCCATGACCATGCCGCCATCGACGTGAAGTACCTGTCCAGTAATATATGCCGCTGCGGGATCAAGGAGCAAGAATGCTACGACTCCAGCTACCTCAACCGAAGTACCAGGACGCCCGATAGGAATCATCGCAAGGATTTGATCTTTCATGCTCTCAGATACGTTGTCCCACATGGGACTTGGGATGTATCCGGGAGCGACAGCGTTGACTGTAATCCCTCGTTTGGCGTTCTCCAGAGCCGCAGACTTGGTTAGTCCGATCAAACCAGCTTTGGCTGCTGCATAGTTGGCTTGGCCGGCATTCCCGATCACGCCAACCACCGAGGTGACATTGACGATCCGTCCAAACCTACGATGTGCCATCCTTCTGTATTCCCTATTTCCCAAGACCTCCCGGGTACAGAGGAATGCCCCTCGAAGATTGGTAGCCAGCACCGAATCCCAATCAGCCGGGGGCAGGAATGGGATAAGGTTATCGCGATTGATACCGGCGTTGTTTACCAGGAAATCAATGCGGCCAAACCGATTATATGTCCTGGCAACAAGCCGAACCACTTCCGATTCTTTGGCAACATCAGCCTGAAGCGCAATGGTCTCACTACCAGAGAGACGGATTGACCGAGCAACCTTCAACGCCTGGGAACGATCCCGATGATAGTGGACTACAACTGAAACTCCTTCTCGTCCCAGTGCCTCTGCAATTGCAGCACCAATCTCTCCGGAAGCTCCGGTAACCAGAGCCACTTTGCCAATTCCCCTCTGATCTGCCATGAAAAAACTCCTTGGATCTGGCCAATTGGCTTGACCTGTGCCCCTTTTTCATCAATAGAAATATACTGATGAGCAAAGTCAGAAGATTATATCACTCTTTTCATCTAAATCTTTATTTTTATGAAAACGATTGTGGGAGTTTGGCCCAGTAGTCCAATTTTGTAACTACTGATCTGATGATTGGGAAACACGTGCTTTGCATGTTTGATTAGTAAGTCAGGTTTGGATACTAATAAACATAACGCTGCCTCTGGTTGAAGGATTCTTTTGTACTCCTCAAGTGTCTTTCTATACAAATCTGTAATACTTCCTATCGCAATCTGCTTATCCCAGGGGAGATTGGAAATAGCAGCATTAAAGAAATCACTATTCCATGTAATTTTGGTAGCATCCAAGTTTTTTATGTGATCTAATTGATCAAAACCTAACCTGCTTAAGTTGTTTTGGCTAATCGTTACACTTTCCGGGTCACTATCTCCTCCATACACACTGTTACCCATAAAGAATGCTTCACAAAGGACTGTCCCGCTGCCACAAAAATTATCGACAACCTTTAGGTTTTGCTTTCCTTCTGTAACCATCACTACCATTGCTGCCGCTACTGTTGCTTTCAAAGAACCTGGCTTGGATACTGTTTTGTAGCTGCGATGATGTAAGCTTTCCGGGGTCAACCGCACAGAAATAAAAAGCTTTGATCCATCGATAAAGATACGGATGTCAAAATTGCTGTGGTCAAACGCACGATATTCCCATTGGTATTTTTGAGAAATTTCCTGTGCTGCGGTTCTGGTTATTTCTTTTGAATCCAACTTATTTTTGGCGCTACTGATTGTCAGGGAAAACGTCTGAGGATCCAGTGTTCGTACCTGTTGCAGCATACTTCTGGTTTTGCGTAAGTCCAAGCCATTTATTATTTCCAAAAGTTGCGGCAACGCAGTTACCTCTTCATCAGATGCGAGAAGTATTCCAATATCATCAACCGTTCTTAACCGAACCAGAGTTTCAAAAGAAGCATGTGTTTTAAATACAATCCGTTTGTCCAAAACCTCAAGGATATGTGCATCTTTTATATACGAT
This sequence comes from uncultured Gammaproteobacteria bacterium, assembly GCA_964497535.1. GTDB lineage: Bacteria > Patescibacteriota > Microgenomatia > Levybacterales > UBA12049 > CAZCCG01. The sequence goes on from CAZCCG010000002.1 coordinate 128,824, forward strand.
ACAATTTCCTGTTCAACAATTTGTTCCAGGCCTTTGGTGCAATACGCAATGTAGTTCATGAAGAGAGAATAAATTTGTTAACCACATCAACTACTCCGTCTTCTGTTACAGAAGGTGCGATATAATCTGCAATTGCTTTAAGATCCGGTACCGCATTACCCATAGCAACTTTGAGTCCACATGCCATCAGAAGCGGAAAATCATTATAACTGTCTCCTACTCCGATGACCTCTTCTTTTTTCAGGTTCAACTGTTTTAAAACCGCCGCAATACCTTGCAGTTTTGTAGCTTTTACATGAGTAATATTTATTCCATATTTGTGAGGATTTTTATGATGTATTTTTTGTACAGAAATATTGTGAAGATGAGAAAGTTTTTTGGCAAGATCATCTATTTTTTTTGAAGAATAATGTTCATAGGTAAAAATCATATAGGCTTTTTGGAAAGGATCTCCCTTTTTGAAGTAATTATTTATAAATGACCTGTCAAAGGTTTTTTGTTTGAGATAGAACGGTATTTTTTCCTGATCTAAGAGGTTAATAATGATTTCCGCATCCCGTAAGTCTAACGGTTGCTCATACATAACTTCTTTACTGGAAAGTTCTATGACTTGTGCGCCATTATTTACGATAACAAATCCTTTTTTTAATTGTAACTTTTCCAGAATATTGAGAATAAACGGATAAGAACGCCCTGTTACCAAACAGATTTCTAACTTTTGCTGTGCTTTGCCAATAGCTATTGCTACGGCATCTGAAGGAAGAGCATTATAGTCATAGGGAATCAATGTCCCATCGACATCAAGCATGATTGCCTTGTATTTCATAGGGGAATTGTATCACAGGAATTTGAAGCCAAAGGGGTATGGATTAAAAAAGTGCCGGGAAGATTGCTCTTCCCGGCTTTATAGAATCGGACGTTGTGGACGACTAGCCGTACATGAACTTCATCACCAATAGCGCAAGTGATTGAAACGCAATAAAGATGTTTGTTATCACAATTGGTGGACTCTTGACAGCCTTTGTACCGTAGATCATCCAGCAACAACTCTGAGTGAAGAATAGAAGCAAAGTCCAAGGAGACAAATCTTTTGTCTCGCTGGTCTGCAAAACCTGGATAAGCTGAGGTGTAAGCATAAAGATGGCCAATATAGACCCTATATAGCCAAACGTATGCCACGAGATCAGCCGCTTCATCTTTCCCTCCACTTAACGTGCGATGGGGGGAATTATAACAAAAAACATGAGATAAAACAAACTATGGGGTTCTTTAAGGGTTGGGGTTTCAAAAAATAAAAAACCCCCGGTACCCAAAAGGTACCGAGGGCGTCGTCTTGCAGAGATTACTGTCCCTGCCCGCACTGGCGGAAATAGTTGTTGCGGAGCTGCCGCAACCTTGGAAATACAACCATTTTCCACCATGGCGCTGCCGCTGCATCGAGCTGTACGGTGTCCTGAACCCAGGTGAGAAACTCTTCCTCTGATGCGTTCACAGAGAGCTTTCTTCCCGGTGAAACGAGCGTCGAATCCTCTGCGCCTATGATGCGCAGATTCCATGCTCTCTTCTGCGGATCCTCCTCCATTGTGAAATATATCTGCAGGTACTTGGTAGAGGAAAGGGGTTGAATCAGAGTCGTGGTAGCCTCGCCGTAATTTCCCCCGGGGATTGGCATGGGCCACACTCCGGATATAGTTCCCGGCGGCATATACGGTGCTACTTCCAGTCCCGCCAACAACGCGGCCTTGAGTTGCCGTTGTGCAGCAGAGGTGGCTGTGGGGATACCATTTTCCCCAACGGAGAAGTAGATGTCCAGACAAATGTCGCGGGAGTTATCCCACAACTCAATGAGCTGGAAGTGTACCTCCACTTCTTCCACAGACACCTGGATCCGCTCGTCTGAAAAAGCTATCGAGACTGCGGTCCTCCACTCCCGACACGCTTGCTCCCTAATGTCATGATGGGCCATGAAGTACCGGTACAAGTCGGGCAAACACTTCGCGATGATACGCGGCATGATCTGCTCCTTTTCTGGGCTTCACCTTTGTCTACTCCGAATCGTCGGAGTGAAGTGAAACTGCCCCATCAAATAAGAATGTGTTCTTATCTCATAGGGTAGTATCACTTAACAAAAGGAAACAATTGCAGTAATCTTAATGTGCAAGAATTTGAAATGCTACAAAATCGTTTTTGAGCCTGCAGAGTATAGCAAAAAAGAATATGAAAGTAAACTATAGGGCAAAATATTTTCTTGACAAAGGCTATGGGCTCATGATATAGTAATCTCATGAACAAAGCACAGCAATTAAATAGAAGACCAATAACTTCCTAACGGGGAGGTATTTGTCGTGTGTACAAAACTCCCCCTGGGAGTTTTTTTGTTGTGGAAAAGCACCTTAAAACTTATAGGAGGCAGTGACCTCAGGAAGATTATAAGTCTTTCTGCGGGTGCTGCTTACCTATACTATAGCAGCGCCGGGAGAGGTAGATGGACGACCGTTCCTATGCGAGAGTACATGTTCATGGAGACAAATCTATGGAAGGAGACAAAGTATCACTGGTGAGTACCTCACCCCTTGGGCCCCGCCTCGAAACCAACATCGGGTACTGTCCCTTTGTACGCGAGGTTGAATACTGCGCCTTCTTTGGACAAGTACCGTTGGGTGAATACTATTTGGTATATACCACACAAACCGGTATCCACCAGATCGATACGGCTTTGGAAGCTTTTATCGATCTGCCGAAGTTCCGGCTGGATACCGCTCGTGTGGTACCGGTAGTACCTTTCTCCGCCGAAAAAGACCTCGTAAAGGCAATGCGTGAAGCACAACAAGACCTCATGCATTGTCTTGTGTTGTCTCCGAGCATCAAGTATGGAGTACTTTGGTACGCTCGCAGTGTACTTACGTCTCGATTGGCTCAAGCTGAAAAAGAGTTGGAGCGTCGGGGAAAGCAACAACTGGGAGGTTTGACAACCGAGCAACAGAGAGGCCTGCAGGAACTCTCCGAATGTGTTCTGCGGAGTATGAAAACCTTGGAGCTCCATAGCGCACTTGACTTCTACCGATTGCTTTCGATCCTCTGTAACGAAAGTACTACGGTAGCCAAAGTTATGCGGATAATCTATCCTGCACTCCGCTGAGAAGTACACACCGAGTGTATGCAAACACTAGAAGCACTGGAGGAGAAATGGACGAACATTGGGCAAGTGTGTGGGGCAAAACCTACAAAGATGAGGTAGTTGTACACGTTGGAAGAGGAATGAAAGGAGCCCGTATTTCGCTCGTCAGCACTAATCCGCTTGGGCCGCATCTCCACGCATACGTTGAGCAATTCGGTTCTCTGAGAGGAGAAGGAGGAGGGTTTGGCGCCGTCTTTGAGAACGTACCCGCCGGCGAGTACTGGGTTGTTGGGATGCACTTGGGACACTGCATCATTGAGGCAGGAGTAGATGCCAAACTTCTACCTGGGGATATCCCGGATAACATCGTACTGCTAGATCCCGGATACCAGGATTCTCATCTGCGTAAGGCCATCTCCGCTGCATGTAACAACCTCAAGAAACTTACCGGCGTCTCCTGGGGTATGAAATATGCAGCACTGTTGTATACTCGCAGGCAGTTTGCACCCGAGATGAGTGCAGCTGAAAAGATCCTCGAACGGCGGGGCAAGAACCATCTTGCCGGTCTCACAACAGAGCAAGAGAAGATACTCGGTATTATTTCCCAAACTGTTGTGGAGAATATGACAGAGCTTGGGCTGTGTCGGGCAATCGATTTCTATCGGTTGCTCTCGCTTCTTTACAAAGGAAGGAAAGACAGCGCCAAAATCCTGGAGATGCTTCATCCGAATCAAGGTAATTCGGTGGAGTAAAACCATCATGCCCGGTTTCCCATTCGTGGGGAGCCGGGCTCTTTTTATGGGATAATCCCGATGTGTCTACCTACCACACACCGGGTGTGTGTAAAAAGGAGTGGACCCGAGAGGATTCGAACCCCTGACATCTGCAATGTGAATGCAGCGCTCTACCACTGAGCTACGAGTCCTAATAAACCAGCTGCTTGCCCCGTATATTTGCTCTTGCGAAACCCCGATATAATGGGGATGAGCAAGTAAGAATTGTACGGGGAGCCAAGCGGCCTCAAATCAACCCTTATCTTACCATAAAAACCCTCACATTGACAAAGAAAGCCAATATTTGGGAGAATAGATAGATGAGTCTTACTACCCGAATATTTCTCTTCCTTGTTGATATTGCCCAAACACTTCTGATTGCAGGAGTTTTATTTTTAATCATTTATAAAACGCTGGTAGCTCCTTTTCAGGTCAATGGACAATCTATGTTTCCCAATTTCCATGATGGAGAGTATGTGCTTACCAACCTGATCGGATTTGAAGATCTCTTTGTATATAAAGTACATTTTGGCAAGCTCAAATTAGGAGATGTAGTGGTATTTAAGGCTCCTCCTGATCCTTCAAAAGATTATATAAAACGTGTAATTGGCGTGGCAGGTGATACCGTAATGATCCAAAATGGGGATGTTTATTTGAATGGAAAACTTCTTGACCAAAGTTCGTTTCTGGGAGCTGAGGTAAAAACATACGGCGGAGCATTTATGCCGGAAGGGGTTACCAAAACAGTACCACAAGGGAATTATTTTGTAATGGGTGACAATCGGGGAGGAAGTTCAGATTCGCGGGAATGGGGATTTGTTCCTCAAGATGTAGTAATTGGGACATCCATGTTAGTGTATTGGCCGGTTAATGAAGTACGAATAGTGAAAAATCCCTATACCAAACAATAATTATTCTGCCAAACCTTCTTTTGTTAAAATTTCGTGGATTTTCTTCAGCTGTGGTGACGTTTTTTCCGGATCTCCTTTGATCACAATTGTCATACGAGCCAACAAACGGGATTGAAATACTGATACTTTGTCAAATTCATATTTCTTCTCAATTGCCTGTGCCATTTCATCAAGCTCAGGAATCCATAACCGGTCTTTTTTGGTGTTGGGCTCTTTTTTCTGTTGTTCACCTTTGATATGCCGGGCATCTTCCTCTGCCTGACGAACCGTCAGATTTTCTTTGAGAATCTTTTTAAAAAGTTCCAGCATAAGCTTGGGATCTCCCAAAGAAATCAAAGGCCGCACATGTCCTTCGGTAATAACTCCGGCTACTAACGCATCTTTAATAGCATCAGGAAGCGTCAATAACCGAATCGTGTTGGAAACTGCAGGAGCACTTTTTCCTACTCTTTTAGCAACTTCTGTGGTTCCGAGACCAAATTCATCAATAAGTCTCTTGTATGCCAGGGCTCGTTCAATAGGATTAAGATCCTCCCGTTGTACATTTTCAACGATTGACATCTCAAGCATTCCCTGAGGAGTGGTTATCTTCACGACTACAGGAACCACCTTCAAGCCTACAATTTTTGCTGCTCTCCAACGGCGTTCACCTGCAATAATCTGATACCCTGCCGGTGTTTTGGCAACTACAATTGGTTCCAAAATCCCCTGTTCTTTAATAGAATCAACCAGTTCTGAAAGAGATTCGGGCATAATTACACCCCGGGGCTGAAGAGGATTTGACTGAAGGAGCTGAATTTCCAGCTCGTATATTCGTTCTTCTTGTGAATCCATACAATTGGTTAACCTTGAGCAGTAACTACCTCTACTACTTTTTTGCCTCTGCGGATTTTAAACTGAACAACACCCTGCGCTACCGCAAATAAGGTGTAATCTCTTCCCATACCCACATTTTTCCCAGGATGAAATTTAGTACCTTTTTGACGAACCAAAATATTTCCCGCAATTGCAGGCTGTCCACCATAGATTTTAACTCCAAGTCTTTTGGCTTTGGAATCTCTATTTCCTTTAACTGCTCCTTGTGCTTTTGTATGTGCCATATAAATCTTTGTTTGTGAAAACTTAAGTCTATTTTAGCTTGATTTTTCACAATGTCAAGCTACTCAAAATAGATCAGCTTGTTTTACTTTTTTTGACGATTGCTTTCTTTTTTACAACCTTGGGTGCTACGCTTCCTTTTTCTACTTTGGGGGCTGTTTCTACTTTTTTTGCGGGTTTGTCATCCTTGCCACGAATTTGGCTGATTTTGACTTTGGTCAAAGATTGACGATGTCCCTGTACTCTTCTATATCGTGCTTTTGCCTTGAATTGAGAAACGCGAATTTTGTCGCCTTTCATATCGCCCAGAATATCGGCTGTTACAACCACATCTGAAAGAAGAGGAGCCCCAACGAGTGAATGAGCATCATTTACATACAAAAGAACTTCTCCAAAGGTGATTGTCTTCCCATCATGGGTAAGTCGCTCTACCTCAAGGATATCCCCTTCTGATACTCTATATTGCTTTCCCCCGGTCTTAATAACTGCGTATTTCATAGATATTTGGGTATTATACCAAAATACTCACCGGATTTCTAGAATCTCCTTCTTTTTGGAGTATCTACTAAAAGAAGAGACTATTCCTACTATTATAAAACTGGAGAGAATGGAGCTACCTCCATAGGATACAAAGGGCAATGTAATACCTACAATCGGAACCAACCCGATATTCATGCCTATGTTTATAAAAAATTGGATTAATAACAGAAAAAAGGCTGAAATGGTGAATATTTTACAAAACATATCGGAGGAATCCAAAAATACACGAAACATGTGATAGAGAAGCAAAGCAAAGAGCACAATTACCAAAACTGAGCCTACAAACCCTAAATCTTCCGAAAGGGTAGCAAATATAAAATCTGTATGATGCTCAGGCAAAAACTGTAACCCCGATTGTGTCCCCAAGCTCAACCCCTTGCCAAAAAATCCTCCGGATCCCACCGCAATCAGTGACTGAATCGCATTATAAGAAATGCCCAATGGATCGCTAGCGGGATTGATAAATGTCAAAAGCCGTTGCCGTTGATATCCATGCAGAAACGTCAGCAAAAAAGGAAAAGAAATTCCCACCAATACTATTCCTCCTAGAAATACCCAGAGTGGATATCCGACAACCAACAAAGTAGAAAATACGACAAGACAATATAAAATCGCGTTGCCCAGATCCGGTTGCTTATCAATCAGAAGTACAATGGGAGAAAGAAAAAGCAGTACCAGAAAAAAATTTCTGACAGTGGGAGTTCTCTGGGATAAAAAAGTTGCAAAGGCAATCAGGAGAAATGGTTTGAGAATTTCTGAGAATTGAATACGAAACCCTATAATTTCAACCCAACGGACTGCTCCGCGGCTGGAGATTCCCAACAGGAGCACCAATACCAATAATATAAAAGAAACAATATAAATCGGCTTCTCATATATTTGCAAAAGCCGGATATCTATTTGAGAAATACCAACAAATACAATCAATGAGAAAATCGCATATACGAGCTGGGCTTTAAAATAATCTCCCTGAATAGAAAAAAGAGTAACTAACCCCAGAAGTACCAGAAAAACCACCGGCAATAGAATTCCCCAATTAATATTGGCCAAAAGTGATCTGATCATATGCGTTGGACAGAAAACGCATCACTTGTTGAAAGGTTGCGAACCAATGCTTGTTTTTTGATATGCTCTTCAAATTCTTTCGGCCAATCAGACAACGTCACATCTACCTGTTCAGAAAGTGTCGTGCCAAGTTTTTTTCTCTCTTCCTGAATCTTTCTCACAATATCTCTGGCTTGTCCTTCCTTCTCAAGCTGAGGAGTAATCATAGTATCAAGTTCAACCTTGAGTTCTCCCGTTCCTTTTTCAAACTTTATTTCCTTAACATTTAGTTCTTCTTTTAATAATTGCGTCATTTGATCATTGAATGAAAATTGAAAATTATAAATTGTAAATTTAGATAAGGGTTGTTTTACTTTTAGTTGTTTCTCCTTCCGCTGTGCATGCCCAAGTTCTACAATCTTTCTAATGTGATCCATCTGCGCTCCCAATTCTTGATTCATAATTCGTGATTCATAATTTGGCCATGCAGCAAGATGAACAGATTCTTCCCCAGTTAAATTCTTGTAAATACTTTCGGCAAAAAAAGGCGTGATCGGAGCAAGAAGCTTAGATAGTGTTATGAGAACTTCATAACAGGTAGCATAAAATGCTTGTTTGTCTGCTTCATCCTCTGTGCTTGGTCCGACTCTATCACGACTGCGTCTGATATACCACGTTGAAAAATCAGTAATAAAGTTTTGAAGAAGTGTTATTGCGGTAACCGTATCAAAATCTTCCAGTGCATCAGTTACCTCTTTGATAAGCGTATGTAAAAGAGAACTAATCCACTGATCCAATATATTCTTTGAAATTGGAAATTGGAAATTGGAAATTTGAAATTCTTTTAGATTCCATCCATCAGTCGTGGCGTAGGTTACAAAGAAGTTATAGACATTCCACAAAATCAGCATCATTCCCCGTACCTGCAGACGGTATTGTTCTTCAGAAATGATAATATCCTCTCCATGCATGACCGGGCTTCCCAACAAATAGAGGCGCAATGCATCTCCTCCATATCGTTCAAGCATTTCTTTGGGGTCAGGATAGTTTTTGAAGTTTTTACTCATTTTTCTGCCATCAGTTCCCAGAATTACTCCTTCAACTACTACATTTTTTGCCAGATAATTCTGTCCGTCATGGCGCAACTTGAGTGCATTGGCAATAACATGCAGGACATAAAACCATGCCCGGATTTGTCCGGTGTATTCGGCAATAAATTGCGGAGGATAAAAACTCTCAAGAGGAGGCAACTTGCCCTGAGAGGAATCAAAGGGCTTGCCCTGAGCGGAGTCGAAGGGCTTGCCCTGAACGGAGCTGAAGGGATAATGCCGTTCACCAAAAGAGGCAGAACCGGCTTCTATCCAACTGTCCAGAACCTCCGGTACCCGATGGGCTTTTTTGCCGCATTTTTTGCACGTTACAACAATCTCATCAATCTCGGGTTTGTGCAAAGTAGTAACTGTTTGCCCTGACGCTTGCTCTAATTCTTTAATACTACCCGGTACAAACCGCTGTCCACATTCACATTCCCATACCGGCACCGGACTTCCCCAATATCTGTTACGGGATATATTCCAATCAGGAGCATTCTCAAGACTCTTTAAAAATCTACCGTTTTTAAAATGAGCCGGGAACCAATTCACCATTTCATTCGTCTTGGCCATATCCTTTTTCAAATCCTGGACATGCACATACCATGCATTAATTGGAGCGTGATACAAACGAGTATGACACCGCCAGCATAGCGGGACATTATGTAATGCTTCTTCGTTTCTATAAATTAATCCTCTGTTTTTCAAATCTTCGTCCACAACCTTATTGGCTTTGAGATAATACATGCCGCCAAATTTGGGAACATCGGTTTTGATAATTCCCTCTTCATCCAAATGCATTTCGATATGGATATTATTCTCAAGCATTGCCTTCAAATCTTCTTCTCCATATGGTGCTATCGTGACAACGCCAGTCCCCTCTTCTGCGGTGACAAAATCTCCCCCAACGATTTCAAATGCTTTTTCTCCGGGTTCGATTGGATAGTAATCATAATGAGGAATAAAATGCCGCCCGATCAGTTTGGTGCCTTTGAATTCTTCAACAACTTCATATTCTCCCGTGAGCATTTTAAGGGTGGTCTTTGCGAGAATATAATACTCATCACGTTGCTTAACTTTCATATATGTGAATTGGGGATTTACTGCCAGAGCCGAAGTTACAATTTTATTCCATGGAGTAGTAGACCACGCTAATATGAAAGTCCCCGGTTCGTCTTTCAATTCATACTTATATGTCGTTGCCGCATCAAGAATTTCTTTATGGTTCTCAGCATCCATTGCTACTTCAAAATTGGAAATGGGGGTTGCACAATGTGGACAGTAGAGTGAAACCCGAAGACCTTTATAAACAAACCCTTTCTCATACATTTGCTTAAAAACCCACATGACCGATTCCATGTAGGGCATGTCCCAGGTTTTATAGGCATGCTTGAAATCTGCCCATCTCCCAATATGATCGATATACCACTCCCATTCCCCTGAAACTTCATTTACGTAGTGAAGGCATCGTTGAATAAACTTTTTTATTCCGATTTTTTCTTCAATATCTTTTTTGCGCTTTATCTCCAATTCTCCCTCTACTTTGTTTTCAATCGGAAGTCCGTGTCCATCCCATCCCCATACCCGTCGCACATGATACCCCTTCATTGTCCAATACCGGCCATAGACATCTTTAGGGAGACTGGAAAGAAGGGTTCCATAATGCGGCATGCCGGTAACAAAAGGCGGACCGTCCAGAAATGTCCAGTCACCTTTGGGAGAATCCTTTTCCAAAGACTTTTCAAATATTTTATCTTTTTTCCAAAACTTCAATATCTCTTCCTCAAGTTGTGGGAAATTTACTTTAGGATCAACAGGAGCAAACCTGTTTTGTTTTTTGTCAGCCATATGCCTCATTGTACCTAATTTATGCTTATTCTTCAATCCAGCCTATCTGTTATAATTGCGCTATGAATAAACGACGAATTGTTGAGACGTATACCCAAGGTTGGGAGAGAGGAAATAAAGAACAAATTCTGAGTGTTTTGAACACTGACTGCACGATTATTGAATCCCATGGACCTTTGTATCGGGGTTTGCAAAAAGTAGAGTTGTGGATTGATGATTGGAAGAAAAAAAGAAATAGAGTAATGCGCTGGGATATTAAATCTTTTTACGTCCTCCAGGACACGGTCCTTTTTGAATGGCATTTTCAGTGCATGGTAGATAATATGGCACATGCATTTGATGGAATTAGTATTGTGAAGTTCTCAAAAAACAAAATAAGCTATATACGCGAATACAAAACAACCGCTCCCCTCTACACCCCTAACTAACTCTATACTTTACGCTTTACGTTTCCTCTTTAACTATACGCTATACCCTAACACCTAAACGCTAACGCATTCTCCCTATTGTTTTTGAAAAAAAATTCTAATACACTATTTTATACTGCAATGAAATACATCTTTATTACCTTTGCCAGACTTGCTGACCCAGTCGCTTACAAACTAAAACTTGAAGGTTTTGATGTAACCGTCGGCGTTATCGAAAATGTCAAAGAATACGTAATGGAAGAGGAAGTATCAGGAGCCAAAGAAGATGAATACGAAAAGCAAACCCGTATCTCCCAATTTAAAGGACTATTAGAACTGCAAGAAGCCAATAAAGTTATTGAATGGATGAAAACTATCAAGAATCCTCATGACTATTTTGTTTTTTTTGATGAAAACAATTTATATCGATGGGCAGATAAAATCCGTGATTTGGGCTTTGAGGGAAATTTCCCCACCAAAGAAGATTTCATGTTTGAAATAGACCGCGACATGGCGAAAAAATTTGTAAAAGAACATTATCCCCGACTCAATACTCCCGAAGTTGTAGAATTTAGCAAAGTTGAAGATGCACTGAAATTTGTAGAAAAGACAGACCAGATTTGGGTACTGAAAGGAAAAGATGATAGCGCCCAAACATTTGTCCCCGACGTAAATGATGTAGGGTTGGCAAAGGGACAATTGACAGAGATGCTTAAAAACTTCCCCAACAAATATGAAAAACGGGGATTTATCCTGGAGCTTTTGATCCCATCAATCGTAGAACTAACTCCTGAAAAACTCTATTATGATGGTGTTCCGTTGGGCACCAGTATCGATCTGGAAAACAAGTCATTTGGGAGCGGAAATATCTCGACTCAGACAGGATGTGCCCAGGATCTGGTGTTTCCGACGGATATGGATGACCGTATCAATCGAATTGCTTTCCCCGAAATTGTTGATGAAATGGCGAGAAATCATAAAGGACTTTTCATCTGGGATGCGTCAATTCTTATCAATAGACGGGATGGGAAAATGTATTTTGGGGAATTCTGTTCAAACCGCGCCGGATACAATTCATTCTTTACAGAACTTGCGCAATCTCCATCTGTAAATGACTTTTTTGAAAAAGTAGTCCACAAAAAAAATCCCTATACCCTGGGAACTGTTGCCACATCAGTCCGTATTTTTAACATGAATACCGATGATAATGATAAAGTTTCGGCAAATATCACTATTGATTACAAACCGGAAATCGAAAAAGATTTATGGTTGTGGGATGTACGCAAAAATCAGCGGGGAAGACTTGTTACCGTCGGTGCGGATTGGAATTTAGCAGTCATTACAGGATCGGGCAAATCAATTGATGAAGCTGTAAATAGAATGTATAAAAATGTTGATGGGTTTTCATTTGTAGGAGGGTATTGGAGATCAAAAGACGATTACTTATCCCTGGATTATTCAACTTCAATTCTCAACCGGTTAAATTACGGATTGGAACGAGGACTCTACAAACTTCCTTTTGACGTAAAAGTCGGGAATATTAAATAAAGCAGCTTATTCTTTAGTTCTCTTCCCAAACTTCCGCAATCGCAACTTTTGATTTTTCTATTCTTTTTTCAGACGGTTGGTCTTTGTGTAGTTGGTCAGTGACATGCTCCACAGCGGTCTGGATTTTTGCAGTATCAATTCGTTTCTCATGGCTCTTCCAGTCATATCCCAGGTTTTCTATAAATTGACGTTCAATTTTATTGGCGAGCCGGTGATATTTTCGATATAATTTGTACTCTTGAGGATACTGATCCGGAGCATCATCATCAGTATCAAATTTATCAATAAGTGCGGGGGTAATTCCTGCAGATTTTATCAATGTAAATTCGATAAATTCATGGATAAAAATTGCGTTGTTGACAATCGGGTCACCCATATCATAGGCAACAATCGTATTATCAAAATAGTCTCCCACATCTTCATACCGCATGATTTTGCGGATTTCAAAACGCACCTTTTGGTAGTCTACGAGTCGTTCCTTGAGCTCATCCTGGGATTTCATGTCCCTATTATAGCTCTTCATTTCCAAAAAAGAAACGTACTCATCAAACCCTTACTGCTTTCATATACCCTTCTTACTCTTGCTTACTATCATTAGCCTATGCAAAAGCCAGGTGAACATATTTCTTTGTGGATCAAAACCGCACCCTCAACAGATTATCCATCGCTGAGAAAAGATACTACGGTAGACGTCGTAATTATAGGTGGAGGAATTGCCGGTATAACTACTGCATATTTTCTCAAGGAAAAAGGGTTGAAAGTGGCACTCTGTGAAGCAGACAGGATTGTAAAAAATGTCACAGGGTACACAACCGCAAAAGTACCCTCACTTCATGATGTTATTTATAACCCCATCTCGAAATCATACGGCAAAGACCAGGCACAACTTTATGCGGATGCTAATCAAGATGCAATTGAAATGCTTGCGGCAATTATCAAAAAAAACAACATTGATTGTGACTTTATAAGAAAGGATTCTTATACCTATACTCAAGAGAATCAATATATTGACGATCTAAAAAAAGAAGCAACTACAGCAAAAGATATTGGACTTCCGGCAGAATTTACAACCGAGGTTCCCTTGCCATTCAAAGTAAAAGCTGCGGTATGTTTTAAAAATCAAGCTCAATTTCATCCCCGCAAGTACTTATTGGCACTGAGCAAAACTATTGCTGATAATAAAAATTTCCTTTTTGAACAAACCCGTGCATTGAAGATTCGAGAAGGTGAACCGTGTATTGTAGAAACTGCTACATCGAGCATCAAAGCAAAATACATTGTTATAGCAACACATTTCCCTATTTTTGATGAGAATCATTTTTATGCCCGCATGTATCAACAACGGTCATATGTACTTGCAGCAAAAATAAAAAGCAAACTTCCGAGTGGAATGTTTATTAGCATTGAGCATCCATTTCATACCTTTCGTACACAAAGGGACGGAATGGATGAATTACTTATATTTGGTGGACAAGACCACAAAAGCGGACAAGGAGGAGATACACAAAAGCGTTATAATTTACTTGAAAAAAAACTAAAAGAATGGTATTCCCTTTCCTCTATCAAATATAGCTGGTCAACACAAGACAATATGACTCCCGATAAAATTCCCTATGTTGGTAGATCAACCAAAAAATCTAAATATATATTTGTGGCAACAGGATTTAATGGATGGGGTATGACCAACTCTGTCGTTGCAGCACAACTTCTAACAGACCTGATAACCGGCAAAAAAAATCCATTAGAAAAATTATATGATCCATCGCGGCTCACCCTACAACAAACCAAAGAACTCATTGCACAAAATATTAATACCGGTATAGAACTTGTGAAAGGAAAAGTATGACCAAAAAAATAAATAAAGTATCAGACTTAAAAAACGGACAAGCAACAGTTATTGAATCAGGGAAGGAGAAAATCGCTGTATATAAAGACATGAAAGGGAAAATCCACTCAGTTTCTGCAGTTTGTACCCATATGGGCTGCATTGTACTCTGGAATAATGCTGAGCTCACATGGGATTGTCCCTGTCATGGATCCAGATTCTCTTTTGAAGGAAAAGTAATTCAAAGCCCGGCAAATACTGACTTACCTGTAAAACCAATTCCTCACAAAAACCATGAATGCGAGAACTGCGAATGTAAGAGTTAAACTTTTAACCTACCAAATTACTCGTACTCATCATACTCAGTATTGGTTTCCTCTCTTTCTTTCATTTTTTCATCAGCATCTTTTTGCTTGATTTTCCCTTTTACTTTTTGGATACCCCCTTTAATCCCTTTTACAGGATTTACAGAATGCTGATTCCAGTCGCCTTTTGCTTCATCTACCATGCCTTCTGTTTTTTCTTTTAAATCATCTGCCATTCCCATACTATCACCTCCTTTTATTACCCTAGTCTAATCTTTTAAACTCTGTTTTGAATAAAAAGACCGTAATAAACCCGTAATAACTACGGTATAATGGGCATATGAAAAGCCGGAACAAACCCACAAAAATCATAGGGGTCCTCAATATAACTCCTGATTCCTTTTCTGATGGAGGACAATTTTTGGATCCTCAAGCAGCAATAAAACGAGCGCTTACCATGATCCACGAAGGAGCTGATATCATTGATGTCGGTGGGCAGTCGTCACGGCCCGGAAGTGAACCCATATCACCACAAGAAGAATTGGATCGAGTTTTGCCTGTTATCACAGAGTTAAAAAAGCTGGTTCCCTCCCATGTCAGGCTTTCTATTGACACCTATCATGCTCTTGTTGCGCAGATTGCCCTGGAAGCAGGGATACATATGGTAAATAGTCTGGGAGGGTTTCTCTTTGATCCATCCCTGGCGCAGATTATCCGACACTATAATTGTGAGATTATTATCTATCATATTAAAGGTACGCCAAAAACTATGCAAAAAACTATTATCTATACCGATATTATCCAGGAGATCAAAGAATTTTTTAAACAACAAATTGACATAGGCAAAAAGCACGGAATTGAAAAAAATAAATTCTTACTTGATCCGGGTATTGGATTTGGAAAAAGTAGTAACCATAATCTTGAGATTATCCGCAAGTTTGAGAAATTTTCAACTTTTGATATACCTCTTGTTATCGGAATCTCACGAAAAAGCCACCTGGGTATAATCCTACAAGAAAAACTGGGTATAGAAACAAAACCGGATGAACGACTTGAAGCGTCTCTGGCAGAAACCGCAATCGCGGTACTTAAAGGTGCATCAATAATAAGAACCCATGATGTAAAAGAAACCAGAAAGTTTCTGGCAATCTTAGATGAGTTAAAATAATCTATACTGTCATCACAAGAAACAACTATAATTGTCATTGCGAGGAACCCTTCGACTTACTATGTTCACTCAGGGTGACGAAGCAATCTCAATGACAAAAATATATAGAATAAAACAAAAACTATGCATAAAGTAATACTGGCACTGGGATCAAATGTTGGGAATAAACAGGAAAATATTAGCAAAGCTGTTGATTCATTACACATCCTATTGGAAGATATTCATGTTGCGAATTTGTATCGTTCACATGCTGTTGGATTTACCGAGCAGGATGATTTCATAAATACGGCAGTGAGGGGATATACTAATCTATCTCCTCAAGAGTTATTGGAGAGAATAAAAAAACTCGAAAAAAAACTGGGAAGGAAAAAGAGATTCCGTTGGGGACCACGAGAAATAGACATTGATATTATTTTTTATGATGATCAAATAATTCAGACAGAACTGTTGGAACTACCCCACCCCAGAATGCATGAGCGGGATTTTGTCCTCCAACCATTAACAGATCTCCAGCCACAGTTACTCCATCCGGTTTTGAATAAAACAGTCCAAACTCTTTTGGAAGAACTACCGCCGGAGTCTCATTCAATCGTGGAAAAACTCTACAGCTAGACACATCCGGTGTGTGCTACAATCCCAGAGTTATGAAGCGGACGAAAATTCAACATCTTATATCTCAATTACTCAAGGAGCTCGGGGAAGATCCAGGACGTGAAGGACTTAAAAAGACTCCAGAACGTGTTGAAAAAATGCTGGAATATCTTACCAGTGGCTACAAAACTTCTTCCAAAAAAATCGTGAACAATGCTATTTATACCCACGAAGTGAGCAATATGGTGATTTTGAAAAATATTGAGCTTTATAGTCTATGCGAGCACCATATGCTCCCTTTTTTTGGTAAATGCCATATCGGATATATCGCAAATGGCAAAGTATTGGGAGTAAGCAAACTTGCCAGAATTGTCGATATGTATTCCAGACGGCTACAAATACAGGAACGGCTCACTGAGCAAATTGCCCATGAAATTATGGAAGTAACTCGACCCTTGGGAGTAGGGGTAGTAATTGAAGCACAACATCTGTGTATGATGATGCGAGGGGTGGAAAAACAAAATTCAGTAATGGTAACATCATCGGTTTTGGGAAACTTCCGTACCCAACAGGCAACCCGGGAAGAATTCCTCACCCTCATCCACAGATAATTCCTGGTTTGAATCCTGACCTTCCATGCCTCATTTAGCCTCATGTATATTGATAAAATACTTAAGCGATGGTAATCAAAGCTTGCAATGAACTGAGAAACATCACTACAATTAAGAAGTGGAAATTAAGACAAAAGTATTTAAAGATATTTTTTCTAATGATATTCTCATTGTCGGTGAAGCAGGAATAATAATCAGAAGAGGAAACTTATTTCCATTCCCATCCTTTAATGGATCGTTTTATACAGATAAAATATTACTTTACTCAGAGATTGCCTCTATCGATTCTTATCCAGCTATTCCTTTAATAAATCGTGGATTTATTCATTTTATAATGAAAGGGGATACACGCCATTGGATAACTGGATGGTTGGCTTCTTGTTATTATATTCTAGAACCTTTATTTGTTTGGTATAGTTTCATGGGAAATAATCAATTTAAGGAGGCACTTGTGCTCATTCAGCAACGAATGAATGGTAGCCCAGCTATAACTCAAAAACAGATAGATTTGCTGCATGCATTAGCACCTTATCAGAAACGTTCATGGGTAGGAATTCTACTTAGCTATGGCATACTTTTAATTAGTGTGTTTGTAATTTACATATTCGGGATAAATATACTTTATGGAATAGGTGATATTTTGAAGTTCATTAGTAATTTATTCCCGGAGTTAGATCCTTTAGCTCTATTTATTCCACTCTTTATTTTGATGATAATCATTTTTCAAATAGTTCCAATGTTTCTCAATTTTATTGGGAATATTTATATAACTCGTAAGCAAATTCAACAGCTCAACAAGGAAATCTCAGATCTAGAAAGATCATCGTAAAAAGTTCCGACATAGTAGTTCGGCTTCTCTCACTATCTTCGATCCAGAAGAACAATGCTCAATTTAGCCTTAGAAAGCCGTTAAAAATGCCATGCCCCTGTTTGGATTAATAGTTTTCAATAGATTAAAAGTGTTGTAGAATAGTTTTATGAGAAAGATTGTTGTTCTTGAATTTATTACCCTTGATGGCATCATGCAGGCACCGGGTGGACCAAAAGAAGATACGTCTGGCGGTTTCAAATATGGCGGGTGGACAGCTCCTTATTTTGATACAGTGTCGGGAAAAGAAATGGAAAAGCAGATGAAAGGAAAATATGATCTTCTTCTTGGACACAAAACGTATGACATCTGGACGGGATATTGGCCAGAGCATACAGAAGGGTGGCCACAAGTAAACAAAATTACAAAATATGTTGTCTCAAAAACCTTAAAAAACCCAACATGGGAAAATACTGTAGTGATAAAAGATATTAAAGAATTAAAAAAACTAAAGAACTCAAACGGTCCGACTCTGCAGGTGTACGGAAGCAGTATTCTTGTCCAGACATTAATGGAGTATGATTTGGTAGATGAATTTTGGCTTAAAATATTTCCTATTACTCTTGGAACCGGAAAACGGTTGTTTGATAAAGGGACAATACCTGCTTCTTTTACACTCGTTGAATCTAAAATTTCCCCAAGTGGTGTAATTTTTGCTTCATACAAACGTGCAGGAAAAGTCAAAACGGGAGTCATAGAATAAAAAGTTCCCACAAGATTGTACTTTTGCAAAAGGGAATTCCCCCAGATATAATATCTTCAATGGATAACAAGAAAAGATGCCAGAGTTGTGGTATGCCTCTATCAGATACATTTAATAACTACGGAACAAACGCTGACGGGTCAAAAAATCCACTGTTTTGTACGTTTTGTTTTCA
The DNA here is from genome assembly GCA_964497535.1 of uncultured Gammaproteobacteria bacterium. Lineage (GTDB taxonomy): Bacteria > Patescibacteriota > Microgenomatia > Levybacterales > UBA12049 > CAZCCG01. Next base: position 147,448 of record CAZCCG010000002.1, read on the forward strand.
GAAAGGAAATTTCACCAATCCCAATCAGACTCTTGAAGAAATGATCCAATCATCCATAAAGAACATGACAGAGGATCAAGGACTAGAGCCTGATCAAGCAGACAAATTAGCCAGACAGGTTATTCCACAACTCGGCCGTTGGACCTAAATCCTCTTCATTATGAATTTGATAAAAACAAAAAGCTTTGAACTGGCTATCTATACCCAGGGCAATCCTAATTCTGAAAAATTTGCACTCGTTTTGCCAGGAAAACTCGATACAAAAGATTACTCACATATGAGAAGCCACGTGGAATACCTTGCCAATCAAGGATACTTTGCTCTTTCTTTCGATCCACCCGGAACCTGGGAAAGTCCGGGAGATATAAGGCTTTATACAATGACGAATTACTTAAAAGTTATAAATGAACTAATAGAATCGTATGGGAATAAACCAACTTTTTTGATGGGTCACAGTAGAGGTGGAACAATGGCAATATTAGTAGGGACCTCCAATCCTCTGGTAACAGGTTTTGTAGCAATTTTCTCAGGATTTATAAATGGACGGGGTGAAGAAGATTTAGAATGGAAAGAAAAAGGAATGTATGTCTCAATGCGTGATTTACCTCCCGGTGGAGGATCGAAAGAAAAACAATTTGAATTACCATATAGTTTTCTGAAAGATGAAAGAAATTATGATATTACTCAAGGATTAGAAACATCGGATAAACCCAAACTTTTTATGCTTGGCTTACAAGATAATCTAGTTCAACCACAAATAATAAGAGAAACATATAATCTAGCAGCAGAACCAAAACAACTATATGAAATGAATTCCAACCATGATTATAGACATGACCAAACATTGATAGAAGAAGTTAATAATAGAGTTGGAAAATTTATAAAAGATTTTAATTTATAAACGATGACAGTTTCTACAAAAATCAGATGTGAATGGGTGAGTACAGATTCCCTTGATATTGCATATCATGATACGGAATGGGGTAGGCCTGTCCATGATGATAAAAAACTCTTTGAATTTATAACACTGGAAGGTGCACAAGCAGGACTATCGTGGACAACAATTTTAAAAAAAAGAGAAAACTATAGAAAAGCTTTTGACTTATTCGATGTAAAAAAAATTGCAAAATATGATTCCAAAAAAGTTACTTCCCTTCTTGCAGATAGTGGCATTATCAGAAACAAACTAAAAATTGCCGCAACGATTCAAAACGCAAAAGCATTTATCGCTGTACAAAAAGAATTTGGAAGTTTTGATACATATATCTGGCAATTTGTAGAGAATAAACCAATCAAAAACTCATTTAAAACACTCAGTGACTATCCAACCAAAACAAAAGTTGCCGAAAAAATGAGTAAGGATTTACTATCAAGAGGATTTAAATTTGTCGGCCCTACCATTTGTTATGCTTTCATGCAGGCTGTTGGGATGACAAATGACCATCAGCTGCAATGCTTCCGTTATAACAACGTCTAACATTTTTGATATACTTCTATCAATGAATTTAATATTTATCAGACATTCAAAATCCCTGGTTAACCCACATATTCCTATCACTACTTGGGGACTCTCGCAAGAAGGCGTTGTTTTGGCAAAAAAGTTGCAAGATCTTACACAGATAAAAACTCTGGATGTGATTTATGTAAGTTTGCAGCCGAAAGCATTGGAGACAGCTCTCCTGGCAACAAAAAATCTGGGAATTCCTATAAAAACAGATGACAACCTTACAGAATCGACTTCTTTTACCGCTAAGTTTGTAAGTGTTGAGCAGCTAGATAAAAATACAAAAGATTATTATTCCAGTAAAGACAAAAGTATTAACGGCGGAGAGACTTCGCACGTTGCAGTAAATCGTTTTAACAATGTAATAAGCGATATTGTAAAAAGAGAAAAAGACAAACAAAATATAGGAATTGTTTCTCATGGTAATATTTTGGCCGACTTTACAATGCAATATGCCAAAGGAAATGCATATGAACTGGTGGAAAAAATGAAACAGCCCGACATTGCGGTTTTTGATTGGAATACCAAAAAGTTTACCATTTTTTTTGGAGATATTACACTCTAACAACCTTATTATAAAAATTTAGAACTTACTTCATTCTTTTATACATGTATACATGGTCGTCGTAATCATTGCCTCGTTTTATTCCTTTTGGTAATACTCCATATGTCACAAATCCATATTTCTCATACATATGCAGGGCGATTTTATTTTGGGCATAAAGCGTCATGCGTATCAATTCCATTTGTGGCAATTCTTTTTTTGCCACTGTGATGATACTATCCAAAAGAATCGTCCCGATCCCCTCTGCACGGGCATCTTTTGCCAATGTTATACCTAACACTCCAACATGAGTATGGATTGCTTCTTCCATGATGATTGAAGCAGTTCCTACTAAGGAATCTTTACTCCATACTGTTAACATTATTGCCTTGTGCTGATCAATTTTCTCAAGAAATGATTTCAACCACTTTTTTTCCGCTTCAAGCGGCACATGTTCTCCCTGAAGTCTGAGAAATATACGTTCCTTCGAAAGCGCGTTGATATAGTCACACAAAATCTGCGCATCAGACATCTGAGGATAACAAATAGTAATATCTCTCCCGGTTTTTGATATGCCTTGATAAACAATGCTGTGGTGGTTCATTCAACCATTATAACAATTTCTGCTGAGGAATCTGTCTGCAAATACTGAGGAACTATTTTTTTCTTTCAACTACAATTGAGCACTCCGTAACCAGCGCCGCAATAGCGCCAATTGCTGCCAAAGCCGGAGCTAACAATGCTCCTACTACGCCAAAAGTTAGGGGAAATTCTACCAAGGTCTTGCCTTGTTTGTCTTTTATAATAATTCGTCTGATATTGCCCTCTTTCAGCAATTCTTTCACCTTTGCCAAAAGCTGCTCGCCTTTTACCTCAAATGTCTCTTCCGTTGTAGCCGTTTTCTTTGCTTTTGTTGCCATAGACCCAGTATACCAAAGATAGAACACATTACAATAGAATTACTCCTTTTCATCCATGCAGTCATATGCTACAGTAGTGCATAATCTGCCCCGAAATACTCAAATCTGCCCCAAAACAATAGCATATCTCAATACTACAGCTAATTATATGGTCTCTGACTATATTTTTTGATGTGGATCAGTACGTCAATTATTTCTATGAGAATTACATCTATAAGAAACTCTGTTATTCACGTTACAAAAAATGCCCATACACGAGGCTTTGTCATATATAGAAAAGTGCGAATAGAGCTTGGCAAAAGACCACTCCTAGTATTTTTCCTTACGCTTGGCCTTCTGTTACTGTTGATCATTTTAGGAAATCTTTTGCGCAGTCCTACTCAAACTTCTCAAAAACAAGTTACATCGATAAAGCAAGTTTCAGTATATAACATAGGAAGTGTACCTAAAATACGAGTTCAAGCACAAATTGAAAAATCAGGCGTAGTAACAATTACTTCACTTACTCAAGGAGTCGTACAAAAAATTCACGCAATCCAGGGAGAGCATGTACGTCGCGGGCAAACACTTATTTCCTTGTCTACTAACTACCAGGGAGGAAATGCACTCTCAACACAACGTTTGATTACTCAAAAACAGTATGAAAGTACAAAAGATACTTTCCAATTGCAAAAAGAAACGATTGACAAACAAAAAGACCAAGCGCGTAAAACTGAGATACAGGCTTCTGAACTGCGTGCAATCCAAGCCCAATCAATCAGCTCTACCCAATCGCTTATCAGCCTCAATAACACGATTCTTTCAACTCTGGGACAAAATTTAAATCAGTTCCAAGCAAACAATACCGGAGGGATTAATAATCAAAATATCCTTTCCACCCAAATTTTACAGAGTCAATTTCAGAGCGCAAATAACCAACTCAACCAGTCTCTTCTCACCGCCCAATACCAGTCGAGTGATACGAATACTCCTGCAGAGCTTGCCAGACTCCAAAGAGACATAACAATCAAACAGCTGGAGCTACAACAGAAAACACTTGACTTAAATCTTGAAGTGAGCAAACTTCAACTACAAGTTGCTCAAATCAACGAAGCTACTATGTACCCATCTGCTCCTTTTTCCAGTACTGTCCAGCGTGTCTTTGTAAAAATGGGAGAAGCTGTTAACCCCGGAACTCCTTTGGTACTACTTGCTCAAGATGTGGAAGATGACCCAATTGTAGCAATAGCCTATGTCCCCAAGGATATTGCTGACCAGGTATCTCTGCTTGAACCAAGTGTTTTATATTTTAATGGGAAATCGTACCAAACATATCCCTCATATATTAGCCAGGAAGCAATTTCAGGAGAACTCTATGGCATTTATTATCCTATTCCGGATGGATTTAGCGCAGATCTGACCGATAAAGGATCAATTCAGGTTGATCTTCCCGTAGGCAGACTCAATACGAGCGCAATCGTCCCCTTCGTACCAATAGATGCAGTATTTCAAACCCAGGATGGCGCCTTTATTTATATTGTTACGAAGGGACAGGTCGTAAGCAAAAAAGTAACATTGGGAGCTGTACTGGGCAACCAGGTTGAAATTCTCTCCGGACTGAGTGACAAAGACCAGGTAATTCTGAATAGAAATGTAATAGCCGGAGATAAAGTACAAGTAAATTAACCTATGAACTATGGCAAAACAAGAAAGCACATTTTTAAAACATCTCAAACTTGACCCCAGACAGGAAAAATCTTTTATCGCTGCCTATCTTGGAAATTCCAGATTGGTTATTCTCTTATTGCTCTTAATTATATTGATAGGACTTAGCTCTTTCTTTGGACTCTCCAGAACTCTTAACCCCGAAATTAAAATTCCTATTGTAGTGGTAACCACTATACTTCCCGGAGCAAATCCACAGGATATTGAAAGCCTGGTAACGATTCCAATCGAAGATTCAGTACGAGGGGTACAAAAAATTAAGACTCTCACCTCAACTTCTCAAGATTCTGTCTCTTCCATTAGTATTGAATTTAATTCTGGTGTTGATCCTGATAAGGCAAAAGCAGATATCCAATCTGCTGTAGATTCAGTAACTACACTTCCACAAGATGCACAAACGCCCACTGTTATTAAATTGGATTTTGAAAATCAGCCGGTGTGGATATTTGATGTAACAACCTCCAAAGATGATGGATCGTTATTTCGATTCGCAAAAGACCTGCAGGCCAAATTGAAGGATCTGCCCGAAATTGACAAAGCGGATGTTTCAGGACTTGAAGATACCGAAGTTCAAATAACTATCAAACCTGAGGCCTTTACTACCTATCAGATAAACCCTGTCCAAATTTCTCAGTTAGTTACCAGTGCTCTCAAAGCTTTTCCGGCAGGTTCTGTACGTGCCCAGAATAGCACGTTTGCTATGAGTATTAATGCTCAAGCTGTAACTGTGGCAGATATCCGTAAATTGGAAATAAATCTCAACGGGCAACCGGTTGCTCTTTCTCAAATTGCATTCATTTCAGAGCATCCCAAACCTGACCAATCACAGTCATATCTGATATACCCCAATCAAATACCCAAACGCTCAGTAACATTTAATGTTTATAAAGTTTCCAGCGTAAATATCGACACGGCAGCAAATGCGGCTACTACATTGGTAGAAGATCAAATCAAAGCAAGTGGAGGGGGGTTCCAAATCGCGACTGTTCAAAATACTTCGGAAGAAATCGATCGACAATTTTTTGATTTGGCACGAGACTTTACTATAACAATTGTTCTTGTTGTTATTGTTTTATTCATATTCCTGGGCGGCAGACAAGCATTGGTATCTGCATTGTCTGCACCACTGAGTTTTTTAATAGTGTTTTCTGTAATGAAAGCCACAGGAATTTCCCTCAATTTCTTATCATTGTTCTCTCTTATTTTGTCATTGGGACTGTTGGTTGATGATACTGTCGTTGTGATCTCAGCAATGACGTTCTACTACAAAACTGGCAGATTTACTCCGCTTCAAACAGGGCTTCTGGTCTGGAGAGATTTTTTGATTCCTGTATTTACTACCACCATCACAACGGTATGGGCATTTTTACCTCTGTTGCTGGCAACCGGTATTATTGGAGAGTTTATTAAATCTATTCCGGTCGTTGTATCAACCGCGTTGGCAGCATCATTTTTTGTCAGTATCTTTATTACATTACCACTTATCATTATTTTATTTATTGGTAATATTCCTAAAAGAGTAGTAATTTTTCTCAAAATTATTGTTTTTTTAGGGATTGTAGGACTATTTTATATTCTCTTACCAAAAAATAATAACTTTGTCGTATTACAAGTACTGGTTTTTATGATAGTTTTACTGATTGGGTACCATATCCGTACCAATCTGAATCAGGCCATCCATCTCTTTTTTCATCGAATAGTAATCTTTACTAAAAGACTACGAAAATCTTCCAAAAAAACTCCCGTTATTCCTACCACTGTATCTGGTTTTCAGTGGAGAAAAACAATTGACAGCGGAATTATTAGCTTTGACAGATTTAATATACGGTACCGCAAGATGATAGAAGGAATTATTAAAAATCCCACGAAACGAAGACAAACAGTAGCAATGGTTATTATCTTTTTTATTTTCGCGTTTCTTCTGGTACCGCTTGGATTTGTTAAAAGTGAATTCTTTCCAAAATCTGATCAAGACATTATTTATCTCAACTTAGAACTTCCTGCCGGAACGTATATTAATGAAACACAAGTTGAATCGTTACAATTGTTGAAAACTGTCAAAAATACACCCGAATTAAAATTCGCGACCCTGGATGTGTCAAAAAGTTATACCTCAGGACAAGGAGCAGGATCAGGAGGAGGAAATACTGCACTTATTACTTTAACACTTTTGAAAAAAGACGAGCGCAAAATAAGTTCTTCAGATATTGCAGATCAGTTGCGCAAACAATTCGCAAATTACCAGAAAGGAACATTAAGTGTTGTTGAACTTTCCGGAGGACCTCCGGTTGGAGCTGACCTTCAGATAAAATTACTCGGAGATAACTTAAATACCCTAGATGCATATGCTAATAAAGTACAAACCTTTTTAAAACAACAAAAAGGGGTAACCAACATAGAAAAATCTATCAAACCCGGTACCCCAAAAGTTACCTTTACCCCCAACCTTACGGTACTTTCTAAAAACAATATGGGAATTGATCAGGTAGGATTATATCTACGGATGTATGCTTCTGGATTTGGGGTGGGAAAGATAAAATTTGACGGTGATACAAAAGATACTGATATAACACTGCGATTCTACCAGGGCTCTGCTTTTGCAAACTCGGTCAATTCAGTCCTAATTCCAAATACAAGTGGAGACAAGCTTCCTATCTCATCCTTAGGGACTTTTTCTCTCACACCAAACCCGACTTTAATAACGCGAGAGGAAGGGAAACGGACTCTTTCTATTTCAGCCTCGGTAACCAAAGGATTCAATGTTACGGATCTGAATAAAAAGCTGGAGTCGTATGCTGACACCGGACTCAATCTACCAAGCGGTTATTCATGGAAGACTGGAGGAGCAAATGAAGAAAATCAAAATAGCATACAGTCAATTTTACAAGCTATGATACTATCATTTTTGTTAATCATTATAACAATGGTTGTCCAGTTTTCTTCATTCCGAAGAGCCCTGATTGTTATGCTTGTTATTCCTCTGTCAATTTCCGGAGTATTTATTATCTTTGCTCTCCTGGGTATACCACTCTCATTTCCGGCTCTCATAGGACTGTTGGCTCTTTTTGGAATAGTAGTCAAAAATTCTATATTGATTGTGGATCGAATCGTACAAAACAGCAAAGAAGGATTGACACTTATTGACTCAATTGGAGAAGCATCGGCATCACGACTTGAACCAATTGCTCTTACTTCTTTTTGTACTATCGTAGGTCTTATTCCTATTACCCTTACCGACCCCTTATGGAGAGGTTTGGGAGGAGCGATTATTGCAGGACTGACGTTCTCAGGAACAATTATGTTATTCTTTATTCCGGTAGTCTATTATCTGTTATTTCGAGGAGAGGAAAAAAACGAAAAACTCACTGTTACAAACCATCCCCGGTAAATCGAAACTCAATTATTTACTGCTAAGCTTCTGGTCGATAACCTTTTTGAAGTCTGCTACCTGAGGTACTCCCTCCATCTTTTGTCCATTTACAAAAAATGTCGGCGTGGCATTTACTCCCAATGCATCTCCATCCTGTATATCCTGCTCAATCCGTTTGGCAGAAGCATTATTTTGCACCTCTGTTTTAAATTTCTCAATATCCAACCCGAGCTTTTGGGCATACTTTATATAGAGATCAAGGGGTTGAGGACTATCGCTCCACTCACTTTGGTTTTTATAGAGCACGTCATGCATTTCCCAGAATTTCCCCTGGTTCCCTGCCGCTTCGGCCGCTTCGGCAGCGCTATGGGAATTTTTATGCATTGTCAAAGGGAAATTTCGAAACACAAAGGTTATCTTCTTACCATACGTAGATTCTATTTGCTCAACAACCGGCTCTGCTACTCCACAAGCAGGACATTGATAATCTCCAAATTCTACAATAATAACTTTGGAAGAACCCTTTGTAGTATGGCTACTCTTGCGAACCAGAAGTTTTGGATCAATTTTTTGGACTTGGTTGGGAGCTGCATTCCCACCCATCAGAAATACTGCTCCGCCCAAAAGAACCAGGCTAACAATCCCAATTCCAATCATGATTTTTACATCTTGCTTCATTTTTTCCTGTTAATTCTGTGTAATTGTACCATACACAATGTAATAAGGGTAAATGCTACAAAAGAAAGCATAGGAACTGTCAAAAAGCCAAAAATCTGAAGCTGTACGGTTGCACAAGATATAACTTCTGAACCGCAAGGAATAGTAATAGGCAACAGATTAGCTTGAAGGAGAATCTGATAGAACGCAACAATCATTCCTAAAATACTCAATGGTACAACAAAAAAAGGGATATTTTTGTCTTCTTTTAAAATTCCAGCAGGGATTAACCAGACCAAGGGATACATTACTATTCGTTGGAACCAGCAGAGTGAGCAGGGGGGATACTGCAATATTTCACTGATATACAAACTGGAGAGCAGTGATAAAAGGGCAATCACCCATGAAAAATAGAGAAGATATTTCCTTTGTGTTACCATTCTGAGATCATTTTCATTATATATCTTCGCTCTTACCTCATGCAACTAATTTCCTATTTGACTCTTCAAAAATTCTTAGCTATGCTAGATAGAGAGCTCTAACCAGACAATTGCATGAACAAACAGAGAGTTATTATTTTAGGCATTATTGGTACTCTGTTACTCGGAGGTATTTTATTTACAGTAATTGTAGCAAACCAACAACAAGAGATCCGATCCAATGCGCAAGCTGTCCCTACTCCTACTACTGCTGTCTGTCCCGCGCCTGACGCTGTACAGAATGTAATAATAGACTATCCAAATTGTACCGGACAAACAGTAGGAAGCACATGTGATTATGTGACTGCTTCCTGCAGCTGGTCCCCTGTTACTACGGCAAGCACCTATACCGTAAAGGTCACAGAAGTAGAAACAGGAACTGTCGTTAAAAATAACGAACAGCAAAATAGCAGTACTACCAAAATAACATTCCCCGTGAATCAAGGAAAAACATATAAGTGCGACGTTTTTGCCACAAACTCATGTGGAACCAACGGTGGGGTAGGTACCTTTAGCCTCCTGTGTAAAGCAGACGCCCTGTTAACTACTCCCACACCGGTTATCACAACTGCACCTACCACAGCACCTACCCCTACTCCAGTAACACTTGCCTGCGGCTTCACTCCCTGCAATGTAAATGCCAAATGCCAAACAGGTTTAGTCTGTATTATCACCAATAATAACCAAGGATACTGCGCATTCCCACAATACCAAACCGCATGTAAAAATAGTCCTTCTACTGCCAGTTGCTGCACTCCACCTGCGGCTCCGACGACACCTCCCAACTCACCTCCCAACTCATCTCCAAGCGCAGTGGTACAACCAACCGCCTGGCCTACTCAAATAGCAGTAGTACCAACAGCAATACCCACACTGCCGGCTACAGGAGATACTTCACCGGTTATTTTGGTAGGAAGTATTGGGGCAGCCCTCACAATCATCGGTGGTATCCTTGCCTTCTTCGTCCTCTAAAAGAGTAAAGCTAAAAGCGAAAAGTGTAAAACAACGTATAACGTATAGTTATTAGGGTCTAGCGTTTAGTTTTACTGGAGACGGTAGCTCGCCTCGCTTCGCAGGCGAAGCGGGTCTGTAGACCGTAGACCTGCTTCCTGATGTGTCTAGCTAATCTGTCTACAGCAAATGCGGTAGACAGTTTCAACTCTGAATGATTATACCTACTCCGTGGGGGTTATCCCATATACAGTAAGCGGCGTACCTGGATTATTATCAGTAGCGTAGGTTGTAAAGCCTTCAGTCACTGGACCTGCCCAATCAAAGAGTTTTTTAGCATTTTCATTGCTGATATTAATACAGCCATGGCTCATCGGATGACCAAAATTATTATGCCAATATGCTCCATGTAATCCAAATCCCTGAGTTTTGGGTACTTCATTATTATAGAAATACATCGTATATTCTACATTTGGTAAATTGTAATAGGTTCCAATAGCCGGATTGCCACCCGCCATACGGGTACTACGAAGCTTTATCCATATCGTAAATTCACCTGCTGGTGTCGGATACCACTTCCCTGAGGATATCGGGAAATCCATATCCAAAATTCCATCATCATAGGCATACAAATGTTGCGAGGAAAGATCAACGTAAATATGTTTTTTTGAATTATCCGTTTGTGCTCCTAAAACATTAGGCATAGTATCGGTTTGAGCAACAATTAAAGGCGCTGCTACTTTTTTCCCCATAAATATTCCTTGGGTACTTGTTTGTGGTTTCCCACTGAGATCTTTTATACAGCTGATAGAATTTGCGCAGGAGGCAACTAACGCTTTCGGAGGAGTACCATGAAGCACTGTCAAAACACCAATACTGAGTAGAGCAAGGATTCCAAATACCCACGCACGAGACAGTGAGGTACGCTTTGTTTTTCGCCGGATACTATGATGTTTTTTGGGCATGTAGTATTACAGTAGAGCAAAATTCACCTTGTGTAAAGAGGCAATGTGAGGCTAAAATAAGCATCCCTGGTCTTGACAATAGCCCTATAGTATGTTATACTTCGTCTTCTGCCTATGATACTAATACCACTTTTTTCAGCTATAACTTTGGTCTTGACAGGACTCATGTTTGGGCCTATAAACCCCATGCAACACCCTCAAAGTAGGGTTCTTTCAACACATCAAATGTCACTTACCGACCGGTATCAGGTACCAAGTGTGAATGATGTGTTTAAAGATAATATCCTTCTTAATATCGCCTATATGAACGGGAGAGTAGCCTCCCCCAGAGACATAAATTGGAATAGCCTGAATAAACCCTTCCAAACTCATTTTATACTGCAACCCGGTGAGATGTTTGCTTTCCATGATGATGTACTTCCTCAGTTTGAAGGCAAAGTAACCAAAACAACCAAAGCTCATTTTAATGCCCAGGAAGGATTCAAATCCGATGGATATTTATTTGGAGACGGGGTATGTCATTTGGCATCATTAATTGGTTGGGCAGCACGTGACGCACAACTGGATGTTGTAGCACCAACAAATCATGATTTTATGACAATTCCGGAAATTCCTTCCAAATATGGCGTCTCTATTTACGCAGCTTCGGGAGAATCATCAGTGAGTGAACAACAAAATCTCTATATCAAAAATAATTTTAAAAAACCGATCGCATTTGTATTTGACTATAAAAACGAGCAATTAAAAGTTTCGGTCCTCCGACTGGACTAATCTCTTCTTGCATTTTTGTCCATTACTGTTTAGTATAATAACTATGGATAGAAAAATTGTTGTAGCAGTAATTCTATTAATAGTTCTGGGGATCGTAGTTACAAAATCCTCAATGAGATCCTCACTATTTTCTTCACCTTCTGCGTCTACTGTAACGGCACAAGATATATCGATAGTTTCAAATTCTATAAAACAAAATGCCAATAACATTACTATATCCATGGTATATCCGCAGATTTTATCTGATTCAAATAACTCGGCTCAAAATGCAATAAATACGGATATTCAAAAGTTTGTGAATAGCAACATTACCTTTATGCAAACTCAAATTAATGATTATAATACCGGTAGCCCATCCAAAAATCCTGCTTCTCAAATAAATGGTGTCTATACAACCGGCCAACAGGGAAAAACAGTTGTTTCTGTTCATTTCACCTTTTTCTATAACACCCAATTTCTCGCCCATCCGATTACCTATAACAAAACACTAGTTTATAATCTTAATTCAGGCAAGAGGATAACAACCGGTGGGTTATTCAAATCAAATTCTAATTATGTACAGGTACTTTCAAACTATGTCCAAAAAGATCTTGCGAAAAAATTCGAGCAAAACCCCAACTCTTCAGCATTTATTACTGAAGGACTTTCAAATCCAAAAAATCTCCAAAACATTATAGTCAGCGATAATAGCGTTATTATTTTCTTTGACCCTGCTACTATTGCACCCGATTATGTAGGTACTGTTGAGGTAGCTATTCCTTTTTCTTCAATCCAAAGCATTCTAAATCCCCAACTCCTTCAATAGTTTTTAAATTTCGAATTCATGGCCCAACAGCAATATTTCGAAGAGTTTGGTACAATACCGTATGCCTTCCCTTGCTGAGCAAAAATCATCTTATAATTTTGCTGTTGACGTACTTCGTATTGTTGCTATCACGGCAGTTGTAGGAATCCATACTACTACAAAGGTACTAGAAGCAACCCATTATAATATTGCAGCTGAATTCATAACATTATTTTTCAATCAATCTCTTCGTTTTGCTGTACCTCTTTTTTTCTTAATTTCCGGATTTGTTCTGGAATTGAATTATCGGGAACTGTTTCATTATTCTACCTATTTCAAACGTAGAGCAGCGCGTCTTATTATCCCTTATTTATTCTGGAGCCTTTTCTATTGGGTGGGAATCTTCCACTATCCTCTTTTTTCTATCAACTTTTTATTTGCTCTATTGGTAGGCAGTGCTTCCTATCAACTTTATTTTATTCCAACTCTTATCATTTTTTATGCTCTTTTTCCTCTCTTTCATCGCTATTACTCATTCATAAAAAATAAACTATTTCTTGTGGTAATTATCATCAGTGAGATATTCCTACTCGGATATGATTATTATATCCATCGCTTTTCTCTGGCTGATCCGTTACGGGTATCACTGCTTAATTTAGGAATCTTTATTTTGGGAATGATCGCAAGCCACCATGAAACTTCTATTTTGAGCTTCTTTAAAAAATACAGTCTCGCCTTAAAATGGTCTCTTCTTTTATTGCCGTTGTTTCTTACTATTCAATCCGGTTATTTATATCTGACTACGCATCGCTTAGATGCTATCTACTCACAATATCATCCATTTGTCTATTGTTACACTCTTTTATTAAGTGTTGTTCTATTCTCTATTTTCACTCGCTGGGAGCCCCTGCGGAAAAAAGTTCTGTTACTTTCCAAGCTTTCTTTTTTTGTTTTTTTTGTACATATAGCATTCTTATATCTTTTTTGGAATACCCTGGGGAGAAATCTCTTGCAATCATTGCCTGAGAATATACTTTTTGATATTCTCTACAATCTATTCTTTTTTGTAACAGTTGCCATTCTCTCATTTTTGGCTGCATGGATTATCCATACCCTTCCGTGGGTTAAAAGAATTACCGGCTAAGATACTGTTGAAATATATTCCTATCTTCGTATTTTTGTTGGGTATAAACTACTAGACGCTGAGAATAATTTTTTTTCAATCGGTCAAATGTACCTTTGCATGTAATTAAATTTAACCGTGGGTTAGAACTTGTGCCAAAAACTTTGTTGACCGGAAATTGATCATATTGGTATGTTTCTTTTGCCGTAACGATAAAATATAGTTGTTTGTTATCACCCTGTATGATGATACTATCCCCTTTTTCAAGTTGTGAAAGGTTATAAAAAACAGCAGGTCCCGTGAGAGAATCTACATGCCCATCAATAACGGCATTCCCCACCTCTCCCGGCTTATATCCCAACTTATACCATCCCACATTATTCGTATCTTTGGGTACATCCATTCTCTTTACAGAATCCAACCCCACTGCTTCTATTTTTGCTGTAATACCAAGACGAGGGATGGAGAGTATCTGCGGATGCTGAATAACATGGGGAGCAAATACTATTGAGGATGCCATTCCCATCCTGCCAGGATTGTTTCGAAGATATACAAGAGTAGTGCCTCCTCCCCACCCAATTATTATCCCAACCAAAAGGGAGAAGAATATAATCATTACTTTTTTCATATTTTATATGCCAATAGGTACTGTTGAGTATCAGTACCTATCAAGCATTTGTTGGACAGATTTTTATTGACTACCGCCCAATCCTGTTGAAGGAGCGCTATTTGGCATAGTTCCCGGTCCTCCACCAACTCCCGGTTTGAAATCGTTTGAGTTAGTATCATTATTTGATGATCCGGCTGAACCATTCATACTACTCCCATTATTGGTAGTCCCGACCCCGGTATTACCACTCATATTGGAATTTGAGCTGTTATAAGTAGAACTATTGTTACCCATACCTGGAGTTGTACTCTGTGCTAATACTACTCCTGCAGTTAAAAGAAGTGCTGATGCAGCAATGGCTGCAGAAGTTGCAAGTGTTTTTCTCATTAATAATTCACCTCCTTTTCTGTATTACCTATCATGTAAAATATTCTGCAATGACAATCAATTGTTCTTGTTCATTGCTACGGTATAATACCTTTTGTCTGTTAGAAAGAAACATGGTAGGGGTAAGAAAAAAGTAAATTAGATAGTATGCTCCTGATATCTCACCAAAAAGCGCACTACTATTTCTATTTGAGTGCGCCTTTTGTGGCTCATTTTTTGATGAACTATTACTGCCCTGTAGTTGTATTACTTGCAGTAGTATTCATCATAGCTGGAGCTTGACCTGCTCCGGTACCGCTCACCTCAATGGAAGGGGTTGCAGGACCACCTTGCATGCCGGAATTATTGTTTCCTTCGCAATATGACCATAGTTGGAAATAATATTTTGTTCCCGGTGTTAAGGAAGCTACAGTATATTGTCGTGTATTTCCATTTCCCGGCAACTGGACTGCGCCAAATTGATAATTTCCAGGATTATATCCATACACGAGCGAATAGTTCGTTATCGGCCCTGATTGTCCCCACGTAAGTGTTACAGCTCCCGATTGTGGGCCAGTAACAGCTGTAACTGGACTAGCCGCTTGTGCCTGACATGCTGCATACGCTGACGAAGGAGTTTGGAGAGTTCCTCCGATTAACAACAAAAACGCGATAACGGGAATTGATATTTTTTTCAAGACTACTTTCAGACTCATAGTGCCTCATTCACCTCCTTTGTCAAATTAGAGTAGCAAAGAAATGTAAATCTACAACTATTACAGTGTAAGAGAATTGAAAACAGCCCGGTATGTCAATCACCTTTTAAGAAGAAACCGTGAACAACGCGCTCTGAAGAGAACACCGCAACCTATTGGCACTTTACTGTTACAGAGGGAGAAAATGCTGACCAATTATTACTATTTTGTGACGTCGTATAGGCATATTGTGCATAATATGTCGTACCAGAGTTGAGAATAAAACCGGTATTCAAATTCTGGTTGGCACCGGGATTATTTGGGGTAACCACAGAATTCATAGTATTATTTGCATTACTTGAGGTACCTATTGTTACGAGATATTGTTGTACGTTTGCAAGATTGGCTTTCGTATTATAATTGATAGTCGCTTCACGCATACTTCCCTGCTGTTGATTGCTACAATTGGCAGTAATAGTATTGCCAGGAGTTCCTGTGCTTGGAGCTTGTATTGTAAGTACTTCTCCGGATGCTGGGGCGGCAATTGTCAAAACTTGAGATTGTGAAAATGGTTGATTATTGACCCATAAATATGCCTGAACGTCATATGATACTCCTGCAGTTGCACCGTTCCAATTCCAATTCATACCGTTTCCTGCAGAAAGTCCTGATGCTGCTTGGCTAAAGGTACCTCCACCACTGCGGCGTACTCCCAGACTAACTGTTGCATTATTTGGTATGTTCCCGTTGAAATTGATAGTACCTGAAAGGCTAACTTTTGACGGAGCAGCGGCAACAGCTGGCGCGGGTGGAGTAACTGTGGAGTTAATAGTAAGTGTTTCGTCATCAGCAGGCCCTGCGGTTTGGATCGTTGATCCCGTAACGATTGTATCTCCATTTTGTACAAGAATCGGTCGGATTGTATATTTAACTCCTTCTTGAGCATCTGTCCAACTCCACGTACTGCCATCAGTAGGTGCAAGATCTGATTGGATTGTTTGGTAATCGCTGCTTCCTGCTTCTTTGGCTTGTATTGTTATCGTGCTTCCCGATGGGATATAACCGTTTATATTGAGTGCTCCTACTATCGTTGTTTTTTTCGGTTGTGCGGGCTTTTCTACTGCTAAAATTCTAAGTGATGCGTTATCGGTTGGTGCCACAATTTGGGTAATGTTTGATTGAGTAGTAGCGGCATTGTTTTGCATGACATATGCTTGAAGTTCATAAGTAACTCCTGACTCAGCGCCCTCCCAACTCCATGTTGCTCGATCTTTTGCCGGCACCTGGGTTACAACGATATTAAATTGCCGTGCTCCAAGTTTTCGTGCTCCTATAGAAATTGTTGAACCCTCTGGTACATCCCCATCCAAATCAATTACTCCATCAATACCTGAAACATTATTTTTTGTGTTTTGGGGAATAATAGTAATAGGAGATTTCGTACCACTTGCAGAAAACCACCCGATAATTCCAATAATAATCAGAAGAAGAATAATGATGCCAAGCAAAAATTTAGTGCTCATCTATATTGCTCATTCTCCAAAAATTCGCTACCTTTGTCAAGATATCAAAACTCAAGCATTATGCAATTTACTTTAATTGTTAGAAGTTAGTAGTTATATTCCGCATTGCTCACTGTGTTTTTCAATTGACTGTATATATTGTTTGGTAACTTCATTTTTAAGATAACTCTTGCTATTGCCGTGACTACCCACCAGAACTATCAAACTGTCATATGGATGAATTTGCACAGAAAGAAAATCAGGTGCTTTTTTTCCGTTTATATACGCACTCATCGGTTTTGATGTATCAAAAGAATATTTTAAATTAGTAAAAAGATCACTCCAATACACCGGTTCCCGATGTACATGCACCACATCACCTACCAACTCATGCAAATGAGCTTTTTCTATCTGTTCGTCTTCATGTTCTACATTTTTTGCAACAGTACATGGTTTTTCATGCATATATTCAGGTTTGGCAAAGTCAACTTGTTTTCCATTTACATAGACTTGAAAACCGGCATGATAATGAACATGTTTCAATTCAGGATGGTTAAAAAAGGAGAGAGCTGCCATTCCCATGAAAAGCACAACAATAATTGTTATTGGTATAAAATATTTTTGCATACAAGCATTGTATTAATTCCATCATTTTAAGTCAACAAAACGAAACGGAAAATGTATTTTGTATTTATTATTATTGACAATCCTGCAATTCTCCTCTACTATTTCTATAACTCTTCAATTAGAAAGGAGGTGAGTACATGAAATTACAAAACTTATGGTGGCTCCTTCTCCTGCAAGGACTTTTTCTTATTCTTTTCGGATTTGTAGCAATCGCTTGGCCAGGACTTACTTTTGTAACACTTGTTTTCATATTTGCGATTTATATTTTACTTTCCGGAGTTTTAAACATTATACATAGTGTTATTGGAACCAAAGATCATCAATACTGGTTCTTAACTTTGGTCTTAGGAATAGTAGAAGTTTCTGCAGGTGTCTATGCACTCAATAACCCAGGAATAAGTATTGCTATATTGGTTCTTCTTATTGGATTTACCTTTATTGTGCGCGGGGTATTGGGCGTCATTTCAGCATTTGCTCCCATGTATACAGATACCCATAAACTTCTTCTTATTGTAATCGGAGTTTTGAGTGTAGTAGCTGGAATTATTGTGTTGAGGTATCCAGTAGCTGGTACTCTCGCTTTTACATGGGTTATCGGTGTCTACGCACTCATTGCCGGAGCGATTATGATTGCTCTTTCAATTTCGGTAAAAGATCTTACTCAGTCGCGTTCCAAAAGATCCCGATAAGAATCCGTATTTCAATAAATAACACTGAGTTAAATCGGTGTTATTTATGTGAGCAGGATATATCAATATTATAATATATGGTTGCTAAAGAATTAACAGAATATATTAGAAAAGCCCGAAAGAGCAATTTATCAGATAACCAAATCAGATACAAGCTCGTAACTGGAGGGTGGCCGGCAGAAGATGTCGATCATGCTCTTATTCAGACTAATGATCCTTCTCTCTTTTCTCAAATTCCTACCCGTATATGGATAGGCGGAGCTACTGTTCTTTGCGTATTGATAGGACTTGTGTTGATCTCTCCATTTATTTCTGCTGCCATCAATAGTTTTGTTACGGCACATACTCCTTCTCATTGTTCTATTCCATTTAATACAAGCAATAACGACATACTGTTCCAAAAGGCAAATGGAGAAAGTATCAAGATATCAAGTAAAACATATCATTATACTTTTATATCTCCTTGCACACTTTCTCCCTCCGTCGATCCTTCTCAAATCTCCACCAGTAGTACCATACGTTTCTTCAATCAATTCCGCCTCAAAAGAAATTCATATGCTCATGCTTCCATCGATTTTCTGACAACTATTGTAAAAGAAGATCAGGAAAAAATAAACTCAGTACTGGTTATAAATTCAACTGCCGTCACCCAAGTTGTTATAAATAAGATCTCCTGGACAAAATTTGATAATAAGAAAGAAAAAAATACATGGTATGTAACTACAAAAGATAATATAATGTATCGATTTATTCTGGTTTATGATAATACTAAGATACCGCAGGAATTTCAAAAAGAAAAACAAGCACTTGAGACTATGCTTTCGACATTTTCTATGACTCAATGAAAGTGAAATTACGTTAGTGTTACGCAAACTGGAAAATGATCAGAGGCTACATTTGTTAATTCATTTTTTATTACGTGATACTCTTTGAGATAAGGACCCAATAATGTAGAGAGAAAAATGTAATCCAATCGCAAAGCTGCATGAGCCGCATCTGTGCTTGATGGGGTGGGAACAGTATTTTCACCATTTTTCATAAAATCGAGCGCTGCATCAATATACCCTGATCTAAAAACTTTTTCTACTACATCAAAACGAAGCTTCCCCCTATCTGCAAACTTTTTCAATTGGGTAGTATTGAAAGATTCAACAATCTCCGGATTATAATTATCTCTTGGTGACAATGAATTAAAGTCTCCCATAAGAATTGAATTTTTATAATTATTTTGAAATGAAAGAACGGTATCAATCTCTTTGAGTCGTATGTCTTCAGAGTAAGGGGCCAAATGTAGACTGGCAATAGAAAGTTCTCCAAGCGGAGAATCAATAAGAGCTACCATGCAAGCCCGCATGAAATTATTTAGTTTAAAAACTTTTTTGAGGGGATATTTGGAAAAGATTGCTACATGATAATCAAATTCGCTAGACTGTGCCACATCAAAGAAAGGTAATTGTGTAGTATCAGCAAATCTTTTGATAATATTTTTATCTAAAAACATATTTGCTTCGTTAATAGTTAAATAGTCCGGCGACCGCTGCTTGATTACTTGAGCAATTGTGGGTAATCTCTTTGCTCCTCCATCCAAAATGTTATATGTCATCAATTTCATATCACTCCCAAGGGAATACTTTAACCTCAGTTACTTCTTTCAGAAAATAATCAGGTTTTATCTGGGTGATCGGCATTGTATACAAACAGGTTGTTGTCACACGGACTCCTTTTCCTTCAAGATATTTCTTTGCAACAATCAAACTCTTTCCCGTCTCAAGCATATCCTCAACGAGTAAAATATCTTTCCCGGAAATATTTTCTACAATGTCTGTTGTTACTTTTCTATCCTCCCCTATTTTTTTGACCGTTAAACAATACATATCTTTTACTTCCAAATTCCTCGACAATAATCGGGCAGGTATAATCCCACCTTTCACAATTCCAATAACGATATCCGGCGTAATATCTATTTTGGTAGAGAGTTTTTCAATTTCATTTTCACATTCTTCCCACGTCATAAAACTTTTACCTTTCATGAGCTTATGATAGCAGAGGTATATTCTTTTTTCTACTTTCTTTTACTTTTTATACTCTATTTACTTTTGAAGATTACATTTTCCCTTGTGATTTGAGGCGTCGTGCTTCTACTTCGTCCAGAATCTTTTTTCGGATTCTGATATTTTTTGGTGTTACTTCTACCAATTCATCATCAGCGATGTATTCCAATGCGTCTTCAAGTCCCATGATTTTAGGAGTATTTTGTTTCAGGTTTGTCCCTTCTCCTTTTGAGCGCATATTACTGAGTTGTTTGGTTTTGCAAACATTGATACTCATATCATCAGGACGAGCATTTTGGCCTACCACTTCTCCTTTATATATTTGGGTAGCGGGTCCAATAAACAATGTCCCTCGGTCTTGTGCATTCACGAGTCCATACAAATTGCTAACGCCACTCTCATGGGCGACAAGTGATCCTTGTTCACGCTTCACACTAAATCCGTCATCCGGTCGATATTCCAAAAACATGGTATTCATAATTCCCATCCCTTTGGTATCGGTAATAAATTCACTTCGATACCCAAATAACCCTTTAGTAGGAATAATAAATTCCAAAAAAGTAGTATTATCATCCTGTTTCATATCCTGCAACATGCCACGTCTCGATCCCATTTTCTGCATGACTACACCGCTCATGTCAATCGGCACTTCAATAAATACTTTTTCAAATGGTGTCATCTTTTTCCCTTCAACTACTCGATCAATGACTTTTGGTTTCCCTACCTGAAATTCATATCCTTCACGTCTAAGTCTTTCAATAAAAATAGCAATATGCAGTTCTCCTCGCCCCGATACCATCCACCCTCCCACACCATCATCTTCGACTCGAAGCGCCGTATCTGTTTCTAATTCTTTATAGAGTCGTGTTCGAATCTCACGCGAAGTTTTAAATTCTCCTTCTTGTCCCGCAAATGGTGAACTATTAACTGAAAATGACATTTGAATAGTCGGTTCCTCAATATCTAAAAGGGGCAAAGCAATAGGATTATCAATATCGGCAATAGTTTCTCCAATAGTGGCGTCGGGAATTCCTGAAATTGATACGATATCTCCGGCCTGTGCTTGTTCTGCTTCGATTCGGTCTAACCCTTCAAAAGTCATAAGTGAAGTAATGCGGAATTTTTTCATTTGCCCATCTCTTGCAATATGCATAATCTCTTGATTTGCGCTCATTTTTCCTTCAAAAATTCTCCCAGTAACAACTCTACCTTTGTGAAGATCTGAAGAAAGCGTTGTTATCCACATTTGCAGTGGATTATTGGGATTATCTTTGGGAGCGGGAATTTCTTTGACAATTGTCTCAAAAACAGGGTTAATATCTGTCATTTTGCTCAAATCATCCTCAAGACCTGCTTTGCCAAGCTTTGCGGATACATACACGATAGGAAAATCAGCGATTGTGTCATCTGCACCAAGCGCCAGAAAAAGATCCAATGTTTTATCTAGCACATAATGGACACGAGCGTCTGATTTGTCTATTTTGTTGATTACAACAATGATCTTTAGTCCCAATTCCAGGGCTTTTTTAAGCACGAAATGAGTCTGAGGCATCGGTCCTTCTTTGGCATCAATAAGAAGCAGGGCTCCATCTGCCATTTTCAATACCCGTTCTACTTCTCCACCAAAATCAGCATGACCTGGAGTATCAATAATATTGATTTTGATTCCTTCAGGATCTGCTCCGGTGAGAACAGGATCGTGCCAGATAACTGAGGCATTTTTGGAAAAAATAGTAATTCCACGCTCCTGCTCCAGCTCATTACTATCCATAATAAGAGTCTCGGATACATCTTTTTTGAGCTTAGTTTTGGATTGTTTTAACAACGCATCCACCAACGTAGTTTTTCCGTGGTCAACGTGAGCAATAATAGCCACATTCCTTATCTTCATAATATATAAACACCCTCCCAGGTTTCCTTTTGGCACCTCGTGGGTGACTCAAGGCGTTTTTGGAGGGTTATAAATCTCCTTCATTATACCAAATTTCCCTTCAAACAAGCAAATAACAGCCTCTAGGTATTTTTAACCTTTCCGGTACAATTGATATGGTATTATTAACGATATCTTTTATTACCATGAAAAGTACTCTCTTATTCTTTGCTGCTATTATTGTTGCCGCAGTACTAGTTATCGCCATATTCAATAGGCCTACTGCTCAAAAACAAGAACCACTCATCAGTCCTATTGCAACCTCGGGTGGATTTTCTCTGGAGCAGGCTCCCAGTAAATCTTTGAAAGGGACTATTTCTTTTACCGGATCTTTAGAGTGGCAATCACGAATAGCTACTATGCCGGCTCTCCTTACCCAACCGGTATCATTACAACAAGGTGAGATAATAATTACAAAAGATACCGGAAGAGCTACGATAGAATTTCCAAATGCCGTAAGCATCTCTGCTTCTCCCAATACTGAGATTGAATTTATTCAGACGTTACCCGATAATTTCGTCGTCCTACAACGACAAGGCAAAGCAGATTATAAAAAGTCAGGAACAACACCGCTTTCTCTTCGAATCCTGGGAATGATTCTCAAACAAAATGAGGGGGAAATTTCTGCGTCAATTGACGACACCGGCTCACTGCTTACTATTTCTGTAATAAAAGGATCAATAACAGCAGCCTACAACGATGTAGATTATCTGAGTAATGTCCTTACTGTTTCAGAAGGAGAAACCCTCACGTTTGATAACGAAACCAAAACAGCCACTATCAATTAGCAGTTAGCAGTTAGCAGTTAGCAGTTAGCAGTTAGCAGTTAGCAGTTAGCAGTTAATTATCCCAACATTTGTATATAGCTATGGCACAAGGCAATTTTCAATTTTAAGTTTTCAATTTTAAATGAAATCTTAATTTGAAATATTTAAAACTTTAAACATTTACTATTCAATGAAAATTTATAATTTTAAATTGAAAATTACTTACCCTTGATACCCTTTAACTATTTATACCCCTTGAGTGGATCTAAAATTGTGCTGCTTTCATATCCCAGTGCCCAGAGAGCCAAACCGCCTAATTTATTGTTCCGAGTAAAATCGATTTTTGCCTGAGTCGACTGTGCTGTTGGATAAAACAACTGGTGAAAGGTACCCGTATCCGTATCCTGATACGTAATATATGATTCCTGGGCATCCTGATCGAAATGTGCACTACATGTTGTACAGTATGATGCAAGCTCTTGCGCCCGACTACTACTGGCAGTTAATCCGCTACCGGGCAAAACAACTGAGTGAGGATTTGAATCAATTGTTTCCCATTCATACCCGTAGAGAGGAACACCCAAAATGAGTTTGCGGGAGTCAATTACTTCCAATGCTTTTTGCATAGCCGTCTGGGTATCATACTCTGCTGTTATACCTGCACCACCCAGAGGAGCAACAGGGCCAGTAACATATGAACCAATATAATGAAAGTCATAAGCCATAACCACAACAGAGTCGGCAATCTCACCGGTAATTTTCGGATCAATTAATGTTTTTTTAATAAGATCCTGCCCGCTTACTTCAACAGTCAGTGTCCCCAGCTTTCTGGCATCTACCTCTTCTTTAACTGTTTGTAAAAACTGTCTGAAATGCATTCTGGCTTCATCGGATGCTTGCTGGGTACTTTCAATATCTAAATTAAGATCGGTAAAACCATATTTTTTCATAATTGGCTCGGCATCTCTTACCAAACGTTTTGCGTGAGGTATGGGATCACTTACTAATTGGTCTATTGAATCACTATCGCCGTTGAAAATAAGAAGGGATAAAGAAACATTATTTTTTTTCGCAGAGGATAAATAAGGATCTAAATTGCCT
The DNA here is from genome assembly GCA_964497535.1 of uncultured Gammaproteobacteria bacterium. GTDB lineage: Bacteria > Patescibacteriota > Microgenomatia > Levybacterales > UBA12049 > CAZCCG01. The sequence goes on from CAZCCG010000002.1 coordinate 171,558, forward strand.
GAGAAAAGCGCATGCCACCCCGGTTCTTCTTCCTGCTCATTTGCCAGTTTTAAAATACTTCCGTCACTCCCAAGATTGAGCCCAAAATAAGTAAGCGTGGTTATATATGATGAATAGTCAGTTTTTGCTTTTCCAACGAGCCAATACGGTAAAAATCCAATCACCTGCTTTTTCGCAATAATATCCTGGAAATCAAATGAGTTATTCTTAAAAGGTGTATAAAAAGTGATAAAAATCCCAAGAATGATACCGATGACAATTCCACAAAATAAAACAATACTTTTTTGAAGCATACACCATTTTATCACCTTTCCTTTTAAGTAACGTTATATAAAAACTTTTATCGAAGTACTTCCCTAACTGTGGCTTGTGCAAGTATTTCCATTGTATCGTAGATCTGTATCTCTTCATGTTTTGGAACAATAAGTTGTAGATCTGTACAAGCAAGAATTATCGTCTTGAGTCCTTGAGAAGAAAAACTTTCAATTATTTGCAATAGTTCTTCTTTATCTTTTTGAGTATGTTTGCTATGAACAAGATGATTGATAATAGCAGTTACTCTTGACTGATCTTCTTCACCTGGAGTCTGGATGGTAATACCTTTTTCCGCAAGTCTTTGGTCATACAACTGTTTACGAATGGTTGCTGAAGTTGCTAATATTCCAACGTCTGTTATTCTTTTCTCTTCCAAAAACCGTACTGTTTCATCAATTATACTTAAAACTGGGATTTTAACAGCCTTTATTATATCTTTAATAAAAATATGGACAGAATTACAGGGTATTACAATAAAATCTGCTCCCCCATCTTCTAGGCGTTTGGCTGCATCCAAAAGATAAGGAAGATATTTTTCTTCACCCTCAGCTTTTGCAATGAAGTCTTCTTCTATTTTATAAGGAAGCGGAACATTCCAAATAAGCATAGGCGGTCTTGTTTCTTTATTTTTCTCAAAAGTTGAAAATACTACTTCCAGGTAAAAGTTAGCAGTGGTCTGCGGACCGAGTCCTCCAATAACACCAACAGTTTTCATAAAACGATTATAGCAGAGTTGACCCTTGGGATTCGGATTGAGAAGAATAGTTATTGTGCGGAGAGATTGTGGGTGATGGTTTCCAGAATGGCTGGGATTCCTTCCCCTGATTTGACAGAGACAAACAAAGGGGAATACATACGGTATTGTTCCAGTAATTCTTTGGTATCCAAATCCGGTACCCGATCTGTTTTATTAAAAATATAGATAACATTATCGGTATTTCTTCCCATTTCTTTGAGAATATCATTGACTACCTGGATTTTTATATCCCGCTCTGGATCTGATACATCAATAACATGAAGCAAAACATCTGCATGGAGCGATTCCATCAGGGTGGACTTGAATGCTTGAATAAGACGAGGCGGCAAATCACGAATAAACCCTATGGTATCTGTAATAAGGATCTCACTTTTTAACTGAGGAAGATATATCTTGCCAACAGCACTATCCAGTGTCGCAAAAAGCGCGTTCTCAGTCAGATTATGTTTCCCACTGAGTTTGTTAAACAGAGAACTTTTCCCTGCATTGGTATATCCGATGATTGAGACAGTTTTGAATCCGGCTCGTTTTCTTCGTTCCAATTGCTGCTCCCGGGTTTTGCCCAGCTTTGCAAGCTGCTCTGTAATCTTTTTTATCTCATCCCGCCAATGACGTTTCATCAGCTCTGTATTGGTCTCTCCAACTCCCACTGTACCGATACCGCCGCCTTGTCGTGACATGACAAAGCCCATTCCGTAAATTCGTGGTCCCATATACCTCATGCGGGCGAGTTCTATTTGCAATTTTGCTTCAGTAGTTGTGGCATGTTTATCAAAAATATGCAGTATTAAATCTACCCGATCCCATACATCAATCTGAGGATTTTCTTTTTGTAATATACCTTTCAGATTATGGATCTGCCCCGGCTTGGCCATGGCATTTAAAACTACTACATCAACCTGTTTTTGTTTTACTATTTCTGCAACTTCTGCTGCTTTTCCTTTTCCAATATACGTTGCATGATCAGGCCGATCCATTCTCTGTACCACCCGCTGTACAATCGTTGCCCCCAGCGTTGTAATCAAAGACTCCAATTCTTCTCCAATATGAATCGCGTGTTCTTTTTCAAGACGCGGATCAATAACATGAATCGGAATTATTTGAAGTGTTTTATTTGTTTCAATCATAGCACAAGGATTATACCTTATTTACACACATCCGGTGTGTGCTAGGTAGACACATCGGGATTTCAATGGTCCAGCACTCAAAAAAAGTGTTATACTTACTCCATGGAAGAAAAAGAACAAGAGCTAAAAATTGAAGATCTCAAGGAGGGTACTGGCCCGGCAGTAAAAGATGGAGATACTGTTGTGATGCACTATACGGGCTGGCTTGAAGATGGGACCAAATTTGATTCATCACATGACCGCAATCAACCATTTGAGACAAAAATAGGAGTTGGGTATGTTATCAAGGGATGGGATATGGGAGTACCAGGTATGAAAGTAGGAGGAAAAAGAAAACTGACTATTCCCTATCAATTAGGATATGGAAAATACGGAGCGGGAGATGCAATCCCAGGTTTTGCAACCCTTATTTTTGAAGTCGAACTCCTCAAAATTAAATAAAGTGCCTCATTTTTTTTGATCTCTTGCATACTATGCTTTCTTCATTTATACTGCTTCTAACATCAAGAGTGATAGATGAAATGCTATCCGGCAACCGAAGTATTTACGGTGCCAGTTCCAAATAATTGGAGATGCGGCGAGAGCAAAATACCAAAACCTCTCGCATGAGAGGTTTTTTTATGAGAAATTATTTTACTTCAGAGTCCGTATGCGCAGGACATCCTGACAAAGTATGTGACCAAATAAGTGACGCAATTGTTGATGATGTTCTCTCCCAAGATAAAAACGGTAAAGTCGCAATAGAAACACTTGTTACCCAAAACCAAATCACAATAGCCGGAGAAATAAAGGCTCATGCCAAACCTAATTTTAAAAAAATAGCCCGACGAGAAATAAAAAGACTCGGTTATACACTCCCAAAATTAAAATTTACTTCAAACTCTCCCATTTCTTTGTTTGTCCATGCACAGTCACCCGAAATCGCAGTTGGTGTTGAAAAAAAAGGAGCCGGGGATCAGGGAATGATGTTTGGGTATGCCTGTAAAGAAACCAAAGAATACATGCCGCTTCCGATTATGCTTGCCCATGCCCTCTGCCGCCAAATTGATACCCTGAGAGAGTCAAAAAAACTGCCATATTTGCTACCGGATGGCAAAAGCCAGGTAACAGTTCGCTATCAAAAAGGCAAACCCGTTGCAGTAGATCGGGTAATACTGGCTGTTCCCCATAGTGATATGGTACAACTCCAGCAAGTAAAGCACGACATTTACAAACAGGTTGTTATACCGATACTGCAAGAATACGGATACAATACACATGAAAAAGATGTCCTGGTAAATGGGACGGGTGTCTGGCATTTCTCCGGTCCCGCAGCTGATACAGGAGTAACAGGCAGAAAGATTGTTGTGGATACCTATGGAGGGTATGCCAGAGTTGGGGGAGGAGCCTTTTCAGGAAAAGACCCAACCAAAGTTGATCGCTCAGGAGCATATGCTGCCAGGTATTTAGCAAAAAATATTGTTGCTCATGGATTGGCGCAGCAGGCAGAGGTACGACTGGCATATGTTATTGGTAGAGCAGAACCGCTCATGCAAGAAGTTGAAACATTTGATACCAATACCGTTTCACAAAAAGCACTCATAGAATTTATGAAAAAACTCCTCGATTGTTCGGTAGAAGGCATTCTCAAGGGTCTTGCGTTACAACAACCTCTTTACCTACCTTGCGCAGCATACGGACATTTTGGAAGGTCACAGTTCCCCTGGGAAAAAATCGTGAAATAAGTCCTAGATATCAGTATGTAGAGCACAAAAACCGCCTTTCTTACAGCCTCTAGCAATTTACAGCAAGATGTGTTATACTGTTGCCACAAAAGAAACCTATGAGAAAAATATTACTTTCAATCGTCCTTGCAGTCCTTATTACAGTTGGTGTCGGAAATCAACCAGCCTTTGCCCAGGTTTATCCGGGACCTCAGGCTCCTTATAATCAACCCATTGGTCTTCCTAACCCATTTCCGGGTCCTCAGCCATACGCAAATGACTACTATAGACAATATTATGCATATTTGGCCGCATATCAAAAATATATCATGGATTTTTATCGTTCTTATCAACAACCCTGTGCCGCCCCCTTGCCTTGCGGAGGTCAACCAGGTCCCTATCAACAACCATACCAGACCCCGGCAAATTATTATCCTCAACAACCAGGATTTTCTAACCCCTATCTCCAAATGTATTAATCTTCTGGATCCTATAGAAGGTCACTTTTAGCATCTCCCCCGACAATATCTACTTACTGGATAGGTGTATGAGTAGGAATAATAATAAGGATAGTAGGTATACGTAACAGGGTAATACCAATAGGTCGGATAGTAATAATAGCTTACCGGATAATAATACGTTGGATATGAATACCATGCATGTGCAGACTTTACACTTCCTAATCCCGCAGATATCGCTATGACTACACTCAAAAGTATCATCAGAATAATTCTCATAATACCTTTTACCTTACTATCCAAGAATATATTTTTCAATCAAAATTCATTTAAAAATTTGTAAGAAAAAGAGGAAGGAAACTAAAAAGATACGGCGATCGTACCGGATTTTGACATACCGGTAGTTGTGGTAGCATCATAATGGATCGTTGCCTGACGGGTATCCTGATCCAAAATGCCCTTAAATACAACATTTCCATCTACAGTCAGTATTCCCAGCGGGCATGATATCGCACCTGTACCTGTAAAATCCTTCTGTGACGGGCCGGCATAATTTCCTGTGATTGTTCCATTACAGTCCCCGCTTATTTTCCCGGTGAGGGGTCCGCCGTTTTTAGGAGTAGTCATATCAATAGTTATATTCATACCCATAGCAGTAATAGTTTTTTTGATAGCTATAGTCTCTTGGGGAGACACAGTTACATGCTCTTGAGTAACGACCGGTTGGATTTGGGTATGTGAGGCAAATGGCAAAAGTGAGGTTATACCCAAAGCAAAGGTAGTAATTCCTTTTGATAATCCTTCAAAAAAGTATTCCATACTATTATTATAACAGATCCCTGAATCGGTAATGTGGACTACAGATTGTCTACCCTTCTCGCTTTAGAATAATTATGTGGCAGAAAAATATCAAGGATCTAACTATTTTGCAGAGCTAGCAAAAGAATCGGTTAAACGACTAGCGGCAAGACAACAAAGAGAAAGAAGACCAGATGCAGCCTTGACCCCTGAAGGTTTTGATCTATACCCACGAGCAGCATATTCAATAGATCAACTCCGTCATCAAATGAAACATGGGATTGAAGAACCAATCTTCCCGGAATTTCAAGATTTGGAGGAATAGATAGATAATTCTTAGCGTATAATCAACGCTTCACGCTTGGGACCCGTGGAGATATACTTAACCGATACTCCGGTTAGTTTTTCCAGTTTTGCGATATACATCTTTGCATTTTTCGGTAAATCTTTGTAATTGGTTATCCCCTGTGTTGATTGTTTCCAGCCCTTCATTGTTTTGTAGACAGGTTTTACCTGTGATAAAAAGACATCATCACCATCATAGTAGCTCACTTTTTTCCCATTGTAGGTATAGCCTATACAAATTTTAATCGTTGGAAAACTATCCAATATATCTAATTTGGTTAAAGCAAGCGAGGTAAATCCCGACAACTCTGCGGCAAATCGTACCAGCGCGGCATCAAACCAACCACAGCGGCGAGGTCGTCCGGTTGTCGTCCCATATTCCTGACCAATCTCACGCAGTTTTTCTCCATCTTTATCAAATAATTCTGTCGGAAAAGGACCTGCGCCTACTCGTGTTGTATAGGCTTTGGTTACCCCAATCGTTTCTGTAATCTCACGAGGCGCGATACCCGCTGCAGCATTAATTCCTCCCGGTACTATTGTTGATGCAGTGACAAATGGATACGTGCCCCAATCATTATCCAAAAATACCGCTTGTGCTCCTTCCAAAAGAAATGTTTTCTTCGTTTTCAAATCTGTGTGAAGCCGGGAGAAAAGTTCTTTGACAAAAGGCGCAATAATTTTTCTTAAAGGAGCATACTGTTTCTCTATTTCTTTTTGATTGAGCGGTTTTTGGGAAAAAGCTTTTAGAATTTTGTTTTTCACACGCAATTGTATCTCAAGTTTTTGTGCAAATCTCTTTTTGTCTAAAAAGTCAGATATACGAATACCGTTGTAACTTACTTTATCCGCGTATACAGGACCGATTCCCCGTCCTGTGGTACCAGTTTTTGCTTTTCCTTTGGCCTCTTCAAAAAGTTTGTCAAAAAGCTTATGGTAAGGGAGAATCAGATGACAACGGGGAGAAATAAAGAATCGATTATCAAGCTGTATACCTGCTTCTTTCAATAACTTGATTTCATCAACCAAAACTTGTGCATCGATTACGACACCGTTACTGATATATGACGTTGCCTTTTTGGAAAAAACTCCTGAAGGGATAAGATGAAGGGGAAATTTACCGTATTCGTTAATTACCGTATGGCCTGCGTTGTTGCCTCCGTTAAAACGGATTACATAATCAAGGGTTGGGGATAACGCGTCTATGACTTTTCCTTTCCCTTCGTCTCCCCACTGAGAACCAAGAACTACAATAACTGCCATGCAACCTTACGATTGTATCATGAAGAATTCTAATTGCAAGAGATTAACTCAGGCAAAATCAAGGAGTTATTTTTGTAGGGGATTTGCTCACTGTTGGTTTTTGTACATAATTTTTACCAATAACAATGAGAAGATCATAGGGAGAATTAGAATTCTTCTGACCCATAGCTACCTCTGCGTTAAATTCTGTCTGTAATGACTGTATGACCTTTTTATCTACATTAGAAATAGTATAGATTTTTGTTCTGGTGAGTGACTGATCATCAAAAGTACCGGGAGGTAATACTGAATACTTTTTTGTTTTCAATTCATTGACAGCTAACAGTGCAAGACCGGGAGTTTTCGTCCCATTATCAACTTGGATAACCGGATCAGTAATAATACTGTTGGGATTTAACGAAAAGGCAATCCATTTATGAATTGAGTCCCATTGTCCGATACCGCTTCTGGGCATCAGGATGGATTGTTTGTCATCAGAAAATCCATCGGTGAGATAATTCTGGTCTGTCAATGCTAAATTTTTGATCGTATAGTTTTTAAAGACATTTGATTGCTTGAGAAAAAATTCTACATCCTGTAAGGACATATCCGTACGAAAATCTTCACCTAAGGATGTCATAAAAGGTATGATTTTTGTAATAAATCCAATATCAAATACGCGCTGTTTTACCGCAACCAAAAGATTTCTCTGGCGCTTTGCCCTACCAAAATCAGTACCATCCTGAAGAGAATGGCGAGACCTCGTATATTTGAGTGCCTGTGTTCCATCCATATGTTGCAGTCCTTTGTCAAAATGTAAATGTTCATACCGGCAGGGGAAAATCTCCGATTCATCCATGGTAGCACTGCCTGTCGCAAGTTCTGCTGAAAATGACGCTATCTCAGTATCACTATGTCCACATGGCTCTGTCTCTTTTCCTTCAATGGGATATGAATAATCATCAAAAGCTGTCTCAACATTAATATTTACACCCTCCAATGAATCAATCGTATGCTTGAATCCGTCAAAATCAATCGCGACAAAGTTATCAATCGGCATCCCGACTACCTGTTCTACCGTCTTTTTTGCCAGGTCTCCTGCCCCAGCTTCACCTTTATACTGATCAGGTTTATTGGGATAATTACGATCGTCCATACCAATCTGATAAGCCGTATTGATCTTTTGATTTGATAACCCTTCAATAGGAAGTTTTACCCATAAATCCCGGGGAATTGAGATAAGCGTTACTATCTTATTTTGGGAATCAACATGAGCAACTATAATAGAATCTGTTAGATAGGTGCCATCATGGTTTCCTCCTCCATAGCCGAGCATCAAAATGTTAAAGGGTTTTTTATTGGTAAATTTTTCCTGAAGATTATCCAGTTTTGGGGCAGAAGCTGAAGTATTTTTAACAAAGATCTTGTTGGAGACGTCTTTTGTTTTAAAATAGAGATACACCCCGCCTCCCATGAATAAAAGAAGCAGTATTATGGCTACAATTTTTTTCATAGAACCATATCATACCAAAAACAACCTGAAAAAATCCTGAGGAAAATGGAATACAATTTGGGATATCAAATATAAACTTACACACAAAGATTATAAGAAAAAATTAAAGGGGTGCTTCTTTTGAAACACCCCAAGAGGTTGTGTTAGGCTTTACAACGGATGCCCGAAGAAACAATGGGTAACTTGCCAATGGTCTTGTTTACGGTACTTAGTACCACAATTGTTACACTGCAAGTACTGGAACGAGCATGAGGCATCGCCTGCACCAAGCGTTCCATGGCACGTAATACCATATCCATCAACAAGTCCTTTGCACTTCTCGCATTGGTACGCCAGTACCGAAAGAGACATATGCTGATGCTCCTTTCCCCAAACATCTGTTCATCAATCTCGCTTACCGAAGATAAATCTGAAACCTCCATGATACTAACATCCCCACAACTGGAGACGCTGCAAATACGAATGCTCCTGCTTGATGACCATAGAATTGACCAACAAGAAGGGATGACGCCATAGCCAGGGAAACCGCTATCATCAGGAGCATAACTTTCCTTTGAGACCGTTTTTGTTCAGTCATCGTCCTTCTCCCTTCAGTTCTTCGACAAACCGAGATACCCTATCAACGTACAAATCGAATTATACGAAAGCCATACAGATAATACAAATTGAGGAATTTTGTAGAATTACTTTAGCTCTATATGCCTTTATATTTCTAAGAAGACAAAAAATAGGGGTGGTCGAGTCCGCCAGCTGGCGGAGACTCGACCACCCACAGTGAAAGAAACTGAGAAGTCAATCACGAGGAGCTGCTGCAGCAAGCTCTGAGAGGCTCACTGCATACGCTGTACGACGCGCATTATGGTATGAGACGTATTTGTCGTTGATCTCCCTCTCGAACTCGAGAAACGACTGGATGACAGACTGTCCTCCAGATGAGCTATGAGGTACTTCTACCTTTACCAGAAGCAACTCACCAGTATCAAGCTGCTCCGCAAGATAGAAGTAATCCCCCCAATCCAAAGGACGAGTTCCTGGCAACCTTCCCGGGTCAAGCTCACGCCGTACCCATTGGCACGTTTTGGACACAACTACTCTCCTTCCTCTTCTTGACAGAAAATCCTATCAGATTCTCTCAACCGGAGGCATTGTACTAAAAAAAGAAGATAAAAACAAATTGAAGATTATTTATAAGAAAAGGGGGGTACAAGTCTGCACCCCCCGAAAAACGGAATAGGATACTTCTAATTAAGTTGTATCGAGTACTCCTCAAGCAGTGCATCCCCATCGAGGACATAGCGGGTATCAGCCCATGTGTCTCTTGTTTCAAGAGGACATGAGAGTGTTCGGCCTTCTCCTGCAAGGACCAGACTACACTTCTCAAGCCGGTTACGTCCCACATACACGAAGTGATCGAAGCATACCTGCAAGACAACCCCGTTTTCTGGCGCGTTCTGGTCGATGCTTGCGATGTACCCTACGCCATAACGAGTCAGTAATCTCTCTTGCCATGGTTCCATCAATAGCTCGTGGGGGTAGAACCGGTATCCCCGCAATGCCCGATTGATAAGCCACACTGGTGCTATTTGCTGGACAAGGATTACTCCCAACCAGTATGGAACAAAGCCAAAGACTTTGAGCACGTTCACGCTGCCTCCTCTTGAGTGATATACCAACGCTACCGCCATTTTATAAAAATTACTGTGCAATTACAAATAAAGGAAATTATACAAAGGATTGAAGAGAGTTAATTTTTTTGCCGGAGAAAGGCGGGGATATCCCATACATCTTCGTCTTCTTTAATATTCGTATCTTCCTGAGAGAAGTTTGCAGGACTTGGAGGAGTCTGCTGTGGTTGCTGCGTCTGTTGCGGCTCAGGTTGCTGATGAGTTATCGGAGTCACCGGCGGCTGGTATCTATGTTGTTCTTCCTGATGTTCTTCTTTCATCTCAGGACCACGGGGAATAGACATAAATTGCTGAAGTTTTTGTTTGTTCTGGTCAAATCCTGTGGCAACCACGGTAATTTTGAGCTGGTCATGCATTGCCTCGTTAATTGTTGCTCCAAAAATAATATTTGCATCAGGATCAGCACTTGCTGAAATAATTTTGGCTGCTTCATCAACTTCATTCATCGTCAAATCCGGCCCTCCAATAATATTAAAGAGTACTCCGCGTGCTCCGGTCATTGATATTTCCAGAAGCGGAGAAGAAATAGCTGACCGGGCTGCTGCTTGTGCACGATTTTCGCCAAATCCGGTACCAATTCCCATCAATGCCGAACCTGCATCAGTCATAATAGTTCGTACATCGGCAAAATCGACGTTGATCAGTCCCGGCATGGTGATCAAATCTGAAATTCCCTGTACACCCTGGGTCAACACGGAATCCGCTACTTTGAATGCTTCAAGAAGCGACATTTTTTTATCTACAACATCCAGAATTCTTTGGTTGGGAATAACAATCAGGGTATCTACTTTATCTTTGAGGTTTTCAATCCCATCTTCCGCCTGGACAAAACGGCGAGTTCCTTCAAAAGAAAAAGGCTTGGTAACAACCGCTACGGTAAGCGCTCCAACTTCTTTTGCAATTCGTGCTACAACTGGAGTAGCCCCTGTACCGGTGCCGCCACCCATTCCTGCTGTCAAAAAGACCATATCTGATCCCTCAAGCATGTCTTTAATTTTCTCTTCTGATTCTTCAGCAGCTTGGCGTCCCATTTCAGGATTGCCCCCGGATCCAAGTCCTTTGGTTAATTGATCACCAATTTGAAGTTTGCCATCTGCGGGACATCCCAGAAGTGCTTGAGCATCAGTATTGACTGCTACGAAATCAACGCCATTAATACTTGCCGAGGAAATCATTGAAGCGAGAGCATTGTTGCCACCTCCACCAATACCCACAACCCTGATTTTTGCAAAATTTGAAGTAGTTGGTTTGATCAGCATAGGAGTGATAGCATCCTAGCAGATACAACTGGAGATTGCAAGTATACTTCATAGCTTAGGTATATAGTATTCGTGCATTGTTATCTGCGGATAATGACATTGTAAGATGTTCTAATGACATCCATATAATTCCTCTTTCTGAGTCAATTACCTGGATATCCATTTCACCATTTGTCTGTACCTGATATCCTGCAACACAAACTGAATGTCTCCCAACTACATCTTTATCCAAATAAATATGATTCGACATAACAGCTAAAAGAACTGCTTGGGTATCTAAGATATTTTTTATGAGTTTTGCATTCGCACCAATCTTAGACTCATTTATTTCACTTGTTGATCCGATATAGCTTATCGTTGTGGCAAACTCTCCGTGTGATGAAACATATTCTTTCCCTACTATTCGTATGGGTTGCGTAGTTTTGTGAAGCCCAGGTAAAGAACTAATTTGAACTTCTTCATACCTTTGCCTGGCACTCATTTCTTCTAATTCTTCATATGTCATCCCTCCTCTTTTTGATTTTTCTATGTCAATTGCAAAGTTAAGCAAATCCATAGTAAATTGTGTTTTTGGACGGATTCCTAAAGCCTTCATACCGCTGGCAAATGACCAGGGTAAGCAAGTTGGTTCTATTCCCTGGTAATACCATCCCCCGGTATAAACGTGGGATGAGGCAGGACAGGCTGTAAGAGTACGGTTAGAATCAGCCAGACTTCGTTCAAAAACAGCTAGATCCTGTGCAGATGCTTTTAATTCCAGAGGGGGCAATGGATGATCAAGAAGTCGACTTACTGTCTGCCTATCATAATCAAATCCATACCCTGTCCCAATAAGATCAGATCCAAACAAACGGATATTTGGTTTTTCTTGGGCACCAACCTCAAAAAAGTAGGATATATCTGCTTCCCGAGCAATAGCCATAAAACGAGGTATTATACCATGGAAATTCTATCGTTAGGGGATGAAGGATTTCAGAAGATTAACAACTTTTTTAACCATCTTTCCGCTTGGCATACCTCCAAGTCGTGGCATAGAAAATCCGAGAGGAAGTGACTTACCACCGCCGGTATCTTGTTTTGCCCCGTAAATCAAAAGCCCGACTCCTGCTGAAAAAGCAGGGCTATTGATCTCATCAATCAAACCCTTTAGACCGGTTGGCATACCGACTCGTACCGGCATCGCAAGCATTCGCTTGGCAGATTCTGAAATTCCTACTGTCAATGATCCCCCACCTGTTATTACTAACCCTGCAGGAGTTTGACCTCCATATCCGCTCTTTTTAATCTCAAGTCCAATCATTGTGAATATTTCATTTAGTCGTGGGCGTATAATACCGTCAACCAATGTTTTTCGGGAAACCTTGTGTAATTCTTCAGGAAGTTCCAATACACCCAAATCTACTTCATCACTGATGGATGCCAAATCAGCCCGCTTCACGGTACGACCCATCATCGTTTCTTCTGTATCTTCCGGCATGACAATTTTTTTCTGTGGCTCAGACAAAAATAATTTGATTTTCTCAGCACTTTCCAGAGAAAGCCGTAAACCGATTGCCAAATCATTGGTAATATGACGAGCACCAATAGGCAGAACTGAAGAATATGCAATTGCTCCATCAACATAAATAGAGATATCGGTAGTTCCCGCTCCCATATCTACCAAAACTACCCCTAATTCCTTCTCAGTATCGGTAACCACGGCAAGACTACTGGAATATCCACTAAATACGATACTATCCACATCTACTCCTACTTGTGACAGTGCTTTTTCAAGATTACGCAAAGCAGTACTGCTTGCTGTTATGATATGGGTATCTACCTCCAACCGTACCCCTGTCATGCCAATCGGATCTTTGATACCATCTTGCCCATCTACCGAATAGTTACGCGGCAGTACGTGGATAATTTCTCGTGTTGAAGGCAATGAAATGGCTCGAGCAGCATCTATAACGCGTTCAACATCGTTACTGATAATCTCTCCATCAGGCTTGGAAACTGCTACAACTCCATGAGAATTTTGGCTTTCAATATGACCGCCACCGATAGAAGCCGTAACATGAGCCACAGAATAACCGGCCATTCGCTCCGCAGCTTCGATTGAGGAATTTATTGCAGCTACTGCTTCTTCAATATCAACGATTTGTCCTTTTTTTATTCCTAAGGCTCGAGTCTCTGCAACTCCCAAAACATTGATTTCTTCATCAATTTTGGCAATTATCGTAACGATTTTCGAGGTCCCAATATCAACTCCAACAACTATCTTTCCATCTGTCATATGAATACTAATTTAATTTGATCTATTTGCGGTACACGATCACAGGATTATCAAACCTAAAATCCAGGCTTGAAAACCGCTTTCCCTCTATTGTAAGCCGTGACAGGACAAATTGTAAAGAGGATATTTGTTGTGCAATCGGTTTTTTGGAAGAAAAATATATGTATTCTCCATCTTTGAACTTTATAAGATACGAGTAGTCTTCTGCAATGTAAACCCCTTCATAGTCAATATGAGCTTTCCGCAGTCCCTCTTCTATTGAAAGTGTGTTGTTAGACCGCTGAGTAATAAACTTTCCCAAAGGCAACGGGCTAATAAAGTCAGGAGCCTGGTTTAACAAAATACCCACGACTACCATTACAAAACTGAAAAGAAATATAACAGCACTTACCGAAAGAAAAAATAACCGTAGTTTACGGCGTGATCGATTCCGTACCTTCCGCGGATTATGAGCAGATTTCATCTTAATGCACTACCTTCTGTACTTGCTCAAAGATTTTTAAAGCTGCGGCAGGATGAAGAAGTTGTTTCCCTTTCTGCGCTGCTTTTTCGTATTCTTCTTTCCTATTGTACATATTCTTTAGAAGTTCGTACACTCGGTCAACCGATGCATCATCTTGCAGCACTACTCGTGCAAACCCCAAAGACGCAACCATTTGGGCATTTTTCAATTGTTCACCGCGTTGACCATAGGGTAAGGGAATAAAAAGTGCCGGTTTTCCAAAATACAAAACCTCGGTTACCGTATTAATCCCGGCTCTGCCCAAAACAATATCTGCTTGGTGAAAAACACTGCCAATCTGCCCAGGACTGATAAATTTGGTAGCAACGTAGCGCTTCGCAAGCTTTGGGGAAAGACCATCGACCACTTTTTGTAATCGGTCATAGTCGTTATACTGATGTGAATCTCCGGTCTGATGAATAATACGAAATGTTTGGAGCAATCTTTCAAGTCCTGAAACAATCAGCATATTGATAAAATGTGCTCCTCCGCTCCCCCCGGTTACATACAAAAGCGGCACTTTCTCCTCGGAAATTTGAAATTGAAAATTTGAAATTGAAAATTTTTTCAGAGGATTACCCGTCAACACCGTTTTGCCTTTTGGAAAAAATTCTTCAGATTCTTTCCAGGAGATACAAATAGTTTTTGCAAAACGGCTGGCAAGTTTATTGGCAGCGCCTGCCTCAAGCGTTTGTTCATGAATCACCACAGGAATACCCAAAGTCTTTGCTGCCAACGTCACTGGAACTGCTACGTATCCACCAAAAGAAAGGATACAATCAGGTTTGTATTTGCCCAAAATCAAAAGCGCCTGGGCATACCCATAGGGAATCTTCAAAATTGAAGGAATAGTATGGATGGTTAATGATCGTTGGACTCTTCCTGTTGTTAAAGCCTGAAAATTCCACTGCTCTATTTCTGCCGTTTTATACTCCAAAGAAAGAGCTTGATCACCCTCAAAGGTATACTTTCTTCCAATAAGTAAAAAGTCAACATCTTTTGGCAGTATTTTTATGACTGCATATGCTGCTGCGAAATGTCCTCCTCCCCCTGCTGTAATAACAATTTTCATAATTTATTTATGATGAGCGTGAACGCTCTGTTTTGAAATATTCAACAATATTCCAACTGCCGTTAAATCTATTATAAGCGATGATCCACCATAGGAGATAAACGGTAATGGAACTCCGGTAAGTGGAATCAATGCCGTTTGGGCTGCCAGGTTTACAAACACCTGCATAGCAAGAAATGATGTAATACCTGCAGCAAGAAGTTTACCAAATTGATCGGAAGCATGTATCGCAATAATAAAACCTCTCCATACTACTAATATGAATAGCAATATTACACCAGTTGCTCCTATAAATCCCATCTCTTCAGCAATAATTGCAAAAATTGAATCAGTTGTATTCTCTGGTAAATAAGCATACTTTTGTAATGAATTTCCCAACCCCACACCACTAAATCCTCCTGACCCTAAAGCAATCAAAATTTGACGGACATGATATGATGACCCTTGTAATTCTTGTTCGGGATTTAAAAAAGTCGCAAGACGTTGCGCACGATACGGGGACAATTTAATCAATAATAATCCAGCTACTCCAAGTGCCGGAATAACAAAGATAAAATTTCGGATGCTTCCACCGGAAAGAAAATAAAGAATAAATGCTTCAGACATAATAATAATTGCCGTTCCCATGTCAGGCTCAAGCATTACCAACCCCAACACCAACCCAATCAAAAGACAAAACGCCAGAAAACGCCCTTTTTCTTTGGTAGAAAACCATGCAGATAGATAAATAGCCAACGTAAGTTTTACAAACTCAGCCGGTTGAAGGATAAAAAAATGTAGATTAATCCACCGATGTGCTCCTAACACTTTTACTCCAATACCGGGGATGAATACAAGCATTAGAAGTCCAATGGCCACAATTAATAGTGGCAAGGATAGATTATAAAATCTATGATAGTCAAAATAGGAGAAAAAAAGAAGAGCAGTAATTCCTATAGCAAACCATATTGATTGTTCTTTAATATAATAATACTTATCTGCAAAATCCCGAAAAGCGATAAAAGATGACGCATCAAAAATAATCAACAGTCCAAAAAATGTTAGTAAGAGAGTTAACGCCAGGAGAAAAAAATCAAATCGTTTCATGAGCTTTTTTAATTCTAGTCTATTTGGAAGCAAGGAGTAAAGGATATTATCGAATAAACGCCAGATACAGACCTACAACAGCGAAGACAAAGCCCAAAAGCCATGCCCTCATGACGATTTTTGGCTCTTCCCACCCTTTCATCTGAAGAAATAAATGAAGAGGCGCAACCGGCATAACTTTTTTCTTGAGGAATTTTTTTCCCAGTAACTGAATCAATGAAGAACCTACTTCCAAAACAAAAACTCCTCCAATAACTCCCAGAGCCGGAATCTTACCAGTCAAAAGTCCAATAACTGCTAGGCAAGCCCCCAATGCCATTGAACCAGTATCTCCCAACCATAGCCTGGCCCGATAAATATTGAAATAAAGAAATGCACCAATAGATCCCATCAGAATTGCAATAAATATACCCAATCCCTGATCAAGTTGTGTGGAAACCTGAGAGATTGCCAGAAATGCTACCAAACAAATAAGAAAAAGTCCTGATGCAAGTCCATCAAGTCCATCTGTAATATTAAATGCGTTAGTGAATGAAACAATAATAAAGGCGGCAAAAACTGCAAAAATAAGAGGAGGAATTGGTATTGTTCCGATTCCATGAATATACAAGAAGTTAAATCCTAATTGGGTCGCCAAAACCATTCCAATAATGCCTGCCAATATCCATTGAATGAAAAATTTGTGGCGAAATCTGAGTCCGAAAAATGCTTTGGCATGAGCGGTACCGGGCTTCACCAATTTTTTCAAATCATCGTAGAACCCTAACAGTCCAAAACCAATAAAAGAAAAAATTAATACAAATGTCTCCCACGGTTTTACTTCTATTCCAAACAATCCATATGCCCAAAAAGTCAATAAAGAAGTTACCAACACAACGAGAATTCCTCCGCCAAAGGGAGTACCAACTTTCCAAGAGTTAAATTTATCAAATATAGGGGTACGTTTGTCAAATATGTCTTTGGTTACCTGTTTTTGACGCTTCAATTTCACCTTATACAGGAAATCTATAAAAGGAATGAGTAGGATAAAACTGATAAAAAATGATAAGATCGAAAGCCCCAAAAGCTGAGACATAGACTGATATTATACCTCCAATCAGTTGTGATAGCAATTCTTTTTAGGCCTATATTAAATAGGATCCCTCTGGGGAAATCCTCAGTAGCCTCGTTTTATACGCCAAATGGTTTCAATGGTGTAATTCTTCCAATAGAGGGGAGATGTCGGTAAATCCTGAGCATGAATTAAATTTACTCGTCTTCCGCCAAATCCTGTTTTAAATAACGTTAAACCGTGCCATGGATGCTTTGGTTTTTCAGGCGGAACTACCCCCCAAAAATTATAGATAGTTTTCCCCTGCCTTTTTGCTTCTTTGATTGCTTCCCATTGAATTAGGTATGCCCCGGGAATATCTTTATATTCATCGGCTGAAGCACCATGATGATAGACTGCCTGATTTCCATAGTAAATGACTAAAGCACCGGCAATAATGTTAGAATTATGCCGGGCTACAAATAACTTTGCCATTTTATTGTTGACGAAAATATCAAATTCTTCTCTCAAACCCCGATGAGGAATAAAATTATGACGCTTGGAAGTCCGCTCATACAGATCCATAAACTCTTCAAAATCTTTGGCTGTCCCGGCACTGCTTATCTCAACACCCAGGTTTTGTGCACGTCTTACCAGATACCTCGTTGTTTTTCGCATTCCTGCCATAATTTCTTGCTCATCCTGACTCAGATCCAATACCCAGGCATTTTCAGCATCCATATTGTGAACTGGTGCATTTCTAAATCCTCGTTTTACAAAAAAGGGCATATCTGCATGTTCTTCTTCAATAACAGGAGATATACGAATGAATTCAATCTTTTTATGCCGACATCGATTTTTAAGGTCTTCCAAAAGTACATCAAAACTGTTTTCAAAATGGGTTAACACTGGTCCGTGACGAAGATGGAAATAATGAGCACGTTTTGCTTTTATCTCAACGAGTTGGGCAATACCTACCAGTGTATTTTCATTAAAGATTCCAATACGATTAACCTCATGACCTACTCTTTTTTGAACCTCTCCCCATTTCCACGACTGAAAAAAAGGAGTATAAGCGATGTTACTCCTCAACAAAAATTGTTCCCAAATGGTTTCATTTGATATATCGCGAACTTTTAGCATATGACTGTAATAATGATACAATTTTTTTGACATCCTGTGTGGACATTCGGGGATAAGTAGGAAGATTAACGATAGTTACAGCAAGATGCCTTGCTTGAGGTGTCAAAGCCGGATAAAAATGAATTTTTTCAAATTGTACCCCTTTGGGATCAATAATATTGGCATACCACGTACCCAAATATATATTATTTTTTTTGAAAAGCTCCAATAGATCCTCCCGATGATGACACAGGATAGGAAATCTCAAGTAAGGTATCTCTTGAGTAGATGGTAATTCAAATGAAGAACCGGCAAGTTCCTTTTGGTATTGAGTGGAGATTTGAATTCTTTTTTTATTATATTCAGCAATTTTGCGTAATTGAGACAGAGCAAGGATACACAAAGCATTCGGCATTTTTCTCACAAATAGCTCACTTCGATTTGAGCGTTTTTCACCTATAGTTACCGGCATCGAGAGCAAATGCAGACGTTGTAATACTACCAGTATTACTTTGCCCAACGATAAAACCGTATAGAAGGGTAAAATAATGCCAAAAGCAAGTGGATGCAGAAGCTGTTGAAAAATCCAAAAAAATCCCGGGTATTCTTGTTTTTTCTGAAATTGTCGAAGCGTATTCCCCAATGTTTTATCATTTGTAATTGCCATTCCTCCAAATACACTGGAAAAAGCCTTATCTCTCCCAAAACTAAAAAAAGCTGCATCTCCAAACGTTCCTAATTTTTTACCATCATATGTTCCCCCTACAGTATGCGCACAATCTTCAATAATAAGCAGGTTATGTTTCTTGGCAATTTTTTTGATCTGATCCATTTGGGAGGGAATTCCAAAGGTATGCTGTACCAAAATTGCTTTTGTCTTTGATGTAATGTTTTTTTCAATAGTATCGGGATTGATTGTCCCATCAAAAAGGACATCTACATATACCGGCTTTGCGCCTGCCCAAATGATCGCATTTGGCACGGCAACACAAGTAAATGCTTGCAACAACACTTCGTCTTTCTCTCCAATTTCCATTGCTTTTAATAAACTATAAAAAGCAGACCGACCGCTATTAAATGATATTGCATATGACATGGAGAAATAGTTACGAAACCACTGTTCAAGTTTGCCTATAGAATCACCTGAAAAATAATTCCAGGGACGGAGAATAGCTCCGAATGTTACTGCTATATCATCAGGTTGTGTGTTGGGGGATAAACCAGGAGCTATAGGAAATGCCATAGTTATGCTTTCCTCACTTTCGTCACAATAACGCGGGGAATACCTTTTCCCATCATCACACTAATATCACCTTTTTTTGTATTGTTTACAACAAAATCAGTAATCTCCTCTATTGTTCCCGTTTTCACTTTACATTCCCCTTTTCCATCAGTAATTCCCTGAGTAATTTCTTTGTAAAAGTTTTTATTGACGAGAAAGAGATAATCGCATATAACAGAGATTGCTTTTGCAACTCTATAGTGTTCTTCTTTTCCTTTTTTCCCAAGTTCAATCATTGGTTCCAATATGAAAATTCTCTTGCCTTTATATTGCTTTATATACTCAAGCGTTGCAATCACACTATCAGGATTTGCATTAAATGTATTATCTAAAATATGGGATCCGTTTGAAAGTTCACTTCGAACCATCGTATGAGGCAGCGGCGTTAGCTTGGATACGGCTGTTTTTATTTCCATATCGGACATTCCCAAATAGTCAGCTAGATAAATAGCGGGAAGAATATTTTCAACCATATGGAGCCCAATCAATGATGTTTTTAAATGCAGTATTTTTTTTCTCAACTGCACATCAAAGTGAGTTCCATCCTCCTGGCCAGAGATATTATAGGCAACAATGTCCCCCAATTTCCCTACATTTGTTAATACTGTCTTTTTTGCCGATGATATAACTCTCCGATAGAGGACTTTTTTCTTTGTTGTATTTTTGTATAGTTGAAAAACACGTTCGTTATTTCCGTTAAAAAGTGCCAAACCGTTTCTAGGAAGCGATTCAATTAATTCATATTTGGTTTTTTCTATATTTTCAATACTTCCAAACAATGATAAATGTTGGCCTGCTATTGCTGTAAGTACACCGATTTTAGGACGGGCAATTGCACACAGCTCCGCGATTTCTCCTTTTTTATACGCTCCCATTTCTGCCACAAATATCTGAGTATTATTTTTTAATCCTTTCAAAATAGTATATGCTACCCCGATTGGAGTATTATCGGAATACTTTGTTTTTAATACCTCGAATTTATGGGAGAGAACCTGGGCAATAAATTCCTTGGTAGAACTTTTTCCATAGCTGCCGGTAACTCCAATTACTAACAACTTTTCACTTTTTAAAATTTTTTTGGTTGCCCGCTCAATCTGGTAATCCTTGTAAAGCACCGTCGGCAAGGATACCGCAAAAACAACACATCCAACAACAAAAGGCAAAAGAATATCCAAAATCATTAACCATACAAATGGATCTGTAGTAAGAGGAATGAGAAACAATGTAGTATAAATGTAAATTACTATCCCAATTAAAAGAAGCGCTTTTGTAGTAAATTTCGGACGCCGGAATGTATGAGTTAACAGTTCGTGGATAACCGCAACTCCTTCAATGAGTAATACAAGAGTAACAACTATTTGATAGAGTACGAGAAAAAGTGGGTTATATACTGCAAATGCAAATCCTAATATCAGAATCCATTTGAAAATCGCATAAAATGAAAAAAGAATACTCTTACCACTGTGCGTTTCTGAAAGCTCTGCAAATAGCCGATCATACCGGTATTCCCGCCGTTGCCATAAAGACACCCAAAAAAAGGTGTTGCGTACTACCCATAAGAGAAAACTGACTGCGGCAATATAATATAAAACAGTAATCATTGGATAAACTTTAAAACCTCCTCGGCAAATTTTTGAGGATACTCATATGGCAACTTATGTGTCGCCTCAGGTACCACTACATAAGTCGCACCCGGAATATACTCTGCAATCTCTTTTCCTATTATCAATGGTACAAATGTATCCTGTCCTCCCCATACTACCAATGTTTTTGTATGGATAGTTGGCAAAAGTGAAAGCAAGTCCTCATGAATGACTTTTTTGAATGTTTCTTTCAGACCTCCTGCTTTATAATAATCCCACTCTCCCAACAACTGATATGTCCCTTTTTTAAAGAGATCTGAAACTTCTTTTGGAAGGATATCCACAACTTGTTTGCCTGATTTTGCAATAGAGGAGATAACTTGTTTTTTCAATGATAATTTTTTTCTGATAAGCGGTGAACCGGTCAAAATCAGAGCTTGAACCAGCTGCGGATTTTGAGCGGACAATTTAGCAGCAATCCTTCCTCCAAATGAATGACCAATTAAAATTACTTTTTTCAACTGTTTCTTTATCATAAATTCTTTGACAAAATCAACATAGTCATCTAAATCCATACCTGGTTTGGTCAAAGGTTGCTTACCAAACCCGGGCAAATCTGGAGTAAAAACCGCAAACCCTTTTTTTTCAAGAATAGATTTGAGCTCGGAATAGCGATCCCCAGTCATTGTTGTTGCCCATCCATGCAGGATGATAATTGGATATTTTTGTTTCATACTATTTAACTGTTACGCTTTTTGCAAGATTACGAGGTTTATCAGGATCAAACCCTTTCTTCAATGCAAGATAATAACCCAAAAGTTGTGCAGGAATGATTTGAGGAATGATAGTTGCCTGTCCAACATCGTGTACTTCAATCCAATAATCAAAAATAGGAGAATTTTTTGAAGAAACTCCAATAATAATACCTCCCCGTGATTTAATTTCCATTGCATTTGATAACATTGCTTCATATGTTTGATCCTGTGGCGCAAAGACAATACAAGGAGTTCCCTCGGAGATCAAAGCGAGTGTCCCATGTTTGAGTTCTCCTCCTGCCAATCCTTCCGTATGAATATAGCTCACTTCTTTTATTTTAAGTGCCGCCTCCAAAGCGGTAGGAAGTGAAATTCCTCTCCCAATGGTATATAAATGTTCTTTTTTTGAAAGTAATTCAATAATGGGTTCAAGCTTTTCAATATTTTTTTTCTCCAAAAGCCGTTCTATCTCCTCAGCAGCTTTATCCAGAAGCGTTATAGATTCATTTACTTCTCCTTTTACCGCATAGGCAAGCATAAGAAGGATAGAAAGTTTGGCAATATATGCTTTTGTTGAAGCCACTGCTTTCTCAGGTCCTGCTCCAAGAAGCAATTTATAGTCTGCAAGTCTATATATTGTTGATCCTAAAACATTGGTGATAGCCACAATTTTACTTCCCTTTACTTTTGCGTGATTAAGTGGCTCTACAACATCGATTGTTTCACCGGATTGAGATAAAGCAATTACCAAACTTTTTTTGTTGAGAAAATCTTCTAAATAATTAAATTCGGATGCGAAAGATGTATTTACATGCTTATGAGCTAATGTAGAAAACCAATACACCCCTGCCAAACAAGCATGGTATGCAGTTCCTGCAGCAATAAAAAATGTCCCTTTTGCCTCTGTTACAATTTTCCCCAAACTCTGGACTTGTTGTCCATACTCATGCGCTATATTACGAATTACTTTTGGTTGTTCGTAAATTTCTTTTAGCATGAAATAATCATAAGTACCTTTATCTGCATCTTCTACTTTCCACGTAATTGTTTCAAAAGTTGGTTTAATTTTTGTGCCTTGAGGCATTTGCAGCAATTGTAAATCTTTACCGAGCACTACCATTTCATTATCTTTTAAAAATAACAGTTCTCTTGTATATTTAATAATTCCTGCTGCGTCTGATGCGATAAAATATTCATCATTTGTTTTTCCAACAATCAGCGGAGAGCCATTTTTGACTGCAACAATTTCTTTCGAGGGGGCATATGCAACAACGATCGCATTCAATCCTTTTAGTTGGTTAAATGCATCACGAACAGATGAAGTAAATCCTTCTTTTTTTAGATTTTCTTCAATGAGATGACATACTATTTCAGTATCTGTTTCTGAAATAAATGTGTGACCTTTTTTTTGAAGTTGGGTTCTGAGTTCTGCGAAATTTTCAATAATTCCGTTGTGAACTACAGCTAAATCTTTGTTACAATCTAAGTGTGGATGTGCATTCTCTGTCGTAACCCCACCATGAGTTGCCCATCGCGTATGACCAATACCAATTTCACTGTCTGCTAAGTTAACAGTAGCATTTCCAATTTTCCCGGTATGTTTATCAACAACAAGTTTTCCGCCATCCTTAACAGTTATTCCCCAAGAATCATATCCTCTGTATTCCAGAAGTTTTAATCCCTCAAGTACAATGGCTGCCGCATTTTTTCTCGTACCGATGTATCCAAATATTCCACACATAGTTAGGTATTTCCTCCTAAATAGATACGATAATCATTTGTATCTCTTTTTTCAAAACCAAGTGATTCATATAATCTATTTGCGGCAACTCGAGTAGGATTAGACGTGAGATCAATATGATGTATTCCCTCTTTTTTTGCCATCTCAAGAAGTTTTTTGACCAAAAGAGTCCCTACTCCTTTTGATCTGTGGTTATCATCAACAAAAACATCCTGAATCCATCCTCTTTTGCCACTTAAAGCAGGTGACATAATAAGCGTTATGGTACCTATTATCTCCTCCCCCTCCAGAGCTACAAAAAGTTTTACCGAAGGGGCTACCAACAAACCTTTGAGATAATTTTCTGTCAATTGAAGCAACTGCGGATTTAACTCTTTTATAAATCTGTTGAGAGTTTCTAAAAGATATGGTGAATAGGTATCTATTTGTTGAACATTGATATTTTTTTCCATATTATGCTGTCTCTGAAGAAGCAGTTGAGATATGATTTAGGCTGGTAAATAATTTCTCAGCTTCTTCCAGTTCTTCTTTTGTATTTACACCCTGCCATGAAAGCTTTCCACCCTGTACTGTTGCAATTTTTTGATTATGTTTCATTGCCGTATCAATCAAACTGGTAAGATAATATTCTCCGGTAACGGGACTTTTTTCAACTTTCGCAAGATATTTACTGAGAAAAGTTCTACTAAACACATAGCAAGCCGGATTAATTTCATGGATTTGTCTTTGTTCCAATGTGGCATCTTTTTCTTCAACAATTGCTGTTACTTTTCCACCAAGATCGCGTACTACCCGTCCCAGACCTGTTGGGTCATCTTTTTCAATCGTTAGAAATGTAACCGCAGCAGATGAATTAAAATGAGTATCTATTAATTTATTTAAAATTTCTTTGCTATAAAAAGCAGAGTCATCTCCTCCTAAAACAAGTACATCTGTAATTGATGGCGGTAATTTCTTCAATCCGCAAAATACAGCATGAGCTGTTCCCAACCGTTTTCTCTGTTCTGCAAAAAGCACCGATGTCCCTGATAATGCTTTCATTACTGATTCTTTTGCAAACCCGACAACAACAACAATGTTTTGCAGCTGTAAACTTTCCAGAAGCAAAATCGAGTGCAGGATCATCGGTTTGTCCGCAAGGGAAACGGCAACTTTATTGATATCCTTGGCTTTCATACGTTTTCCTTTACCTGCAGCCATAATAATAGCTCCAATATGTTCTCTCATAATTCATCCTCTTTCTCACGAACAATGTCAGCCCCAAGATTAGTCAGACGCTGCTCAAATCGTTCATATCCTCGGTCGAGCTTTTCAACTCCAAAAATAGTACTTGTTCCACGAGCGGCCAATGCAGCCAATACCACTGCTGCACCTGCACGAATATCAAGCGTTGTAAGAATTGCATTGTGTAGTTGAGTAGGACCGGTTATACGAACCGCGTGGAAATACTCCGGACTGTCATCTTCCAGATTGAAATTGTATAGGTGCTCCCGGTTACCAACCTCAGGGTTATATAACTCCATCTGTGCACCCATTTTTTTCAAATCTTTTACATATCCCATTTTATTCTCAAATACTGTTTCATGTACTGTTGAAACTCCATCAGCTTGAGTCATAAGTACTGCCCATGGAGCTTGCCAATCCGTCATAAATCCCGGATAAATAGCAGTAGCTACATCAGTCGCCTTCAAGGTATTTCTAAAGAAAAATCGTATTCCTTCTCCTTTGGACTCATATTCTCCTCCCACACTTTGAAGTTTTTGTAAAAAGGCTTCCAGGTTGACATTTTTTACATTCTCAACAAAAATATCTCCTTTGGTAACCAGCGCCGCAATTGCAAATGTCACAATTTCGTTTCTATCCGGACTAATGGTAAATTCTGCACCATGAAGTTTTTGTACCCCTTTGACTGTTATTTGTCGTTTTGCAGTACGTTTTATATCTGCTCCCATCAAATTAAGCAGGGTCATTAAATCATCAATTTCCGGCTCTTGGGCTGCATTCTCAAGCACTGTAGTACCTTCTGCGCAAACGGAAGCCAGAATCAAAGTCTCGGTACCGGTATGAGTATTTTTTTCAAATGTATAGTCAATCCCCTTGAGTCCCGTGGTTTTAGCATGAAAATAACCATCATCACTCATATAGGTTATATCGGTATTCATTTTGGCTATGCCTTCTATAGTCCGATCAATTGGACGAGCACCTAACCGGCATCCACCTGGATTTGGAATAATTGCCTCATGGGTACGAACCAACAGCGGAGCAATAAACATGGCAGAAGTTCTGGCAAGTGCTGCTTTTTCCAGAGAAATCGAGGAGGTTTTGAATTGTTGCATTCTAATTTTAGCTGTATGTCCCGTCACGACAACCTGAGCTCCTAACTCTTTCATGATATCTACCATCACAAAAAAATCAGAGATATGAGGAACATTATGGATAATAACTTCTTCATCAGTAAGGCATGCGGCAACAAGCACCTTCAAGGCTACATTTTTTGCTCCTGATACAGCAACTGTACCACTGAGTCTTTTACCACCTGTTACGACAAACTTTTCCATAGCATTTCTTAATTATAGTATTGGGGCAGTCTTATTGTAATAATTTCAGGCAGGTGAAACAAGAGGAAGAAACCACAACTGTAGTTACATTCCTACTCCATACACATTCATCATCAAATGAACTCCGCATTTTTTTAACACTTCATTTTTTGCCAATTGAACAAGGGCAACAACATCCGTTGCGCTAGCATTCCCTAAATTTACAATAAAATTCATATAGAGACCTGAAATAATAGCATCTCCCACTTTTATATCTTTTACGCCCGATTTTCCCATCAGATGACCCGCAGAGACAATTTTATCAGGAACTTGAATCTGAGTTGACTCTTCAACTGAGGTATTGCGAAAGGTACATCCTGATGTTTCTTTTGGTTGTGATGCACTTCGGTGCTGCAGAGCCTGAGTTCCTCGTTCCCATAGCAATTTTTTATCCATGGGACTAAATTTAAAAATAACAGATAATACAATTTCTTTTGTTTGCTGCAAGATACTCTTGTCATACCCAAAGTTAAAATAGGATGAGTCTACTTCTTTTACTTCTCCCTCATGGGTAAGCAGACGTACCCGATATACACAATCACCTACAAATGCGCTTGCTTTCTCCCAATTGGAATTCATACAAATCCCACCTCCGACAGTCCCGGGAAGACCCAATTGATATTCAATACCGGAAAGTCCTTGTTCTATAGTAAAACGTACCAGTTGATTCATAATTGTTCCTCCTTCGGCATATACGTACGCATTATTGACATCCATTTTCCATCCTTCAGCTTTATTCTGCATTTTACCAGTCATACTCATGACGTCAAATTTTCGGCAGTTATTTTTGATTACTAACCCCTTGAAACCGCTATCTGAAACAACCACGTTGGAACCTCCCCCCAGGATAAAAACTTCAATATCGTTTTCATAACATGTTTTTACCAGCTGAATAATTTCATCAATTTTTTCGGTATCAATATAAAACTGGGCGGGACCACCAATTTTAAGTGTGGTATGCAACTTCATGGGTTCATCCAATCTCAACCTGTTCTGTCCCACAATTTGTTCTAATGCTTTTCTTTTCTTATCCATAATTATTTTACGCTTTGCATTTTTAGTTTCTCGCTTATTTTGTATACATCTCCTGCTCCCATCGTCAGAATGATTGTATCCTTGGGATAGGCTTTTTTGTTGATATATTCTACCACAGATGAACTTGTGGGTAAAAAGGTGACATTCTTATGTACTGAGGCCATATCCTGGGCTAACTTTTGAGAAGTTATTGTAGAATCAAGCTCCTCCCTCATTGACGCATAAATAGGAAGCAAAATAACAGTGTCGGCTTTATCAAAGGCTTTTAAAAAATCCGGATATAATTCTTTTGTTCGTGAATAGGTATGGGGTTGAAAAATGCAGACGATTTTGTGTTTGGGATAACTGTTGGCAAAGGCAATAAGCGTTTTTTTGATTTCCGTAGGATGGTGGGCATAATCATCAAAAAGTTGAGCTCCACCGACCAATTCACCCCTATATTCCGCTCGCCGCTTGCTCCCAACAAAATTTGGCAATGCTTTTTTAATAGTATCGATAGAAATCCCGGATTCAAAAGCTGTAATGATAGCTGCCAATGCATTCAGTGCATTATGCTCACCCAATACGCGGACAAAAAACTCACCCAAGGAAGTTCCATATGCATCTACCCAAAAACTTGTCCGATTTGCAGAAAGCGATATATGTTTTATGACATAATCATTGGAAGGAGAAAATCCATAGGTAATAGACTTCCCATTGTACTGTTTTAAAAGTATTTGTACTTGAGGATCATCACCGCAGGCAATTACTAGACCATCAGTAGGAAGATTTTGGAGAAATTCCAAGAACGCATGACGCAAATCATCAACCGTATGATAAAAATCAGTATGATCCAATTCAATATTAGTAACAACCGCGATTTTGGGATGTTGCCATAAAAATTTTGTTGTCTGATCATGTATCGGATCTGTCGCATATTCATCAGCTTCGGCAATAAAATACATTCCCTTTCCTTTATGACCGGGTTTACCCAACGATGGAACAGAAGCGGTTCCAATAACATATGATGGTTGACGTTTGGCCTGCTCAAATAAGGTTGCAACCATAGCAGTTGTCGTTGTCTTTCCATGCGTTCCTGCCACAGAGATACCGATATATTTTTTATGAAAGATATCTCCTTTCATAAATTCTCCTACCGCTTGCCCTTGTAACCATACCGGAATGCCTTTTTCTTTCGCTGCAATTACTTCTACATTGTCATAACCACCATGTGCTCCCGTAGTAATAACAAGCTGTGCCCCATCAATATGGGATGGATCAAAACCCACCAATGGGATAATACCGGCTTCTTGTAAGATACTGTCTGTAATAAAAGTTTCGACAATATCCGACCCTGTCACCACAAATCCGGCTTCTTTTGCAATAATTGCCAAAGGAGTCATGCCAACCCCCTTAATTCCAACAAAATGGATATGTTTAATTCTTTTCATACCATGCCGATTATTCCTGCAAATACTTTATGGTTCTTTTTAACATGTTGTTTGCGATAGGAGTAGAATATATCAGCATTATCACGAGTACATATCTCTAAATCTTCAATGTTTTCTCTCTGAATGCCCATTGATACTAATTGATGATAGATAATCGTTTGTAAACTGAGGAAATTCTGATCATTTTTTTTAAGCAGAAAATCATTTCCATACTCATGGAATTTTTTTTGAAATAATTGTGCCACATCATGGGAAACAATATAACAACATATTCGTATTGAAGGCCCAATACCAACCAAAATATCCTTGGGATCAGATCCATGTTTGATCAAATCCAGTAGAAGATGCCGCACAACCTCATGATATGTCCCCCTCCATCCGCTATGGACAATTCCAATCATCTTTAAATGAGTATCATAAAACAAAACCGGCACACAATCGGCAAATGTACCATACAAAAATGTTTGTGGTACATTGGACCATAAGCTATCTACCCCATCAATAATTTTTCCTTTATCAATGTTCTTAGCTTGATAAACACTATTCCCATGAATTTGTTCCATTCCAATGCTATCTTCTGTTGAAATTCCCACCAGTTCAGCCAAGGATCGAATGGAACTAACTCCTTTTCCACCAGAGGCCATATTGCCAAGAAGAATAGTCGAGAACCCATGCACTAAGCCGGGAATATTTGATAATTTTTTTACTGTATATATTGAATCCATTTTGATTACTTACTGAGAAATGTTACTCAGTGCTTCTTGTACTGCCTGGTGTTCGCTATAGGGAAGTTCTTTTCCATTATAATTCATTGACTTTTCATGCCCTTTTCCAAGGAGCAAAACAATGTCTCCTTTTTTTGCTAATTTGGTAATGATAAAGTTAATTGCTTCTGTTCTGTTTGGAATTTTAAATAATGTTTTATTCTTAATTCTTGATTCATAATTCTTAATTCCTGATTGAATCTCATTGATAATCTTCATCGGGTCCTCCCGTCTTGGATCCTCATCTGTCAAAACAATAGTGTCGGCAATCCTACCAGCAATTTCTCCCATCATAGGACGTTTCAATACATCTCTTTCTGAAGCACTTCCTAACATTACAATGATTTTTCCATCTTTTTTTATTTGCGCTTTTGCTGCTTCTAAAATTCCTTGCACAGCATCGGGCTTATGGGCAAAATCAATAATAACTCGGAAATCTTTTCCGGTAGGGACTTCCTCAAACCGCCCGGCAAGGTTAGTAACATTTTCAAGCGCATGTTTTATTGTTTTTTCCGGCACACCCAGAATCGTACCGACGGCGGCGGCTGCTAATGCATCCAATAAATTAAAATCTCCGGGTAGCTTTATATGGAGATTTAGTTTTTTTTGCGTAATATCACCCTCATTTAAGCCAAAGGTAATTGCCTTTTTCTGTACATCGTCAAACCCTACCGCTTCTTTCAGTTCATCCTTGATTCCCTTGAAGGGAAGGACTACTTTTTTTGCGTTATGAAGGAGAATAAATTTTGCTTTTGCGTAATTTTCAAACGTTTTATGGTAATCCAAATGTTCATGGGCAAGAGTTGTTAATACACCGATTGAAAAAGGAATAAATGCCGCCCTATTTTGATGCAATGCGTGAGATGACACTTCCAGAACAAAATATCTATCACCCTGATCCACTGCTTGACGTAAATATTTGGGAAGTGTCTGAGGATCAGGAGTTGTTACATGAAATCCGGTATCATAATCGATACCCCCGACAACTGCTTTGATAGACGAAAGAAGAGAAACCTTATATCCTGCAGCTTTTAGGAGTTCATATACCATATGGGTTGTAGTGGTTTTACCGCTCGTACCGGTAATTCCAATCACAGTAAGCTGTTTTCCGGGAAAACGATAGTAAAGATGAGCGAGAAAAGCAGTCGCAAGATGATATAAATTTTTAAAGTCTTGCCACATAATGGTAATGTATCAAATTGTATTTTTTATATTATAGCTGAAATACCGACACCGTGCAGACTTGGAAAACCCTTCGTAATACCAAAAAATCACCGTCGGAAAATAAAGCGGGCAAGGAACAGCCTACACTATTCCTTGCCCAGTGAGAAGATTGAAACCACTCAGTGGCTGATCACCCCTTGACAGAATCTTTGTTGGAAGACAACAAACCTACTCTAGTCATCTCGGTATGGAACCGCATCCATCCATCATCAGTGTTAAGCCTGAGCTCTTCATACAACTCTCTTAGCCCACCAGATATAGTTTCACGATCCAGGCTTCCTTCTCGTAGCGCTATCAACCGGTCGACACCGGTCAGAAGCTGTTGTTTGAAAATAGGGTGCGTTTCACTTCCAAGAGTTGCTTTCTTCTCAAGTATCTTGAGTAGAAAACGCTTCACCGAAGGTGAAACTCCCAATTGTCCTCCCCGTATTCGTGGCTTTCTCGGGTTAGTTCTAGTTCCCCTTTTGCGAACGTCAACGGGCTGGGGACGTGGACTGGAAATGGCCTGTTCTTGAAACGCCCGCCGGGCAGCCTGGTGTTCCTCAGGCAAAAGCTGATCGTCAAGAGCATGCAAAACCCCTGATGCCTGAATTGTTACAACTGATAATCGTACTTCTACAGAAGTGATTACTGACAAAGCCAGATATAGGGTTTCCCTTATCTCAGTATCACTAAATATCCTTTCTTTGTATCGTCTCAGCTGCATTAGTGTAGGATTTAGATTGTTGGCTACCTGAGTAAGGTGGTCAGCGTGCTCAAGCAGATCTTTTTGGAAAGCTTCAAGTTGTCTCATTGCCTCATCCACCAACGTTACAGACATGAGTACCTCCTTCTGTCATACCCTCCACGTTTTATCAGAAAGTGTGTTGGTTTTCTCCTCTCACTTGTAAATGTACCCTAAACCACAAAGCCAAAACACAAGGTTTTGGCAGCAGTTATATGTGAAAATCTCTCACTGGTATCAATCCGTATTGATGCCAGAATCAAGATTGTGAGAGAGGGTCTTGATAGATATCTTCCTCAAACGTCAAGCCGCATATATGGCTTGTGTGTGGAAAGTATCTTGGGTGGGTTGGGGCCGAGTCTAACTCGGCCCCAACCCGGATATGTAATGCAGTCAGGACGCTTTGTTCCTGCCGCTGGGCAAAACGACACCCCACTGCCTGAGCAGTTTGATGAAGTTGCCCTCGCCCATGCTGCGCACTACTTCCCGCAGAGAAGCAGCATCCCGGCTAACCGGTGCATCTGAGGTCAAGCAGACTAAGGCACTGCGTAAATCCCGGCAGATGACGCTCGCCTGCTTATCAGCGATATCGTCACCAACCACGATATCCACCAGACCGTACTGACCTTTAACAGCCAACCGCACGATATGGGTACGCCACCCCTGACCGTACATCAGCTCCATTACCGCCTCCATGCTCTTGGGAAGCGGTTTGTTACCCCGATGCATCAGGATCTTTCGAAGGATGGAGCGAGCCAACAGCGGAATCCCCTTCGTCCGTTGCGGGATAGCAGGAGTTACTGCTGGCGCGGCCACCGGTGGGGCAGGGGGAGCCGGCGGAGAGACAGGCGGTGTCACGGAACGACCTCCGCTCTGCCTGGCTCGGGAAACTGCATGATGAGGCGCAGACGCGGTCCCCAGATCATACTGGATCTCCGATAGTGCCCGCTGCGCTTCACTGATTGCTGCAGAAAGTTGACGTGCACTACGGCGACCCTTCTGAGGTCGCTCAACAAGTGCGAGAACCTTCTGTGCCGCCACATGGTAGCGTTGACTCTCTGCCTGAAGCTGAGCCGCGATACTACGCAGCGGCCTGAAAGTCTTCTCCTCAAACAACGATACATCTGGCTTGGCCATCACTTCTTCCTTCCACTATTCGTAGGAGACATGGCGCGATGCCATATCTCATGGAGGTTTGGTAACACTCCCCATCCACATCAGAGGATCCTTTCTAGCGCTTGCGGCCGCTCGGCCGACTGACGCGCTGCTTCGACCTCCCATACAGGAGGAAGGCATTGCGATGATGCTCAGCTGGATCCCGGGTCGGCAAGGTGACCTCAGTCACCGCCATAGCGGCACTGAGCATAACCAGGTCCCGCTGCTGTTCGATATCTCGAGCAGCGATAGCAGCAGCCAAAGCTTCTGCTTCCTGGTTTACGATTACCCAACCCAGATCCATTTCATCGACGCTATACGGCTTGTCAGGATCATCCAAGGGGGAAATCCGAACCCGTATAGAAGGATGTAGGTGAACCTCCTCAGGAGAAGGAGTCCTCTTGGGTAAACCTGTCTCGATGTAGAAGGTGGCTCTGTGGCCAGGATCCAGAGGAGACAGGTAGAAGGTGATACTGTTGCGGCCGCTCACCTTAAAGGGTGGCGGGACCGTAACTGAAACCACATATTTCCCATGCGGCTTCTTCCCGTAGGTGATGCGTCCTCCTTCCTGGGTTACCCTGACAGGTTCCCCTTCCAGGAAGATACGCACACCCATGACGGGTTGACCCCACTCATCAATCGCCCTGATGATCACTCGATCTGACAGGGGATCAATTGGTGGGTCTACGATAACTCCTTTCTCTTTCCTCCGGCGAGTCTCTTTCCGAGTCTCACCGGGACCGGGGACCAGGAGGGCATCTCTAAAGATGTCCATTTCTCCCATGGCTTCGGTAATCGCATTCCCCACGTCTTCGCCGACCTTGTGGATCTGCTCGTCGTTTTGTCGGCGGCGAATCTCCTCAGAGGCCTTTTTGATCTCCGGCTCGAGCTTCTTCAGCTCATCTACCAGAAGATCAAGAATCTCAGACGGCTGGGGAGCACTCTTGCGAGAGTTCCATGGAAAGACAGTGTCAGGCAAGTCGGGCGCGCTGACAAACCCGTTCAACTCAGTCCATGGGGGACTATTGAATTGAGGCAGACTTGTCAAGTCGTTCACCCGGGACCCGGCCCGACGCAGGTCAAGCTGATGTTGCCCGCGCTTTACTTCAACCTCCAGATAGAGATCCACCTCGAAGGTAATATCAGTTCCATACAGACGAAGTGTCCGATGAGGAATGATATTCACACCCCGATACTTGGTAGCCTCTACCGGGATGATGCGTCCGGTCTTGGTCTTACGACCTTCCTCGGACACTCGATCCACGATGACAAGCCGCAGCCGGTCAATCCGGATATCTTCGCTGAAGCGGCTGGAGAATGCGTCCCTGAGCAACCACGGCCGCAGGGCAGCTTCTACCCGATCTTTGAACTCAACAACTTCTACTTGAGTCCCGGATCGAAGTTCTTTACCGGTTTCCGGATCCCTCAGGACTACATCCACCTCTTCAATTGTATATTTGCGGTCGTTGACTGCTAACATCTCTGCAGTTGGCGCTACGAGAAGACAGGTAGGGACCTCCCAGGGATGGAACTTCCGACCCCAGAATTCCTCTGCCATGTCAACTGTCGCCCTCGTGTACCATACAGCCCGGTTCCCTATGGAAGTGAATCCTAGGATACCCAAGCCCTTGGTTCCTCGTACCCGCTTACGCGGCTTATGCCGCTTAAATGAGTATGCGGCACTCTGCATCATCATCTTAAAGGACTTCCAGGAGAGCTCGTGCTTGATCTCATCAGCCAGACTGAGGCTGTGGGCGGAAGGGACACCTTTTTTGATGTCCTCCAGAAGCATATCGAACAGAAGGTTATCGTCAGGCATGAGCGACGGCACCAGGCCATGCCCATTGCCTACGACGATGAGCTTACCTGGTTCTGTGATCACCCAAACGCGGTCGGCACCGGCATCGATTTCATTCTCAACCAGTTCCGCCGCGGCATCAATCGGCGAATCGTACAGTGCGCCGTGATGCAACATGGAGGCGCCGGGATTGATTTCCGCCGTCCCCTCATAGCGTTGGTAGCGTTGGTTCATTAAAACCCTACCTCCTTCATGACTCTGATGCGGTCTTCTCGAACCACTCCCTGTTTTACCAGGATTTCCAGAAGCTGGATAACGCCGTTCATAGCGCTTCCATGCTCCCTTCGGAGTTGATCTCGTGTAGCAGGATCATCAGCCTCCATATACTCTCGCAAGAGTGCTTCAAGACTGCTTAACGTTACCGCAACATCGCTTCCCTCTGTATGAGCCTTCCTCCTTCTGAGGCGCTCCTCAAATGCTCTTCCTTCGAGCATCTGTTGCAGACTTGTTACCGCGTTGTGTATCTGACCCAAACGCTCTGCCTGCTCGTGCAGTAACTGCTCGCGCATCTGTGCAAGATCTTGTTGGATTTGGGCTCGAATGGCTTCGTTATCTGCTGCTCGTTTTCCTCCCATAGCTAAAACTACCACCTCTGTTAAGGTTCTTGATATCTCAGCACCAATTTGCTGAGATAGTGCATGGACGAGGTTATCGATATAACCTCCTACCAAACCCCCTACAGAAGAGGATAACGATGGTACAGATGGTTCTAGTACAACCGCCTCTTCCTCCGATGGTGGCGGGAGTCGGTCTTCAGACGGTTCTTCCTCTTCGCCACTCTCGTCTCCAAGAGACGCGGGTGCAGAATCTACGTCCTCCCCATCCTCCGGGTTCTCCGACTTTTTCTCTAGCCACTCCTGATATTCTTGCTCCGACCAGGCTCGCTTCACTTCGCGAAAACCTTTTCCGTGTGCCACCCAGATAGGGGGCAACGTACAGGGATCCGCAAGTGGTAACCGGCTCAGCCGGTGGATGTTGGCGTAGTGCTCTGTGTTGAGTACATCTTCGCCGTGGATGATCTTGTGCCATGTCCCCAACGGTATACCAGCTTCGTGTGCAAAAACCGTCAGTGACGTACCACGATTGGCAGGAATCCACTCCCGCAAATCGTGCATCAGGTCCTGGGCAAATGTCGGTGGAGGCGGTTGCTCTTGTAAAGCCAGCCACTCCTCCAATCGTTGTTCTGTCCACGCCCGATGAATCAGGATGTGTTTCCTGTTATCCCGAGGACCAACTTGTGAAGGTCGGCCAGGGATAATCGTCGGCCGGGATTGTGGCAACCTCGTGAGGCGGTATATACGAGCATAGTACTCGTAGTCCTCCGCTTCAACGATAGACTCGCCGTAAACAACCCGCTTGAGCACATTCCAGGGTACTTCCAGCTCAGCAGACAACCTCTTGTTATCGTATCCGTGCTCACCCATCCAGGCGAGAATCGCCGTGGAAAGAGCTGCACGGAACTGCTGCGGAGTCAGCTCTTCCGATGAAGAACCACTCCTTGCAGCTGCAACTGCGGACGCTTGGTCCATGTCCACCTCCTCTTCAGTTCCTCCCTGTTGTGTGCTTCCTAAAACAGGACCTGCAGACGCAGCTTCCTGCTTACGATTCTTCTCTAGCCACTCCTGATATTCTTGCTCCGACCAGGCACGGACTTTCCCCGACAGTATTCCACCTCTTCGCACATGTGAATATGCAATCGGTAGCCTACTCGGGTCAGCCTCTTGTATACCAAAGTCGTGATGAAGCCTGGCATAGACATCTGTTGCATCCAGGATTGCCCCTGCGGTAAGCAGCAGCTTTCCTTCGGCTTCAGATACCCCAAGCTCCTCGAAGAAATCTGGCTCAGATCGATGCTCTTTCTCAAGCATCTCCAGTACAGCAAAGGCAACCTTTTCTGCCCACTGCTGTTCCTCGGTGGTAAACGCCAAGTTGACGTTCAACGCAACCTCCTTCTTTTCTGTTTCCAGTTATCGTATAAGGTATTACATATACCCTCTCTCACTTTTCAATGTGCTTTTTTATTCCATGGTAAAACCATTTGGGCACTCTATGCCCGCAGGTCAAAACATGGATAAGAATTATACTATAAATTGCATCTTGTAGTAAAGTCAGCAAGAGGCTAATCGATTCCCGGGAATATTCAAGAAGAGATCTTATAATACAACTATTCGCTCGGAGGTATCTGGTAATAGTCAAAAAGCTTGCGGGAGATGTCGAAAAATAACGGCGCTGCAGTCTCAGCACCATAAATAGAGGTTGTCGGCCTATCAATAACAACCAGCATGGCAAATTTTGGATTATCGGCAGGAGCATAGCCGATAAATGAGGCAATTGTTTTATTTGGATCATAATGTCCTGCGATTGGAATCTGGGCAGTCCCTGTCTTTCCAGCAATTCGATATCCTTTCACCCTGGCAAATTGGGCTTCCCCTTTATTGACTGCATTTACCAGTATTTCAGTCATGATCTTTGCTGTTTTGGAAGATATGGGGGTACTGAGTGTTTTTGGAGGAATATCAATTGTTTCCCCATCAGGAGTTTTAATCTGAGAAACAATATGCGGCTCCATCCGGATCCCATCATTGGCAAGCGCGGAAAAAGCACTCAGTAGTTCTATCGGCGTTAAATCAATTCCCTGCCCAAAACTCGCTGTTGCCACATCTATTGGATACCACTGATCTTTTTCTTTGAGTCCCGGCGCGATTTCTCCCTGGATATCAACCCCGGTAAGACCACCGACGCCAAACTTTTTAAAATACTCAAGCATTTGATCGAGTCCCAATTTCCTGGATACGAAAACCATTCCTGTATTATCCGAATGACGTATTACGTCAATCATAGTCATTCCTTGCTGATATTGATTATTCCAGGTATGAATATCATATCCTCCAACGGATACAGGACCCGCACAAATATCACATGTTGTATCTGGTTTTACTACACCTGCATCTATGGCTGCAGCCATAATAATTGATTTGAAAGTGGATCCGGGCTCATATAAATTGCTGACGATTGGATTCTTATAAAGATCTGATTCATATTCATAAAACCTGCGTTGATCAAAAGAAGGAAAACTCGACATTGCCAAAATAGCACCCGTATGAGGATCCATAATCACCACAAGCCCGCTGGAGGCCCCATATTTCTCAACGCTATCCTTTAATTGATTGTCAGAAATATATTGCACAGAACGATCAATACTTAAAGTCAAGGTTCTCCCATCAATCTGTCTCGTATTATCATTTATATACGCCAGAATCGGCCTGCCAAATGCATCATGAATTTCTCTTCCAATCCCACTCTTACCACTCAATTGTCTATCATAATATCCTTCAAGACCGAAATAACCTTTATCATTGCCTTCATCATCTTTACCGACAAAACCGGTCAGTTGGGCAGCCAGAGACGCTTCAGGATAAAAACGGACAGATAATTCTTCAAACCCAATTCCCGTTAGCTTTAATTTTTCAATTTCTTCTTTTTCTTTATTGTCCACAGGAGATGTAATGGGAACCCAAAATTTATCCATGGCTAACTTAGCACTTACCGATGCCGGATCTTGCTGGAGGACCTGAGAAAGGAGAAGTGTTGTCTGATCTTTATTTTTTATTTCTTTGGGGTTTGCAAAAACCAGGTATGCAGTTTTATTCGCAACAATTGAATAGCCATCTGCAGTCTGAATCTCTCCACGATTCGGAATGAGTTTTATATACCGTCCATACTGAGATTGCGCCAATTCAGACAATTCTTCCGCTTTCACTACTTGCCAATAAAATAACTTACTAATTACAAGGAAAAAAAGAAAAACCAAACATATCAATGTCAAACGATAACGCCATATCATTGTTCAAATGCCACGGGCATGGTGTTATTCAAGTAGGTGATCTTCTTTTCATGGATAAACCCAAGCTCGGCAGCAGCTGACGCAATATGAGAATAGGAAGTAAGGGTAAGCATCTGCTCCTCCAGGATTGAGTTTTCATGTTTGTAATATTTAATTTGTTCCTCAAGCTGTCCGAGTACTATTCCTTTCGTAGATAAGTTATTGGATAAAGAAATCTGAACCACAGAAAGAGAAACAATAATAAGGGTTACAAATCCTATAAAAAGTATTGAACGTTTCATATTACCTCTTCTCAAAAACCCTCAGTTTTGCGCTTCTGCTTCGTGGATTATGATTTACTTCATCCAAAGAAGCTGAAATTGCATAGTGAGTTATTACTATACCTTTCTTTGTTTTTTCTAAATCTTCAAAGACAAATTGTACAATTCGATCTTCCAAAGAATGAAAAGTAATTACAGCTATTCTTCCTCCCACTTGTAATAAGGATAAAGCTTTAGGTAATGCAACACTAATTGCATTCAACTCATCATTTACCGCAATTCGAAGTGCCTGAAATACTCTCTTATTTATATCTGCCCTCATTTTCGGACTGATAAATCCTTTTATTCCGTATGCCTGCTGTATTACAAAGGCTAATTCTCCAGTCGTCTCAATCGGTTTTCTTTCTCGTGTTTTTACAATATGATCAGCAATCACCCGTGCTTTTCTTTCCTCTCCTAGTTTTTGAAAAAGCTCTGCAAGATCTCTTTTGTCCAACGTATTTACCAATTCCTTTGCACTTATCCCACTGCTTTGATCCATTCTCATATCCAACGCCGCATCTCTTTGAAAACTGAACCCTCGCTGGGCAGTATCAATCTGATGACTGGAAATTCCGATATCAAACAAAATTCCGGCTACCTGCTCAAACCCGTTTTCTTTTGCAATCACATCAATATCTTTGAAATTTCCCCGCACCAGGGTGATAGTAGAATACTGAGATACTAAGATATTATGTGCTTTATCTTCAATTTCTCTTTGTATCTTAATATCTTTATCTCTTAATATCTTCCCAACATGCGCGAGCGCTTCTTGATCAACATCAATTCCCAATACTATTCCACCCTTTTCTATAATTGCCGTAGCGTGTCCTCCCCCACCCAATGTCGCATCAATATATCTTTCCCCAGCTCCTACTTTTAATGCATCTATTGTTTCTGATACTAAAACCGGTATATGGTATGTACTCATCTCTTTTTTTCTCCTTCCTGTGTAACCAACCGGTTTGAAATTACATGAATTGTTTTTTCCAAAATTCCACGGTACTGATACCAACGTTGTCTACTCCACAACTCAACATATCGGTTCATGCCCAAAAATACTACTTCTTTTTCTACAGTTGCAAATTCTCGGAGATAATCAGGCAATAATAATCTCCCTTTCTTATCTATTGTTACAAAACTTGCTCCGCCGAGTAGATATCGTTGTGTGTCTCGTATCTCCTGTTGTAAAAATGATCTTTCTTCAATTCCGCGCAGTAGTGTCTTCCACTGTTTTTGAGTAACCACAATCAACGAACGCTCATACCCAAGCGTTACGATTAAATCCGAACCCAAATCTTTCCGTAACTTCTTAGGAAATGCTATTCTTCCTTTTTGATCAATCTTTGCGTCATACTGCCCAAGTACCATATAAACTCCTTATATAATTACGAATGGGCAGAATAATGGGTCAGAGAGATTATTTATCCCACCTTTTCCCACTTCTTATCATTTTGTAATATTTTTCACAGAATGTCAAGAGGTTTTCACAGAGGGTTTTTATAGAACTAGAAACTCTTTTAATAAGATCCTTGACTTTTTATTGGTTCGCAATTATCATACACAAATATGCCAAAGGAAATTATGTATGAAAGAGATTCCAGTTGTTGCCAGTATCAAAGGACTGAACTCATAATAAAAATAGTAGTACTCGCCTTTTTAGGAATTCTTTCAATATTCCTTTTCGTTCGTCCCCCCGTTGCCCATATATACTGTGAGAAAAAATCAGAACAACTCTATTTGGGAGAAAGCATTGCATACAAACAACTCCATAATATGTCAAAAGGCCAAGTTCTCAATGATGCTCAGTTAAAAGCCCTTGCAGCAATTCTTTCTTACCGCTATCAACAATGCCTTCATCGTTGGGGAGAATAAAAAGGCGAAAGACCGTACGTGAAGAAACGAAGAGTACACCGCTATTCCACTGGATAGGATTGTTCTGCTTGATATACTTTTCCATTATCTTGTGTAATCTTGAGAGTTAATTTAATATCCGACATAACCTTATCATATCTGCAATGGCCGGAAGAACACGTACCAAATTCACGATATTCTGTCTCCCATGGGTTAGAACCCTTATCATTGGGAAGTGTTCCAAAAACTGCTTGATTCACGGTACCGCTATCTCCCCCTTCTTCCGGGTTGGCCGGAATTGCATCATAAGACATGATATATTCAATAGCTTGAATACCATCGGATTTGCCTACTACGAATTTTGCTGCTTTTTTATCATCCCGAAATGTAAATGTCACTCCCAAATCAGACATTTTCATATTCAGGACTTGTTGAGTATCTCCACTTGAGGTTTCAGTCATCTGTTTGGTAGAGGCTGATTTCTGGGAAGAAAGAACAAATACTCCTCCACCAACCAAAAGAATAACTACGACTATTATTGCAATCAAAATCCTTTTATCTTTCACTATCTTATCCATATAAATTATTCTACGTTAGTATTTTATTTACTGTCAAGTTTTTCCTGTAAATAGGGTTGTACTGAAGCTATTGTTACGCGCTCCTGTTGCCCAGTATCGCGATCGCGTACGGTAATTTGATTATCTTCAAGCGTTTGGAAATCAACAGTAATACACCAAGGAGTACCTATTTCATCCTGAGCCGCATATCGTTTGCCAATATTTCCCCGATCATCCCAGGCAACCATATAGGTTTGCTTGAGACTATCGTAGATCATCCGGGCTTTTTCTACTAATTCGGGCTTATTGGCCAATAAGGGAAATATTGCTGCTTTATATGGTGCAAGCTTAGGATCAAGCTGCATAACTACTTTTCCATCTTTTTCAGTATATGCATCAATGAGTAAAAAGAGGATTGAACGATCTACACCGGCCGATGTTTCAATATCCCAAGGAATATATTCCTCACCACTTATTGGATCTCTGTAATTCATGCTTTGATGAGAATACTCTTGATGCCGACGTAAATCCCAATCACCCCTATTATGGATACCCATAAATTCCGACCACCCCCACGGCGCGTTATATTCTATATCTGTAGCTGCACGGGCATAATGAGCTCGTTCACCCTCTTCATGGTCTCGAAATCTCAAATTCTTCTTGTTCATCCCCAAAGATACATACCAATCCATCCTATTCTGTTTCCAATAGTCAAACCAATTCTTCCCTTCCTGCTCATCAGGTTTTATATAAAATTGAACTTCCATCTGTTCAAATTCGCGGGAACGGAATGTAAAGTTACCCGGAGTAATTTCGTTGCGAAATGCCTTCCCAATTTGAGCAATACCAAATGGGATTTTGACCCGTGTTGAATCTAAAACATTTTTGAAGTTTACATGAACACCATTAGTAATTTCACCCCGTAAATATATTTCCGTTTGTTTCCCTTCAAGTACACCCAAATAGGCTTTAACCAGAAGATTAAACTGCTGCGGTTGTGTCCACTCAATTGTTATACCCGTATGGACATTCTCATGAGCTTTGATCTCATCAGGTTTATCAGCGCGGAATCTCTGATGGCACGTTTTACATTCTACTAACGGATCTGTAAATGCCTCTACATGACCTGAGGCTTCCCAAGCGCGGGGATTCATCATAATTGCAGCATCCACCCCTACAATATCACTACGAAGCTGTACCAGTTCTTTCCACCATATATCTTTGAGATTCTTTTTTAGAAGTGCACCCGCAGGACCGTAATCCCACGTACCTGCCAAGCCGCCGTAGATTTCACTACCGGGGAATATAAACCCCCGCCGCTTACACAGGGATACAATTTTTTCCATACGATCCTTATCCATGAGCTCATTATAGCAGATATTATATGGTTACTGAAGAAATCGAGGGATAAGACCTTTGCTTTTTAATTTTCGTTCCAGAAGTTGTTCAATATAGGAAGAAGTGTTGAATGTTTGCTGCTCATGATTTTGGGGCAAATATCCTAGTAAATGAAGCAAATTCCTTTCAAATTCAGAGAGTAAATCAGAACTGCTTTGAGCTTTGTCCAATTTTGTCAGAGACTGATAGAGTAGTTCATAAATCTGGTCATGCTCTTGACCTTCCGCGCATAATCCATCGATCAACTCACACATATGATATGAAAATCCCACCTTGCGTAAATTTGTTTTTATATTCTCAAATGCTTCAATGGTTTGCGCTTCTGTAATGATACCGATACCATTTCCTTTATGAATTGTTACTTCTACACTATTGAGAAGTTCTATATGAGCAGACCTACGGCTTGATATTTTTCGGACTCCGCTTGCTTTGAGATTTATTTTTCCATAATCTTTAGCAAATAGTGTTACAAATCGATCTGCCTCTCCACTATTTCGCCGCCGAATGACAATTCCTTCTAGTTTGAATCGTTTCACTTTTCTATCATAACAAGATAAAAGGGGTATTACAAATGAGCAAAACTAATAATGAGTAAACCGGGGAGTTTAAAGCTTAATCTTCAATTCTTTATCCATCAGCAGGGGAAAGCTATCAACCTGTTTGCCATTTACATTAACCGTATAATCAAATCCAGTGGTACCGGGTTGTTTTTGGATAAGGTATGGCAGAATTTCACCCGATTTGACTTTAAAGGGTAATCGATATTTCAAGGTATAGACTGCTGCTCCCAATGGACGTACTGTTACAAATCCATCAAATACGGTCTTTCCCAGATCTTCATAGGTCGTTACCTTGACTTCAGAACCCTTACTATCCAGAAGCGTGCTGCCTTTGGGCACATATACCCGAATCCAGTCTCGCAAAACTGCATTGAGACAGAGTGCTCCTCGCTCCAAATTACAATCCGATGGTGCTTGAGGATTTTTATAGTTAATAGTGATAGATTGGATAAGGGTTCCATCACTTTGAGTCTCAATATTTTGGCTTACTACTTCTTGTACAAATAGGTTTGATTTTTGCCCACCCAAATTGGCTTCGTTAATATGGAGATAATCTCCTTCAAATGGCTTAATCTGACCGGTAACGTTGAGTGACGCAAGCCCTGATTGAGCATCGGAATCATTTATATCAAAGAGAACATGCTTTTGTCCTGCTTGAGTAATGAGATCCTGCATGAGCGGTCCCCAATATATTTTAGGTGATGATTTCAATGCTTTTTGCATAATAGCATAGAGAAGTTGACCCAACAGTGCTTTTCTTTCGGATTTGATATACCCTACCGGACGACTAATCTCATTTTCCAACGCATAGATTACCTGAGGACAATTACAACGCTTGTCTATATCTGTTGTAAATGTTAATCCCCCTGCTTGGATTTCGTTATCTAAAATTTTAATTGTTGATACCAAAACATGAGTATCCAAAGCAATAATTCCATCCACCTTGGTGGCACCAGGAATGCTGTTGTACATATCTTTAAATGTTTTCATCGATTCAATATAATCGGGGGATATATTGGTATCGCGTAAATTCCAGCTGGATTGTTGAGGCAAATACTTCACAAGTGCCGCAGGAGCTTTTGGCTTATGGGGAACTTTTGCGTCTAATTCATAAATATCTTCAGATTTCTCCACCGAAATGAGGCCTTTATCGATCTTAAATACTGCGTAGGCAGTAATAAATCCACCGGTTGGGCGTAATTCTTTATCATTTTGGAAAATAATAAGATATTTCTTTTCTTTCTGATCACCCGCCAATGCAGGCAATACCTTTATCAGAGGCCGGGCTTCGTTAACAAACGTGACTCCTTGATCGGTATATGTTTTGAGTTGAGTAAGCTGGTTTCTTATTTTTGCTCCGGGTCCAAAATCAGGGTAGTGGTTGGGGTCTACCTGATCAATTTCTGCCCGTGCCTTTAGCATATATACGGAAATTGCATCAATGTTTGGAGTTATTTTTCCAAGGGTAGCTACTGCAGTCCGAATTCGATCCTCTGCTGAACCCATGACAAAACTCCCTTTCCCTTTGAGGCCTAGCACATCGGTATACGGTTTTAATGAAGTTACCACCAAA
Source organism: uncultured Gammaproteobacteria bacterium (assembly GCA_964497535.1). Taxonomy (GTDB): domain Bacteria; phylum Patescibacteriota; class Microgenomatia; order Levybacterales; family UBA12049; genus CAZCCG01. The sequence goes on from CAZCCG010000002.1 coordinate 216,080, forward strand.
TTTGCCGCATCCAGAGAATCTGCACCAGCTTTGAGCAAATGATCTGCATCATTGTAATAATTGTTTGCCAAAGGAATATATTTAATATATCCCATTGCTGCCAACTCTTTTTGGGTTTGGGCAAGCTTTACCTGGGTCTTTTTTATTTCTGTTCCGGCAAGCTCAATATTTTGTTTTTTAGCAGCATCGTAGGCAAGTTTGGCTTGGGAATACGTCGCCATTGCGGCAACATAGGTTTTTTGTGCAGGCAATACAACTCCTACCAGAATAATTACTACAAATATAGCAACAACTACTGCAGTAATAATAAGAAATCTCTTTGAAATTTTTACTTTCCCTCTTCGTGACATAGTGTTTTCCGACTGTTTTCTTTCGCCCTTTTCCGGCTCGGAAGAGACAAAATCAACCTTTTTCCATTCAGCCATTTCTTAATGATAACCAAAAACAGTTGAGATTGTCAAATCCTTAATCACCCACTCCTAAGGCTATCTCCTCAATCATAATGCTCCTTTTCCGCTAATCATAGTCCATGGAGTTTTAAGAATGATTCCTAAGTCATAAAAAACAGACCTTTTTTGGACATACTGAGCATCCATTTTTATTCTTTTGTCAAAGTTAATGGCGCTTCGTCCGCTTACCTGCCAATATCCGGTAATGCCAGGTTTTACCGATAACACAACTTTAACCGAATCTCGAGTGTAAGGATATTTTTTTTGTTGATCCCGAAGTTCGTCAGGATAATATGCCCGAGGTCCTACCAAACTCATGTCACCCCGAAGTACATTGAAAAACTGAGGAACCTCATCAAGTGAATGTCTTCGTATAAAGTGCCCAATTCGAGTTATTCGGGGATCATCTCTCAGTTTATAACTGTCCCGTTTGTATTCTGAAAAAAGTTCTGCATAGTTAGGATTCTGTCGCAAAATATCATGAGCGTTTTGGATCATGGAACGAAATTTGAACATTTTAAAAAGTTTTCCGTTCTTTCCAACGCGCTCAGGAATATCGGCAAAAACAGGCCCCGGAGAATCTAATTTAATAGCAATACAAATAATAATAATTACTGGAAGAAAGAGGAGAATCAATGCCATGGAAAATCCGATGTCTAGCGCCCGCTTGGCCATTTCATACAGTCTACTTTTTCTAATCTCAATATATGGCATATATTAGGTGAGATGTTCATGTTCTGTTCCTTTTAATTTTTCGACAAGTTTTTTGATTTTAGGAACAGAAGTTTTTGGACATACCAACACTACGTCTTCCGTATTAATCACAAGCATTTGATTTAAATCAATACCTACTAATAATTGCTTTGTATAATTGAATACTAACGAATCTTGTGAATCTTCTACTAAAACATTTCCTTTTGTAACAATATCCTCATCCCTATCTGAAAGTGCTTCTTTTAACGATTCCCATGCACCTACATCGCTCCACTCCAAATCGGCAGAAATAACCAGAATTCCCGAAGGGTTCATCTTTATTAAGATCAAATCATCAAAACTTATTTTTTCAAGTTCTGGATATTTCGACTCCAAAACATTCTCAAAACTGCTTGTTCCCCATGCGTTTCCAATCTCCGCCAGTTCTGTATGCATCTGTACTGCAAATGTTTCAAAAAGTGAAGATAAATATCGTGGTGTTGAGACAAAATATCCCAGATTCCATACAAAGTTTTTATGGTTATAAAATGTTATTGCTTCCGTTAATGTCGGGCGATAGCGAAAACTTTTAAATGAGTACATTTTTACGTCTTCTTTCTGATCAATTTCTTCTCCGACCTCTATCCATCCCATATTTTGATTCGCAAACCGGGGTTTTTGAGCAATAAATACAAATTTAGATTTTTCTGTTTTTATTGCTTCTTCCGCCAAAGAAAGTGCGTTTTTAAATGCAGCAATATTTTTAACCAAATGATCACTCCATAAAATTGCCACAGGTTCATCAGGGAATTTTTTTTGCAACAGTGCTGCTACTAACCCAATTGCAGGACCAACATCACGCATCTGAGGTTCAAAAATGAAATTTTCTTTGGGGATGGGTAACAACTGGTCGGTTATAATAGATTCGTATCGTTTTCCCGTAGCGATATAAATATCTGAATAATCAATATCTGGAATCAAACGATTTACCGTCTCTTGAAGCGTAGATTTATCCCCTATTATTTTTTCAAACTGTTTTGGCGTATTTCTTCTCGAAAGCGGCCACAAACGGGTTCCAATTCCTCCTGCAAAAATAACTACTTTCATAGGTTCTTTTTATATTCTTTTATATATGTTTGTAATTGAGCCATAAATGCTTTCTTAAATTGCTCTGTACCAAATTTTCTGGCTTGTTGTATACAATCTTTTCTATCAAAATGAAATGTATCAAAGTTTTTCAGTGCCGTAATTAATGCATGAGCATTTTGTGGGTAAAAAAACGCACCGGTTTTTCCTTCTATAACTGTTTCTAACACACCTCCACTTTTTAGCGCAATTACCGGCTTACCCTGAGCCTGGACTTCCAATGCTGTCAATCCAAAATCTTCATTAGCCGGAATAATAAGGGCTTTACAATTCCTATAATACTCTAGCAATTCTTCATCCGTCAAGGTTCCTACAAACGTTACTGTTGGGCCGGCTATCCTGCGAAGTGCTCCTTCTTCAGATCCTTTGCCCACTATTATAAGAGGTAATTTAAGCATATTACATGCTTCTATAGCAATATCCAATCTTTTATAGGGCACAAATCGAGAAACGATAAGAAAATACGATGAGCGTTCACCTGCCCTCCAGTGTGTGTCACCTAAGGCGACTTTTAGTGGAGAGTTTAGTTTTTTCTCTTCCAACGAAACACTGCGAGACGCCAGGGTAAGGGCAGGATAAACAACCGAAGAATCCTTTTGATAATAGTTTTTAATCCTTTCCTGTACAGCTTGTGATATTGCAATATAAAAATCTGGACGGTTTGAGGCAATCGTATCAAATGTTTTTAAATACGCAATAGCAGGATGAGATAAAAAACGCAGCAATGAATTTTTAAAATAATCCTGATATCCACTCCATAAATAACGAGTCGGTGTAAGACAATAACAGATATGTAGAGTCTGGGGCTTGGTAAGAATGCTTTTAGCATGTTCACTCGTTATGGAAATGACAACATCATAGTCATCAAAATGGAAACTTTCAAAAGCCACTGGCATAAAAAGAGCAAATTGTTCATGAGAAGAAGAGGCAAACGGAATTTTCTGAAGAAATGTTGAACGGACATCAAATGGTTTTGCCCATCGTGCAGTTTTTTTATTATATACCGAAGTATACAATGGAGCATCCGGAAATAATTCCGCAAGCGCCAACAAAACGCGTTCCGCACCTCCCCATTTATTTACTCTGTCGTAGACTAATGCTACTTTCATATGTTATGGAATAGTTCAGCTAATTCTAACGTATCGGCAGAGGCAGAAGCAAGAATCTATAGAAGTATATTATCCTTGAGCATATACTTCTTGATAAATTTTCAATGTTTTTTTAGCCATCTGTTGCCATGCAAAGCTTTTCACATACACAGATTCTTTCCTCCCATATTCTTCTCTTTTTTTCTGAGATACATGATATGCATCAACTAATCTTTTTTCTATATCTTTTACTTTGAATGGATCGAAATACAAACAGTTTTGTTTATATATTTCTTTATATACCACAATGTTGGATGCTAGAACCAATGCTCCATATTCCATGGCTTCAAGACCAGGTAATCCAAATCCTTCCATCAGAGATGGACAAACAACAGCCAAACAATTTTTATAAAGCTCGGCAAGTTTTTCGTCGGATACATATCCCATGAAGGAAACAGAATTCTCAAGTGACATCGTATGGATCAGTTTTTTAATTCTTTTGTAAAAATAATCTTGCCTTCCTACTAATTGTAGTTTTACAGTTGGATAATGATGGTGAAATTGTAAAAATGCTTCCAATAATCTCTCGAGATTTTTATGAGGATAGGCATTTCCAACATATAAAAAATATGGATTTTTTACATCTGTACCCTGCCCCGAATTAGAGATTTTCTTATCTACTCCCTCATACGTAACTGTTACTCGATCTGGGTCTACATCAAAATGTTTTATTATCTCAGCTTTTGTCGCGTTAGACACGGTAATAATAAAGTTAGATTTTCTCGAAGCTTCCTGGATAATAAATTTATAACCGAATTGTTTCAACCAATATAATGGTGGCGGCAATGTAGAAGCCTTCCCGGTTGGATAGTGATGTAAAATCAAATCATGAATCGTAACAATAAATTTTTTATGATAAAAAATTGGAACTGAAAAATAAGGGAAATGAACCAAATCTAACTCTTCCGAAGCAATAAGAGCAGGAAATGTAATCTGTTCCCAAATTGTATGCCACCGAATATCTGCTTTTACCAATGTCCAGTTTTTCTTATTGCTAATGTGAGACGCAACTTCATCATAATCAGACGATAGAACAAAAAGGGTATAGTAATTTTTTTTGTCTATTACTCCAAGTTCTCTTACCAAATTTCTAATATACCTTCCAACTCCTGACTCATTCCAGAGTCTGCAATCAATTCCAATTCTCATTGATATTTCCTCCTACTGAGAATATATAAAAGATTAATACCATTTGTAACCATTGAAGTAACAAAACCGGGATACACATTTTTATAATGTTTTTTATAGAAAATCCTCATAGCATCAAATCGGGCATCGGTAGTACGGAGTTTTGTTTCTTTATCCGCAGATGTTACATCTTTGGAAACTTGCTTGATCCCGCCTGATACTCCTTTATAATGGAGCAGTGAAACGGTTGGAACATAATATATCTTCCACCCTTTTTTTTTCAGCATATAACAAAAATCCAAATCTTCGCCGTAGAAGAAATAATCTTCATCCCACCAGCCGATCTGCTCCCCAGCTTCCCAGCGAACGATCATAAATGCACCTGCCAATGCATCAATTTCATGAATTTTTCCTAAATCTTTCCACCCCAAATTATACCCGTTCAAAAATAAGCTGTTTGGAAATACTTTGGAGATACCACTGAAATGGCAAAAAGAATTCCAGGGAGTAGGAAATCCGCGATGAGATGCATCATCAATTTGACCATCTGGCAATTCTACTTTACACGTCGCAGCACCAGCATCAGCATGATTATCCATGAATCGAATCATCTCCTCAAGTGTTTTTGCTCGTAAAATCGCGTCTGAATTTAGAAAGAGCATATATCTTCCTTTTGCAACTGCAACTCCAATATTATTGGCTTTTGAAAATCCTAGATTTTCATTATTTACGATGGTGTGAACCTGAGGGAAACTCTTTCTTACCATCTTAATAGAATCATCTTTTGAATTGTTATCAACTACAATAACCTCATAATGTAATTCCTTAGATACCCTGGTAAAAACTGCAGTCAGACATTCTTTCAGAAAATCCTGCGTATTGTATGAAACAATAATAATTGAAACATCTATCATGTTACTGACTTATATACTCCTTCTAATTTTTCCGTAATACTTTTCCAATTATACTGTTTTTCAACCAGGTTGCGGGCATTTTGGGAGAGTTCTTTATACTTTTTTTTATCTCGCAAAAGATCTAGTAGCGATGATCGTATTTCTTCTGAAGTATTACTCATTATTACTTCTTTTCCTCCATGAGAAACAAGCCCTTGCGCTCCTAAGGTACTGGTAATAACCGGTACACCGCTTGCCATTGCTTCAATTATTTTAAAGCTTGTCCCTCCTCCAATTCGTATAGGAGTTAAAAGAATAAAAGCATTTTTAAAAATATCAGAAGTTTTATCTGAAGCGTTTTCGTCAAAAATAACTGTCTGATCTAAAACTAATTGTTGAATCGAATCAGGAATATGCTTTCCTACAATCCATAATTTTAATTCATGATTCAAAATTCCCGATTCAGACTTTATTTTTCCCCAAACTTCCTTGAGAATAAATCGAACTGTATCCCTATTTTGTAACCATTTAAAATTGCCAATAAAGAGAATGTTTCGTTCTGTTTGTTTATACTTCTCCTCAGGCAAAATATAAGGAAATGCTTCCAAATCAACTCCATTTGGAATTACAACTACATCAGACCTCTTCATTTCCTGCTTTTCCTCCTCTGAAACTGCGATAAGTTTTGTTGCTCTCTGCCAAAATTGCTGTTCCCATTTTTTTAATTTCTTAACATCAATATGCAAAAGCGGACGTAAAAAAACAGGTGCTTTTTGTACAAAACGCTCATAAACAAAATATTCAATATTATGTTCTACCAAGACAATAGGAACCGATGTGACAGGAACATTTTGCATAATATATGATGTCTCAACGTGAATTATATCTATCTTTTCTTTTTGCAGAATCTGCGAGATTTTCTCTTTCATCGCAGGGTTTGTATGACCCACTATCAAAAATGGATATGAAGAAAAACCAGTTTTAAGTATTGTACTGATAGACCATTGTCTTTTACGTGGATAGGTATATATTTCTTTACAGAATTTTCCTACAGCTTGCACATCGACTTCAGACTGATTTGACCTTTTTTCACAAACTAAAATAATCTCGTGATGACGTGAAAGGTGCTTGAGAATGTTATACAAACGAACGTGACCTCCGGAATGAAGCGGATATGGAAGATAAGAAGAAACAACCAATATTTTCATGGTTTCTGTTTGAGATTCACTAATATATATTGTGGTGATGAGGCAACAATTTTGTACTTTTTTCCGATAGTCATTTCTTGCTTAGTTGGGTTTACAAATACTAAGTATGTTGCTCCCATTTTTACTAAATCCTCAGTTGAGTGCTCAAAGCTAGGCCACCCTCTGCGATTCGTCTGATAAAGAAACGATGTATCTCCATCGTAGGGAGCAATAACTTTTGCATTTTTTGGTGTGAGTTTATCTACTACATGACCTGCCACAACAATTGAACGATTATTAATATTAAAATAGTCTTTAACATACATCCACCCAACATAGAACATACCAATAGTGACCAATACAACTGCAATCTTAACTGTCACATTCTTGCGTTCCCATAAATAGTAAGCACCAATCCCATAAAAAATAGCAAGAGACGGGCTGATGAGAATTTGATAATAGTCATGCTGTACATTCCCTGTAGCAAAAACTATTACGTACAATGCAGACGCGATCAGAAAAGATAGGAAAAAGAAGAAAGACTTGGATTTACGAAGCTGAAAGATCCCATAGCCTAAAAAGATAAGTCCAAAATACGCTGAGATCAGTTTTGTCAACCGTTCATAGAGTATCCAACGAAAAAAAGCAGGACGGAAACGTATCCCATTCCCATTGAGAAGCCATGCATTAGCAGGTATTCCCTCGGCATACTGACTAATCCATTGTCTCCACAAGACCAACGGCAAAATAGTAAGAATTGCCACAAGCCACAATTGCCATTTTTTAAATAAGCTCCATCCAAATACTTCCCATGCCAAATACCCCATCGGTAAACAGAAAAACAAAGCATATGGTTTTAATAAACAAGCAGTCGCGGTAAATAGAAGTGATATCAATAAATATAGATAGTTTTTCAATTGACTGTTTTCTTTTTCATTTTTCGCTTTTCGCTTTTCACTTTTTTTGAGCCACAGGTCAAAAAAGTATATTCCACCGAGCACTGCCATAACCATCGAGGGATCGGGAAGTATTGTCCTCCCATAATAAATATTATATGGCACGAACGCATAGAAAAATGCCGTAAATAATCCTGCTTTTTTACTCAGATGATTACTGACGATTAAGTACAAAAATAACGTCGCAAGCAAAGAAGAAAGAATTGTGACGATTCTTCCCCATTCTTCCAATGTAAACCCATGGAATATTTGATACAAACCGGCTTGTGCTATATTATAGATAGGGAATTCTACAAATCTATAACCATTGGGATTATCAAGACCTGAAGGGACATTTGATATATCATCAAATCGAGGATGTAAAATATCATATCCATGTTGTACAAAATTGCGTGATACTGCCGACGTATCCGCCTGCCTCCAGCTGTGCCAATCAGCAATAGGATTATCAAACCGATAGAGACGCACAATACATGCCCCAAGCAAAATCAGAACAAGATATAAGAGAGCATTTTTCTGCATGTTAATCTACTTCAAATATAGTGTAGTTTTTATCAAAAGTAAAAATGTAGTTATTGTAAGGAGATGCTGTCTGTGCTTCCGATTTTTTTTGTTTTGCTTGCGAGATAGTTTCAGATTGGATAATATTAAGACTCGTATCTCTATAAACAAACCATACCCCGTCTGAAAGGCCTACCGGCAAAACCCATGCTTGTCCTTGTTTAATTGGTACATTTACAAACTGTAATGTTGTATGGACAGGAAACTGAGGGTGTTCAATTCTCAAAGCAGTGAGTGTATCTTGTGTAATAATTCCGGCTTTTTCCCAATCATTTTTTTGAATATTCAACTCATACCGGTAAAACATCCCTAATAAAATAACAATCACAAAAAGGACTAAGACAAGATGTGATTGTTTTTTCAAGAATACTGTTAAAAACACATGTAACGCACCCATGACCAATAGGATATAACCAATACTTGAGAAATATGCAAGATTTGGCATAACTATCCCAAACGCCAAATAAGGAACGAGAGCAATCAAAAATACACTCATTGCAAAAACAAAGATTCTACGAAACTCCGCATCTGTTCCCTTCCTTTTTCCAAACGTGAGTAATGCTGTTCCAAGAATAAGTATCCCTATGATAATCCCAACAAATGGCTGAACAACCACCAATAGAGCAAGATAGCTTCCTAAGGTAGGAAGGATATTTTGTAGAGTATAAGGGACTCCCAATAGTAGTGGCACTCCTGCATGCTGATGGATCAGTAAATATACGGCAATAGCTACAAAGAAAGGTATATATCCAACACAGATACTTTTTATATTTCTTCCTTTTGAGAAGATACCATCATAAGTAATAAGCAAGAGTGGAAAAATAAGTGATGAATCATTTGAAAAAAGTGCCAGAATCATAAAAACAAGACTGATCAAATAAGAAATCGCTGATTTGGCATCCGTATATTTTATATAGAAATACAATCCATATACGATAAAGAGTACCGATAGGTTAACAGGTAATGTCGAAATCCAGAAAATATTCTCACCATGTAACGGTAAGAGACCAAATAAGAATGCAGCAGCAAATCCCCATACCTTACTCTTGAAGAGTTTAGCAATAAGAAGAAAAACACCAAATGTAATCAACAAGTGAGTCAGAAGTGAAAAGAGATGGTAACCTTGAGGTTGAAGCGAGAAAACTGTATAGAGTGCGAACATCACCGCTTTAGCAATAGGATTATAAAAACCTGCAGAAATACCGGTAAAATAATGAGGCACATCAGGGAAATTAGATGATGCTGCCAAACGAAGCCAGATGAAATCCTCACCTACGAAAAAGTTATTAATACTGGGCATAAATACAACCATTATTATTACCAGTAAATAAAAGAAGATCAAAATATTTGATGAAAATATTTTTTTCAAATAGAAAATGTAATCAATTTTTTTCTTTTTAAATAGATAGACAACCCCGGCCCCAATCCCGAGTAATATCCACAAGTTTTCAGCTACTTTTGAAGCTTCAAATACATCAATAAAAAGGGCATTTACCAAAAGACCTACTACTCCCCCACAAATACCCCATACATAAGCCTGTGGATAATCTGTTTCTGACAACTCATGCCTATATACATAGAGCAAGATTCCTAATATTAGGAATATCGAAAAAAATGTCAGTAGTCCCAAAAATCCTGACTCTCCCATAAATCTTAAGTAATCTCCATCCGTAGCCAGAGTAATTGTTGAGAATCCACTTCCCAAGGGGGGAAAACGCAGAAATGCCCTCCAGGCATTTGGCCATTCTGCTTGAAACCGTGTTGTAAACGATATGTCATACACCAAAGCCTTTTGAATAAGAAAGCTTCCTGAAACGGTAGATATCTCAACCCCACCATATTTAAGTTTTAGTCTTTTTGCTTCTTCTGCCGCTATTTTAGACTGGATCACCGCCGATGTAGTTGAAACAGGAGCCTTTGATTGAGGAACGACTATAAAGGATGAACCGGCAGGAAGATTTTGTGTTGGTGGTGCCGAACCTACCACAACGGGATTTTTGCTTATTCTATTTTGAAGCTCTGTCGGAAGGGTTGAAATGGTTTCCCCAACTACCTGCCCCTGGTTATTCGTTACAATTGAGGTCAACCGAATGGTATCTAAAAACCTCTTGGCGGTTGATCCGCTAAACAAAAGTAACAAAGAAAAACTGATAATAAGAATCGGGGGGATAAACTTTTTCTTTTTGGCAAAAACAAGTGCTGCTATCATCCCAACAATATACGCAATAAATGATACACGGGAAGCAGTAAAGATAAGAAGCATCAGAGCTCCCATGGAAAGAACCAACATTCCCAAACGCGCATACCACTTTTTAAGCATAAGAAAGAGAAGTATCAGAACCGGAATTACGAGTACTAAATATGCTGCTAAATCATAATGCCCTCCAAATGTCGAGGTAATTCGACCATCAGGAGGAAGACATAATGGGATTCCTTTGGCAAATTCTTCATTTCCTGTTTGGAAAGAAGGAAAACAAAATGGATATTTTTCAAAAAATTGAGGAAATTTAGCCCAAAAAAACAGGTAGCTTCTTTGCCCTATCCCGTAGATTACTACTCCCGCGATTGCTATGCAAAACACAATAAGATACTGCTTTAAAATCTTTGTTGATGTAATTGTTGAAAAGGCTACAAAAAAGAGAATCATATACTCAAGTCTACGAAGATACTGCAGAATTGAGACATGAGGAAAAAAATTAGCAATCGTTGGACCAATTAAAATAAGGCCTACTAACAGAGATCCCAATGCACAAATCCAATAAATACCAAATGGCATGGCCAAAGCAACAGGTATGTGAACTTTTTTCCGCAGCAGCTGAATAAGCCATACTCCTACACTTGTCGCAATCAGAAAATCTTCCAAGCGAATATACACCCAGGTTCTTTCAATATGGATACTGGGTAATTTGGGGTATAACGGAATAAAAACGAGTAATAATAGGACTAAGATTCTGAGTAGATTTTGGTCAAGAAAGTGTAAGAGCCTCTTCATATGTCTTTGTAAGATATGTATTATCTAATATTTTCCCTAAAAAGATCAATACCCGAGCTTTCATACGCAGAGCACCACGAACTACTCTGTATTCCAGGGATGATTTATGTTTTTTATAGAAATATAACAATCCTTCGTAAATGTGTACAATGGCAAAACTTCTATTGCTACTACCATGTTGCTTATGAATAATTGTAACAGATGGGTAATAATATGTCAGATATCCTTTTTTGAAAGCTCTATAACAGAGCTCCATATCTTCTAAATACATAAAAAAAGTTTCATCAAACCCTCCTAGTTCATCAAACATATTTTTTTGCACCATCATAGATCCCCCGCTTACCCAATCTACTTGGGAAATATGAGAAGGTGAAAAACGTGATAGTCCGAACCGCTCTGCTCCGATAAGCATCAGAAGTACAATTGATAGAGTATAAAATGTTCCTGCATATAATTGGGCTGACCCATCTGGATTTGACAGTTTGCCTCCCAGAATTCCTACTTTTTCATTTTTTTCCAAAAATTCAACCATTCCATCTAATCCCTTATCTTCTATTTGAGTATCTGAATTAAGAAATAACAACAGTCTTGCGGATGCATGTTTTGCACCGATATTACATCCCTTTGCAAACCCGTAATTTTTGTTGTTTTCAATAAATTTGATATGGGTTGCCCATTTCTGTGATTTAAGAAATGGTATTGAACCATCTGTAGAAGCATTATCAACAATAATTATTTCAAATTTTCTTTCTGATATTTCTTCCTGATATTGTTTTAGAAGGGACTGAATACAAATTGTTATTAAATCTTTGGTATTAAAACTGAGGATAATAATTGAAAGAGTTGTCATGCGTTTTGTCAGTTAGCGAAACCAGGCTGCTCTGCCAAGTTTATAATGAAGATCTTTTACGTTTCGCACTCCAATCTGTTTTGCAGGTACTCCACCAACAATCTGCATTGATGCTACATCTTTAGTCACAACCGCACCTGCTCCTACCACTGCTCCTTTTTTAATTGTCACTCCGGGCAGAATAATTGCACGAGGCCCGATAAAAACATAATCTTCAATAATAACGGGTTCTGTTTGGGCTTCAAAGCTTTCACTCTGGATATTATGTTCACCATTATAAATCATTACCTGTGAAGCAATATCAACATGGTCTCCAATTCGAATCGTATCCCGACCATCTAATATAACTTCTTCTCCTATAATCGAATCGTGTCCAATAACAATGTTTTCCGGTTTATAAAACCTGGCACCTGTGTGAATAGTTGTCCCTTTCCCAATGTGTATGCCCGCCATTCGGTAAAAAAATCTTCGAATATGATGAGCGGGAAGGTATCCAATACCGCTGAGAAGAAAAAGAACAAATTCATCCAAGACGGTATCTGCTCGTACTATTGATTTTTTGACAATTTGGGAATGAGAGAGGCTATTTCCGTACTTATCCTGCATGATTTCCCCCTACTTCTTGTAATATTTCAAGAGTTTTTTTTGCGGTTTTTTCCCAACTGAATTTTTTTACTTGTTGATATCCTTTTTCTGTCATAGCATCTCTCAGTTTTTTATCTGCCAGAAGCTTTTCCATAGCATGGGTAATTTCATCAATATTCATCGGATCAATATAGAAAGCAGCATCTCCTCCTGCTTCAGGCAATGAAGAAACATTGCTGGTAATTACCGGACATCCCAGAGACATTGCCTCCAAAACAGGTAACCCAAATCCCTCATACAGACTGGGCAAAATAAAAAATAAAGCATGCTTATAGAGTGCATGAAGCTGGTCATCATTTACGAACTCAAGGAATTTGACATGCTCTTCAACTCCATAAAGTTTTGGTGCTGCCAAAATTTCTTCATACAACCATCCCTTCTTCCCAACAATCAGCAACTGAGGAATCTTTTTGGGGTCTTTTAATAATTTCGAATAAGCTTCAACGAGTCTAACGATATTTTTTCGAGGCTGGAGCGTTCCCACAAACAGGATATAGTCTTTGGATATTCCATATTTTTCTTGCAGAGAATCGATATCTACTGTTTTGGTCATAGATATAGCTTTGATCCCAAGGTATGTTACGGCAACCTTATCCTGGGAAACACTGTAGAATTTGATTATATCACGTTTGGATGCTTCACTGATTGTAAGAATCTTTGTGGCATTCTTTACAGAATATGCGGTCCAATTTTGAAGCTGATACAGATCTTTTGCTGTAAATAATTGCGGATAGTGTATATAAGAAAGATCCATAATAGAAATAACTGTTGGAACAGGGCAAAAACGTGGAGCATAATGCGTCGGTGAAAAAAAGACAGAAGGCCTTGGACTATGAGTATATAAATCAAAAGGAAGCCCAAATTGCGTCCAAAGTTTAGCCGGTTTCACAATTCTATAATGCCATTTCTCACTCTCTTTTGGAAAATCGCTACCAGGCTGACGCTTTAAATATATTTGATATTTAATATTTGGTATTTGATATTCGTTGAATTGATCCAACAACTCAAAACCATATTCACTAATACCTACCTTATTCACAACATTTGCTTCATTACCATCAATTCCTATTATCATAACTTTCAACTTTATAAACTAAATCCCCGGGTATACTACTGTTAATTTCTCAGGGGATATTTTTAGTATCTCTACAGCATCTTTTTTTGTCGCCTCAGAAATACAAATAATCGTATCGCATTCTTTCTTAACCCATTCAAGCCGCTTTTTCTGCACAGTAACAATTTTTGAATCTGTTTCTTGCGGATATTTGTATATCACCAAATCATACAAAATAGTCACATTTTTTGCATTTGTAGGTGGCTGTGTCCAATCTGAAGAGATAAATAAATCAATATCTCCTATCAACCACTCTATTGGGATAATATGAAATCTATTCCATACTAAATTAAGTAGTATCGGAGGAAATTTGAATTCTTTAATTTTAACTTTTGAATTGGAATTTTGAATTTTTAATTTTGAGTTTTGAATTCTCTTTCTCATACTTGAGTAGAATAAAACATACTCATTTTCCCGATCTTGCTCAATAATATAGTGGACAAGATTCACAAGATAATTTGCGACTCCGGTATCAGGATATGCAAGTTGGCTAATGTCAATTCCAATTCTCATAAGTTATCGTTTCTTTAGACCCACAATATATAATAGTATAGCCAATAAAAAAAATCCCGCTGCATACCATGTGAGACGCTCTGCTGTGAAAAAAATCCATTTTGCAAAAAGAGGAATGGAAAAGAGGAGACACAACAATCCAGCTGATACTAATAAATATCTCTTATGGATACCAACGAGTATGATTGCTGTAATAATAAATATTATATCCTGTATTTTCATGTTTTTTTCTTGTTACTCTTCAGCGCTATTATCATAATAATCCATAGTATGAAACTAATACAACTTATGAATAACCCAATATTTATTATTTGCTGAGGTTGATAATAAACTGTAGCTGTATAATCACCATCTCTTTGGATAGTGAAGCTATTCAGCCGGTTATTATAAATCCTGGCAGGCTGGGAAATATCATTTGTTTTCATCATCCAATTTTTATCAAAATTTTGGGAAAAAACTACTTGGTCACCTTTTTTTACATTCTCAAAATGGAGGATATATTCTGTAGGATTCATTCTGGTATAGGTAATCTTTGATAAAGATCCGGGAATCAAAAATTGAGAATAATATTGCTGGGTTTCATATATGACTATTTTCCCAATTCTCTTTTTTGCTTTTAGAGCTGGTATTTGATCAAGGCTATGTACTGTATTTTGGTACATAGTTGGATCATATGTATTATCTCTGATAAAGATTGTCCCTAAACTGTCATAAGGAACAATAATATATCTTACTCCCAATTCTTTTAGTAAATTGTACGACCCGGGGTCGGATAATATTTTTACTACTTCACTTAATGAATTTGTCTTATAAAGTCCATAGGCATTCAAAGCCGGATGTTGAGGGGAATTATAAAAAAATTTCTGTAGTGAAGGTACCCATAATGTTCTATAAAAATCAGGATCTTTACTAATATAATTTTTTAACTGAATATATTCAGAGGGTAATTCATATGGTTTAAAAAGTCCGCTCAACTGTCCCATCCACAAAGGACGATATAAAACAACCATATAAATAACTACAAATAAGAGGAGTATTTTCTGCCATGGGATATTCTTTTTTTTCACATGATATGTAATAAATTCACTCCATAACACAATACCTAGAGGTATAAGCACTGCATATGCCAATGAAATAACGCTATAGAACTTCATGGGATCGCGGAACATATAAAAACCGGGTATGTGGCTAAATAAAAATAAATAGAGTTCTCCAAAAGGAGGATTCGCTCCTTTTCCCAAAAAACTTCCTATCAGTGCCAGAAAAGCAAACAATAAAATGAAGAATTTTGTTTTTCGCTGTAGTAGTTTACTGCTTTCTATAAATAAGAGTACCGAAAAAGACATAAAGGGAATAAATAAAAATTCAGGTTTCATAAAGGATACTTTGCCAAAAATATTTGTCGGCCAATTTGCTTGTAATAGCGAAAATGAATTTTCAAATTGAGCAAAGCTAAAAAAACGCACAGCCTGTAAACTGTTATATGCCGACCCCAATTGTTCCACAGGATTTTGTCGATATACAATAAGCGGCAAAATCCAAAATAAATCAAGTACGAAAATTGAAATGAAAGGGATAACAATTCCATATATAAAAATAAGTTTTATTGATTTCATTTGGAAATCTTTCATAATCACGAACAGATAATAAAGTACAACCATCAGAAAGGTAATATATGCTATCCGTGGATCGAATATAACTTGAAGACTTGCAAGTAATCCCGCAAATAAAGAATTCCGCAGTAATATAAGGTGAGAAGATTGATTTTCCTCATATGGCAGGGTTTTTATAAACCGTGCCAAAACGAATGGGGCAAATGAATACGAGAATAAAATTCCCAACTGTCCACCGCCAAAAGTCATTAAAAAATACGTATTAAAGATATAGATTAGTCCTGCCAAAAACGAAAGTGGAACCGTGGGGAAAAGGGCTTTATACAAATATCTTGCAGAAAAAAAAGTGATAATCCATGGAGGAATAAACCAGAAAATAATACTTACAATATTCCAAGGAATACCAAGACTACTTATCCAGGCAGTAAAACCAAGATAGGTATCAATACCCAGCGTGCCAAAAGAAGGCATACCCAAACCATTATTTAAATAGGAATCCCAACCGGAAGGAAAATGAGTCAAATAAGAAATAGCTTCTTTCCAGAAAAACGGCCAATCATTGGCAACTAAAACAATCATAATGGAGTTTTCTGCTTTCTTATCTCTGTAAGGGATAGAATTATATACGTAGCCAATAATAAATAACTTATATCTCCGGAAATCTCAAGCGGGGCTGTAAAACCAATAATCGCAAAAATACAGGCGGGAATAAATAAACAAATTCCAACCAAAAGTACTAGTTCTTTTTGAGGTCTAAAGAGTATCAGAAATGCTACCCAGTCAACGAGATAAGGGAAAAATACAATTAATATATTTATTAGGTTCAGATAAGGTAAATTTACTAATGATGATACACAAAAATGTAATAACAAAATAAATAAGATCTTAGCAATATTCTTTTCATACCCCAAATAGATCTTTTTAATTGAATTAGTAATTTTTTTCATTTTGTTCTTCTCTTTATTATGACAATTAATAACCCACCAATAGTTATAACCAAGGAAACAACCATTATAATGAAGCTTTTATCAACAATATCTTGTATGGTATACGTAATAACTCCCTGCCCTCCATTATTTATCAACCAGGCATTTATATGTCCGTTGGCGGTAAAACTGTTTTGATCGTTAAATCCTGATAACTTCCAGTTAGGACTGAATGATTTATCCAGGAGAATAATATTTTGCCCATTATCTTTAATATCTACTGTATACTTAGTCTGATTAATCCTATTATAACTGTAATCTACCCCTGGCGCTGAGAAATCCCCTTTCTTATAAAAAACGATATCCGGTGTGACCGATTGCCTGATTTTAAGATTTATTACTTGTGCTATTGGCTGAATTGGTTGTGCTTCAGTATATGGGAAACCACAAATCGCTACATAGAAATTCCCATCCACAGGTAAGGCATTATCAAAACTATATACCCGATCGACAAGAGATGGTTTCATGATTATCTTATTCGTTTCGTACATATTGGGAGATTTCCCTTCAGGAATTGCCATAGCAAAATATGTTTGATCCTGGTTAGTATTCCTCAAAGTGAAGCTAATTTTATACAGTTCTCTTTTTTGTGCATGTACCATATTTGTGGTAAAGCATGCCACATCAGTAGCACCATGAATTTGAACAATAGAAGCTCCGGTATATAAATTCACAGTAGGCTGGTTCAGCTCAATTTTATTTGCTCCTTTTTCTATATAGGCAGTACCCAACGTATACCAGCCGGTTTGGTCCAATACTGGCTTTACCGTTTCTTTTTTGTTATTAATGGTAATTGTTACATCTTTCCCTACTTTATAATTTTTATCATTGGGTTTCCAAAATATAGTATAGGTATCCCCAAAATCAGATACGAGGTAATATCTTTTATTATCTATGTCTTGTGTTTCCCATAACGTATCATTGAGATTATTTCTGATTGTTTTGACTAAATGATAATCATTGTTAAGATCATTGTTAATTTCTGCACTGAAATGGGCACCGGCATCATTTGAACTGGTGAAGTCTATCAATACTGCTTCCTCTACCCGCATTACCTCACTTAATTCCCGTATTAAATCCATATCATAAACAGTACGATTTGATATATACGTATTTGCTGCAACTTCCATTTGATGGAGAGATACTCCATAATTTTTAACATTTGATAACAGTATTTGTATCTCTTTTTTTTCACGGGCTGTTTTTTGGAATCCTAATAAATCACGGAGTGATTTATAACCATAATGCTTAATTGCAGCTTCATCACTTAGTTTTTTCTCGATTTTTTTATCTTGTTGTTCTGTAAAACGATAAAAAACTGATCCTTTTGTGAATTGAGGGATATTTGCATCTGCATCAACAATCACTCTTTGCAAGTCACAATTAATACACTGTGGTACTTGATATACACCATTACTTAAATTGTATAGTTTTTGATCCATTTTTGGGGTATCTCCACTGATAAAAATAGGATACCTTGCATCAAAAACAGGAAGAGAAACAATAAGTCCCTGGTTAGATGATCTTCCCACCAAGTAATTTACTGCTTTGACAACTTTAATTTCTGCGCCTTTTTCTGTTGTTTCGGGTAAATCATAGATATCCCATTTTCCGAATGTTTTAACAAGTTTTACCCCTGAATTTTTTAAAACCGCTTCATATACTTGGGGATTATCGGTAGGAGAATCAGAAGAATTCCAATAGTAATCTTTTCTGACGACAAATGAATTTATTCCTAAAACTTTTGCAAGATTCTGCCAGCCGGGTTCGTTATTTCTCATCATTTTATAAAGTTTGTCTGTTACGTCAACCTCTTCAGGGGTCATAAATCCATTCATGTTAATAACTGGCGCATTGGTTAATACACTTGTCAAAGGGGTTAAACTCCAATATCCCCATGTATATGTATCAACCTTATAATCCGTCGTTGTAGGAGGAGGGATCACAAGAGATTTTATGCGGATTCTATCCGGTGTTTGACTCCATTTGCCAAAATCAAATATATACTGTGGAACTACGACCCTCATCGATCGTTGTCCTCCCATATAATCAAAAAATTTACCTGAGAAAAACGGAAAACTATAACAAATAATTGCGATACAAATTAATCCGTATAAAAAATATACCTTATAGATATCTTTTATTTTCAATCGCTGTAGAACATAATCAATCATAATCCCTATGAGTACTGCATATGAAAACCATAGTGCCGGAGCAAATTTATAAAAAGGTGTACGAAATGCCAAAAACCCTGGAATAAAATTAACCATAAGAATATAAAAGATCCCAAAGGGAGGATGCGAACCTCCAATAAAAATCATTGAAAAAAGTGCGAGAAACGCAAAAAACAATATAAGAGTCCGTTTTTGTTTATCTTTTATAAGATACAACGGTAGAAATGCTACTACCGGCAGCATATAGCTGACAAAAATCAAAAAGGGATTTTGAAGATAACTATTTGAATATGGATGACCCGGGTTGTTATACCATTCAGGAATACCTTGTAACCGGAATAGATTAATTAAAGAACTGTCTTGACTGATATAACTTAACCAACCCAGTACTCCTCCAATTCCTCCTGCTTGAGTTACTGCTTTTGCAAAGGAGGTTTTTACGAAATAAATCATGGGAATAATCCAGTATGAATTCAAAACCAGACTTAATATCCCAACAGTAATTCCCAGTTGAATGAGGCGTACTATTCTTTTGAAAGAGAATTCTTTTATGAGATAAAAGATTGCAAAACAAAAGAGAGAAACCAGAAGCCCTCCATAGAGAGGTAAACTTCCTCCGCCATTGAGCAAGAATATGGTTAGGGAAATAAGAATCCCTGTCAATAACGTATTTTTTTTACTATCTTCCCAATCCATTAAAAATGCGAAGATAAGCGGTACGGCTGCATAGAGAGAAAATTTGGTGCGTTCAGCAATAAACCATCCCTGGAGAAGAAAATGATTAAACATAAAAAGGATTGACGCAGGCAAAGCAAAGTATTTTAACTCGAATCTTTTCTCCAATTTGGAAGCAAAATAATACATGGCAAGCCCCGGCAAGAGGAACCAGAAAACGAATGTGATTTTTTGCTCGAGCTGAAGCGAAGCTCCAAAAGATGATACAAGAGCTTCAAGACCATGAATGGGAACTACCGGAAGAAAGATTGATTGATCTGTACCAAATCCCAGGCGGTCTGTCCAGGCAAGAATCCTGTCTTGAAAATGGGTGATTGGATCAAGTGGTAAACCAGTATCATGCCCTTGGATTACATAATTACCGTTAAACCACAACAGTGGAGTCAAGCCGATCAAGCAAATAATAATAAGTTCCACTACTTTACGCTTGTTCATATTCCTATAGTACTCATGCAATTATAGCAGGTTCTTTTTTCATAATATATTATTGTTTTAAAGGTAAGCCATTGTTTGAATAACCTTTTCAATCACCGAATTGTAATCTTCCGTACCATCCTCATTCATTTTTCGCTCAAAACCAGGCCCGGTGGCATAGATCTCAAGCGTTTTGTCATTTGTCTTATATCCTAAAAAATACATAGGATATTTACTGTTAGTTACATATACGGCGGTTTGGACATCGCTGTTGAACTGGGTAACAATACGAAATGTAAAATGTTCCTCAATTGGGATATCTTCTGTATTGGATAACCCCGATGCAAATGTTGATACACCCATATTGTCAATCTTTTTATACAAAATTACATGTATTTGGGTATCGTTATCGGGATCTGCTATGGTAACAGTTCGAATAACGGGACTATCTGGCCCTTGATCCAGATCCTGTTTTATCACCATATCAGGCGGGAAACGGAAAGAAAAACCATATTTAGCATCTTTATAACTCTTCCATTTATTCATTTCTTGTAAAGTACCTAACCGGTCATATGCTTTTTTCCTGATCAGGTCTGTTACTTCGGTAATTTGATTCTTATTTCCATCCCAGGCAAATGCATAGACATCTGATGGATCTATTTTATGAGCCAAAATTTGATCCATCAGATGCCGCTCATCCAGATAATATCCAAATCCTTTCATACCGATTTGCTTATATCCTTCACCGGCAATCCCGCCTTTTGTTAAGTAGTTACTTGTAATGAATGCTAAAGAAAGCTGTTTTTTTTGATAATAAATAATAGTTAATATCTGCCCTAAATTTGTTTGGAATGGCGGAATAGGAGGAAAACCGTAGTAACCGAAGTTACTATTTATATAAACGATTTTTTTATTTTGAGTCAAAGGCACCGTTTGTGTAATTTTATCAATAACAGTCCTGCGTTGATATCCTGTTATTGCTTCCGCAGTAAGCTCTTTTTGCAGGGTTATATAATTCAAAATAATCCAACTGACCACAAACAATATCAAGATAGCTTTCTCAGAAATCGGAATCAATCGGGATACCTTCTTTGATGCCCACTGGCTGAAAGTAATACTTGCTAACGCCAGAAGAAGAACTCCCCCTACTGAGGCTTGATGAATATGACGTGAATCTATATAGGTAACATACCCCCATGAAGGTATAACAAATGCAATGGGGATTAATACTAAGGATGAAAGAATAATGATAAGAAATGAGAATAAGATTGTGATTCTTGTTTCTCTTCTTGAATGAATATAAGCAACGATTGATACAACAATTATTATCGCTGCTAAGGAATAAATTATAGTATCGCTCCCTGCAGTTTGAGTAAATGTCAAATAATTAATACCTCCGATAGCTTTTTCTGCAGTATATTGTGGATATGCAAGGGTAGTAATGCTTTCCACAAAACCCAGTATCCAAGGGCCGGGAATAAAAACTTCAGTTACCATTTTCAACGGATATGTAACTGCTCGAAATAGCAAAATATCCCAAGATAAAAGATGAAATGAAGCTGAATTATTTGTAGTTCCACTTACTAACAGGAATATCTTTGGTAATAAAAAACGATAGGGAAGATATATGATAACGACCGGTAGATAATATTTGATGATTGAGATAAATTTTGTTTTTTTTATCTTAAGTATTGTAAGTATAGGAATAATAACAAACAAAATTGCTGTTGATTCTTTTGTTAAAAGTCCACAGAACATAAAGATTGCCGAATAAATCAGATTTCTTTTTTGTATCTCCTTTTCTTCAAATGCTTTGAAAAAATGTATAAGACAGAGAAGCAGGAATGCAAGAGATAACCCATTATATATATATGTCATTGCCCAGGTAATTGCTTGCTGGTGGACAAATGAACAGGCAAAAAAGATAGCGGATATAACTGCAACCTTCTCATTATTTCGGACTATTTTTTTAGCAAAAACGTATACGAGAATTGTATCCAACATGTGAAGAATTAATCCACTAAGCGCATACAGCCAATAGGTAAAAGAGAAAGATTGAACGCTGAGAAAAAATAAGAGATTCGTTATGGGGGTAAGATGAGCACCTGCAGATATTGTATATGAATCTGCAACACTTTTGTACAAAATGATTAAGGGACCAAACCATGTATTAGTATAAGGTAAGGTTTGAATAAAGTAGTACCATTCATCTCCTTGGAAGTAGAGAACAAAGCTTCTCCAATAAAAAATAAGAATAAGAACTAGTAAGGCCAAAAAAAAATGAGGCTTTTTCATTCTTTGTATCTATCTAAATGTCCCGTAAATAGATAATAGTAGTAGGAAAGTCGAACATGCCATGTAAGCTTGGGTAAAAATTCAGAATCAGGAATTTTTCTCATCGTAGTTTGTATTACTTTTCTTTTTGCCAGTGTTTCATTCAAGTGGATAATATTCCAGAATATTGCTTTTTGGATCCCCCATGACTCATTAAATTTAAACTTCGCCAAATATCCGAAGCTCGTAACTTCACAAAATATGAGATGTAGAGGTAAAACTGTCAAAATATTTTGTACTTCAAAGTTTTTTATATACGTAGCTATTCTATTTTTGAATGAGTTATATTGAATCCAGGCATAATTGATTCTTTTGGAAGTCCTTCCTCCTTTATGATAAATAGCTGTAGATGGCTCACACAATACTTTATATCCACTCAGCCATACTCTATGACAAAGATCAGTTTCTTCAAAATATGCGAAATAATCTTTGTCAAAAATTCCAAGTTTTCCCACTTTTTTAATAACTTCCTTTTTGAAAAGCATACATGCCCCTTTCATAGAAAAAATTTCCTGTTTTTTGTTGAATTGTTTTTGATCTTTCTGATCATGACCATAATGATAGAGAAATCCGCTGTTAAGGAAAAAAGATCCTACTGAATCAATTTTTTCTTTTTGAGGATATTGCAATATTTTCGGCATAACTGCACCTATAGTTGAAGAACTATAAAGTGTTTTTATAAGAATATCTATTACGTTTTTTTCGACTAATGTATCGTTACTGAGGAATAATATAGCATCACCTTTTGCTTGTAAAAACCCAACATCATTTCCTTCAGCAAATCCTAAATTCTCTTTATTTATAACAATTCTTGCAGAAGGATAATTTTTCTTAACGTATTCTACTGAATCATCTTTCGATGCATTATCTACTACAATTACTTCTTTATTCTTGTAGGTAGTTTTATATACGGATTTCAAGCAATCTTCCAGGAGTTCTTTTCCGTTCCAGTTAACAATAATAACGGATACAAGAGGATTAACCATGTTTTTGGATATATTTGTCAAAAATTGAGGTTACATATTCAATATGTTTGTCTGTTAATCCTGGATATACTCCAATAAAAAATGTGTTGGTAAAGGATAAATTTGAATTTGCCAGATCACCAATTTGTCTATGAGCTATATTTTTATATCCGGGTTGTCGCAAAATATTCCCTGCAAATATTGGTCTTGTTTGTATCATATGCTCTTCTAAAAATTGTGTTATTGCAAATCTATCAAAAGGGGCATCTGGACGAATCGTCATAGGGAAAGCAAACCAACTGGGATCTGATTTTGGCATAGCCTCGGGTAAAATAAAATATTTTTCATACTTTTTGAAGAATTTCTTATAATGAGCAAAATTTTTCTTTCTTGCTATAACAAACTCCGGAAGTCTTTTGATTTGGACCAAACCCATTGCTGCCTGTATTTCAACCGGTTTTATATTATAGCCAATATGTGAAAATATATATTTATGGTCATAGGGAATCCCATCGATATTATAGTTAAATCGGACACCGCAAACTCCATTTGTCCCTCCTCCTGAAGCTCCACACCAACAGGATCTTCCCCATTCCCTAATTGATTGGACAATTCTTTTCAGCCTTAAATTGTTGATAAAAACTGCTCCCCCTTCTCCAGCTGTAGTCATATGATGAGCGGGATAAAATGACTCTGCTGATAAAATTCCGAAAGATCCTGTCTTTTTCCCATTGTAGGTTGATCCTAATGCGTCACAGTTATCTTCCAAAACCAAAAGATTATTCCTATTTGCGATTTCCATTATCGGATCCATGTCATTGGGATTACCCAACGTATGAACCAAAAAAATCATTTTTGTTTTTTTACCAATTGCTTTTTCTATATCTTCAGCTTTAGGATTCAAGGTATGCAGGTCTACATCTACAAAAACAGGCTTTAGTCCATTATGGACTAAGGCTGCAACAACGGCCGGAAACGTACAAGCTGGGGTTATTACTTCGTCTCCTGGATTCAAATGCTCGGTAAACTGATACGACATTAAAGAAGCAACAGCTAATAAATCTGCAGAAGATCCAGAGTTGGTCAGATAAGCATGTTTTGCCCCCATATACTCGGCAAGTTCTTTTTCTAACTGTTCTCCCGCTTCACCCAAACCAAACCACCCCTTCAACATTACATCAACCATTGAGTTAAGTTCTTCACTTCCATAAACTGCTCCAGCATATCGTACCAAGCTTTTTCCGGGAATAAATTCTGGTTGGTCGATAGCCATATATTGCGAAATGGCTTTGTGGATGGATTTAACCAGCGTATCTTTCTTTAAAGAAGAGTTCATAATAAACATTTGTTATTGTACACCATTCCCTATATGTTGTAAATAATATGTTGAGGTTGTTGTTTGCGGTAGCTGAATTCTTGAGTTATAATAATGTTAGATATGGCAAAGAAAAACTACATGGTGACTGGTGGACTTGGTCTTATTGGCTCAGCAATTGTTAATTCACTAACCGATCCAACCACTATCGTAACACGTTCAACCCGCAGAATGGACCGGTTAAAAAGAAAAGATGTAAAAATTATTGTAAAAAATATTAATGATCTGACTCTTGAAGATCTAAAAGGTATTGATATTATTTACCACTGTGCAAGTAAACCCACAAATTATAATGTTCTTTCAGATCCATATATAGATATACAAACAGATTTGGTTGGTACTGTACATATTTTAGAATTATGCAAGAACCTGAAAAAAAAACCACTTTTCATTTATTTTTCGACCTTCTTCGTATATGGACATACCTATGATAATACAAAAACTCCTATTAATGAGGAAAGTAAGACTGACCCACTTGCAATTTATCCTGCAACCAAACTCTGTGCGGAAAGCATCGTAAGACTCTATGGAAAACTTCATCAAATGCCATATCTTATTTGTCGATTAACCAATGTATATGGAGAGCTTGAAGATTACAATAATAGTCAAAAAGGCGCATTAAACCTTCTGATTATGAAAGCAATCAAAGGTGAAGAATTAAAGATATATAATAATGGCAATTTCTATAGAGATTATATTCACGTTGATGATGTTGTCTCAGCCGTACGTTTTCTTGAAGAAAAACAACAATATGATACTCTCTATTTAATTGGGTATGGAAAACCGATCTTATTTAGTGAACTTATTCATACCATTAAAGAGCTAACTCATACTACTTCCGAAATCCATGCTGTAGAACCTCCTCCTTTTCATAAAGTTGTTGGTATGAACAATTTTGTCGCAGATACATCGAAGATTAATAGATTGGGTTGGAAACCTAAGGTTACTCCAAAGGAAGGGATAGAAAAAATAGTAAAACAATATAAAGATCTTCTTACAAAAGATGTTGAATAAGCCGATGATAGGTATCCGGTTTTAAATAGGACTTAGCCTGATTAGCCGACCTTTCCAGCACTACTTTTCTGATTTCTTTTATAATAGGCCTGGGTAAAATTACTAAGCCAGTATATACGTAAAACATTGGATTGAATAACAACCTCTTATCGAGTGACACCATGCTCCATGCAACATGATAAGCATTTTCTATCGAAGTGAAATAACGGATGTTGGTAATAAAAAACAAATTAGTAGTCAGATACTTTAATCTGAACTCTTCAAATGATGTTTTGTTTCTTATTTCTTTGTACGCTAACTCAATGAAATCCCTCATGAAAAAACTCCCGTGTTTTTTGATATCAAAGTAAACAGGAAGCATTTCGAAACTCAGCCTTGCGATAATATATAAATCCGGGATATAGACGCACCCTTTTTTCTGGATGACATCAAAAAGTACAGGAAAATAAACAAACCCCATATGGTTTATCAGTTTTTTCGTATCTACAAATTCTTTTCTGAAAGTTATTCCGGAAAAAAACCCAAAGTTAAAATCAAGCATGTCTAACAACACATTATGAGAAGCGCTGGGTTTGCGGGTTGTAACTTTTGTGAAATGTATAAATGATTTCACTAGTGTATGTATATCGGTATCATAAGAGAATCCGCCAATTTTTCCTATTCCTACTCTTGTCTCATCCATAATTGTTTTAATTTTCTCAAATGTATCGTCATATAAGATAAAATCATCATCTCCCAACGTGAAAACATAGGTTCCTTTCGCCACTTCAAATCCTTTAATTACTTTCAATGGATACCCCAAGTTTTTCTCGCTTTTATAATAACGAATATTTTTATTTTTGAATTTTTTTGTCAGGATTTCTATTGCATCAGTCTTTGTGTCATCCACAATGATAATTTCATAGGATACGTTCTTCTGCGCGAGTACTGATTTTATTGCAATTCCTAAGTATTCCGGACGATAAGCAGGTATTATAACGCTAAAATCGACTCTTGAATCTCTTTCTTGTTTATTCATATACGTCTAACTGCTTTAGATAATTTGAAAGTAATTCAGACATGTTATATTCATTTGCAAGTGCTATAGCGTGTTCTC
This sequence comes from uncultured Gammaproteobacteria bacterium, assembly GCA_964497535.1. Taxonomy (GTDB): domain Bacteria; phylum Patescibacteriota; class Microgenomatia; order Levybacterales; family UBA12049; genus CAZCCG01. Next base: position 243,061 of record CAZCCG010000002.1, read on the forward strand.
TCATTTTCTGATATTTGCCAGGATTATCTAAAACCATTAATAATTTTTCATATATATCCTTTTCGCTTAGGTCAACCTTCACTCCTGCATTTTTTTTCTCAAGTTCGTCTCCGATTCCGCTATTGCCTGAAATAAAAGCTGGTAAACCGGAAGCTAAATAATCTCTAACTTTCATAGGATCACTGAAATATCGAAAATGGGTTTTATCGGAATTCTCATAAAATGCTATACCGATTGCACAACGAGTTATTAATTTAAACATATCATTATGTGATAATACTCCAACAAATTGAATTGTATTCTCCAACTTTTTTTCTTTTACATATTCTTTGAGAGTTCCTTCCAAACTACCGGTTCCAATAAGAACTAATGTTACATCTGGCAGTTTTTGTTTTAATTTTGCAACAACATCGAACAATAACTCGAAAGCTATTCCTTTTTCCAACGCAGACACCAAGACTAATGAATGCTTTTGTATTTTACCGTAGGGGAACCGTTTTACTTCGTCAAAAAATGGCGCATTAGGAAGCAGTAAATTTCTTCCATTGTCTAAACCATTTTCTTTTCTATATAATTGTATTCTCTTTGATACACTCCAGGTTTGGTTAGAATCCAACATTGCTTTCTTATCCAACCATAAATAAAAATTATTTAACATACTATTGGGAAACCGCAGGAGAGCAAAATCAGCGCTAAAGTAAATAGTTTTTCCCACAATTCCTATAGTTTTCAAGACATTTCCAGCAAATTCATTTAATGGATCGACACCGATAAAAAGCTGACATCTTTTGGCTTTTGATACTACAATCCAACTGGTAATAAGAAACTCGTAAAAATATTGTAGAAAGACTAACCCTGCAATATTTTTTATATTTTCTGTCTTTGTTTTCTTACCATTCTTATAATACTCGACAACTGAAGGACCAGTTCCATACAAGTTATGTTTGATAAATATATGTGTTATTTTCTTTTTGTTGAGAAAGAGAGATACAGCGTGAGGAGGTCCATAAATATCTTTCCCATGGAGAAAAACCGCATGTGTAACAATTACTATCATTAAATCTCCTTCCATGCCGTATCAGAAAGAGGATGCATTTTAAAATGAATAAGCCCCTTTTGTACTTCTAATGGAATAATCTTTAATACTTGTTCCATTTTTGTTGTTACAAAACACGTGTTTTTAGGACGGGGAACAAAATTTTTGAAAAAATCCAAAGTAACAGGATATAACATAGTACTATCTAATCCGAAAATCTCAGCGATATGTTTTGAAAAATCATATCTACTCATACATTCTTTTCCCGCAATATTAAAAGTTTCATCAATTTTTTCAAGCTCTATTGCTTTCCAGATGCTTTGTGCTGCCGACTCAACAGATAAGAAATTATTATACATATCGGTAACCATATTCACGGGTGTTTTATTTTTCCCCATTATTTCCAAAAGCCACGTAAGAGGATTTTGCCGCTCATTCGGATTATTCCACCCATACATGGTAATAAGTCGAATAACAATGTATGAAATTCCTGCGGACTTTGTCATCTTCTCTCCCTCATATTTGGTATATCCATAATAGTCAATTGGTCTTGGCTCTGCTTGTTCATCATAGGGAGCGTGCTCTCCATCATATATGCCATTGGTGGTGATATAGACCAGAGAACTTCCATATTTTTTACAGGCTTCGATAATGTTTTTTGTTCCGGTAATATTTACTGCCTGCGCTTCATCTTTGTGTTTGTCACAATAATCGGGAGTTGCAATTGCCGCAGTATGGATAACAATATGGGGCTTAAATTCCGCAATAGCTTTTTCAACCATTGACTGATTTGTTATATCTACATGAAAGTACCTACAATCAACGTTTGGAACCAAATTGTTCTTATTATAAGAGGCGGCAAGCGTCACTCCTTGTGGAGCACTTCGTAAAAGTGTACTTCCTAATAACCCTGTAGATCCTGTTATAAATACTTTCATTGCAGACATGCCTCTTATTGTAGCATATGGATTTTATCACTCAATAGATGAACTTTCCGGTATTTTCAGCCCACTCTTTTTTTCCAGTACTTTTGCAACTTCTGCTGTAAATGTGCTCAGTTCTTGTTGATCTACTTTCTTTTCCTTTTTATAAATAGTAATTTTACTTTTATCAAGAGGAACGTATATTCTTTTAATCATCTTAAAACTTGATAATAGATGATTGTCTTTGCCAAGTGACTGGAAAATTCCATCAAGTAAGGCATAATTTTGTGGGCCAAAATGATTATCTATAACAATGCCTGATTTGATTACAATGTAATTAGCATTTTCAAAAGAATGCTGTACCCGTGCAGTAACGACATCATAATTTGTGTAATTTGCTCCTACAAAATTATCGATTTGTATAGGTTTTAATCTATGGTATTCATTGAGAGAATACATTCCCAAATCTACCGGTCTATAACTAAATACTGTAACTACTAAAGGATCTTGAATATGAGATTTTTTGCTATCTTGCTCTATGAATCTGAGTAATTCTTGTCCTTTGGCAACATTTTGTGTCGGCGCCCATACAACAGGCGCAAAATGAATCGTACGGGCATGTCCAAGTGGCATGGGAACTACCACAGAAGCAAGGCCACGATTCATAGGACCCACAGCCCATACTCCTCCCAGGAAATTACAAATACCATATACAACAATGAAAAAAACTATACTTATCCGCACTATTTTTTGTGGGATTACCAGGAAAATACTTGCTGATAAAATAGCTAGTATTGGGTACAGAGGAACAATGTAGCGGTCATCTTTTATGATTGTCCCGAATGAAAAAGCTAAATAGGGAAGCAAAAATGCTAAAAGGATGAATAACATTTTCTTCCAATGGATTATACTTGCGATAAAACCTGCTACAAAAAGGGCGAAAAAGAAAAATGTAAGCTGCTCAAATACTTTAAAATAATAAGCAGCAGATTGCAATGAAAGATGATGCTGATAAGGCTTGGGTACCACAGTCCACAGTACTCCTCCTAATGCTTGGGACTTAAAATAATCACCAAAGAAAGTAGAAGCATTTAATACATAAGGTATAGAACCTGGAATAATTCCCAAAAGAATAATTAAAATTATATTATTAAAGGATTTGTTCCGTTGCTCTTTTGTTTGCCGGATTACCTGATATAAAACAAATATCAATGGTCCACCTACAAAAAGTGGTGTAACCCACCGAACAAAAATTCCATATCCGAATGTTAATGCGAAGAGAATACTATAGTTGCGTCGGGTAAATAGCTTTGATTTCGCCAAAAAGAGCAATGACATAGTAACAAAACATGTGGTAGCAGTCTCAGAATAGGTGAAATGCAAATAGAACAGACTCCATCCATATGTTGTGAAAATAAATGATGCCACAAGTGCCCATTTTTTCCCCAAGAATTCTTTTGCCAGAAAATAAACTCCCAGAATTGTTGTTACATACAATAACCCATTTACCCATAATCCCCATTTATACGAATTATCCAAACCAAATACTATGAGAAACGGCAGAATGATAAAGGAATATCCAGGTTGCCGAAAGGGTATAAATTCAATCATCTTCACAGGGGTATCTGTCGAAGGATTTTGAAGAAGCTTGTAAAAGCCAGTCGCCATCTCCATATAATGTTGTTCATCCATTTCAGGAGTCTGGTATGTCTGAAAGATATAGAGTGTATGACTTATTAGAATTATAAGAGAAATTAATAGAACTATACCAAGATATCGATCGAAGTGAGTAAAATATAAGTTTTTTATCTTTGCACTAATAGTTTCTTTTTTGATTCTTGCCTGGATTTGTTGTTTCTTCTTTTTCATTCTGAGTGCATACTGCTCGGCAATTATACTATATTTTATGAGCTTGTTCGTATTGCAATTAAAAACGTGCTCAACTATAATTTCCTCAACAGATGAATTTATTATTAGCTTTTCTCATCCCAATTCTAAGTTTTATTCTTCAATCCTACCCACGATTATTTAATAAATTGTTCGGCGTAGATGTATGGACTAGACTTCTGGAAACAGAGCATATTCGAAAAAATCACCATACTGTTCCCAATTACAAACTTGAAGATCAATTTATTATTGATGGATATTTTGATTATCCACCCGTATTCCCTACGCTTCTTTCTTTTTTCCCCAAAAAAACCTTACTTCATATCCAGGGATTTGTAGCTCCATTTTTTGATGCGCTTCAAGTACTCTTGGTTTATTATGTGACCTATTACCTAACCGGTAATGTTCAAGTATCACTTCTGGCACAACTGATGTATATGATGACCCCCATGATTGCTATTGAAAATAGCTATCTTACTCCCCGGTCTTTGGGATATCTCAATTTTACACTCGCGGTTTTACCTCTGGTTTTGTACTACTATAGTCATCAACCGATATTTTTCCTTCTTGGAATTATCTTTACATTTCTACTTTTTTTGACTCATCGCTTTGCTATTCAATCATTCTTTTTTATCATGATATTCTTTACGTTCTTCCTTAATACTCCCATCTTTTTCCAAAGCTTTGTAATTGGTTTTGCGCTCGCGTTACTTATTACAAAAGGCTATTACCTGCGAGTTCTCAAAGGTCATTTATACAATATCTATTTTTGGGTAAAGAATTTGGATTACCGGTTTGCCCATCAGATCCGTGGTATCTCCAAAAAAAGCGCAAAAAAGGATTTGATTGAAAGAATATACCAGTTCCTCACAGTGTTCTCACCGATTGCGGTTTTTGGGCTCAATCCCTGGAGCTTAAGCGGATTTCTTATTCCTCTTGCATTTTATTTTGCGCTCTTACCTGTGTCTCCAATTCTTCTGACCCTTGCTGCTTGGATTCTTTTCTTTTATGTATTAGGAGTCGTTGTATTAAAAACCAAACAGCTCATGCCAATCGGCGAAGGACAACGCTATATGGAAATGGCAACTGTTCCCTCCTCAATTCTCTCTTCATATATATTCTTCCAACTATTAAATACGCAATTTAAAACTCCGGCCGTTATTATTCTAGTTGCATTACTACTTTTCACTTTTGTACTGATTATCGTTATCCAAATTAAAGGTGTCATCAAGGATCGTAACAGAAGTATTACAGAAGACTTGGTAAACATATTTGAATATATTAATAAACAAAAAGATACGATGCGCATCGTATGCATCCCTCACCAAAATACAACAATGACTGTCTATCATACCAAGGCACAAGTGTTAGTAAACGCAGATAACCCTGGGCTTATGAGGATTCAGGATGTGTATCCGATTTTAAGAATGCCGGTTAAGGAACTTGCCAAGAAATATCATCTTACCCATGCATTAGTCAAAGAAAGCTTTGCCACGCTTAAGGAATTAGGCCTATCTCAAAAAGATGTAATTTTTTCATCAGGGGATGTCCTCCTTGTTCAACTGTAATAATCTAACCAAGGTCAGTCCAGCGAAAAGTTAGGTGCGAATCTACAATTTTAAATCCACACGTTCCATAAGCTCTCAAAGCAGGAATATTCCCCATTTGTGTTTCTATAGTAAGTTTTTCTATATTCCACTTTTTAAAATACGCAAAAGACTCCTGGATAAGTTTTTTTGCGGTTCCTTTTCCTCTGGCATCTTTTGAAACAGCTATTAATGGAATATGACCGTTTCTTGAGAGTGTCAAAAATCCCAAAATAGTATCTTCTTCTGTATATATCAAAACAGTATCTGCTGCTTCACCTTTTATGGAATTCTCAATCCACTTACCGTAAAGCTCGTCTGCTTTTTCTTTTTGAATTACAGAATCATTGTAGAATCTATTGAGTTCAAATGATGTTTGCGCAATGTGCTTGAGCTTTTCCAAATCTTCCAGGCTGGCCGGATGAATATACTCCGATTTGGTTTTTGGAGCCTCAAATTGTGTTAACTCCAAACTAATCAGACCATCAACCAACCGAAACACATGATCTTCAAGGCTATGAATCAGTTTAAAATCATTTGCATGGACTCGATATGTCGCGTAGCGGACGTGCTCTTTTTTTAAATTCTCAACTAACTCCGAAATGGTAGCGTCAACATCTCCTAAAGATTCTATAGTGGTTATTTTTGCAACAGCAAAACCAAATAAGGTTGTGTCAAATAACTGAGGTTCAAATGAATAGTTCATTTGCGATATTTTTTAACTAAAGCGCCGATTGTCTCGATAATATAGGTAACATCATCCTCACTCATTCCAGGATATAGAGGCAGAGAAATCAACCCTTCAAAAGTCTTATCGGTAACAGGGAACATCTTTTTGTCAATATCAAAATTCTTTTTGTAATACGTGAATAAATAGAGAGGGATGTAATATACTGTGGCACCGATTCCTGCCTCTTTTAACTCTTCCATAAAAGCATTTCGGTCAATCTTTAGCATGCTTGTCTCCAGTTGAATCGAGTAAATATTGCGTGCATGTTTTATATTCTTCCCAACATAGGGAGTTATAATCTCAGGAATTTGGGAAAATGCTTTATCATATAGTGCTGCATACTTCTCTCTGGTTTTTATAAAACCATCCAATTTGGCAAGTTGATGAATTCCCAAGGCTGCCGAAATATCGGTCATATTATATTTAAAACCTGCATCCACAATATCATAGAGCCATGACCCTGCTGCTGAATGTCTTTTCCACGCGTCTTTACTCATGCCATGCAACCGAAGCTCCGACAATCTCCCAGCATACTGCTCGTTGTTTGTGGTAACTACTCCTCCATCCCCTGTTGACATATTTTTGACAGGATGAAATGAAAAGCAGGTTAAGTCGGATATTGCACCAATCTTTTTCCCTTTATATTCTGCTCCGATTGCAGTTGCAGCATCTTCAATAAGAATAAGATTATGTTTTTTTGCAATTTTGCGAAGCTGGTCATAATTACACGGTTGTCCTCCATAATCCATTGGCATAATTGCTTTTGTGTTTTTGGTAATTTTTGCTTCGATCAAATCGGGATTTATATTAAGCGTTTGTGGATCAATATCGACAAATACCGGAGTAGCACCGCTATGGATGATTGTGTTGGGAGTAGCAGCCATTGTAAATATTGTTGTGATTACCTCATCACCTTTCTCAATTCCTGCTGCCAAAAGAGAGATATGAAGTGCTGCTGTACAGGAAGTTACAGCTATAGCATATTTGGATCCAACATATTTTTTGATTCGTTCTTCAAAATCCTTTGTCCTTGGGCCGAGTGTTACCCATCCTGAATCAAGAGCTGCCAAAACCTCATCTTTTTCTTCTTTTCCAAATACCGGCTGAGCATAATGAATATATTTCATAGATTTTCCAAAACTTGAAGGGCAATTCGTGCTGTATTATCCCAATTATACACTTTTGCTAAAACGATTGCATTATGTTGTAATAGTTGATAAAGATTTTTATCTCGTAATAATCGTACTGTTTTACTAGCCAGATCTGATGGATTCTTATAAGCCAAAAGTCCTGTCTTTTCATCTTGAATAACATCTCGACTGCCGGATACATCATATGCAACTGAAGGTGTCCCCATATATCCTGCTTCAGGAATTACCAAACCCCACCCTTCATGAACAGATGGCATCAAAAGGATATGAGCCTTACCTAATAATTCAAACTTTTTCTCTTCAGATACGAATCCCCAAAAGACGGTATCATTTTTCATGTTTAAGTTCGTAACTTTATTTTTCAAATACTCTAAATAATCTTTCTGTCCTGACCCAACAAGCCACAGTTTTGCAGATGAAATTTCTAAATGGATTTTTGAAAACGCATCAATAACATCCTCAACACCTTTTTGTTTATTCATCCTTCCTAAATAAATAACAGTAGGATTTTTCTCTTTTTTTTGTAGAGATATTCCCTTGGGAAGAGACAATCCCATTGGGATAACGGTTATATTTTGGGCAGAAAAACCTTCTCCAACAAGATCCTTCTTTGTTGAATCCGAGATAGCTAATGTTGGGACATTTCTATAATAAGATACATATATTTTTTCAATTGATCTCCAAAATGCAGAAAGAGGAAAGGAAAAGATATTAGGAAAAAGATTTTTTGCCACCTCGCATGCAAGTAGTACTGTTTTTTTATTGTAAACTTTACTGAAAAATGGAAACCAATGTACTTCATCTATTACAACATCAGTATTATTTTTCAAACTAAGAAAGTAGTAAAAAAATGCCAGAATATGTACATTCCACCATTGACCTTTTCTGATAAATCGTACGCCATCGATTATTTCATTCTCTTGTGCTCCTGGAAATTTTGAAGAGAATTGAGTAACTCTATTTCCCCATTTTACCCATCGCTTTGCCATCTCGTGAGTGAGTATCTCTGCACCTCCACCTGCTGGATTTTTGATATCGCGCCAATTAAGAATTAAAATATTCATAAGAAGTTACGGAAGGTTAACTTTGAAGTTCAGCTCGGGATCATATTTCCATTTCCTGTTATTTTTATCATCATAGTAATGTAAGATACGAAGACGATAAAACACTGCCATTGTATCCCATAACATATGGAAAATAGTATTCCAAAACCCTTTTTGGGTAATTGATGAGACGCCTGAGAAATCAAGCTCAACAGGTGCTTCAAAGATACGATTATATCCCAGATAATTTGACACTGCCAGTATTTCTATATCAAATGCATATGTTTTTACCAGAAGTCGAGGTGATACATCTTCCAGAACCTTTCTTCTAAAAAATTTCATTCCAACCTGTGTATCGCGAATTGATAATCCAAATAAGACTCGTACTAAAAATCGATATCCCCATGATAGAATTTTACGAGTAATTGGATACTGGACTTTTGAAACAGGATGAAGCTTACTGCCGACAATAATATCGGCATTATACCATTCAAAATGCTCCAAAAGCATTGAAAGTCCATTGGGATTAATATCCATACCAGCATCAATGAATGCGACAATATCTCCTTTGGAACGTGCCATCCCAAAACGAACCGCATGCCCTTTCCCATGATTATGAGGATATCCAGTTACCAGAATATTAGGTGCTTTTACTTTTTTAGCGTTTTTTTCTGTATTATCCAGCTCTCCATCTACAACAACAATAATTTCATACGGATAGCGCATTTGATCCATAACATCTTTGATACGAGTAAGATCTTTTTCAATGGTTTTTTCTTGTTTATAAACGGGGATTATAAGCGAGACAAGACGAGGATTTTTTTCGTTCATTTTATTTTTTTTGTGCCGATCTTCCCAACAGCATAAGGGTAGTATAACAAAAGTGTTAAAAGAAGTAAAAATGTAATAACCGTGTTTATGGTGATTAGTTGAATAATAGTACTGTGGAATAAATAAATGCCTATGATTTGAGTTATTGCAGCAACAGCAACGATATACATTATAAAAGTTTTATGAATTGATAGAAAAAAATTAGCCAGGAGATAACTGAGAGAATACAGTGCTATAAATATCCCAAATATCCCCAGATAGGGAACAATCTGTATATATCCTTGTCCAAAAAGTAAGTGTACCATCAAGCTTGGGAAGAGGAAATAAATGAGAAGGACACAAGCGGAAGCCGCAAAAGTAAGGCCAAAACTAATAAAAAGAAAATGAGAATAACGCTGCCCTCTGGCATGGTGTTCTGATACAAAAGGGAACATAACCAGCATGATAGGTGATACACCAAAGAAAATAATCTTTCCAAGTACGGACAATGCTGCATAGTCACCAGCATTGGAAGCAGGAAGAAAGTGCCTTGCGAGTATTACATCGGTGGTTATTAACGAAGTTATTGAAAGGGTTGTTATAAATGCTGGAATACTAAAATGAAAAATTTGTTTATGCTGCGTAAATCCTTTATCATGCAGATGTAACTTGTTAATAAAATATAAAGCAATAAGGTATCCAATGAAAGCTCCAATTGTTACCGCTCCAAACGCGCCTTCTACTTTGTAGCCTAGGAAAATGAGACAAATAGCAAGTAATAACTTGCTAAAGGTTTCTATTAAGTTAGTTACTGAAAAACCAAAAAAATCAGATATTCCCTGGAGAACACTTTTATTCAGTATCGACAATAATCCTACAAAAAAGTTAACTACTAATAACAGAACCAATATTGGAGATGACAAATGGAGAAAAGAGGAAATGAAAGGAGAAAAAAGAAAAAGCACACCACTTGTAATACCTCCAACTATAATTATTTTGGTTCTGAGGAAATGATACATCTTTGATATTCCTGAAATATCACTTTTCCCTTTATAATCTGATACGAATTTTACTATGATTATAGTAAGTGTCATCATTGGAATTGAGAAGATATAAAGCAAAGATATAAGGCTTTCCAATTCTCCATATCCACTTTTCCCAAGCATTCTTCCGGTAACCACATGGTAGAGATAGTTACCAATGTTGAGAAACCCTGTGCCGACAAACATCCAAAAGCTTGCCCGAATAAACTTGAATTGCAATATTTTTTTGATCATGATACGAAATATCCCTGGCTAAAAAACCCAAGGAGAGCAATATGGAGTAGAGCAAAAATAAGCAGTAGTATCCACTGAAGGTATTTATTTTTAACTGCACCCAAGGAAATAAAAATACTGAGTGAGAGTAATGCATATCTGGGAATGGAAGAAAAAGTACCCGTAAGGCTTGGAACAATAATTTGCGAAAGAGAAAAAAGGGTTAACCCCAAAAGAAATGCAAATTTTTCTGTCTTTTTCTTTCTGATAAGTTGTATCAATTGATAACACAGGATAAAAAAAACAAATGTGAAAATAATACATTCTATAACTGAAATGAAATATTGAAATGACAGATCAGATTGTAAGAATATTTTTGCGTAGCGGTAATAAACCTGAGGGAGAATAATAAGAGAGGTCGAACGGTGTGCACCAAAAGCAGATTGAGCATGGAAGAAGAACAAAGGATCACCGGTAGTCTTTAATAAATACCACGCATAGAGCATAAACCCAAGTATTGGCGCAGCGATAGTTATAATTAATTTCTTTTCTATTTTTTTTGACTTTTTAAAATCACCCAGTACTACCAGAAAAATCTGAAACGATACAAAAATACCCATAAGCCGCGTTAAAGCTGCCAGAAACGACGAGATAAAAAGAGAAAAAGCTTTTGTATGAATTACATTGTAGAGAGAAAATGTAAATAAGAAGAAAAATAAACCCTCAGTATATACTGCAGAGAGAAAAAATGAGGTAGGAAAGGCAAGAAATAAGATAAGTGCAAAAAAAACGTTCCGTTTATCACTCAGGCAATACTCAAGGATTCTTGTGAAATAATAAAGACCTCCAAAAGCTGCTACATTTGAAATTATTATTCCTGCCAGTAAGTAATTCTGAAGGAATAACGGAGCAATCAACCTCATCAGTAAGGGATATAGCGGAAAGTATGCCTGGTTGTAATTATAGTAACCATCTCTTGCGATAATAATATAATGTGCTCCATCAAAATTTGCTAAAGATGAGAGAAGATGAGGCAAATGTGAAGCTATAAGTTCTTCTTTATAGGGAAAGAATCCAAGATAGGGAATAAAATGGGGAGTAACCAGAACAATAATGAAATCAATAATTTTAAAGCCAAGAAACAGAAGGAAAACTGTTTTGAGCGAAATAAAAGTATTTTTTCCAAGGATAGGAATTGTTTTTTTCATTCTCTTTTTATAGCTTTATAAACCTCTATTGTATTGCCGGCAGTTTTTCTCCACGAGAATTCCTTTACTCTCTCTTGTCCTTGTATGGAAAGTTTTTTTCGCAATTGGCTATTTTTGAAAACTTCATCAATTCCTTTCGCAATATCATTCGTATCATATGGATTGACATAATATGCCGCTTCACCCGCTATTTCGGCAAGAGAACCTTCCTGTGTTGTGATAACCGGACACCCACATGCCATTGCCTCCAAAACCGGTAACCCAAAACCCTCATATAAGGATGGCATAACAAATACTGTAGCAATATTATAGAGCCCCACCAAATCTTGGGTAGGAATAAATCCTAAAGCGTGTATATTCCTACTGTCTGCAATCTTTTCCTGGACAATCATTCGATCCTTATTCCAGGGATTTTTTTTATCAAAATCATTTTCTGTAATAGCTTTTCCTACTAAAACCAGTGGCAGACCGATCTGCTCTATTGCTTCAATCAGCCGGGGGATATTTTTGTTTCCGGTGATATCTCCTACATACAAAACAAAATTCTGCGGTAGAGAATATTTTTTTCGTAGATATTGCACTGATTGGGAAGACAATTTACGGAAGGATTCATCCGCAGCCAGGTACACAACATGAATTTTTGAAAGAGGGATATGTGTTAATCTATTGATATCTTTTTTCGAACAGGTTGAGTCGGTAATAATTCCATCGACAAAGCTGAGAAGAAATTTCTGAAGGCTCCATTTTAAAATTCCTCTGATCCCGCTGGGAAATGTATCTTTGAATATGATTGGTATTAAATCGTGTATTGTAACAACTGTTGTATATTGTTTTACAAATGGTAGTGATAAAAAGAATGGCTCAAAATAAGGAATATGTAAAATATCACTATCTGCCGGAAGAGATCCCGTAGCGTCAAAAAAAGTATAGTCGTTATCCGGGAAATATTTCTCCAAAGATTTCCGTAGATTGGATATATAAAAACCCGCACCTCGAACTGTATGCTGGGAATCGGAAACAAGAGGGGAAATATCAAATGCAATTTTCATTGATTCTTATGACCATTGATATGCCACTTCCAGGCTGTTTGTACAATAGTCTCAATATCTGAATGAGCAGGAGCAAATCCCAGTTCATTTTTAATCTTAGTAGAATCAGCAATTAATGTATCAGCATCGCCGGGACGTCTGGATACTATCTTTACAGTAAGCTTTTGTCCAGTAACCCGTTCTACTGTATCAATTACTTCTTTATTGGAATAACCATTTCCTGTCCCTACGTTGTAGATAAATGATCCCTGGTCTTTATCAATCTTACCCAAAGCGAGAATATGTGCTTCTACCAAATCTAATACATGGATATAATCCCGAACGCATGTTCCGTCTTTTGTTTTATAATCATCACCATATAACGTGAAATCAGATTTATTCAAGATTGACCGAATAATACTTGGGATTAAATGAGATTCCGGCTCATGGTCTTCACCCATTGAACCGTCAAGTGCGGCTCCTGCAGCATTGAAATATCTCAGACATACGGAGTTTATTCCATGTATATCCCCATACCAACGAAGAATTTGTTCAACCATTAATTTACTTTCACCGTAGGGATTCGTGGGCTTTTTTGAGTGATCTTCAGTAATAGGTATTTTAGTAGGGTTTCCATATACCCCGGCTGTTGAAGAAAAGATAAATTTCTTAACCCCTTTTTCTTGCATTTTATCCAATAGTTTCACCGAAACCATTGTATTATCAAGAAAATACATACCCGGGTTTTCCATGGATTCTCCCATCGATATAAAACCGGCAAAGTGAATTACTGCATCAAAATAATGATGACCAAACAAACTCGTGAGGAATTGTTCATCAGAAAGATCCCCAACTTCAAGCGGCGCCCGCTTATCAACAAAAGCTCTATGTCCTCGAACCAGACTATCTGCAACGATAACCTGATGCCCCTCATCAAGCAAGCGTTTTACCATGAAACTACCAATATATCCGGCTCCTCCTGTTAGAAGTATTTTCATATACTCTCCCTCTATTATACCTTATTTCGCACAAAAATAAGCAGTCGTACCCAAAGCTGTCACATAATAAAGGACAGCAATAATAACTGTACCCAAAAGTGTAAGAACAACAACGCGTGTATTTTTTTTCTGGAGAAAATTCCACCACCCATAGGCAGATATGATAAGAAAGACACCCGTAAGTACTACTCTGGAAAACATATACGAAGCATTGGGAAATAACACTATAACTATCGGTAAAAGAACAATTGCGGTAAAACTAAATTTAATAGTATTTCTTTTCTCCTGGAGGATGTACCAAAAGGCAAATAAAATACCTACCAGTCCTAGAATTGAGACTAAATCTATAATAAGTCTAAAATCCCATAACAATATATATTTCTTTATAAGGTCGCTGACCCCAAGAGTAAGTTTATTATGAAAAAAGCGAATAATAACAAAAGGGACACCTTCATCATTGTGAATAACATCATCAAGCTGAAGCGCTAGATCAGAGAAAGAGAATGGAGTAATAAATTTAAAATTGCTACAAGCTTTCCACAAAAATTGTGAAAGCAGCTCAAAACATATAATAAAGGGAATAAATATCTTTTTATTCATAGAGCGTCCAGAATTTAGCAAATGGGTCTTTATTCAAATTCTTGAAATAAACCGTATCTATAAGTTTTCCATGGGCTCGGATTGCCGCATTTCGGACCCATAATATCTGTTTTTTATCCAAATTCATGGGAGGTACCCATGTGATCGATACATATTCAGGATGGATAGTTTCATCATAGAATTTAACATAAATATCAGAATCTCCCAATGATTGATCAATAACAATGTATTTATATTTATTTTTATACTGTCCAATTTTTTGTATTGTTTCTTTATACCCTGCCCCCCAATCCAGACTGTTATTCTTGGGGTAATGGATATAATAAAAATGAAAGTATGACAATACTTCATACACAGCACATAACAAAAAGCATACTATTAAGATTTTTCTGATTTTTCCTTTTGACAAAAAGAAAAGATACATCATTGAACAGGATACAAAGATAGTACACGGAATAACTGCAAGCAGAAAACGAAGAGAATGAGGACTTGGCTGAGCCAGCGAACCCGGCACAGCAGCAAGAAATAAGAGATAGAAAAGAAGAATACTGTTCTTATTTGAATTTTTAAGACATACGTAGATTCCAAAAATAAGGAATGGCAATTCCCATATATAGAGCAGCCCAAAATTTGGTATCTGATGTCTCCCAATCCCGTCTCCCGATATAAATAAAAATTGCATAGAATAGAACGAAATAAAGTTTTTGACATAGACAGCGGGATATACTGTTAGCTTTCGGGTTGTAGATATCTTTTGATGCTGCGTAAAAGTTGAAGTCTGAGAAAAACGTCGTTGTCCAGCATCGGTAAGACTAAACTGAATCATTGGTAGTGACAGTACAAATGCAATAATAAATACAAAAAGAACATTTTTCCATTGTCTCTCCTGCCAAAAAAGGTATCCCATCATATAAAAAAGCGTGAATGGAGTAATAACTCGATATGCAAAATAAGCGTACATAGCAAGTATCACAAAAAATACTGAGAAAAAAAGAATTGCTATATTTTTACGCTCGGCAAAATATAAGAAAAAGGTTAATCCTACCAGAAAGAAAAATAATGCAAGCGTTGCCTCAAATCCTCCCCGTGAAAATTGTAAATGCCATGGAGTAATGCTCAAGACAAATGAACTAAGTAACGCCACATATTCTTTCTTCTGGGTAAGAATATTTTTCTTTTTACCTTTTTTTGTAGACAATAATTTTTCTACAAAAAAGTATAAAGCCAATACCGTTAAAGATCCTGCTATGGCAGAGGGTAGTCGTACAGCAACTTCAGTTTTGCCAAATACCTTCATAGAAGCCGCAACAGAATAGATATAAAGGGGTAATTTATACTCTCCGAACGCCTTAAAGAATACCGGATGAGGAACTGAATATTCATCTTTCCCGGTAGTAAGAACTTTGTAGGCATTATATCCAATAGATGCCTCATCAAGATATAATCCGGGAGGATTTACGTCAATTTTATAAATACGAAGAAACCCGGCTAACAAAACGATTAGCAATAACAAAATGTACCGATAATGAATAATCTTATTACTTATTTCGTACATATTTGATATAACTTACAGGAAACCGCAGTCCTGAGAAAAAAGCGAAAATAAAACCTTGCCAGCCGTCCATAAAACCTTTATGCCTGAAATAAATCAAGAAAAACCACCAGAACGGCGATACCAGTAAATAGCTGAAGAATGTACCCACATGTATCGTAGGCTCTTTCTCGGCAAGTTGCCGTGCCATAAGACTGGTATATCGTTGCCATCTCAGAACATAGCGGGAAAAACTCGGATCTGCAATATGTATTAAAGGATTTTTTAAGTACCCTACTTTACCATCAACAATTGCCTGTTCGTGAACATCTTTTTGTGGCAATCGTCCTTTCCCCTTCTTATATAACCTGAGGGTATAATCCGGATACTGTCCCCCTTTCATCAAAAATCTTCCAAGGAACCAATTTTTACGCGGCATCCAATATCCATTTATCTTTGCATCAGGATGAGCAAGAATATGCTCAATTTCTTTCCCAAGCTCTCTTGATACTCTCTCATCCGCGTCAAGCTGCAAAATCCAATCAGACATTGCCATATCAATAGCTTTTTGTTTGTTGATATGAAATACGGGAGGGTTATCAGTTATGACAACTTTTGCTCCGTATTTTTTGGCAATCTCAACAGTTTTATCGGTTGAAGTCCCATCAACAATTACTATTTCTTTGGCAATATCTTTAATAGAATCCAAACAAACGGGTAGATTTTTCTCCTCGTTAAATGTGGCCAGCACTACTGATACAGTTTGCATAAAACTCCCTAAATAGCATGTTATCGACCTTGTCTTTTTTCAACAGTAATATTTCCGGTAAATACTTTATCCCATGTTACAGTTCCTGTTTTAATTACTGTTTCTTTCCATCCTTTTGGAGCTAATGGACGCTCGGGATCAGGTTCGATTATGAGATAGAACAATCCATCTTTACTTTTTCCCGGGACATAATTATACATTCGTGTGCCTGCCCACCAAAACAAATATTGATATGCATAATCATATACGGGAGGCGTATATACGAATACGCTAAACGGCTTTCCTTTTGCATCTTTATAAAGATAATTGATAACATTCATTTCATTTTTAAATATTCCGGTTCCCTGGTCATCATACACTGGAAATGTATGATATGAATTAATGGTAATTACTGCCCACAAAATAAGGAATAGAAAAACACTAGCCTTGAGGAATATATGGAGTCGGGCAATTTGAGATAACGAATACGCAACAAAAAAGTAATAAGAGACTTGGATGCCTATCCAATACCAAGCCCATGCAGGTCGAGGGAAAAAAATGAATAAGCTATAGTACAAAACAGGAGCGATTAAAAACAGAATAAGAATTCTCAAATGGTCTGTTTGTTTTTTTACAATAGTATATGCAGTGTATAAAACACCACTTATCAGAAAAAGATATGCAATCAATTGATTGTTGGATAAGGCAAATACTGTTGCCCGCAAAACCTCATCCAACCGAAGACTCAACCGTATATTGAAAGGAATAACCGCCCCCAGACTCTGATTTTTACCTTCAAATAAAGCAACAATTGATTGTGTCATAAGAAACTGATGACGAAGATCAAATAATACTTGTGGAAGAAATAGTACTCCATATACGACTCCTCCAATATAAAACCACTTATTCAAAAATGCTTTTCGATCCAAAATCAGGTAGGATACTACCAGAACTGGAAGCATCCATAACCCGTCTGCAACCTCAAGCTGAGCCATCAGTCCTGCAAAAAACCAAGTGGCAACAAGATATTTTTTATTACCATATATACTTTTGTAAAGAGATATATAGAACAATATCATAAGAAATGGAATCCAATGAGGATTCCAAAAATGCTGAGAAAAAGCAATAGAAGCAGGCGCGATAGCAAAAAAAAGTGCTGCAATAATGCCAAATTGCCGGCTAGCAATTTGTTTACCAAACATATAACAGATAATAACCCCCACTACTCCTAACAGCGCCATAAATACGGTTCCTGAAGCAGGATGGCCATTCCCAATGATTGAGGCAATTGCAAGAAGATAATAATGATAGGGACCTTGGAAAACTCCCTGGATACCGGTAAATGGTCCAATGAGTGTTGGTTTATGATCCACAATAATTTTATTGACATCTAGAAGATCTCTACCGTGATCAAAAAGGAATGGAAAATTTCCGGTAACAATTGGGGTAAAACGCACTACTGCTGTCAGGATAACCAATACTAACACAAGGAGATAATCAACCTTATGATTTTTAATTTCTTTTTGGATATGTTTAAATAATTTCATAGTCGAATTGTAAGCAAACCCTGCAATAAAAGCAACTTACTTTCCAGGTGCAATGACCATAGCAGGTTTACCATTCAAATAATTTATTATTTCTACCGACATAACGTCTTTGGGAAATTCATCAACACTTCCTACATACAGAGTGTCCTTTTGTGAATCTGCATAGTTAAATGCTTTAAATTCATACTTTGAGAAGGAGTGATTTGATCGTTGTTCCTGTTGATATTTCAAAGGAGGATATTTAAGATAATAGAGAAAAAAGATATATGATTGATCCAATGGCTGTTTATCCGAGATTATAATATGATTGTATTTGCCTTGGATATTGTTTACCTGACCAACCACCTGTTGATATCCATACTGCCAGTCCTGTGAGCTAAAGTAATTATACTGGACAAAATATTGCAACATATAATAGATTATATTCCCTACAATGAGAGTAACGAAAACTGCTCCGATACCTTTTACCACCACTGCTTGCTTCCCTGTGCTTTCTTTTACCCATAGTGCAGTTTGGAATGCTCCCAAAGCTATAAGAATTTGTACCATGGGAAGAAAATTAAGAACTCTCACGGCATTGGGTACATCCCAGGTTACAGATGAAGCAATTGGGGTAATAAGAATCCAGCCGAATATGATATATTTTGTCTTCCTATCTACCGTTATAAAAAGCAGCATATATATCCCGATCAAAAGGAAGGGTAATTCAAATAAATAGAGATGGCCCATAAAAGGCGGTTGATGTCTTCCAGTCTTATCCCCTACGATAAATAACCAATTTGGGTCAAAGTGGGATAAGTAGTTTCCAATAATAACGGGGATATAAGAAAGTTTTTGGCTACTGAGTATTTCTCCGATACCATTGCCTTCCTGTTTATTTATAACCTGACGTTTAGCTATCCGCTCAATTGTTGCATTTGGATTATTAAAAATACTTACTCCTGCAGCTCTTGAAAAAGCATTGGGATTTGAAATAACAAAAAGAAGCATTGGAAGAAGAATAATAATTCCCGACAAAATAACGAATCCGAGCGTTTTATGGGAGACTTTCAACAATTGTTTCCCATATAGATACAAAAGCAGAACTCCAACAAGAGGAATGAAAATCTTTTCACTCTGATATGCATAAATACTGAGTGCAAAAAATATGATAGACGGCAAAAGGAAAACAGATCGCTTGAGACCTTTGAGAAAAAATAGTAATCCAAAAACATTTAAAGATAATCCAATATTAGATTCAAATGCCACACGGCTAAACTGAATATGCCAGGGAGATAGGGCCAAAAATAGAGCACTGAACAAAGCCAGAACTTCCCCACGTTTGTATTGTTTTAAAGGAAATAATTCCTTTACCAAAAAATATGTTGCCAAAACAGTCAAAATGCCAAAGATTGCAGACGGTAAACGTACAGCAGTTGTCGTAAGCCCCAGTATTTGGACGAAGGGTATTGCTAAATAGGTATATAAAGCAGGTTTGTAATCTCCAAAGGAACGCAAGACTACCGGTAAAAAGGTTCCGTATTCATCTTTTCCCGTCTGGCTGATTGAATAAGCGTTGTATCCCAGCGATACTTCATCCCAATCAGGAGATATAGGTATGCTACCCAATTGATAGAACCTCAAAATTGCAGCTATTACAAGAATACATCCCAGAAATAGAACGGTTACCTTTTTATTCATATATTATAAGGGTATCTCTTTCATTTTTTAGATCAATTGATTTACGTATGTTAACTCCTGCCGATTGTTTGCCTTTTAAATCAACATAGAGATTTTTTCCTGATATTGGAGATGGACTAGAATCAAGGAAATGATACTTCCCTACTTGTGATACGGTGACGAATCCATAGGTATCGCGCGTTACTTTGGAATCATTCCTCAAGGTTTGAGGATTTAACTTAAGATAAAATAAATAATAGATATAGGGTCTGCCTAAATAGGAAGAGATATAAATGGTGCGATATTCTCCCTGAACTTTCTGTACATACGCAATTGCTTGTTTGTATCCATATTGCCACTCGGATGCGTACTCATTACTATAGTACGTATAATAGTTATACAAAAAATAAAAAACATTTACTGCTAATATCACTCCTATAATCCCACGTATAACTGTTACTTTCTTTTTTGGAAGCCACGCGGACAATGTATATACCCCATAGGCTATCAGTATTTGGAACATTGGTACTGTTGCCTCTGTACGAAGTGCGTGGGGAGTTTCACGAGCTGTGGCAGCCGGTATTATACCGATTACAATCCAGATAGGAATCAACCACCAATATCCTTCCCTTTTTCTAAAAAGAACTAGTATGCCGATAAGAAGAAAGGGTAAATCCCACAGATATAACTGCCCAATATCTTGTGTAGAGAATTTTGGATTCATATCCCCATGAATAAAAAGATAGGTGGGATTGAAATGGTCGAAATAATGTTTGAGATATTCAATTGAATATTGTAATCGTCTGTTATAAATAATTTTCGAGTACAATGAATTATTGTCATTTTGTATCTCCTGATTGCTGCGTTCTATTACATCAAGATTTGAAAAAATATTAACTTCACGGAATCTTAAGCTTGCTTGTGGAGAAAGGAGAAACCTTACAGTAGGAGCAATAACAATCAACCCCAGTAAAGCAGCGACTATCACTTGTTTTTTCATAAACCATAATTTTTTATAAAAACCTATTGTCAAAACAAGAAGAAGTATCGGTACGACAATACGAGGAGTATTAAAAGTGTAGAGAGATAAAACAAAAAAGAGTGCTGAAATTACGATACTCCATTTGTACCCATTGATGCTTCTCAAAAAAAGCCAGACGC
This sequence comes from uncultured Gammaproteobacteria bacterium, assembly GCA_964497535.1. GTDB lineage: Bacteria > Patescibacteriota > Microgenomatia > Levybacterales > UBA12049 > CAZCCG01. Next base: position 263,963 of record CAZCCG010000002.1, read on the forward strand.
CAGTTACTATAAGAAATGTTGCGATATTCGCTTCAAAAGCAGCACGGGATAACATAATATGCCAGGGAGACAATGCTAATATTCCCGCTGCAATCAACCCTAGATATTTCCGTTTTCTTTTTTCTATCTTTGGGAATAACTCCTGCATGAGGAAAAATGTAATCAAAACTGTTAACGTACCAAAAAACGCTGAAGGAAATCGTACGGCAAATTCTGTCAAACCAAACAACTTAATAGGAATAATATCCAGATACGCATACACCGGCGGTTTAAAATCACCAAACGATTCCAAATAATCATACGGCAGAAATCGGCCAAACTCATCTTTTCCATCAATTCCTAACGTATATGCGTTATATCCCCAGGCAACCTCATCCCAGGTAAGAGAAGGAGGTATCGATCCTAATTGATAGAACCGGAGCAACCCTGCAACCAAAACAATACCAATCAAAATCCACTTTATTTTGTCCATATAATTCATTTTTTATACCAATTCTGTCCTGAATTATAAATTCCTTGAGGCGTTACAGACACCCACTTCTCTTTTTTCAAATTTGGGGGAAGCTTTTGCATATCAATCAACAAAAAACCTCCTTCATATCCCGGTATGAGATATTGTTGGAATCTCCCTTTCTCAGAAAGGTCAGCATACCCTACCGCAAATCCTTTATCATTTATCTTGTTTGCTGCATCCAAATATAGTGATAATGCCTGACTGTATGCGGAAGTATGAAATTGATAGTCATATATTGAGAACTTTTTGCCGGGATATTTCTTTAGTAAAAACTGCATTTGGGAGTCTGCTTGCTGGGGATTTACATTAAATGTATCTTTTGATATCTCACCACTATCTCTATATATACTTAGAATTATTATGAAGAGAAACAGCAGAATTCCTATAATTTTTTTCCACTGATATAGATAAAAAATAACCCAAGCGGTAATAAGAAGTATAAAGACATGAAGGAACACATAAAAGCTATCAAAAAGAGGTGTACGAGTGTATCGTAGAATTATAAACATAACAGGAACGCTGGTAAAAATAATCAGCCATTCTTTCTCTAGTTTCTTTTTATAAGAAGCATATCCGATAACCAAAATCGAAAGAGGAAATAATACATAACCCAATGGTAAAAAGCCTCCGATAATTGCCGACCAGGCAGTTGGGATAAATATGCCTATGAAGTTTTTCCAATTCCTACCCAATACCTCAAAAGACGCTTTATTTTTCTCAAAAAAGTAATAATAAATCATATTATGGGTATTTTGGAAATTTCTTCCACTGTCTGAATAAAAAACAGGTGTCCATGGTAACAAAAGTCCTACTCCTGCCAATAATAATCCCTTTATGCCGGGAAATTGGAAGATAATAATAGCCAAAAGCAACGGCATCAGTGCGATTCCTTGTAAATGAATCGAAGATGCAATCCCAATACTTAATGCTATGAAGAAAAAGTAACGCAGTTTTTTTGTTTTGATATATAAAACCATACAAAATACTGCAATAAACGCAAACAAACTAATCGGCGATTGATTAGATAAATTCGCGGCTTGTGTAATTTGCGCAGTTGAAACTGCAGATAACCCTCCAAGAAGTAGTCCAAATGTTTTTCCTTTTAATTGAACTCCTAATAGAATCATTCCCACAATAAATAAAACATAGATACCAGTCAGAAATACCCACGGTGCAACTACCCATCCCATATTCCAAAATGCTCCAGTCATGACAAACCAATACCATTCTCCCCCGGTTTGAAACGGTCCGGCAGAAGAAAAGGGACCTAACAGGGGTAATTGAAATGACTCCAAAGCATATCGAGCCTCCAAAGCAAAATGAGCTTGATCTCCTCCCAAAACCCATCTATTACTATAGTTGTAAAAACGAAATAATAACCCTAAAAGGGTAATGATAAAAGAGCAGAGGAAAAACCAATGTTTTTTAACACGTTTCAAAATCATATCCATGTAAATAAACTCATGATTATTATAGCATTCTTATTTTTAGTATGGTACTATATTGAAAATTATGAGAAGGTCGATTATTGTTGTTCTATTAATTACCATTACCCTTCTAGCGGCACTTCTCAGATTCCCCGCTCTGGATAAAATTCCTTCAGGATTTGCGATTGACGAAGCTGCTTTTGGCTATAATGCCTATTCGATCTTAAAAACAGGCAGAGATGAATATGGAATACCATTCCCTCTCAATCTAAAATCATTCGGAGATTACAAAGCTGCCGGCTATGCTTATTTTGCGATTCCGGCAATTGCGATTTTTGGCCTTAGTGAATTTACAACTCGTCTTCCCTCAGCAATCTTTGGAACGCTCTTTGTATGGGTAGTTTATTTCCTTACTAAAAAACTGACCAAAGATATAAAGATATCCCTGATTGCTGCTGCTCTTACAGCAATCTGTCCTTCTCTTATTTTTCTCTCACGGATTCAAAGTGACCCACTGGTATCAGCATTTTTTGTGGTGCTAGGCATTTATTTACTATTACTATGGAAGGACAATAAGAACATATTTTTCTTTCTGCTATCTTTCTTCTCTTTTTTGATAAGTATGCTTACCTATCAGTCACCTCGAATTTTTGTTCCGCTTTTTCTTGTGGCATTTTTCTTGGTTTATCGGACATCGCTCTCAAAAAAACAGGTACTTTTCTCTCTGGGTGGATTTATAGGCTTAGGAATACTCATAGCCTTTCTTATGTTCTCCGGCGGAGCACGGTATAAGCAAGTCAGCGTATTTTCTCAACCTGAGATCCGTTTGGTGCTTGAAGAAGAACTTCGGGAAGATGCAACCACCAAACCGATTATTACACGCCTGTTCCATAATAAACCGATTGAATATGGAAGATATCTTGTTGAGAACTTTTTCAGGCATCTAGATTTTGACTTTCTTTTTTATCAAGCAAATTCCCCCATCCGGGAACGTGTTCCCAATACTGGAGTACTATATCTTATCGATTTACCTTTTCTAATATATGGTGCTTATTTAATACTTCATAAAAAGGTACGATGGGGATATATCCTTTTGGTATGGATTTTGCTACAAGCATTTTCCCTGTCTTTCACCTTTGACGAATCACCCAACATCCATCGTTTTATAGCGGCAACCATTCCTCTTGAAATAATTATAGCTTTTGGTATTACCCGATTTCTTCAGAATTTCAAAAAAAGGCCATTTCTCCATATGGGACTCCTGGTTCTTATTCCCTTTCTCTATTTCTATAGCGTTATTTATTATTTCCATGAGCTCATCGTACACCAACCGGTTCATCAACCATGGTTTAGAAATTCTGCCTATAAAGAGATGGTTACAGAAATCAATGAAAAATACGATACATCCAAAAAATTTATTATCACCAATACGGAATCAAATCCCTATATGTTTATATTGTTCTACAATAAATATGATCCAAGAAAGTATCAAGAGTCCGGCTCTAATGGTAACGAAAACTACAAAGGTTTTGATAAATATGTTTTTGTCCCTCTGAATTGTCCGCTCTATAGTGGTAATTCTATAGACCCAGCCACGGGAGATCCGGAAATAGTGTATATCGAACGAGGAAATTGTAATAATCCTCCAAATGTGAAAATTACCTATCTTAGATGGGGAGATAAATCATCAGCCTTTAAAATGATGAAACTTATTCCAACAGCACCACAACCAACCACTTCAACCAACCAAGAATAATTATCGTACCATCAGGTGTCTTACTTCCAGGATTCCATAGGAAAAGGATGACGTTGTTTTTCCCCACCTACTAACTGTTTTTTCAAGCCATTCTTTTTGATATAAAGGACTACTGGTATCTTTTTGAATAATAACAAAGAGCATATTTGCTCCCTGGACAGGGGTCTTTTTATGATCCTCCGTTGCGGTATGCCAGAATAAATATTCCCAAGCCTGCTGTGACCAATAAGGAATTGTATAGGACTGTATATCAAATGGTTTTCCATTAGACTCTGCAAAGATTCTTTTTATTACAAATTGTTGATCCCGATAATATAAATCAGGTTGAGCAGCTTGAAATGTTACGTGTCGGTTCGTCAGTATACTGCTTTTCCAAAATAGAACTTGTGATAACAATAGAAAAGATAAAATAAGATATCCCAATACATAATTTCTACCGATAAGATATGAAATAAAGTATGCAATAAGTACTATATATGCACCCGCTGACATCAGAAATAAATGTTCAAGTGAATCATGTCTCAAACCGATCAAAACTAAAAGGGGCGTAAATAGCCATAAATAGAGAAGCACTCCTTTATCCGTTTTTTTGTATTTTCTTATAAAAATCACCAGACTTAACACCAACAAGATAAATGCTATTACAAAACTATTTGGATATACAAAATAAGACCATATCACAAAAAACGTCTCCAGTGCTTTCATAGCTGCCTGAGGGTAAGATAAATAAAATCCTGACTTACCACCTGCTAGTGCCAATAAACTATTTGTAATAAGCCATTGATGACGAAGATCAAACAAAAGAAAATTCATTACAGAAGAAATAAGAGCAATAGCAACAGAACTTAGAAGAATTAATTTTGGCGTTGATAACAACCGTTGCCGATAGATAATTATAAGGAGCAAAATAAATCCTCCATAAAAAAGAAAGTTAATAAATTCTGCTTGGCCAAGCATTCCAAAGGTTATAGCAACCAGTAATAAGTATTTTTTATTGCCTTGTAAAAATCGCCAGGTAAATAATGCAAAGAGAATCCCAAGAGGCATGGATAACGGAGGATTGGATAACCATCTGGCGTATACAATGGCACCCCAGGAAAAGGAGAATAAGACCGCGGCAAGTATCCCAACGGTTTTACCAAACATCTCTTTTCCCAAAAAGTATAAAGCAATTAAAGAAAGTGATTGAATTGCTATAAAAAAGGCTGAAACAACCAATGGGTCTCCCCTACTGATCAAAAATGGTATAGCTGCAACATAGTAAAATAACGGTCCGTGAAATACTCCTTCGATATCGGTTTTAGAACCGATAAGAGTCATCTTGTGATTTTGAACAATGTCTCGGATAACCAGAAAATCCCTTCCTTGCTCAGGACCAAAAAAAAGATTTGAAGGCATCACATAAAATCTTAGAAAAAAAGCCAGGATAACAAAAATCCCAAGTAAAACTGCTGCAGGTAAAATAAGCGTTCTCTTTTTTAATTTTTCATTCATATTATGAGAAACGCAAAGTTAAAATTGTTTTCAGGGAATCAATACCATCCCGAACAGTATGCAGTTTTTTCCCTTCTGCATGATCCCGAGGTATAGTTCTAATAGGTAATTCGACTATTTTATATCCTTTTTTTATCAGCTTTATTGTTATCTCAGGGTCGGTACTGAATCCATTTGCCGCAAGCTTTTCGTTTTTAAATACAATGGTCGGGAAAATCTTATAACAAGTATTCATATCTGTTATCCATTGTCCGTACAGCATACTTGTAATAAGACTCAATGCTCTATTTCCAAAATAATGCAGGAAAAAGAGTGGTTTTTTTTCATCTTTTGACAAATTCGGAAGGCGATTTAAACGAGTACCATATACTACGTATGCGGTACCATCTTTTATTGGTTTCAAAAGAATTGGTAAATAAGAAGGACTATATTCCAAATCAGCATCTTGTATTACACAATAATCACCGGTAGCATTTTCAATTGCCGTACGAAGAGCAGCCCCTTTTCCTTGGTTTTTTTTATGCTGAATAAATGTAATATGTGATTTATCCTTAGATGTTTTGAGATAGGATAAAATCTTTTCAGCCGTAGCATCTGTTGAACCATCATCTACCAAAACGGTTTCTTTCTCAAATCCAGGCAACTTTACTTCAGATACTCTTTTGATAACTTCAATGACAGTTTTTTCCTCATTAAAAACCGGTATAAGAATTGATAATTTCATGTTCTAAATTTTTGAATAATTTCCCAGTCAGATCTTTTACGAAGTTTTCGAAATCTGAGATTCCATTTTATACTATTTTTAAGCTTTAGAAAAGCCTGGCAAAAACCGACAAGAAATGGCATGTTTCGTTGCATTAGTGCTCCCGCCAAATGATAAGGAGCCCAAAGAATATGGGAAAATAGCAAATTCGAATCGGTTATATTGTTCCATACAAATAAAAATTGGTTTCTATAGGAAATAACCTGTATCTCGTAATTAGAATACCTTATTTTAATTGACCCTTCTTCATGATAATGGGTAACAACACTCTCTTTCTCAAAAAGAACAGTATAGCCGGCTTTCCACGCACGATATGAGAGATCAATATCTTCCCAGTAGAATGGGTTATAGAGCTCATTCATACCCTCTAATTGATCCCAATATATCTTTCTGAAGGCACTACTGCCTCCGCTTGCCCACAACGACTCTTTTTTATCAAGTTTACCGGCCGAGTGCAATAAAAATCCCCTGTGCCATCGTCCCAACCCCCGTCCCCGTTCAACTACCGTATCTTTTTCTACACTTTTATCCAAGCACCCTACTCCAAAGACCTGTTGATCTTCAAAGTTTTTCAAAAGAGGTTCCAAAAATCCAATTTTCGGTTGTACATCGGTATTGAGTAACAAAACAAAATCACCGGTTGCTTTTTTTACTCCGTTATTCACAGTAGTTGAAAACCCGGAATTCTTTTCATTCTTTAAAACATGCAGGGAAGTATTTTTTTTCCTTGCAACAGAGATAAAGTCATGTAAAATCTCCAGTGAATTATCGGTTGAAGAATCATCAACTACAATTATTTCTGCTTGGGTTTGGCTTTTTTTTATATATTCGCCCACAACCTCAAGAACAACAGGAAAGTTTTTCTTCAACAAAAGCTCCCCATTATAATTAGGCATAACGATACTTATTTTCATAGTTATAAAAGAGAATTACTAAAAACTACCCGGTGCTCCCCCGCGGGAATGATAACACCTCTGAAGTTATAATCCGCCCGTACAATTGTACCTTGTTTTCCATCAATGAGTACTGACCAAGTCGGATAGTATGTCTCTGTGAGAACGAGGAAACCTTCATGAGTATTACTTGTTGTAACAACAACTGAATTATCTCTATATGATGAGATATGCGCAGATCCTGGTGTAAAGCTTTTACTACTCAGGTTATATTGCTCAACTACTGCTGATTTTTTCGGATCAAAAGAAGAAGACAGTATCGTATTTATAGCAGATTGCTTATCATGAGTAGGTATAACATTTGTTACAAAAAAAGCCCGTTGCACTACCTGTTTATTTTCATAGATCCGGGTCTGACCTTCCTGAAAAACTTTCACCAGCTTTGGTGACTGTATATCATGAAGGCTTAAGATATATTTAACTCCAAGCAGATCAATAATGGAAGATTCAAAGTTATGAGGAGTAATAATTCTGTTAAATCCAAATGGCCCTGAAATGTCAGCTTTTTTCCGCTCCGAAGCAATAATAAGCTCTCCATATCGCTGCAAATATAAAGGGTCGTATCCTTCAACTGACTGCAATTTATACATGAGTTGGAAATTGGGAGGCAAAATCTGATCATCAACTGCCATAATTCTGTAATTATTAGTATTATGTTGCAAAAATGAGATCGAGCGAGTCGTTGGGAAAAGATATATTCTGTCAGTAAACGGAGTAAATTTCTGGGCAAAACGGAATAGGTCAAAAATAGTAATGCCAATAATACATGCAATAATAATATTTCGCATATTTTTATTCTTTAAAAAAAGATTTGCAAACAAAATAATAACCGCTATACCAGAAAGAAGTGTCGGTATATAAAGATTCCGTTTTGCTGTTATTACATTTTCCATCAAAATATCTACCCCAACTTTTTCTCCAAAGATTATGAAACTCCATAAACCTGCAAAAATAAGCACAAAAAGTAGTAAAACCGGAATAATAGTTTTTTGGCTGGTTTTGAGATAGTAATCCATTCCAAATGCAGCCAACACGGCTAAGGCAAAATCCACAAGAAAAATCAGCCGTGTAGGTTGAGATGTGGATAACAAAGGAACATGTAACAGAAAGGGGATTTGCGCAAAAATAGTCGGGAAAGCAAATAAAAATGCTCCAATAAGGACGAGTCCAAAAAAAAGCGTTTTCTTATCCCGTCTGAAAAATAATGCAAAAATAGCAAATAATAAAGGGATGATACCGACATACCCTACGAATTCAGCATAATTCCATACTCCCCAGTAATTACCTGTGGCCGGATTTCCAAAAAAATCAGGGGCAATAAATTGGATACTATTTTCCCAGGGGATAAACCACCCTGCTTTTTGCCAATCCTGATCTATATTTCGGGCTGAAAGAGAAACAAGCTGAGCTGAAGGAATCCACTGGACAGCAGTAATAATAGCAAAAAGGAATAAACAAATAATAAAACCAAAGAGTACTTTTGCAGGTGGTTTTAATTGTATAAATCGAGCAATTATATATGCCAGGCATACCACAAAAAGATAAAAGAATGTCTGCACGTGCCCCGCCAAGAAGGAACAAACCAATGAAAGTATAAAAACGAGCGACCAAACTAAGTTTTTCCGGACTCTTATTTGTTTATTTACTATTTGATATTTGATATTTGATATTGCTTTACTTGTTGAAAATATAAACATCTTGTCTATAGACAAAAGCACCAAAGGAAGCCACAAGGCAACATGCAGAACCGTTCCCCATTCCAACCATGCCACAAAAAATCCACAGAAGCTAAAAGACAAAGCACCTAGTATTGATGCCCAGGGATTTAACCTTAAATTTCGCAAATAAAGATAGAGGAATAACCCTGCCAGAATAGGTTGTACAATAATCAAAAGACTCCAACCTGCCTGAAAGGGTATGAGAAATAAAATGATATTCAATGGATAGAAGGCTGCCGATTGTCCATTCGCAAGCAAGGGAATTCCCGCCATTGCGTAGGGATTCCACAGAGGAAGCTCAAATGCTTTTTGGGCAGTAACACTCACCCATCGCCATGGATACTGCTGACGTACAGGGTCGGTAATAAGAAAGTTTTTAAATGGAATGCCATTGGGATAGTCTTTTGCATATAAATCCCTGAAAGGATGATATAACCCGATGATTGTATCTGCAGGAATAGGCAATTTATCATGAATAAAAAATGGGGCAAAAAATGCCACCACGATTATAATCAGAATGAAGATCGGAAGAAGAACGAGTTTTCTCATGAAATAATAGTATGTATTTTCTCACAAAAATGTTCTTTATTAAACTCTTGAGCTCGTTTCTTCGCATTTTTACTCAATCGCGTTACAAACTCAGGATTATTCATCAGCTCAGTACTTTTTTGTATCAGCTCTTCCGGAGTATTCCACACGAAACCACTCACTCCATCCTCAACAATTTCTTTTTGTCCTCCTGCGTTAATAACCACAGGAACTGCGCCGCATATCATTGCCTCCACTGTGGATATGCCAAAATGTTCGGCGCGATCAGGATGTTTTTCCAAATCCTGCCCATACCCTGATGCATGCCAATATATTGTAGCTTTTTCATAGTGCTCCCACAAAACATCTGACCCGGGGTTTACAATAAATTCTATTGGGTACCCGGATGCTTTCTTTTGTAGTTTTGAAAGCGCGTTTCGGTCTTGATCCATAACGCTGGTAATAAGCACAAACTTCCAGTGTTTGAGTCCCTGTTGCACCATTTCAATATAGGTATCAACCAACATATCCTGCTTTTTATAACTAGACCCTGCCTGATTAACACCAAAACGGCCAACGTTAAGAATTATATTTTCTTTTTTGAATGGCTTTACATTGCTGGGAATTTCAATGGGAGGATATAACACAAGACTATCTACCCCAAATGTTTTGTCTATAAATGATTTAGTAAATCTTGAATTGCAAATAAATTTGTTTACTCGAAATAATTTCAGCCTATTTTTAAACGCGGCTCCATTCACCCACTGCATTGGAGATTGAAAATGCACATATAATTTAGACGCAACAACAGGAATACTTCCATCACTCAAAATTATAATTGCATCAAATTTACCGGATTCAATGACGCGGGATAGTGAACTTACGGATCTGGCAAAAATATTTTTAGTAAATGTTATAGTATCTAAGGAGAAACCAAAGCGGTAAGCTGCACTTTTTCGTATACTTTGCTCATCATCCCAAAATAGAGAAACGGTATTATTCTGTGAAAGACACATGGCCATGGTAAGCATGTATTTCTCTCCCCCAGCCATGGTATCCAAATACGGATCATAAATTCCAATTTTCACCTTTTAATTTTACCACAACTATTTAATTTAGTTGACATGAGCCACCTTTTGACCTTTTTATGAAAGCATGCTATTCTTTTGATATGGATTATTCCAACCCTTTTGCCCATGTCTCTCCGGTTCTGCTTGTCATACTTTTGACGTGGTCGTATGTATGGAAAGGTCTTGCACTGTGGCATGCAGTAACAAACAAACAAAAAGTATGGTTCTTGTTTCTCTTAGTTTTAAATACCTTTGGAATTTTGGAGATTACATACCTGTTCTTTTTCTCAAAAAAGAAGTTCAAATTAGAGACACTAAGACTCCGGAAGTAGAAAAGTTAGCTCAAATTACATTTATTTATCCTTATGTTTTTGCTCCTGCAATTGCCAGAGTTGTGCATAAGTTATAAAGATACTAAATGCCTGATACATACTTTCAATAAGTCCTACTGTTCCTACGCTATAACCTTTTTGCCGTATATAATAATCAAAAAATGTAGGAATCATAACACGGGGAAATCTCCACCAGGTCATTTTAGGATGATTTGCTTTAAAGCGAAGCTCTGCTTCAATCTGAGACCATTGAATTGTTTTTTCAACCATCATGGATAAATTTCGCCGTGTATAGTGAGTAAGATATCCTGATAACTGCCCTGCCTGACCTTGAATCGAAGGACTCTCATGTAGTTTCCCATACCATCCTTTGAGTGAGTCTTTCAGAAACAATCGCTCCATTGATTCCATAACCGGCCACTCGTGATTACCAAAATAAAAATTCTTGCGAAACACTTTGTAAAAATCGAATTCCGTTTTTGGAGAAGCAACAACTGACTGTATTTCTTTTGCAAGATCTGACGATACCCGTTCATCAGCATCAATATAAAAAACCCAGTTTCCTTTTGCTTTTAAAAGCCCTGCATCACGCATTTTTGCAAAGCTATCAGTTGTAACTCCCACAACTTTTGCTTTCATACGCTGGGCAATCTCAATTGTCCGATCAGTTGAACCTGAATCAACTACAATAATTTCATCGCAGAAAGAAAGAGAATCCAAACAATCGGCAATCATTTTTTCTTCATTTTTTGTAATAACAATTGCGCTTATCATACTAAATATGAAATCCTTTATTGTGTAGTATCTTTAATTGTACCGCATTCATCTCTTCTAATTTAGTCTTTTTTATCAATAGACAGGTTGGTTTCGTAGTAAAGTATACCTGAATATATTTCTTTTTAATATCCTCTTCTATTGATGATTTTGCAAGGGGTGTATTACATACATTCACACTATAATAAAACGACGGCGCATTCTTTTCAAACATACTTCGACGCTCTGAGTTGAACGTGTTAAGTGAAAATACTACTGGGTAAAATATATTATATTGATAACTGGAGGGTAACTTTGCTTCTTCATAAACCAGACTATCCCATCCTTCCACAAAAAGGGTATCTCCTCGAGCTGACAAAGATTTTATTAAGCTTCCCATACTGGAAAACTGTGCATAGTTATAGTTGAAGTCCTTATTTCTATCTGTTTTTTGAATCAATAGCTGAAGTGGGCTTACCAATACAATAATACTCACCAAAATACCCAGAATGAGAAATATCTTTTTATCTTCGACATATTGAAGGAGGTAAACGCAACTTGTTATTAAACATCCATACCATATCATCATATGGAAAGCTTCATAAAATTGTATTCCTGGTGTGATGATTCTGATACCTGCCAGTGCTAATACTACCAGTATGAAAAGTATAAGTTTTAGCTTATTTTTAAATAGGATAGAAATCTCGCAGAGGAAAAATGCAGATAGAGCCATTGTAGTAACTCTAAAAAGATTTAATTTTCCTTCGATAAATATAACAAGTGGATAAAAAATGATCTTTAAAATTCCCACTCCGAAAATATTACTGCTTCTTGCTTCCGCAGCTGCAATAGTCTCTGAATTAAGTATTATGACCTGATATACAAAATCAAGGGAATCTACTGATAGGAATGTACAGAGAGATAAGAAGAAAAATGTAATTATAGAAATAATTTTTTCCTTTTTATTATTCTTATTAAAAAGTATGAAGCCGTATAAAATAAGAGCTAACGGTATATAAGGTTCTCTCATCCAAATTATAAACCAGACGAAAATTCCACTCAGAATATAATCAAAATTTTTCAATTTAATAGAGTCAAGCTTAAGTAAATTCAGATAAAAAAGATAAATTACAGAATATACAATAAGTGATTCTGCCAAAAAAAGATTACCAAAAAGATAATATTTAATTGATTCAAATAGTATAAAGATAACCAGACCTTTAAATCGAAATCGATACGTCAGAAGTCCTGCCATTACTGTTGAGAAGAAAATAACAAACAGTCTATGGAATAAAATCAATTTATATAAATTATGCGGATCTAGAAACTTTTGTATCAAAAAACTTATATACACAATAAGAATTTGGTGATTAAAAAATATGCTGGAATATAACTTCTCCCCCTGCAGAAGAAAATATGCGGCAATAATATTGTTCCATTCATCGATGAAACTAAAAGAGACACTTTTTTTGAAATAAATGTATCCAAAGAAAACTGAGAAAACAATCCAGAGAAGAAATAAAATTGCTTCTTTTTTTTTGGCATGATTTATAATTTTTTTTATAGAATTATTCATGGTAGTACTTGCAAGATCGTCACTGCGTTATTTGAAAAAACTTTTTTAGTAAATTGGTTGTTCTCCTTTGCCTTGAGTGATGAATGAGCGGTAAGATAAATATAATGAATTGAATTTTTCAATAACAATGACTGAACTTCGAGAGAATTTCGGTCAGAAAATATATGTTCGGAAATCATTTTTTTTGATTGTGTGTCTACTCCTCTATCCCCCGGTTCTCCGCCGTTGCATACAAACAGAGGCCTTTTTGAAAAAATGCTAATGTAATTACACGTTGCGCTAAAGCCTAACCCTACCTCATCAGTGACGATCAGAGAATCGACCGGGGTATGGTTCTTGAGAAAATTGAGTGCTTGAATTTCTTGATTTTCAATTACAAAACCCCGATGATTTATAATCTCTTCAATAGTAACACTTTCTGAGATTAGCATCCTGGGAAGCGTAAGAACTACCACCATTATAACTATAATTGGCCTCATTCCCGAAGGTAGTTTTGGAATCCAGTAGGAATAAGCACAAGCAGCATATAACGACAGGACAATAAAAATTGTAATAATAAATTGAGAGGAATTTGAACCTCCTGTTTTTTGAATAAAGAAAAACCCAAGAAATGCGCTTATAACGATTCCTGAAAGTAAGAATATATTGAGTTCTTTTGGAAAGAGTGTTAGTGACCGCTTGGTTTGAAAAAAAGAAGCACACAATGTGCCAAAGATTGTAATACCATATAAAAGACTATAGATACCATCATATGATAAAACACGAAGCCAACTATGATGCGCCACATATACCATACGCGCCAGTTCAAATTTTCCCAGATTAAAAACAGGTTGAGCGATATAATTTTCTACTCTCCAAAATCCGGTAAATATTAATCCTCCGGCATCCGCATTTACCGGTATATACAAAGCAAGGCCTATTATTCCCGCAATAAAAAGCGGTACCAATGCTCTATACCCTCTTCGTAGTAAAAAATAAAATCCTAATATCACCAAACCTCCCAAAGCGAAAATTCCCATATATGTTTTAATACTGATCAAACTTCCGAAAACGAAAGCCATAAGTATACCCTGATATATATTTTTTTTCGAAATCCACAAGACCAGCAAGCTCAAACCCGTGAAAAAAATTGGAATAGCAAGTGCACGAGAAGGACTAATCCATAATTGCGATGCATTGTATAAGAAGAAGAAATCTAAATTGAGATGCCTGGTAAGTATAAGTATAAAGAGATAAATAATATCACCACTGAAATATAAGAAAAATAACAGGAAACTAATAAATAGTTTCTTTGCTTTGATAAGTTGACAGAAAACCACGGCGGTAGCTCCGATACCAACAGTAATTAATAAGGAGAAATACTGATAAAATGTAGATAAAAGGGGCAGTGAAAAAACCCGTACCATATCGGCAACAACAATATTGGTAAAGAAGTGATAATTTTTTAAAGCAACTCCATATATTCCCGGTTCCTGTGGCGGAAATGAATGTACCAATTCATTGGTTAATGCCAATTGATATAACGTATCAGGAATACCACAACAAAAATATATCCCTTCTTTCGTAAGTAAGCCATTGGGCCAGATAAATGCCAGTTGAGCAAGCGAACCAACTAGAATAAGCGCTATGATCCCTTTCTTTTGTTGAGTCCTCTGTGGATTTTTTAACCTATTGAAAATTTCTATTAATTGAAAACGGTAAAACCGCAGCCATAAAAAAAATGATAAAAAAACATATATATAACTAATCCAGCGGATATGGAAAAAACCACCCACCTCTCCTACCAACCCCCATACTACTAATCCTAAGAATGTGCCAATAACCAGCTTTTGGAACAAGGTTAAAGATATTTTTCTGAGGAGAAATTGGCCGGGTATAGTAAATATGAGGTATGCAACAACGAAAAATAAAACAAGATTGAACCAAAAAAACGGGTCAGTTAATGTAAGCATAGGTTCTCTAAGGATTAATTTTTATAGACTGCCTTTCCCCCATTTTCCCCGGAAAAAATCGATTATTCCTTTTTTTTGGTTTTTCCTCCCTATAAATAAGTACATACATCCTTGTTTTAACAATGCTATTTTTGCTCTGGTTGATGCATAGGTAATACCAAAAAGCATCCGATTGCGGGTTATAAAGTAATCTTGCAACTGCGACCCCGATCCTCCCGTCGAACCCGCATTTTTGTGCCAGATAATTGACTGAGGAACATACTCAACTTTGAAACCTCCATTTTTAATCCGCTTGGATATATCATTGTCTTCATAATACAAAAAATATCGCTCATCAAATAACCCGATTTTTCCAAGCACTTCCCGGGTAAATAGAATACAACACCCTGTTAAAAAATCTGTCTCCATCTGCATATCATATTGACCATGGTCTACTTCATCTACACCACGATGAGAAGCCAAAACATTTTCCCAATCCATAACTCCTCCAGCGTACCAAATAACCTTCCCTAATTCTTTTTCGTCATATCGATCTGCATGGAATTCATATCCTTTGGCAAAATAGATTTTGGGGCTAACGGCCCCAATAGTATTATCTTTATCTATCGCAATTATGAGCTTTCTTACAAATCCCGGATCAACATAGGTATCGTTATTCAACACCATAATATAATCATTCCCATTTTTTAGAGCGGCAGTAATTCCGGTATTCATTCCTCCGGCAAATCCAAGGTTTTTTGAATTATTTATTATTACAATTTTTTCTTTCAGTTTATTTCTCTTCAAATGATCAATATCAAAAGCACCTTCTAAGGTATTGTTAACAATATACAGAGTAAGTTCGATTCCTGAGGTATCAATATCCTGCAAAGAGTCAAGACATTCTAACGTTTGGTTTTCAAATTTATAATTAAGAAGAATTATTGCGACTTTTTTCATGTTACTTTTTTAAATTTTCTTTAATGAATTTAATATCGGCTATAATTTGGTTTTTGCTGAAGAGAAATAAGGTACCTAGGTAAACTAACCCTCCACATGCGATCATCAAGACCAATAAATAAATATTGTGTATTACCAAAGGATTGAGTATATACAAAACGACACCCATAATAATGGTACTCAGAAGTGGACTTTTGATAGCAGATACTATATTAAAATCCACATATCGTTTGGCTATTAAGATAAGCGGAATTACCGATACATTAATTATAGCTGTAATGGCAGGAAAGGCATTGAAACCATAGAGATGAATTCCAATGGGGGTAGCAATCCAAATAAAGACAGTCCAACCAACCATAAAATATAACGTAATTTTAATTTTTCCTATCGCGTTGAGTAAATTTGTGATTGGTATAAGCATAGCAGCAAGTAAAATATTCATACCGAAAAAGATAAAAGCCAAAAGAGCCGGCTCCCATTTATGATATTTGGGAATAATTGCAATGATATAGGGCACGATTAATACTAATCCCACTACTCCGGGGAATACAAGAGCAGTACTGGCAAAAAGAGACTTTTCAAGTGCAGCCCCCAGCGCTTTTTTGTCATGCTGAAGTCTAGCAAATGAAGAAAAGGTGATACGGGTAATATTATCTGTGACGATTCGAAGAGGAACATACGTCCACTTCTGGGCAAAGGAGATATATCCGAGCTGATAATCGGGGAGAACTTTACCTAAAAATACTGAAGTGAATAAATTATCTTTTATCAATGCTAAAATACTATTAGTCTGAAAAGGAACTCCATAAGAAAGTAAATGCCTCAGTGCCTTAATAGAAAAACCAGGCTTAATTGTCCATGGAAAGATAATATACATAGCAATCAGCCCCGAAACTGCACGAACTAATACCGCAATAGAAAAACTATTAATCCCAAACCCTTTATAAGCCAAACCGACAAGCACCACTGTATAACAAATCGTCTCTACAACTTGAGGAATAACAAATTTATCATATTGCAAATTCCGTTCCATCAAAATAGAAGGAATTGTCTTAAGCGTTGAGATAAAAAAAGCAATTACAAAAGCTTGCAGTAAAAAGATAGCTTCCTGAGGAAAATGATAAAAATCCCTGATTTGATTGGATAATAGAAAAACAAGAACTACTATGACCAATACAATTCCTTCCTGAACTACAAAGGTCGTAGAAAGCTCTTCATCCGTAATAGGATCTTTTTTTTGGATAAGAGCTCCTCCGAGTCCGATATCTGAAATATATCCTAGAATGCCGACAAATCCTTCTACAATAAAATAAACGCCATAGATAGCAGGAGTCAAAAGTGCCGCGAGTATCGCATCTCTGCCGAAATTAACCGACTGTATAAATATAGAGCGAGAAACGAATGCAGCTATTCCTTTAATAGAACGACGCGCAACCAGTATTGGATCAAAGTCATCCATAAGTATGATTCATTTTAGATTTCCTTAGGTTTTCCCAGGGTCTTGTTTTCAACAAACGCCCCATTGTGGCAATATCACCGGTAATAGTTGATAATAACCGTACGGTTGAACCGGGATTATCTATCCAATGCACGGGTTCTTCATATATTTTATACCCGCTTTTTTCCGCAACAATTAAAAGTTCTCCATCAAAAAACCAGTCATTATCCAAAATCTTTGGGATTAAATTATCCACCACATTTTTGCGTACGGCTTTAAACCCACACTGAGCATCGGTAAAATGAGTATGGAATAAAAGTTGAATAAAAAAGAAATTAAGTATTCGGGAAGTGAACTCTCGAAGAGGTGTTCTTCCTTCCACATGTGCTCCCTTTGCAAGCCGTGATCCAATAGCAATATCATACTCTTTTTCAAGCTTTTCCAATAGTTTTGGCAGGTGCAACAAATCAGTAGAAAGATCTAAATCCATGTATACGCAAAAATCGCTCAAAGATTGGCTCCATGCCCGTTTGATTGCCCTCCCTCTCCCCTTTTGCTCCAATCGTAACAGAGATAAATGGGGATTTTTTTTCGTCAGCGTTGCCGCAATAACCGGAGTATTATCGGACGAGGCGTTGTCCGCAATTGTTATGTGCCAATCGTACTGTTTTAAATGCTTGGTGCAAAAATCAATCAAGGTTGTAATATGCTGTTCAATTTCTTTTTCTTCATTATAGGTAGGTATAGTAATTTCCACAGTCTTTTTTTTCATTTGATATGTTTCTTTTTTGTTACTAGAAAAATTGTATAGATCAAAACTGAAATCAATGCAAGAAATGTAAGAATGTTACCGGTTCTTCTATATAACGTATCAGTAAATTTCGCTTCTATGTTATACATCCCCGGAGACAGATTAATAGTGATGAGCTTGAGTTTATTATTGCTACTATATTGTATTTGTTTTCCATTTGCAAATACAACCCATCCTGGAAAGGTATAGGTATTTAAGCTGACTGTACCGGGACTATGGACTGTCATTTTATATTGTTTTGTTTGGGGATTATTTTTTAAAACATCTACATCTATATCACCTGACAAAACCGTATATGCCGCTGTGGCAATTTGATCTTGTCTTACATCAATTACAGAATTTCCAATATCTGATTTTTTAGTGGCAATACCTTTGGGGGTATATTCAAAGGCCATAATACTGGTACGCCACCGTAATACACTCTGGCTGATATAGCTATTATCTGTAACCTCGGACAAATACTTGCTCGGGACAAAAAATTGCTGGTTTACTGCAATAATCAATACTATCGCAACTGCAATTCCCCATAATCGATATGTGCGTTTCAAGGGCAACAATTCTATAGATGCAATTAGAAACGAGAGAGTAAATGCCGATAATACTAAAAAGCGCCAGGGAAATTGGATATACGAAAATGCCTGCAAGATATCCCAAATCGGCTTCGAATAAACAGTTTGAATGAATAAAGAAAATAAGAACATTCCCCAAAAAATGACCAAAACAGTGGCATACTTCTTTTTTTTAAGAATCGTGTATAAAGTAGCAACTGCCGCCACCACACCCAAAACCAGCTGAACCTTTCCTACCTCAAATGACAACCCATCATCACAATTATAAAGAGACCCTCCATACCCCCAGGGAGAATTAAAAAACTGTTTGACACAGACAAAATGAAGATTATAATCTGCTAATTCTGTAGTCAATAAATCAACCATAGTAAACTTTTTCTCCATCACTGCCGGAAGCAAAAAATAAGCACTCAGACAAAGTGCCAGAATACCGCTTACCAATACTCCAATGACAAATTTTTTCTTTTGTTTTGTTGTGATCCAAAGAAAAATAAGATAGATCCCGATAAAAAGGACGCTCATCATCATAATCAGGTTATGGGCAAGTACAAAAGAGGCTAAAGCAACTCCTGCTGCGATAGCCCAATAGAACTTCTGGGTATGATAAAACCGGGTATATGCCCAAAAAACCAATGGAATTGCTACAAAAGACCATGCTTCGGGAAATGCCCCTCGTACATAAATATCTACGGAATGATAGGGTGCATATAAATAGGCAACAGAGGCAAGAAGTGACCCTGCTTTTCCAAAGTATTCCCGACAGAATAAATACATGAAGATCGCGGAAAGAATAAAGCCAATACCTACCATTATTTTTATCGACCAGATATAGGAGACCCCCATGAGCCTGAATAGTTCAGCAATGTAGTATACGAGTGGTGGATAAAAATTAAAGAGCGGATAATCGTAGCCAAACCCTAAATCTTGAGCTAATCTGGGAGGAATATGCCCCGCGCGAACATCCTGGTCAATTTCATATAACCTCCCCACCTGCTCATCATCGTGGATAGGAAAAAACCCTACATGAAACAACGGTTGTATAGTAAAAAAAGATATAAGAATAATAAGGAGGTACATGATATATTCCTTCTGTTTGATAAAAGAAAAAATATTTTTCATATAGTATGCTTTTTTCGGTTGAACCGCTTTACTGCTTCTGTCTTTAACGTAAGATTTGGTTGAAACTTTCCTGGCAGGAATAACCAAATCAATAAAAATAGTATTCCCAAAAGTGTTACTACATCAGCTGTCATACGAAGCGGTGTTTCCGTAAACTTAGCCTGAATTGTAGAACTCCCACTACCCAACGGAATTTCCATAAGACCCTGGCTATTATTATAAGAGATAGGGACACTTTTTCCATTGACCCAAATTGTCCACCCCGGATAATAAATAGTATTGAAACGCACGGTACCAGGATGATTCATGGATGATTGGAAAGAAATATTTTTTGAATTAAAAACAACATGGGAGATATTCCCGTTTCCATTGATTAAAAATACTTTTTCTTTCGGCCAGTTAGTTGGAAATTGCTTGACCCAAAGCGGCATAAATTCAAAAGAAGCAGTAGTTGTAGCATCATTAGTACTGTAATAAGAATCATCCCGTGTAGTAAATGATATGGGTTTGGTGTATGGCAAAACAAAAAATACTCCTGCCAACGATATTCCCATCACCAGATATCGCAACTTCGGTATTGTTCCCAAATATCCGGCTCCGAGTGAAACCAAAAAGCCGATAATACCAAGCATGGTCCAAGGAAAAGTTATATCTTTCATAATGGGAATAATTTTCCATAAAAAGTTTGATGGTGGAAATAGGAAAAATATAAAAATGAGGATCAAAATTGAAAAAAACAAACTCAAACGAAATGATACGGTTGTTTTCTTTTTTTTATTTTTCACAAAAATTATAATAAGTGTAATGATTCCTACGATATATGCAATAAGTTGAGTAATACCAAGCTGATAGGTAAACCCATCTTTTTGAGAAGGACTTCCATACCCCCAGGAAGGAAGAATAAATTGCTGAATTGAAACAAAAAAATTATCCCGGACCGCGATGGGAATTTTTGCAAAAAGAACATTATTTTTTTCAATCAGTGCCGGAAGCCAAAAATAACAGGACAAAATAATTCCAAATACCATAGTTAGTATCAACGAAACCGCACTTTTATTTTTTCCTGAGACAAAGAGTGCCGCAATCGTGATAACCATTGCCATAGAGAAGTATAAAAACATAATATTATGGGTAAGAACTAACGCTCCATACGAAAAAGCGGATATCAAAAGAGGGATTTTAGAAAAGGGCTTTTCGTACTGTTTTACCATACCCCAGGCAATTAGAGGGAATAATATAAAAGCAACCGATTCACCCAAGGATCCTCTTACATAAAGATCCACAAATCGATAGGGTAAAAAAACAAACAAAAACATGCTGATAAATCCTGCATAGGTACTTTTCCATAGTGCTTTTGAAGCACAAAAGATAAAGTAAGCTGAAAAAACCATACTGGCAATAAAGAGTATTTTTATACTATTTATGAATCCGAAATGTATTACATGTAAAACCGTTGTAAGGTAGTAAGGAAATGGATACGCAAAGTTAAAAAGCGGATATCCATATCCATGATTGAGCACCCCGGAATAACGGGGAGGAATTTGCATATCTTTTATCTCCCGATACATATCTGCTGCACGGACTACTGCCCACTCGCCATCATGGGTTGTAAAGTACCCTTCCTGAAAAAACGGAAGCAAAAGAGGAATAGATATAATAACTGCAATAACAAAAGCAGCAAGGTAGAGGTATATCCCTGTTGTATATTTCAAAACTTGTGTTTTCATGAAGCTACTTGGCAGGAATAATCTGATAGATGTTGAGATAATTATTCGAGTCTCCCTTTTTAATACTCAATACGTTCTTTACCGGCCAGCTAAGAGGCGCAACACCAAATCCCTGACATGAAGGACAGGGTTGATAAAATAAAAAGTATGTTGGCATTTTCTTGGCAATTGTCATAACATCTGCCGGAGGAACGTCTTGAGTCGGCCAGTATCCTTTGATTGTAACATTCGGATCAGATTGGAAATACATCTCCAAAGCAAATGGCATCAACCCAAAAGTACCCTGAGTTGCTATATAGATCGGCCCGTTTTGAGATTGCTCTTTAAAAAACGTAATTGATTCTTTCACTCCGACACCTGCCGGCCAACCGACAACAAATTGATCCAAATCAGTTTGGGGAATTGGTGCGCGAGCAAGATTCGTTATAATGAAAAAATCTGCATAGAGATACCACAAGAATAAAATGCCGACAATAAATGCTTTTGCTTTTAACTTTTCTTTAAGTTTGACTATGACAAAAGCCATAACTGGCAACAACGGCAGCGTCATCAAAAGAATATGCCGAGGATAAATGACTTTCCCGAAAAATGCAAAATATGTGATAGGAATACCAAAAGCGAGAAAACAAAATAGGATTTCTCTCCAGTGCTTTTTGCCATAGAAGAAAACTCCAACCAAAAGAATAAGGGGAATTGACATATAGATAGCTAACCAATTCAAAAGCCCTTTTGTGTTACCAAACACAAATGCAAATGGTTCATGTATCCAATCTTTTATCGGATACACAAATGTGGTATTTTTCTCATCAATGATATGGAAAAAAGGAGAAAGCCGCAGAACCGAATAATATACATATGCCAAAACTGAGGCAATAACCGCATACGTAATCCACTGTCGTAACCTCTTCCCTCTTTCTTTTTCTTTCCAATCAAATAATAACAATGTAAACGGTAAAAAGGCGCTCGTAAAAAATGCATTAGTTTTGGTAAGCATACCTCCACCCAAAACGAGAGCTAATATAAAGGAGATATCCAGACGCACTCTTCGTACCAAAAGCACTTCAACATACAATCCCCATATATAAAATGCCCCCACCAGACTGTCATACAAAGCCATTCGATCATACACCAGCCCAAAGGGATAAATGAGGTAGATTCCGGCAGATATAATACCAACCCATTTATTTTTAAAAAGCTCTTTCCCGAAAAAGAATAATCCCAGCATGGTTCCAAATCCGGCAAAAACAGAAACAATTCTTCCGGCAAATAACGGATCATGGAAGATTTTAAACATAGGCATCATCAGCCAAATGAAGAGTGGCTGTTTACCATCAGTAAGGGAAATAAATCTCCATGCCGCATCATTAGCCGCAATTTGTCCCCAACGAATGTAAATCGCTTCATCCGTAAAAATAGGAAGAGCAGTCAAGTTATACAAACGGGTAAGAAAATAAATAACGGTAAATCCAAGAAGAATGAGTGTTTCTGTTTGATATTTCTGAATGAGTTTATTGATCATATTTTATTCTTCGAACGAAGTGAGAAGTAAATCGTAATAGTTCTCGCTGACACTCGAACAATATGTACTTATTTTACCACTTTTGATGAGCGTAAAGCCAACATAGAAACTCCTGTTGTAAACACAGAAATAAGAATAGAAACGACCAGCAGTATCTGCATAATCTGCGGAATGGGGGGATCATAATTACCGGTATAGAAAAAGGGGATATATTGAAACAGTGCCAAAAAAGTAATAGTTATAACCCCAACTGCAACAATATATTTATTCGCGACCAAAGCAGCAATAGGCACCAGGAATAGGAGGTACCACGGCTGAAATGTAGTACGGAGTGAAGCAAAGACTACCGGGAGAACCATAAGATAGGTAAGGATGATAAAAAACTGTTCCCATTGTATTGATTTTGATCGAGATAAGACAAACAAACCGATTGCCGCAACAACCAATACGGCAATATGAATAGGCACTGGAATTGTATCTGCTGCTATTTTAACTCCATAAAAAAGGACAAAGAAAATCCACGCGGCTATATAGTTTTTTTTGACAACAAAAAACAAAGATACTACTGCAAAAAACATCATAACAATATCGTTGTGAGCTGAGACCAAACCTTCAATGATAACAAAAGGATTGAGTGCAAAAAAAGCAACACCTAACAACTGTTCTTTTGGCCGAACTGTTTTTAGAATTTTTCCGATAAAATATGCTGTGCCTATATAGGCTGCTAATGCGATGAATTTAAATAAGAAGAACGTCGGCACGAAATACCCCCAACCAATAAAAGAAGCTGGAATTGTAATACCAAGCCACACTGGACCATAGGGATATGTCCGATGTGTCCAATGCATAAAGGAAAGCATAGGATCACCGGGAAAATCCAAAGCCTTGTGATCGTAGGGATTAAGATGATAATGGGTGACAATCTTTGCGTCAAAAATGTAGTTGAAAAGATCATAAGAAAATGCATTATAAGAAACTGCCCCAACCAACGCAGTAATAAAAATAAGTGTCCAAATGGTTTTTGATGAAAATTTTTTAATGTTTTTAAGAATCAGCAGGTAGGAAATTAATAATAGAGAAAAAACAGCAATAACTAGAACTGCAGATAAAGGCCGATTAAAATAGCCGATATATTGAAATGATTTTTCCAGACTTTGGATAATGGAACTGCGCGAAACGGTAAGACTGAGGTCAATTTGAGTGAAGGAATAAAGAAATAACCCTCCCAAACTAAATAAATATAACCCAATAAGAAGTTTTTTAAATTTGAAATTTGACATTTGAAATTGGTATTTATTGAAAATTTACTTGTATACTCCATTCAAACTATTCATCTTAATTTTCAAAAGATCCAGTACCCCATCAATAGAATCGGTAATGGGATTTACCCGGCGTGTCTCAACATATAACCAGCTGACCGGTACTTCTTTTATTTTGTAGCTCATCTTTTGTGCCAGATACAATAGTTCAATATCAAATCCTGAAGTAACCGATGAACCTGAGATTGCAGCAAATCCATTATGGATATTTTTGATCTTTGAAAATAATGTATGCGCGGCATCCTTTGTAAAAGCTTTGAAGCCACACTGAGTATCTGATAAATCAGGCAATCCTACTATTAATTTTCTCAGTACTATTGATGAACGGGAAATAAAAAGACGAATTAGGGGCGCGCCTTTGCGTCGGGTACTGCGTGATCCGATTACCACGTCATATCCTTGATTAAAGTATGGCAGTATTTTTTCTACTTCTTCAATAGGAGTTGCCTGATCCATATCGGTAAAAAGGATATACTCACCTGTGGCAGCCAGGACTCCGGTTGTTACTGCGCCGGCTTTGCCGGTATGGGAATTTTTGATAAGCTTGAAATGTGGATTTTCTTTGACGAACTTCTCTACAAACTCTATACTGCCGTCTTTTGACCCATCATCAACCACAATTACTTCATATGAATAGCTTTGTTTACCCAGATAGTGATCAACTTTATCCAGAACGCCTTTTTGCAGATTCGCCATTTCGTCATAGGAGGGAATTACAACCGAGAGGAATATTGTTTTCACACTCAAAATTATACTAAAAATACCCGTGCGTTACAAACGGCAGAGATACCTATCGCCTTGTGATTGAAGCTGTATTGAGGTAAAATACAGAGGCCACGGCCCCATCGTTCCCGATGGCTTACAGCCATCGAGGATCCTCGATGACAACGATCATCGGGACTAGTGGCCTAGGACAAACGGAATGTATACTTATATTCTGAAAAGTCATCAGAATGGGAAATATTATATTGGTAGTACTACTGATATAAAAAATAGAGTTAAATCCCATAACAAAGGTTATTCTAAATACACTAAAAGCAGAGGCCCATTCGATTTAATTTACAAAGAAGAATATAATACACTATCAGAGGCAAGAAAAAGAGAAAGTTATCTGAAATCACTCAAAAGTAGAAAAGCACTTGAAAAAATAATTAAAAACGGCCCCATCGTCTAGTGGCCTAGGACATCAGGTTCTCATCCTGAAAACTTGGATTCGAATTCCAATGGGGTCACTAAAATTTTAAACTTTTTTATACTTCCAATAGAGATATTTCCCTATAATTAGGATCCATGCAAGTCCATAAAAAAATACAATTGTTGTTATATAAAACCAGGAATTAAGTGGCGCTAAAATTACTAAAGGGAAAAATAAAGGAATAAGAAGTAAAATGATAAATGCTATTGTAGCGCCTATTAAAAATTGCTTATTAGTAGTTAATTTACCTTCAGTATGGAAATCAGAATATTTAGTAATAGGTTCTTTAAGAAAATTTCCAAATGAATAATATTTCACTACTTTAACTTTAACATATTACTAGATAGTTATGAAATATTTTTAGTAAATAAATGAAAATACTTCACAAGATCAGGTATAACAAAATTCCGACCCTCGACCCTTTGGGTCGCTCAAAGCTATATTTTCTCTCGTGTGAAAACTTATCCGTTTTTCGAAGCTAAAATTGTTCGAAATACACTTTGGTTGTTTCCCTTGACATAAGTTCTAAAGTTTGAAATGCTCTAATAGTGAAAAAGAAATATACAGTTATTGATTATTTAAAAGAACCACAAACTTTTTATGAAGGGTTTTCCCCTTTTAAAGCTCCTCCCTGGCGTATAATTCTCTATTGGCTCTTATTTGTATGTGGAATAACTTGGATTATGTTGAATTATGCAGATACATGGATGTTAGACACTTATAAACCTATAATCGTATATGGAACAATCTTTATTATTATATATAATGTTCTCCGTTATTTTTATAGAAGACAACAAGTTTTGAGTAATACAAAAAATAAAAAACGATTCTAATACCCTATGGTAGTAAGAACTGAAGAAGAACTTGCCTCAGAATAAATTACACTCTTCCAAGCTTCCAAAGAACCCCTTATCTGGTTCCAATTCTGAATACTAGCGTCACTGCAAGGCCGAAGATTCGGCCAAGATACATGAAATAATCTCAGGCAATGATCTACTCACACAATGAACGTCACGATTCTAGTTCCTGATCGGTAAGCCCCAGAGCTTTGCCCAAAGCGATCGAGTCAGCCAAAGTTTGCTCAGGAGTACTCTCTTCAATAGCGTTCGTATCAACACCCAGTTTCTTAGCTAATGCGATCGAGTCAGCAAGCGTTTGTTGTGCTGTTGAAGTCGGTTCTAAATCTCGAGTTGTAGGTAACCCGAGCGTCCCCTCCAATCGTCCGATGTGGTAAACCAATTGCTGCTGTGTTCGATTCAACGACTCGCCAAGCGGTTGCTCAGGAGTAGATAAAGATCCTTTTTCCATACATTATTCACCTCCTTATTCCATTAATATCATGAACCATGTTGCTCAAGTATTACATTACTGATAACTGCAAGTCAATAATTGATAAGATTCTAATACCCGTACTGAAGATGAAATAGGTTCAGGTTGGATAATACTTATTGCTCCAATGAACTCCGAATCTGGTTCCAATTCGAAAGAATTAGGACCACAGGAGACTAAAATAGAGTTTGTTTAAACCAATTTACTGTTGCAGATCTAAACTCTTCTCTCCAAGAATCTTGAGATAAGTCATGAGTTGCTCCTTTTATTTCAATCAATTCTTTTCTCTTCGGATGAACAGGTGCATTAAGAAATGCATTAATCATTTTAGCAGGGATTATAGAATCTTTCTCCGACTCAATAATTAATATATCTCCAGTAAAATTTACTAGACTTCGGATAGCAGGGGTATTAGTAATATCCGACATATTATTAAATTTATCTTTTTCTATTTGCATAAGTTGTGTAAGAGTCAAACCCATCATAGAATCAGTGTAAGTTGCAGGGGCACGAAGAACTAAACTTTTAACTTTCCTCTTGTTGCTTACATATGCTGAAATACCTCCTCCAAAACTAGCACCACACATTCCTATCCTTTCATCATCAATAGACTCATTTTTTACTAAATAATCATAAGCTTGCAATCCATCTAAAAAACCGTCGTGGACTTTAAAACTATTCCCTTCCGTATTTGATACAGCATGACCACGTAAATTAATAGTCAAAGTAATTATTCCAATTTCTGCTAATCTCTCCCCGAGTGGAATATAGTTCTTTTCACTACTACTGAATCCATGAATTAGAATAACGCCTGGATTTTTATGTCTTACTGTTTGAGGCAGAATAAGCGTACCTTGTATAACTTTGCCCTTACTACCAAAATTCACTTTCTGCATAAATCGATTATAACATCTCTTTTGACTTCAGTATTATCCTCTAGTATAATCTCCTCCGTACATTGATAGGTGCAGAAGAAGTATCCGAAAGGGGAACGGCAATGCAAAAACACCGCTGGGATGACACCACAATTGGTACCTACTGGACATGGGAGATGCCAGAGTTAGCTCGTGAGCTTCCAATCCTGCTTCAGAAAGCAGGCCGAGTCGAGATTCTTTCAGAACCTGACTTCCTCACGCGAGTTGTTATCAGGGTGCATCTTCATCAACCAGCAAAGGTTATCGATTGGGGGCAAAACTGGGGAGACGGCGTAGCAATCAACTCCGCCACCTATGCATGTTTTTCCCGTGGCTTCTCGGCCAACATGAAGCGACTACCTCGCGAGGGAGATACAGTCATCGAACTCGATATCGAGCTGGAGATGAGGACGTTTAAAGAGGGACAGGAAATCACACTCGATGACATGCGTAAAGCGCTTCATGAATTCGCTGAACAGATAACCAAAACATGGTACTATCACTAGCACTCACGCAGTTCATCACTGCAATGCTAGTAGCTCAGAAAGGGGCAACCATGACTACCGATCCCCCAGTCCCTGAAGGAATGGAATGGGTACGCAGGTCAACTGCTGTTTATCGTCTGGGAATATCCGAGAGAGCGATATCCCAACGGGTAAAGACGGGAAAACTACTCAAACGTGGTGGTCCTAGAACTGGTCAGCCTGCGGAAGTGCTAGTTCCCATCCAGATGCAAGACTCTGTTCTTCAACAGTATAGTAAAGTGCTAGAGCAGGGCATCGAATATGGCAAACTTCTGCAACAACGCGACCATTTACTCACTCGTCTAGGAGAAACAGAACGCCGGGCGCAAGATGCAGAAGCCAAACTCAGTCAAGCAATGTCAAAGTTGGCTCAGTATGAAGTGCTTATGAGTACCATAGCTCAATTGATTCCATCGCACCTACGATGACTATTCTACTCGGGCACCCTTCGGGGTGCCCTCTTTCGTTTATCCTTCTTCAACCTCTCAAAAGATTCAATTACCTTTACTTCTTCCCTACTCTTTCCTATAATGCCATCTGTACATTGATAGCGAAAATATACCGCTCTGGCATTATCTTTATAAGTTTGCTTGTAAAAATGATGCTGGGGCGGCAGCAGAAAGTGAGGAACCCTATATGGGTCAAGGATATACACCTACCTTGGAAGGATGGCCTGAGTGCCTGAGCACAGGAGGGAGTCGAGAAACTCTCTTACGACGGCTTGAGAGCGACAGGCAGCTTTACTGGATACGGCCACACCTGATCCAACGATTTGGCAGTCTCGAAGCATCGCTGGACTTTATCACTACTCCCCGCAACGACCTGGATGGAAGGACGCTTTGGCAAGCGTTTGGATCGTTTCGGCCAGGAGAAGTGTTGGTAGTCCAGGATATCCTCAGGCGTCAGTAGCGAAATGATTCGTAGGGAAACCGCCTTCTTCCCTGCACATCGCCGAAAGGAATAAGCATCATGGCCGACGATCAGACTAAGGCACATCAATGCTCTTTGTGCAAAACACCTGAAGATCAGGTAAAACTTATAGCTTGCCCCGAAGGCAGCTACTTCTGCGCCATCTGCGCTCAAAAATGGGCAGACGCCGCGATGGATTTGATCGGCGAAGACCCAATACAGCTTACAGACGCAGATATCGACGAGATCAGTCTTCGTATGCTCGCTGGGGAATCTGGCCAACCGCTTGAACTCGATGCACTTGGTATGCCTCGAGGACTACGGATCTCTGAAGATAGCTGGAGGGAAATCAAGCAGCACGTAAACGAAGTACTAGCAAGGAGTACGCCGATGGAACCGCAGGTATGCAAGTCTTACGAAGAAGCCAATCGGGTCAAAGACCGCCACCTACGAGAGCTCGTAGTACCTTTGACACTTACCGTGGGCGTATACAGCCGCTCCCGGGAAGAGGGAGACCCCGAACAATGGGTAATCGTAGTAGGACTCCGCAGGGAACCTACAGACCAAGAGCTGCAAGATCTTCCCATGGAGCTTGAAGGCATCCCTGTGCTGTATGAAAGAGAAGGGAGATCACAAGCAGCAAAGAAATCTGTCTAACTATCAACGCAACCTACACCGCCCCCGAGGCTTCAGCTGAGGGGGCTTTTTTTATTTACAGATTCAAACTATAAAGCTCTACTATTGATCTGAATTTGAAACTGGAAGAGTAATGTCTTCTCCAGTTCTTGCCGTATGGCTCACTAAAACCCGAGTGGGAATACCGTCTTTCTTCATCACCATACTTCCTCCATTAGAACCGCTGAGTTTGGCATCATATTTTTGTTCTATTCCTTCAACAGCATGATATGTCGTGCTGCTATATATTTTGCTACAACATTCATCATAAAAAGTGTTTTTCAGCGCTCCACTACTGATGCTACTTGCAGGGTCATATATTCTGCTGATTGTTGTGCTCAGTTGTAATCCCGGAAATGTTTGTAGTTTTGCTTTAAGCTCCGGGGTCAGAGGAAGAAATGTAGTCCCAATTGGTACAAATGTATCGGGTATGACATTTTCAAGATATACATTTTGTAGGTATGAATTTCGTGAATCATTGGTAATCCCCAGTATTACTTGTGCAAGTACAGAGAGCATTTCATTCTCTCTTTTCGTATCAATTTTATTGGGATTTATAGAAATGAGATACCCGTTTGTATCCTGGACTATTTTTTGCCCTGTAGGAGAATAGAGTGTTCCTCTTTTTCCTACCTGAGAAGTATAGGTAAAAGTAGTACCGGGAGTGAATTTATGCAGTAATAGATCCCAATCCCACACAATTTTCCATTGTCCGTTTTCATTGACCAAGTTCATTGTTTTATCTTCTGAAAATGCACCAAGGTCTTGTGTTTTATAGATGACATGAAACTGTACTGATCCGTGGTTTCCAAAAAGAGGAATGGTTCGCTTTTTTTCAGAAACGGTTATATTTTTTACAGTAGCATTGATCAGTGCATTTTGTGCAATTTTTCTAAATTGTTCTTGTGTCAACCCATTTTTGCTTGTCTGGGAAATATCTTCTGCATAGATGTCATGGAAATATTGATGGGAAAAATTATAGTAATAATCCTGTATCGTAAATGGCTGGGTCGTTACCAGAAGCCAAGTAGTATAAAACAATCCCCCGCATGCCACAATAACAAAAAGAACTAATCCCACAGGTCGAAGCAGATACTTTTTAAATGCCTGCGCAAAAAGTAAATAGAGGATTGGAACAAAAAGAATTGTATAGCGGACATAAAAAGGAATATTGGTATAGATAAGAAGAGTTACTAACAAGAAAACGCATATTCCTTTGAGGAAAATATCTTTCTTTCGAGTTATGAGAGTTTTAACAGCAACACCAATACCTGCTACTGTAACAATCGGCAGAAAAATCCACCATTCCCTGATCTTCTGAAAGGCTCCAGTAACAACATCTGGAAAATATCCAATAAGAATAGCATCCCATACAGACAAACGAAACAATTGATTCTTGCCGTTGTAGTAAACCGATGCCATGTACTTATGCAGCTTGAGATAGTCCAGGATGGTATGACCCATAGCAAAATATCGAAAGTAAGGAATAAATACTCCAACCACAAATGTAGCTAAAAATACTATGATAAAAATAAATCTCTTTTTGTAGAAAAGATAAACCAACTCCAAACAAAGAATTACAGGAACCAGAAGCGGCGGCTTTGTTTCTGTAAAAAATCCCAGACTCAATCCGCTGATCCCAATCCATAGATACCTTATTTTGTGATTGGTATCGGTAACTGCATAGAAAAGAAAAAGAAAATTAATAAGGAGAAAAAGAAGCTGCAACAGATCCAGAGTGGTAGTCGTAAAATGAGTATAAACAAACGGCTCAACTACCAGTAACGTTGTAGTCATCAGAGCTATTTTTTTATTTTTTAGTAATGCTTTGGCAAAAAAATAGAATGCTACAATAGTACCTATTCCAGTCAAAAATGCGAAGTAAATGGGATTATGCAATAGGATAATACTTATGCCGATTAAATAGATTCCAACAGGAGGTTTATTGGCATTTGTCGTTTCGATACTGTCTCCCTGCATCATGCGATATCCAGCATAACTATAAATTCCATCATCACCGATGATGCGTTGGGACAAAGGCAATGTCCACTGAGAATGTTCCATTCTATCTTTCCAATAAGAAACGTTATACTCCTGCAAAAAAAGATATCGGTTAAAATATAGTAATTGAAGAAATTGAAGAATAATGATTGCGAGGCAAAATAAGAAGAGCCGATTTTTTGTAATAAAAGTCATAAATTCTAGTTTAAACTAAATCTTTTACCTGCTCTCCTCTATTTATATATATTTCAATAATTGCTTTGTGTCCGGGTAAAATATTTTGAGGTAAATGTTCAAAAGAGTACCACTCCCATCCTTTGCATTTTTCAGGTTCTTTATTTTCAGGCTCTCCAATTACATTTTTTGCCACCATACCGAAGTGGATAAAATTATAGCTATCTTGTAATTCTCTAACTACCCCAACATATTCCAATTCCTCTATTGCCAATCCGCATTCTTCTTCCAATTCTCTTTTTGCCGCATCCGTAATGGCCTCTTGAAGTTCTATCCTTCCTCCTGGCAACCCAAACCACCCTGCTCTGTAGGCATTGATCCTTTCACCCAGCAAAACCTCCCCCTGCGAATTTGTAACAATAACTGCAACTCCTATATGTTCTTTTTGAGTAGAAACTTGTTCCTCTGCCATGTGGACAATTATATATGATGATGAATTGAAAAGGTAGAAGGGACTGTGTCAATCTCAACCTAAAAACCCAAGCACTGTACTTGGATCTTTAGGAACAACCCACCAAAACGAGGTTAAGAAATTTTCTTCCTGCGCTTTCGTGAGCGTGTTGTTCCGCCCTTTGCTCCCATTGTCATATATGAACCTTTATCAAATCGGGATCTCGGAACATAATTCTCATCGATATCTGCATCAACTTCTCGTCTCATAAATCGATCCATAGGTTGAGTTACGGAATTGATATCGGTTGCACCATTTTGTTCCATGATATTCCATACTTCGTCTTCCCGATCGGCATATGTTGGTACCGCCAGAAGAATCGCACCTTCACGAATTTTGCTTTCATATACTTCTGCCTGTTCCCGTGGAATTCCAAAACCCATAAGTGCTCCGATAATTCCTCCTGCTACTGCTCCTGTCGCGGCACCTGATACGGTAGTTGCTGCTGCTCCGGTAAGACCAAGCGCTGCTGCCAAAGGACCACCAATGAGAATCCCTCCAATGCCAGGAATTGCTATGGTACCTACTCCTACTAATAAACCTGCAATACCACCGACAACTGCCCCTGTGGTAGCACCGGTAACTGCTCCCTCTGCAACATCTACTCCGGTTGTATCGGAAATATCATGCGCTTCATCTGTATCACGCATAACAAGGGAAATATCTTTGGTGCGATATCCTGCAGTTTCCAGATCGGAAATGGCGTTTTCCGCATTATCACGATTTGTATAAATACCAAATATTGTTTTTGCAATTTGCATCATATTCACCTCCTTTAAAACTCTCATTCCATTCTAAAAAAGGGAAATAAAATCTAAACAATAATTACGTAAGAGTTAAGAAAGAGTACGTCTACGGCCAAGTGCTTTACGCTTTACGCTTAATTAGTCTGCTTTATATGGGGAGGGTGCGTGAAGTACAGGACGTTGAGAAGCATGTGACTCATGTCCCTTTATTACTAATGGTTTTTTGAAAGCAACAGGTAATATTTCATCCATATGGCTTACGAATACAAATTTGAGATCCCGCAATACTTCTTTTGGCACATCTTCCAAATCTTTCTTGTTTTCTTTCGGCAGGATTATAGTCTTGAGCCCTGCCCGATGAGCTGCTATTACTTTCTCTTTTACTCCTCCAATTTCTAAGACCCGTCCGCGAAGGGTTACTTCCCCTGTCATTCCTACTTTGCGATTCACAGGGATTTTGGTAAGGGCCGATAAAATCGCGGTGGTTATTGCCCCTCCTGCTGAAGGACCATCTTTGGGAACAGCACCTTCCGGTACATGAACGTGTACATCGAGCTTATTATAAAACCCTTCTGCCAAACCAAATTGCTTTGCTCGTGCACGAATATATGAAAGTGCCGCTTGGCATGATTCCTTCATAACATCTCCCAGCTGTCCCGTAAGAAGCAGATGTCCATGTCCGGGCATCAGAGCTACTTCTATAAAAAGGATATCTCCGCCTGCTTCAGTCCATGCAAGGCCGGTGGACATACCGAATTCGTCCTTCTTTTCAATTAGTGTAGAACGATACCGAATGGTTCCCAAATATTTCGTGACATCGGATTCAGTTATAACGGTCTTACCTTTCTTCCCTTCAGCCACTTTTCTGGCAACTTTTCTAAAAAGTGTAGCGAGTTGTCGTTCAAGATTTCGTACCCCTGCCTCACGGGTGAAATGATTAATAACAAAGCGGACTGCGTCATCGCTGACTTCTACCTTACTATCTGAAAGGCCATGCATTTCCATTTGTTTTTTGACAAGAAAATTTTTGGCTATCTGGAATTTCTCATCATGGGTATATCCGGCAAAATGGATAATTTCCAAACGATCACGGAGAGCAGGAGGAATGGTATCCAATACGTTGGCTGTTGTCACAAACATAACATTTGAGAGATCAAATGGTGCTTCCAGATAATGATCTGAGAATTGACTGTTTTGCTCAGGATCAAGTGCTTCCAACAGCGCTGATGAAGGATCACCACGAAAATCTGTACCAACTTTATCTATTTCATCAAGCATAAAAACCGGATTTTTGGTTCCTGCGTCTTTGATGCCTTGGATAATGCGTCCCGGAAGGGCACCTACATAGGTTCGTCTATGTCCTCGAATTTCAGCCTCATCACGAATTCCTCCCAGTGATACTCGAACAAATTCACGACCCAATGCGCGCGCAATTGATTTCCCAATCGATGTCTTTCCTACTCCTGGTGGTCCGACAAAACACAAGATGGGTCCTTTCATTTTCCCGGAGAGTTTGTGTACTGCCAGGTATTCCAGAATCCGCTCTTTTGCCTTTTGCAATCCATAATGATCTTCATCCAATGTCTTTTCGGCTGTCTTAATATCAACACTATCTTTGCTTTCCTTACTCCAGGGAAGACTTACTAACCATTCCAGATAATTCCGAATATAACCGGCTTCCGGATTGAATTGATTCATTTGAGCAAGTTTGCGGACTTCCTTACGTGCTTTATCTTCTACTTCTTCAGGCATCCCTACCTTTTTGATCTTTGCCAAAAGCTCTCGAGTCTCCGAATCCTCATCTCCTTCACCTAATTCTTTCTCAATGGTTTTGAGGCGCTCTCTTAGCATTGCCTCCCGAGCACCTTTTTCAAATCTCTCCTGAGTCTTTGATGCTATTTTTCGCTCCAGTTCCAAAACCTTTATTTCACGAGCCAAATATTCCGTTATTTTTTCCAATCTGATTTTGACATTATTCTCTTCCAACAGGGCTTGGCGTTCAGATGGCTTGATATCCAGTACTGACGCAATCAAATCAGATAGTTCCGATGGGGTGTGTTCGGACATAATATTCATGAAAATAAGAAAATCAGCGGGTTTGCCCAAATTCATGGCTTTACGAAACTCATTGGTAAGATGATTACATAGAGCCTTGATCTCTGGTGTATTTTGGGGATCATCGTCAATTTCTTCTATTTTAGCCATGAAGAATGAGTCATGTTCTTGATATGATTTTATCCGTACCCGCGATATACCTCTGACTTGAGCGTTAATCTCACCGTCAGTACGGATCATTCGTTCAATACGGGAATAGGTTCCAATTTCATATAAATCTTCCGGGGTTGGATCATTCAATTTAGAATTTTTTTGCAGGACAAAAACAACCAGGCGTTCATGCTGAAATGAAGACTCCAAAGCTGCCAGACTCTTCGGTCTTCCAAAGGTCAAAACAGAGTCGGTATGAGGAAATATGATTCCATCTCTTATTGGGATTATCGGTACAAGTTTTTCCATATATCGTGTGGGTTCTACAAACTTCGGACAGAAATTTTGTGAACTATCTGCAGTGAGTTTAATCGAACTATTAGCAATCTATCAAATTATTTGCTAATTGTCAAGACCTCGGATATTTATACGTAAAATACGTATAAATATCTTACTAAAATACTGTTGCGAAATGCAAATAGGGTTGACAAAAAAATTGATGAGACTACAATCTATATATGGAAACCAAAGATTACAAAACGATATTACCGCCCCTTATCCCCAAACACACCAAACCGGAACAGCTTCTAAAGCAACTTCATTCAGCCGAAGGAAGACTTGCAGAAACAATTACCGTTTTTGCCGGAAGCATGGGATTTGTATATTTCCATGCTATTTGGTTTGCTCTCTGGATAGTAATCAATCAGGGACTGGCCAAACCCTATATCCATCCTTTTGATCCATTCCCTTATGGGCTTTTGACGATGCTGGTATCGCTTGAAGCCATTTTTCTCTCAACCTTTATCCTGATTGCACAAAACAGGCAAGCATTGGTAGATACCTACCGGGAACTTGAAGAAGACCAGGAACAACAGGAAGAAGACCAGGAACAACAGGAATTGGAAGAAGAAGTCGAAGATATCCAAAAAGATTTAGATGATATTAAAAATGCAATTGCTTTTATTCAGCAAAAAATCACTACTGTCGAAAAAGGCCAAGGTACCAAGAAAACCCCCTGACTTTTACAATAGAGCCGCTGACTCTTTACTCAATTTTACTTTCGGGTAAGTTACTTCTTTCGATGTATGTTTAAATTTCTTTTTATCTTCAATCGCCAGTATGGAAGCAACAGTCCAGAGTTGTATTTCCTGGGCTATTTGCATAATAGTATCTTCTCTTTGATATTTGGTATTGTAAACCCGTACGATCATTTCATTAAATTCCGGTTTCTTCCGATCCGTTCCTGAGGCAAACTCAGGAAATCTGCCAGAAGCCTGTACTGATTTTTCAATACGGTTATAGATATCCCATGCCAACTCACTATATCCCAATCCTTCAAGTCCCTGTGCAATCCAAAAAGAATCCCAAAACCAGACTGTTCCATTATGATAAGAGTACGGATTAAATAATAGTTCGCTGTTTGATAAGGTACGAAATCCATGAGTTGCGAGCATATCTTTTGAAAAAAGTGTTTTGATTATTGACTCGCGTTTTTTTACAATAAGAGGGTCATCTCCCCGTAACAACCGGGAGTTAAGCATATGTCCCATATTAGAAGTACGAACATCAAGAACCGATAATTCACCGGTCGTCTCATTTCGCTCCAGCGCCTGTGCAAAATATCCACCTTTCTCATCTTCTCTATAAAATTTCTCAAGAATTTGTTCTTTTAAATTATGGGCACAAACTTCCAGTTGTTGTGATAATTGCGGATTCGTATCTCTATATAAATCGGCTGCGTCCAAAAACCCATCATAGGTATAGACATTGGCTTCAAGGCATATGATAAAATTTCTATTTTTTCGAGGATTAATAATCTCACCGTTATGATACATGTGGGAATTCCACGAATCTTTCCATGACTGGATCGGTAAACTACCGGCAAAACTCCTGCGGTATTGAAGTAACCCTTGAGGATTAGTACTAATTTCCTGCAATAAGTACTGTATTGTTCCCAGGAGTGCATCATTGAGGGTATACCTATCTCCATCTTTCCCCTGGATCTTTTTTTCAAGTATTCCTTTCCCTGCTCCCAATTTCATCTCATCTGTTACCGCCCCCTCAGAATATCCTTGTGCGAGTAATATCTTTTGTCCGGCCAACATCACCATCCGTTTTGCAACTTTTAGAAAAAGAGAGGAAGAATCGGTATTCCCGTAATAGGGAAATTGCCATGAGTCTACTGTTTCTAAAATATTTCTGATCGGGTCTGTAGATTCCCGAAATTCATGGAGAATTTTCCCTGGTTTTTCTTCCGCAAAAGGACTGTGCCGGGTCCCTTGCAGCTTGGCATCTACGGTAAAAATCGTTTCAATCACATACATATACTCATCCGGGAGTATGAGTGCTGTGATTAATCCATCTCTGCCAAACTTGGCAACAAATAATTCAAGCTCTCCTTTTCCTTCATTCTCAGGCATAGGACATGCAGCCACCGGATACCCATCTTTTTTGATGAGTCGTAGTAATGCCTCTTTTGCAGTCAAGGGCTTTACGGGACTGAGAGGAACTTCATCAATTGCCAATAAAATTTCATGCTCTTTCAGAATTTTTTTCAGCTGGGGATATTTTTGGAGGAACTGATCATGGGTTGCATACTCTGCTTTTGTTATAACACGAGGTTCTTGGTCAATAACCATCGTGGCAATCGTATCTTGTGCCGCTCTTCTCTCAAAATCCTGCTCGGCAGGAGTTTGCGCTTTTTTTAAAAGCTTTTTATCTACCGGTGGGGTTGAAGTAGTCTGATTTGGAGCACGAGTACTCTTACTCATAAAAAAGGTATTTCAAATCATAACAACTTACGCTGGATTCTTCAAGAATGATTATGTAAAGCTCATGTAAGGAAAAAGTAAAGGTTATAACGCGGCAATTTTTGAGGCCATAATGAAATCATTCTCCGATAACCCACCCACAGCATGAGTAAATAAATCAATCTGGACTTTGTTATAAAAAATGTAAATATCAGGATGATGGCCTTCTTTCTCGGCAACAGCTGCTACCTGGTTTACAAATTCCATTGCTTGTTTGAAATCTTTAAATGTAAACTGCCGGCGCAACTTATGAGTACCGTCTTTCAGCAGTAACCAACCGGGAATTGTTGCTAGCAACTTATTCTCTTGCATGTCGGATAGCGGCGGTTGTCCTGATTCGCATGGCACACAGTGTTTTTGAGTCAAATCCATATAGATATTATATCATCTTCCCTCTCCTCAATATAAAACAATTAAGCCATTATTTCCCGCAACTACTCCACAGTCCCCGATTATTTTCCTGGGCTTCTTCCTGCGCCTGTCTAAAATCCTTTTGATGTGCAATATCCGGAGGATATGAAGATGCATATGCATACCCCTGACGGACGAGATAATCATTGACAAAAACTTCTCCCGTTGGAGTCTGTAGATATACGTATCGTAATAATCGTCCATACTTATCGGTATTTGAGACATCTTTTTCAAGTCTAACTTTCTGGCCGAGCACTAATTCTTTATTTTTATTTGACGCCTCTTTGCCAAAACACTGAACAGAACGCCTGGGATCAACCGTTTCAGGAGTATTGATTCCGATATACCTAAGTTTTTCGCCTGTTTCAAGCTGTATTGTATCCCCATCCACTACTCGCTGAACCACAACTAAATTATTGGATATGGTCGGAGATGGAACAAGCGCTACGCTATTTTGAATAGGCTGAGTCGGAATAACTGAAGGTTTCTGCGAGTATGTAGGGAGCAACTCTGCTGATAAAATTTTTTTGTTATGCCCACCGGTAGTAACTGTTGAATTTGTACCGCTTAATGCATTCACTCCATACGAAATCAATAGAAATCCGAGGACTAAAAAAATAGAAAGAGACCGTTTCTTCATTCTTCCTCTGCGGTAATCGGGTTAACAATATCAAATCTATCTTTATAACACAATCCTTGCAGGATTCCTCCTACAATAAACCCGTTGAGAAGCTTTGAACCCAATAATTTGCGCGAACGCGCAGAACAAAGCAATACATACAATGAAGTAAGATTAATCCAATGATGAAGGTGGTATTCTTTATCCTCTGTCTCTATTTTTATATGAGGCAATAAGTAGAGATTTACCCTGCGTTGTTTTATTTTTTTATGTACACTGGATTTAGGATGAGAAGTCAACCAAAAGAAAGAAAACCCGGCTGTTGCGGCTACGGCAAATTTCAAAATATCTTTTCGCGGGGATGTCATAGATAATTTGTACCACAAAAGTAGACTCTTTGGCAAATTGCAGGGAATGATTCTAATAGGAACTGCTTTTTATAAATTTATAATAGATGTTTTTGACCGTTTCCGTCGCGATAAAATAGCTAATCGTCAACAACAAAATAATGGCTAAATAATTGAGAGACGGTTGAATGAATTGAAATATATTTTGACCAAAAGGGGTATTGGGCAATACAATTGCTGTAACAAATGCCACGCCGGAAAGCGCTACAAGAGGAAATGAGGGTAAAGATGCTTTCCAAAGAGGCAAACGAGAACGGATGGCAAACAAAAAGACTAATTCTGTCAATACGCTGCCAATAAACCAATTGGTTTGCAAAACCTGTGGAGAGATTCTATAGAAAAGGACAAAGAAAAGGAAATCAAAGAAAGAACTGACCAATCCCATAATCGTGGCAAAAAGCGCTAATTCTTTGATATCATAGTTACGCGGTCGCTTGAGTTCTTGCGGATCTACAGTATCAGTTACTACAGCAATCATAGGAAAATCGGTGAGTAAGTTAATAAGCAATATCTGAAGAGGTAACAAGGGTAAAAAAGGAATAAACAGTGATGAAATTGCGACGGTATAAAAATTCCCGAAATTTGAGGATAATGTTGCTTTAATATACTTAGCTGTATTTGCAAAGATAAGCCTCCCCTCTCGTATCCCATCAATAACTACATGCAGACTTTTATTGAGAAGTACAATATCTGAAGCTTCTCGTGCAATCCCTGATGCTCCTGCAACAACAATTGCGACATTGGCCGCCTTGAGAGCCGGTGCATCATTTATTCCCTCTCCTAAAAATCCTACTTCATATGATTTTTGTATCAATTGGATTATGGTATGTTTTTGCTCCGGAGATACTCTGGCAAAAACTGAAAAGGTTTTGGCAGCTTCAAATTGTTTCTCAGCAGAGAGCTTATCCAATTCATCTCCGGTTATAACATCATCTACATTTGAAATCAAACCAATTTGAAACCCGACAGCACCCGCGACTTCCTTACTATCTCCGGTAAGAATCTTTACTTGTATTCCCAACATTTTTGCGCTTACTACGGCTTGATGAGCTGTTTTTTTCAATGGGTCAGAAAAAGAGATAAAACCAACCAACTCCAATTCATGTTCTGCTGTTTCAAGTTTTTTTGTTTCTTCTTTCGTAAGTCTTTTTTTGGCTACGGCTATTACACGCTTTCCTTGCTTTCCTTCAGTTTGGATCCAGGATTGTATTGCTTCATCTGTTAGGCTGGGTGATCTTTTACAGAGCGGCATAATACTTTCTGCTGCCCCTCTCACTATTAATTCGTAGGAATTGTCTTCTTGTACCAAGACACAATTTCTGCGGCGTTTGGGGTCAAATGGAATCTCATCAACACGAGTACACAATCCGCGCTGTTTTTCCTGCTGACTGGAAAGTGCCTGCAGAAGTGCTTTATCGAAAGAATCAATTGATGAAGTTTTATCCGATATCAGAGATGTTGCTAAACTTCCATACAATACCGCATCACTATTTTTGGGAAATGATTCACTGACTGATAATTTATTCTCAGTAATTGTACCGGTTTTATCTGTACATAATACTTCTATACTTCCCAGATCTTCTATCGCAGACAATCGTTTTACTACGACTTTATTTTTTGCAAGATGCAACGCACCGCTTGATAATGAAAAAGTAGTCACCACCGGCAGAGCTTCCGGAACGACACTAATTGCAAGCGCGATTGCGAAAATAATCAAATTAATAATATCCGCGTGAGGACCTTTTATCAAAATGTTAATGATCAGAAGAGCAATGAGTGTAATAAGAATCAGTTTTAGTATAAAGGAGCTCAAATTACCGATTCCTTTTTCAAAAACGCTGGTATGCTTGGTCTCTGTAGTAAGGGTAGCAATTGCTCCGATTGCTGTATTTTTGCCGGTATTTATAACTACCCCAAATCCTTCCCCACCGACTACGGTAGTTCCCGAAAAACCAATATTATTTGCTTTATAAATTTCTTTTTCTTCAGCAGATGCAGGATCAGATGTTTTAATAACAGATACCGATTCTCCGGTAAGGATAGATTCATCAATGGTTATCTGCTCTGTCTTGAAAAAACGAATATCAGCAGGAATGATATCCCCCGGCTGTAAAATTACTACATCCCCCGGCACCAGAGTACTGCTTTCTATCGTTTCTTCTTTCCCATCCCGATATACTCTGGTTTGAGGCGCAACATATTGTTGAAGTAATTTGAGCGTTTTTTCCGAACGATACTCCTGCAAAAAACCAAGTATTGTATTGATACCGACAAAAAGGAGAATCATTAATCCATCCAAAACTTCCCGCAGAAGAAAAGAAAGCAATGAGGCCGCAACTAATAAAAATAAAAACGGCGATTTAAACTGGCGAAGCAGCACATCATACCAGTGTATTTGCTTTCCGGATAAAGTATTGGAGCCATACTGAGCCTGTTTTTGGGATACTTGAGAAGGTTTTAATCCGGATATGCTGGTATGAAACTCTGCAAAAACATCATCTGTTGTTTTTGTAGTATATGTTGAAAAATTCATGAAGAGATATAGCTAGTATAGCAAATAGCATGCATTATTATCCGCCACATTGCTCATATCCGAATTGTTATTAACTGGTATACTATAAAGAGTGAATACCGCAATAGATTCATGTCTTATTCTTCTAACCTATAAAGGAAAAGTTCTTTTGCTACAACAAGACGATATATTCAAACAATTACAGAATAATACCTGGCATTTAATAGAAAAAAGAACGACTCAGGATCAATCTACTCAGGAAGCAATCACCCAAGAAGTAGAACGAGAAACACACATACGGCTCGAGGATGTTAGCCTGCTCATGAGTATGTCTTCTCAAAACCGCAGGGAATATTTATTTCATGCACAGCTTACCGACTCTGATGTCAACAGGATTCAACGGGCAGAGGGTCGCATTATTCAATTCTTTACACTCCGTGAACTAAAAAAACTCCCACTAGCAGCATCAACAAATTATTTTCTTACAGAAGACAAAACCCTTCAAAATCTACCGTTAAGCTAAAAAACACCGTTGATAGCTGAAACTATTTAACCTCCACATATTTATAAAACTCAGGCTTGTATATTAAATAGCCTCCTTAAAGTTGCTGCGCAAGAAGAGTAGTAACTGCATATTCATCTCTATTTAATCCCTTGATTTTAGATCTCGCATAGCTCTCAAAATGTGGCACGAGTGTCCGTTTCTTGTAACTTTTTACAATCACGGGATGGATATAGTATGCCCGACATACTTTTGGAGTATTTCCCAAAGATTTGGCAACACTACAAACAGCTGTAGTTAGATTGTGTTTTAATTCCTTTTTATTTTTGTAATCTCCAATTTTTTTCAGTACTGTTGCGGCCAAAACAGTTCCTCCCCATGTCCTGAATTCTTTGGCTGTAATATTATCTTTT
The DNA here is from genome assembly GCA_964497535.1 of uncultured Gammaproteobacteria bacterium. Lineage (GTDB taxonomy): Bacteria > Patescibacteriota > Microgenomatia > Levybacterales > UBA12049 > CAZCCG01. Next base: position 307,097 of record CAZCCG010000002.1, read on the forward strand.
ACAATTTCTTTTATATAATCATTTACATCTTGTGAATCAATGGTATGTTTTTCCCCTTTGTCATCAAGGTATTTAAATAACTCATATCCGGGAAGCTCTTCTAATTTCTTAATAGTCTTAATTACTTTTGGATGGGATACCGATATCTGGTGATCCTTGCCGCTTTTTCCGGTAAATTCGAGCGTTACGGTTTGGCCTTGAATTTCTATATGTTTGGACCGCAGTGTAGTAAGACCATAATGACTATTATCTTTTGCATATTCCTCGTTGCCAATTCGAATATAGGTATTATCCAAAAGCCATACCACAGTTGCCAAAATTCTCTCTTGTTTAAATCCTGTTACATCCATATCACGAGCCACGCGCTCACGAATACCCGGAAGGGCTTGGGAGAAATACAGCATTTTATCAAACTTGTTTTGGCTTGCTATTTCAGTCCATTTTGTATGATATATATATTGTTTTTTTCTTTTCTCGTCCCTTCCGGTTGCCTGCAAATGTCCAAAAGTTATTGGACAAATCCACACATCATCCCAGGCGGGGGGAATTTTAAGTTCTTCTATTCTCTGAGTAATTTTGGGGTCAACAATTCTATTTCCTTTTTGGTCATAGTAGATAAATGAATCTTTATTTTTTTGCCGGAAAAATCCGGGTTGAGAATCAGATACATATCTCAAATTTGCTTCCTTGGCTAGCTCTTCCGGAGTTGGGGAATCTGCTAATTGATTCATATATATATGATATACCGCTCAAGTTATAAATAATAGGAGGATTTAAGAATTCAAGAGGTACTATTGAGGGTTACTCTACTTTTGATATTAACTACGTTCGACGTATTTTTTGAAATTGTCCATAATTGCCTGCCAGCCTTTTTTTTGCATTTCTTCGGTGTTATCATTTTCCGGATCAAAGGTCTCTGTAATTTTTACTCCTTCCGGCTTGCCCGCCAAAGCTTTAGCGTCGGTGGGCATTTGTGTAAATACCACTGTGACATGTCTTTTGTCATTCATGTCATATTCTATGAGCTCGTTTTGCTTGACAGCCGTGTAGACACCACCAAAATCAAAACTCGCGCTTTTGTCTTTGGCTGCCATTGTGGTTTTGAACATTCCACCGGTACGCAAATCATTTTCTGCCCCATATGCCTCCCAATCGTCTGATGCAAAAGCCCAATGAGGAATGTGTTCAGGTTTATTCCAACAATCCCATACTTTTGCCATAGGAGCATTGACGATAGTTTCTACAGTAATTTTATTCATACTTATTATTATTTTATCATATTTTGTCAATTGCTTTGAGTGCATATCTGAAGCTACGTGGTTCGTGAGTATTCATTGTTTTATTGAAGCTAAATTGGTACAATAGCAAAACACACTTTGCCGAGTCGTCCCTGCCCCGCAAAGCGGGGTAAAGTAGGACAACAGAATCAAAATGGTTTATGTCTACATAATTCAAAGTCAGAAAGATAACGGATATTATATAGGAATTACAAAAGATATATCCCAACGGGTAGATAAACATAATCGGGGAGCGGTTCGATCGACAAAGAATAGAAAACCATTTGTATTAAAATATACAGAAGAAAAAGCAGATTACAAATCAGCTAGAGAAAGAGAGATTGAGATCAAATCCTATAAAGGAGGACATCAATTTAAAAAACTAATTCATTAATATTGCCGAGTCGTCTAATGGTAGGACAACAGATTCTGGATCTGTTTATTGGGGTTCGAATCCCTGCTCGGCAGCAATCACATGCACCCTTAAGTGACCGTAGTCTCTAAAATGGCATTCAGTCAGAAAATCATCGATCAGGTAAAGGAAAAAGCTGCATTTAGATGCTGCAGATGTCAATCTATTGGTATCGAAATTCACCATATACTTCCCCAAAAAGATGATGGTCCAGATGCATTTGAAAATGCTGCTCCTTTATGCCCAAATTGTCATAGTTACTTTGGAGATAACCCAATTAAGCGTAAAGAAATTACGCAAATGCGAGATTGGTGGTACAAAAAAGCAGAGGAATTTTACTCTCCAAAGACTGTAAGCTACAAGTTATTACGAAATATTGATGCGAAAGTTGAGGCACTCACAACAAATCAAGATAAGGCTCTCATAGACTTAAAAGATGAATTACTAAAAGTAGCTACTGAAACAATTAATCAAATGACAGCAGGAACAGCAAGAATTACTGCATCCGGCATTGCAAATGCTACTGTTGCCCCACCAATTGAGCCTCAAGGTGGACAGGGAGGAAGTATTTTCATTTTCTCTAAAAACATTATGGGAGATGGGTTAATTACTACGGATGGCGGAGATGGTGGACAAGTCCATATTCAAGCTGATAATAACAGTTTTGGTGGTACAATATCTGCAAAAGGGGGTAAGTCTACCAAAAAATAATAATTATGGCAGAAATTCAATTAACAAGAATAAGATCATTATATGGAGAAGCTAAGGGTTATCTTGATGCAATTAAAAATGAAAGTTCGTCTGGACCCTATACTGTGCCTAGATCCATTGTCGATAAATTTAATACAATCGTAGATGAAGTTAGCAATACAACTCAGATTGACTATTCACGCTCAAAAATTCCTGCTTCAGAATTGAGAAACATAATGAGCGTAAGGTTAGTCAAGCCATTATTAGCGGCTTTCGTAAGTCGACTTGAGTTAGAATATGGTTTTAACCAATCAAACAATAATACCCCCGGCATAGCTATTTTTAATGACAATTCTAATAAAGTTACTGTTCAGACAAACTACACAATCACTAATTTAATTGAACAAGAAACAAGCGATGAAGCAAAAGAAAAACTTAGAATACTTGAAAAGGAATTAAAAAAAGATAACAAAGATTGGAACGTAATTAAATCGGTTTTAATTTGGATAATTAACTTCAGTGCTGAGCTATTTTTGAAAGTCCTACCAACCATTCTTGAAAAGTATCATTAAGAAAAGGCTATAGTGACTAAATAGGTCCAGACCGAGATGCTCAGCTAAATCTGCTCTACCAGCTCTATAATAATACCTTCCGGCCCGCGGAAGTAGCATAGATTATAAGTATTTTCATACGTGTAAACATCTACAAAAACTTCCCAGCCCTTTTGTT
>CAZCCG010000003.1:0-8141 GCA_964497535.1 uncultured Gammaproteobacteria bacterium
AAGTCGTAACAAGGTATCCCTAGCCGAAGCTGGGGATGGATCACCTCCTTTCTAAGTATTTTAAAATTGATCACTGCGCAAGCACATTTGTTTTAAAAGAAAACGAAAGAGAGAAGACACGGCAATCCGTGGGTATAGCAAATGGCAAATAGCTCGTGGTTTACTACGTGCTACAACCTATTAGCTATAAACTAGCGGAGTATAGTGTATAAAAACACCCAAGTGTGTATAGGCACTTGTTATGCTCAGTCAAAGCATAGAAATCCTATATTGGTTTCCTACCACTTCTTGATTCAAAAAGATACGAAAAATACCGTTGCAAATGTTAGAGTGTATTGATACACTTAAATTACAAAAAAACCACCCGGGCTGGTGGTTTTTTTGTGGCAAAGTTACATTCTTGTGGTCTTTTTCCTTGTCATTCTCGCGAAAGCGGGAATCTAGATCCTCATTTTCATGTGGATGACCTAAACAACCAATGCTAATGTTCTTGACAACTGTTGAGTTTAGTTCTATTCTTAAAGCATCATGAAAGATAAGGATGGGAGATTAAGGTTTTGGTTTAGTTTGTTGGGAGTACTTCTGCTATTAGTTGGGGTATATACGATACTTCGGGTAGGGATTAATGAAGCAGCATTTGATAAATATCCGCAGGGAGGAGTCTATCCCATCAATTTTTCAGGGAATGCTCCCATTTTCCAGCGTGAAAGCGACTGTACATATGCTCAAACATACTATGATAACAATGGTAATTTGAGACAGCCCAATACCCAGGAAAAGAAAATGAGCGCCCAGGATAAGAAGCGATGTCTGGATGGAGTGGCAGATACGCGCAGAACTTCTGAAGCCAATGATCTAAGTGCCGCCGGATTTTTCCTCTTTGTCGGCGCAGCATTTCTTCTAATTCGCCGTCACTATTTAAAATAAATATCTGTGGGTCCGGATGGAGTCGAACCATCCACCTCTTCTTTATCAGAGAAGCGTTCTACCGCTGAACTACGAACCCAAACTTAGCTCGTAGCAGTTAGCTCGTAGCTAATAGAATGATTTCTTATTATACTATTTTTGCGATCTATGTGCCATATGCTACACACCACATGCTATTTAATAAGTTCCCATACCTCTGCGGGTACCATTTCCGCAGTAACTTCACCCGGACCTTCCCATGTCAGGCAATGACGAAGAACTTTTTGCATAAAACGAAGCTTTTTTAGTTCTTCCAATAGTTTTGCCCCGGCATGCTGGTTTTCTCCAACCAACCTGTAATACATACTTTCCAAATCTACTAACCGATGAGATATTGCTTTATAGGTTGCCAGGATTTTCCATTGGCGGGAACGCCTTTTGTAGGTAGGATAATTTCGAAGATTTTGCCATTCTCCTGCTTGTATTTCAGAGGCTATATCTTCCTGTTCCTCTGAAAAACCACTTTCATCACGCTGGGAATCTTCATATTGCTCTGGTGTATCGTACTCTTTCATAGTTCTTAGCTTGCTTTTACAACGGCTCGAAATATCTCTCCTCCTGCGGCTGCACTCACTCCTATCCCAACGAGCGGACCACCAATTGCTGTAGCTTGGGCAGCCTCCGCGATAATACCCAATATAGCAACCAGAAACCCTGCATTTCGTATTCCTGTTCCGGTTTCTTGCCCAATATGTTTGAGTTGTTCTTTCATTATATCTAGTATTATGGAGAAAATGATGAGACACGGAGGGGATTCGAACCCCTGAATGGCTGTTCTGCAGACAGCTGCGTTACCACTTCGCCACCGTGCCCTATGCAGGAATCAGTATATCAAACATGGCTACATTCAGCAAATTGAAGGGTATCTTTTAGATTTACACAGATTTTGTTTGCAACTGCTTCAAACTTCTGATACTATTCCCACGTACTTTGCCACACAGAGTTTAAATCCCGCTAAGGAGGCAATCCCATGTTGCATATACCCTTAGCAGTCCGCATCGTTGCGGCTGCCGCTGCAGTGATCGGCCTGGGGTCAATCATTCCGGCGTCGTCCGTTCTGGCTTCGCCCAATGAGTCCGTAGTCGTTACCGGGGCCATCGGTGTTACATCGCCGGACGCGCTTGTGCCCATCTTGGCAGAGTTGGATCAGCGTGGCGGTTATGTCTATGGCGGTGGTGGTGGCTACGGCTACGGTTATGGCGGCTATAACAACTATAGTTGCTATTGCTACTACCAGCCGGCGTACTACCAGCCGCGTCAGTGCAGCTGGCACTACAGTTATCGTCGCGGCGAGTGGGTCTGCACCTAATCTCGCCCGTTTGTGGCAAATGTACATTGGTGGGGTCGAGTCTGACTCGATCCCACCCTTTCTTTTCTTAGAACTGAAACCATCTAGAGGTAAGTGGAGAGCTTATTTTGTGATTTCTGTGAAGGTATTATCCGGTCCAATAAGAGCTCCCAGAAATACTACCGCTCCATTGTTGACATCTTCCCGTCGCCTGTTTCTCAGCATTGCGGCATTATTCCCAGCAGTCGCATAGGCAATTTCATGTTCACGTTTTGCAACCCGATCATTGCTATACATAGTCTGGTCATATGTTTCTGTAACTACAAAAATTGCTGCTTCATCTTCTGCTTCCACTCCGATATCTTCCAAAGCTTCACGCAGAATTCCTTCCAGTGCAAAAGCTTCTTGTATATCTTGTTCACGTAACGTTCCTGAAGGCGTCCTCAAGACAAAAGGAACATGATCAACATTGATAGGACCGCTTGATCCTATTCTTATTGATCGTTCGTTATGGTCTAACAAGCTATGGTGGCCTGCTTTTATTTGAGCAAGTTGTCTAAATACAGTATTTCTAATAAGAGTATAAGCCAAAACCCTTGTTGCAGTGGGTGTTGCATCTTTTATCAAATGATGCGGTAAAAATGCATATCCATTTTGTTCTGCTTCCATTGTAATTGCTTTTGCCACTCTTCCAATACGCATAATATTTGCCGCAAGGTGATGAGGATCTGATGGATCAATAATGTCTCCCTCCGGGTATAGTTGTGTATCAACTTTATGAATCTGATCATGGAATACGTCGCCGAGCTCCTCTGTCATAACAATTCTTCTATGCCGATGCATATCAAACAAATTTTCCCGTAATGTTTTTTCTTCATCAAAGCCATCAATAGCATCCCGTAGGCCAAAAATAAGGCCTTGAGAATAGACGTCATGAGAAATATCAAAGCTGGTGGCTTTTACTCCCAGAATTCTCTCTGCTGTATTATTGAATGCATGGAAACCTGGTCCCAGGTCTTTATAATAGTGGTCTGCACCACCAAAGCGCATGCCAAATGCTGGATGTTGTTTTCTGGCAATCATCATTTTTAAGGCACCACAGCCTTTGGTAGGTATATCCGACCGCAAATGTAATCCCAGTTCTTCGACCAATTCTACATCAGGATATTTTTCTCTTCTTCTATCTATAGAGTCAATCATAGACCCTGTTATATTTGGATCGGACAGGACATATGTATCTTCTTCAGAAGAAGTTGATGGGCGTGTTTCCGGTATCCCAGCCAGGCGTTGATGAAAGACGACAACTTCGGGATCTCCCATTGAATAATAAGGATTAATCCGGCCATCCGGACATGGCGAAGCTCCAACTTTTGCTCCATTGAGAAAAGGAATAATCTCATCAATAGCAAAGCTTTGATACTCCGGAGAAAAAATCTGTGCTTGAATGATTTCGTTTTCAACGAGTGTAGGTCCGAGACGATTCCTTATTCCCCGTTTAATCCGTGCTTCTGCTTCTACCGAGTGATGTTCGGGTAACCGCGATAATGCATCTTCAATTGCAGCTTCTACCAGTGGATGGTCTTGTTGTTGCTCAGGGGTCCGTGCTAAGCCATCCCTATGGTCATATGCTATTTGGGGTTTGAAGGGGGCGACAAGTGTTTCTTTTGACATAGATGGTAGGCGCATTATAGCAGATTTGCCTGGCTTTTCAATCTATTGCAAACGAAATAACTTTGATATATTATTTCACTATGTCACAAGTTGGAGAAACATTTTTTACGGTAATCGGGTGTATGGATGGGAGATGTCAGGAAGTACTTGCCAAATATGGCAGGGAAAAGTTTGGTGCTGTATATCCGGATACTATTACTGAAGCGGGTATTGTCGGTCTGTTAGCAAATAATCCCTCTCAAGAATTTTTAGATGATCTCAAATCAAAAATCCAGATTTCTTTGCAAAAACATCATTCCAAAGGTATTCTGGTTCATGGACATGCCGAGTGTGCCGGAGATCCAGTTGATGATGCCACCCATAAAGACCATATTCGCACAGCAGTTGAAGTGATAAAGACATTAGCTGGAGCGGATGTTTTGGTTGAAGGAGTTTTTGTCCGCCGAAATCCTGCAGATTCTACCCAATGGGAGGTTGAACAAGTACCTTCAATGATTGCCGCTTAATATTATTGGGAGATTTTTATTGTTGCCGGGGTAGTATTTTTGACTACCGATTGAGCAATACCTTCTGACGTCACCAGAGTCCTATTTGCAAATGATATTTGTGATTGCCCAGATTGAGACGTTACTGCTTGGATAGAGAGAATCGCGACTGTTCCTTTACCTTGTTTTTGGGGCTGTTGCGGAGGTAGCGCTAGGATATAAGTAAGATGTCCTGCTTGATTATCAATGATCTTTCGAAGGGGGAGTGCACCGGTAAGGAACGTACCCGGAGTTACATCCAGGACTTTTACCAGTTTTGGATTATAGGTAATTTCCATTTGTACCCCATTTACCTTGTTGTCTGTTGTATCAATGTTGACCATCAGTTGAGATGGAGTAGCTTTTGAGATGGTAATTGAATTGGGAGAGAGAGACAACATGGTATGGGCAGGTACGATAACTGTTGGAATTGCTCCCGGTACATTCTGGCTGGTCGTTAGTGGTTTTTTAGGATTTGCAGCTATCCATACCAGTACAATTACTAAGAGGAGAAGTGCAGCGATAAGAGCAATAGTTTTTTTAGACATGGTTTATTTGGTCTACGCAAAATAAGCAACTAGTAATTAGCCATTAGTGCCTAGTAATTCTAGTGGCTAGTTGCTAATAAACTAATTAACTTCGCTTTGCCGTAGTCAGTTACTATTATCATGATAGATTTTTTTCTATTTGTCAATTGTTTAGTCCCCACTTTGGCTTGAGAGACTTCGAATAAGCAAGTTATAGTCAATGCCATCCACAACTCCGCTATCATCCAAGTCCGCCAAAATCATTCCTGTCGTAGGATTTTTACAAATTCCTTGGTTTGATTTATCACCAAAACAGCTCAGTAACAGATTGTAATCTGTTAAGTTGATTTTGTTATCTCCATTAATGTCTCCAACAACCAATGTTGTTTGAGCAGATTGGTTACCTGCCCCTGTTGTAATCGTTTGGACAACAGAAGAAAGCCCCGGAATGACTTTTTGTAAATATTGGTCTATTTTGGCTTTTACATAGTATTGTCCTGTTGTGACGTTGGTTAAATTAATGGTTCCCTTAAAGGTTTTTGATATCATGTCATAAGTAAGGGTTCCTGACTGGTTTGAGACAAGAGCGTTATTCAAGCCATAGAGTTGGACGGTAATGGTACGATTGGAATGAAGGGGAGTGGGATTCCCCCCATTGAGTCCTACACCAGAAAGGCCCAAGGTAAGCGCCAATGTAGTTGCGCCGCCTGCGTTTACTGTGCAATATAACGATGTGGTATCACATGAGGTGCCGCTAGGACATTGGGTGTCTCCCACGGTGCAGGAAATGCGAATACATTTGGCAGTCGTAGTGTTACACGTTGATCCGATTGGGCACAGCGTTGTAGCATTGCAGGTAGTTTGTTGACAGGTACTGGTAGTAGTGTTGCAGCTTGATCCGATAGGACAGGCGGTACTGCTGGTACAGGTTACTACTTGGCATCGGGAAGTAGATCTGTTGCAATACTGGTTTGCACTACATTGTGAATCGTCGGTACAGGTGATTGGGGTAGGCGAAGCTGTGGGAACTTGAATAGGAGTTGCGGTTGGCAGAGGCGAAGCTGTGGGAACTTGGATAGGAGTTGCCGTTGGAGGTACAACAGGTGTTGTTGGGGTAGGAATTGGAGTACTGGTTGGGGCAATACATACATTGGGAAAGGCACCATTGAGTCTTTGGGCACACCAGTTTTCATCCTGAAAATGACTTCGGATAAAACCGTAATCAATGATATCGATAAATCCATCCGGTTGTTCAAGCGGTGTATTGTCTGTATCTGCTTTTCCTAAATCGACTCGTGGATCGTAGGATCCGGTGGTACAGGTAGCGCCAAAATGTTGTTGCCAGAGTGTATATAAGCCTTGGCAATTTGTCCCCAGACCAGATGTGGTTTCTGCCGCATGCTGTTTGATCGTTTGTTGCTGTTGCGCTATTAAAACAGTCAATGGTACTGCCAGAATAAGAAGAGTAACGACAAAAATGCTAATTATTTTTTTTGTCAGAAATTTTTTTGATAACTCACTCATACTAGTAGGAATAGAAACTCACTCTGCTTGGTTAATTGCCAAACTGGGTTGCGAAGCTTCTGATAAGCAAATTATAATCTTCGCCGTTCACTTTTCCGTCATCATTGAAATCAGCATAATCCTTTTTATTGCCGCACGATGAAGGAGTGCTACCGTCTCCCTTTTCAAAACAAGAGGAAAGGATATTATAGTCAAGCAAATCTAAAATATTATCATTATTTGCATCGCCGACAACCATAAAGGCTTTGTTGGTAGTAGTTGTTTGCCCGGCGGTTATAGCGACTAAAATCGCGTTAAGTCCCGGGACAATCTTTCGTAAGTATTTCTCTGTTTTCACTTTTATGTAATAGGTTCCGGTTGGCGTATTGGCGTGGGTATCCAAAATTCCTTTATATATCTGGTTCGTAGTATCATATGACAGAATACCTGAGGATGAAGAAACTGGGGTATTACTTAGATCAAACAACTCCATGGTAAATACAAGATCCTTATGAAGGGGATTGGTATTGCCTCCTTGGGGTCCAATACCGCTGAGTTGGGCATTGAGGGCAATTTTGGTATTATTTCCCGCATTAGGCGCGCAAAATCCTGTCGGTGGATTTGTTGGCAGACATGTTGAGTTGATTGCACATTGGAAAAAGCTGCAAAACTTTCCGGATGAACAATCGGTGTCTTTACTGCATTGATTCGTGGAAGGAGTTGGGGTAATTGTTGATGATGTAGCGTTAGGACAGAATACTTCACCTGAGATCCATTGGCCTGCTGATGCCGGCCCTCCACTTCCATATGATTGGTTGAGGTACAAATGTACTTTATTTGCATCCATCCCTTCCCCTTGTGCATGAAGGTAATCCGCTGCAGTAAAGGGAGCATTAGAATAGGGCATTCCTTCTACATTGGTGGCCCAATTGCTATAACAGCTAAATGGAAGCGTTATATACTGACCACCTACATCATTGGATGTGGCAGCGGTAATATGATACATCTGTAATGTGTCGCCGGTACTTGCATTACTTCCGTTATGCCAATGTCCTTTGTATGTTACGGTTCCAGGGGTTCCACTTCCCGGACAAAATACATCTGCTGATACATATACTCCAGGTGTGGGATTCCCCGCCACATCAAATACCGCAATCCGGGCCTTGTTTTTATCAATTCCCCACCCTTCTGCATGTCCTCCTGCATTAAAGACTGCATTAGAATAGGGCGTAGCAGCAACGTTCATCGTCCACAGATCCGGACAAGAGAAGGGAAGTGTTACATCGGCAATTCCCTGTGCGTTTGTTGTAGCAGCGGTAATATGATACATCTGTAATGTGTCGCCGGTACTTGCATTACTTCCGTTATGCCAATGTCCTTTGTATGTTACGGTTCCAGGGGTTCCACTTCCCGGACAAAATACATCTGCTGATACAAAGGTATTTGGTACCACTGTTTTTTGAGGAGTGGTAAGTTGAATCCTTACTTTGTTTTTATCAATTCCCCAGCCTTGTGCATGATTTCCTACAAGAGTTGTATTAGTGGTGCTAAATGGAGCATTGGAGTATGGCATTGCATCGACATTGATCGTCCACAGATCCGGACAGGAGAAGGGAAGTGTTACATCGGCAATTCCCTGTGCGTTTGTTGTAGCAGCGGTAA
>CAZCCG010000003.1:8241-60335 GCA_964497535.1 uncultured Gammaproteobacteria bacterium
GAGAAGGGAAGTGTTACATCGGCAATTCCCTGTGCGTTTGTTGTAGCAGCGGTAATATGATACATCTGTAATGTGTCGCCGGTACTTGCATTACTTCCATTATGCCAATGTCCTTTGTATGATACCGGTCCTGAAAATGAGGCAGGAGTAGGTGTTGCAGTAATAGGCGTAGGGGTGGGCGTGCCATTGCATACGAGTGTACCACAGTTGCAAGAGTTCCCTCCTTGATACGAGCATCCTTGGGGTGGAGCGGGACAATCAAGAGATCCAACTGGACAACTTGGAGTGGGAGTAAGGGTTCCTCTACATGCGACCCGCACTGTCCATCCTGGGTTGTAGCCGCTGCAGCTATAGCCAAGTTCTGCAGCACTGTATACCGTTGTTGGGGAACCCGGTTTCCTATAGCTTGCGGGATATGGTGTACCGTCAGATTGAGGTTGCTGCATCTGCCAGAATTTATGAGCATCATCAGTAGGTTCACCCAAACAATCAAATTTATCTGGTGTGCAATCAAGGCCTCTGCAATCACCAACTGATGCCCCGGCGCATTCTTTCCACCAGTATCCCTGCGCAGCCCTATCAGTAACTGAAATTGCTCCGGCATAACCACTCTGTTGGCAGAGTTTGTCCGGGGTCATTTGGTTATTGGTACAGCTAACCGGTGCGGTAATATAGGTTATAGAGTCAACCGGCCCGGATGGTGTTGGGGTAGGCGGGCACATGTTAGTTGACTCCTGGATCCTACAGGGAGGACTTGCATCAAGGCATGCCGGACGAGGAGTGCATGTTGGAGTTATAGAACCAGCTACTGTAATTACATCTGATTGCGCCAGTTTGGTCCAGCCATCATTTGAGAAGAGTTTGAATCGATATTGTCCCGGTGGGGTATTCATAGGAATAGCACAATTGCCAGAGGGTTTAATCGTTGTCCCTCGAGTTTGCGTGCAGGTATTTACATAGAACCACGTAAGACGATTCTGGTCATTAGTTTCATCTGCTTTATACATCCCAATCCAATCAGTGGCTGTCGGATTGACCACCGGTAAGCTCCCAAGAGTTATTTGGGCATACGCAATAGGATGAAATGTCATTGACCCGATTGTATAAGAGCGCTGGGTGGGGATAGAAAGAATTGACAGAATAACCAATGCACTCAGAGTCAGAAGACCTAGCAGCATTTTATGAGTTCTGTATTTTTTATTAAATAACTTTTTCATAAATTGAGCTATTCATAACAGAATTTTCCGGTTGTATTGATAATACTTTGACACCAGGAATTATCATTGGTATCCATGTGTTGACGGATTACTCCATAATCCCGAATATCAATAATTCCATCATTATTGAAGTCAAGCGCACTTCCCGGACCGCACGTTCTCCCAAAATATTGTTGCCAGCTTTGGTAGAGCGATTGGCACGCCTGGGCAGTCGTTGTTGGTGCCGGAGTTGCGGTTGGAGGGATTGTGGTACAAAAGTTGCCGGTATTAAGAATCTGTTGACACCATGATCCATCACCGGCATCCATATGTTGTCGGATGACCCCATAATCAAGAGTATCGATAATGCCGTCTGTGTTGAAATCAAGTGAACTATTTGGTCCGCAATAATGTCCAAAATTCTGTTGCCAAGTCTGGTAGAGGGAAGTACAGGATGCAGGGACACTTGGGGTTGGGGTTGCGGTAGGTCCACCACAGACTGAATTAGTATCGGTTCCTGTCGGGAGACATTGATCCACACAGGCATACCAGGCGCAACCGTTTGATCCTTGGGTATTACAGGCACTAATATTGCCATCAAAGGTACGGCAATACCCGGGACAGACTTGTTCTGCTGGTGTCCCGGCGGCTCTGCATTTATTTCCACATGAATACCAGGAGCAACTATTGGCATTGCATTGGTCAATATTTCCGTCAAAGGTACGGCAATCTGCGGTCACCGTAAATTCTGCAGATTTAGCAATCTCAGTATATCCATCACTTACCAATAGTTTTACATAATAAGTTCCGGGAGTAAATCCGGCGGGGATTGTAAAATCACATTTTCCTTCAGATACGGCTGTTACCGGTTTTTGGTTGGTACAGTTTTCATACACCCAAGAGGAATAATTAGAATTGCTATTTGCAGTTGACTTATAAAAGGTAATCCAATCTCCCTCCAGTGGGTTAATTACCCCTGACCACCCTATTGTTATTTTTTCTCCTATTCCAACGGATGAAGGGGATACTCCTATAGCCGAGTGAGTAGGGATATTCCATGACACCGCAAGTGTTTCCCCCTGGTTTACTGATGCTGGTGATGCACTTACAGAGAGCGTGTCATTACCCGAAGCCCGTTGTCTGATTTCCTGTTGTTTTTGGGCAATAAATACCGTGAGAGGAACTGCTGCCACAAGAAGTACAATAACAATAAAATGAATGACGCGTTTTGATCGTAACCGGTCCAAAAATCTTCCCATACTACATTTTCAGTATTACAGAATACAGTTGAGTTGTCGATAGGAAGGAGGGGAGCGCAGCATGTATTGTCGGGGTCGGAGTAACGGGTGGTACTGTTGGGACCGGAGTACCGCTGAGTGCGCTGTTGGGAATAATACCGAAATTCACTGTAGAGGTGGGGCCAAGTGTTATTTGTCTCGTTGTTGCGGTCGTTGATTGATATCCTGACGGAAGGGTAATAATAACTGCGTATCCGCCGGTTGGTAAAGAGGAAAATGTATACGTGCCAGATGCATTGGTAGAAGTACTTTTGCTTTGGGTGCCGACCAGGTTGATTTGAGCATTTTGATAATTCGGTTCATTTGAATCCTGGACGCCATTGCGATTGATATCAATATATACCGTACCGGTTACATTAAAGAGCGACGGTGTGGGAGTTACCGTTAGTGTTGGGGTAGGAGTCACTGTGAGTCGGGGCGTCGGAGTCAGCGTTGCTGTGGGGGATGCAGTAGGAGTTATCGTCAGAGTCGGGGTTATGGTTATTTGGTTGCTGACAATGCCAAAATTAACCGTTGCGTTTGTGCCCAGGGTAACAATGCTTGAACCGGTTGTAGTAGCCTGATATCCTGATGGCAGCGTAATACTTACGCCGTATAATCCCTGAAGAAGGTTGGAAAATGTGTAACTTCCTGATTGGCTGGTTGTCGTTGTTGCAGTCTGTGTCCCTTGCAAGCTAATGGTGGCATTGGGATATCCCTGTTCATTGGTATCTTGTACGCCATTTTTATTCAGGTCATTATAGACAACTCCGCTAATTGTTCCACTGCCCGGAGCGGGTGAGCCACTGGGTGTAATGGTGAGGTTCGTGCTGTTAATTCCGAAATTAGCTGTCGCAGTTGGAGAAGTTGTACTTAACGTGACAGATACTGAAGCGGAAGTCGTTGTTGACTGGTTGGTAATACTTACCTGGTATGTTCCCAGCGGGAGATTGGAAAATGTATAGCTTCCGGTCTGGGTTGTAGTAACCGTTGCTGTTACCGGTCCTGCAAGTGTGAGGATCACATTGGGAGAGGTAAGCTCACCGTTGTCATATACGCCATTTTTATTGGTATCTATATAGACCATTCCGGTGATTGACCCGTTTCCTTGTGCGGGAGTAAGTGTTCCATTTGTTGGTGGAAGCGTCGGATAGTTACTTGGTAATGGGTCACCCGGCTTCCAGTTGGGTGGCAATGTTGGATACCCGGACGGTACGTTATACGGATTTGGAGGTACAAGACTGGGATAACCTGATGGTAATGGTTGGCCGGGTCTCCAGTTCGGGGGGAGGGTTGGATAACCGGGCGGTAGATTATAGGGATTGGCATTGTTAGCTGGAGCTACCGTAAAGTCCTGGACAACATTCCCATTGGCAATCTGGATGGGTACTACCTGTTGCTGGTATTGCGGAAGGGTATATCCGGCAGGAACCTGAGTTATTTGAACGGTATACGATCCTGCCGCTAAATTCCTGAATACATAGGTTCCTGTATTATCTGTAGTTGCGGTTTTAGTAGTCGAAGTATTCACGGCTGTGCCGACCAGGTTCTGGTTCACTGTGGTAAGTGTTACGGTTGCTCCGGGTACACCAACACCGCCGTTATTGAAATTCTGATTGGGTTGGTTAATGACACCATTTTGGCCATTTTGTTGCGGTCCGCTGGATAGGACACGTCCGGTGAGAGAATACTGTCCGGTTGCACCGGGTGAGACTGAAGGACATGCGATCGTGTTCGCAGTATTTTTTTGCCAGCATTGGTTGGAGCAGGAAAAATACTTGCAGGTAGAGGAGTGGGCATCACAGGAGGCTTTATCCTGATAAGTGCGGCAGGTGTCGCTCAGGCCGGCGCAGTCATTTTTACACTTGGTGGCATCTGCTTTAACTCCTTGACATTGTGTTTTGCCAAGTGTGGCTTCCTGGCACCAGTTATTCATGGCAGTGATTTTTTCCTGACAATCTACCGGCCCGCCTGCATTATTCCATACATCCTGGCGTTGTGTCATGATACAGGTTGCGCATTGTCCTTGTGCTGACTGCTCACATGCTATCGCACTATTACAGGAATTTTGGCATGTCTGGGGATCATTTTTTAATTGGTTACACGCGGCTGCGTCAACATTGCTGCACCAATCTGCAACTGCGGCATTTTTTCCGTCACACGTGGTTGGATCCAGGCCATTAATCGCGCTTGGGTTATTTTGGTATTGGGCAGTGATTCCCGGTCTATTTTGTAGAATACATGCCGAACATTTGGCATCGTTGGATTTCTCACAGGTTTGTTGCGCAGGCGAAGCAGGGTTGGCGCTTTGGGACGCTTGGGAAGGATTCGTTCCTCCGGGATTTGTTCCGCCATTTTTCCCACCGGATGTATCGCTGGTTCCTCCATTGCCGGGTTTGGTAATATCTTTTCCTCCCACCATACAGGTTCCACTGGCTGTTTCGCACATACAGGGACCTACATAATTTCCCCCCTGTTCCTCAGGTCTCCAGACGACATAGGTATGTCCACGGCAGACATTTGCTGTACCGTTTTCACATTTGATATCACAGGTGCCACCGTTGGGTCCTGCGGGATCACCGGGTTTTTTGCCGGCAGTATCCTGTGTATTGGGTGTTTGTCCATTTGCAAGACACGTTGCTGATTTGGTGGATGCGTCAGGAGCACAAGAACTGAGTACGCCATTTTGGCAGACATTCCGTCCTGAATAAATCCCGTTTTTAGGATCTTTTCCATCACACGGTACAGTGCATGAGGAATCGGTCGGTCCATCTGCTTTTCCTTGGCAAGCAATATCTTCTCCAATCCGGTTGGGATCCGGTTGGGGAGATGTAGTTGTAGATTTACATGCCCCTCGTACCTGATTGTTGACACATTCCACATAGCATTTGCCATTTGCACAATCCAGGCCGCTACAGGTATCGACAGGAATTTTTTCTCCCTGGGTGCTATCGCAGGTAGTCCCTGCTGCCGGAGGAGTCGGCACAGCAGTTTGTTTGTTTTGGCTTGCCTTGTCACATGATGCAGTATCTGCAATACAAATACTTGCTTGACAGATCGATCCTCCCGGACATTGGTCCTCGGTCGTACATCCCCGTACCCATTCATTATATCGATGTCCTCCACAACCGGCGGCTGTAGTACAGGTACCAATCGGTGCCCCTACTGCTGCTCCAATTGCGATACCTTCTCCTTTTACACATGTATTTTGCCCGCCAACGCCTCCCTGAGGATTTGAGGTAAAGGTACAGTTATTTGGATCATCTTTCCTACACATTTTCTGCCCGGTAAAATTCCCGCTGCTGTCTGTGCAGTTGTAAATAATGTTATAGTCATTTGTTGAAGACTGGGAACAGGTAGAACCCGGCGGTGTG
Organism: uncultured Gammaproteobacteria bacterium; assembly: GCA_964497535.1. Taxonomy (GTDB): domain Bacteria; phylum Patescibacteriota; class Microgenomatia; order Levybacterales; family UBA12049; genus CAZCCG01. The sequence continues at coordinate 14,089 of CAZCCG010000003.1, forward strand.
CCGTTTCCTCCGGAAGTAGGTGGTTGGAACCCATCCGCAGGAGGGGAAACAGCATCACAGCGTGAGTAGTTATTACTTCCTTTGTTATCTACTTGTTTTTGTCCATCACAATAACAATATGGATTATTTTGGTCACCGCTGTCTGCAAAACCACATCCGGATAGCGGTTGTTGCCCGCTGACACATGACTCCGGATATGCCAGTTTTTCGTCACAATAACATTGCCCGGTAAATTCAGCATAGCCGCATTTATTGCCTTTATCTATAGATGGTCCATTTGGGTCTGTAGGAGGAGGAACTTCAGGAGTAGGAGCAGGATTATTGGGATCAGCGTCACAGGTAGTAAAAGGACAGGGATTCACAGGTGGTTGCGTTTCTACTGGTCCGTCGCACCCTTCAGTCCCGGGAGTACAGGAATTCAAATTAGGAAACGGAGCGGGTATTGGTTCAGGTAATGCTGGAGGCGGCGGGTTTATCACTGCAGGAGGATTTGTTACTGGTTGTCCTTCGTTATCTGCCTGTGCAAAGAGAGGAGTATGTTGGATGACAAAAACGATAGAAAGAAAGAGGAAAAAACCCAGACAAATCCTAAGTAGTATGTTCTTATGTATCATGAATAAATACAACGAGCAAAGCAACAATTTTGCTCCTAGTTCTACGATACATGGAAGAGATCAAAAAAGTCAAGAGAAAAGTGCTCGCACTTTTCTCCGCTGAACCACTCTGAAAAGTTATCGATAGAAAATAAGTTGTTTTCTATATTGTTCTGTGTGGCTTTTTGCTTAGTTTAGCGTTTCTGTACTGAGTATTGAAATCTTTAGTAGCTTTGAAGATAGACTTGTTGGGTTGTCCACACTTTGGTTTTTAGATTATATGCCATAATAACCGCAACTTTTTGTCCGGCTTTGAGTATTGTTGCCGGTGATACTATAAAACGCAACTTGTTATTTACTTTTGCGACATTGTAGATGACAGTTTTTGAGGTGACTGTTGCTTGGGGTATCGAACCATTCGGAGTACTCAGTACCATAGTATATGTATTGTTGTTGCCGGGGGTTATAGATTTGATGGGGGAATAAAAATTATAAGTAACAGAAGCAGCGGTAATATTTTGGGAAGTCGGATCAACCGGCAGGGAACTTTTAGCCGTACTTTGGAAAACCAATACCAGGACGACTAGTACCAGACACAGACTAATAACAATAATTCCCAGACGTAGATTCCTATTTTCCATGTATATCTATTATAGACAGGTTTCTTTGGTAGTTGTCAATAGCTGGGCAGATATCGGGGAGAGAGTATAGGAAATAGCGTATAGCGTTTAGTTAGCTTATAGCATATAGGTAATAGCGTATAGAAATTACACCATAACCCATACGCCAATATTAGCTTCCAAAGCCGTGCAAGGCGACGCCTTTCAAAGCTAAATTTAGAAAGGCCAAAAGGAGGACCACCAGAGTTTTTGTGTTTTTACTCCCATTGAATCCAGTGCTGGTTGGTCACCTGCAGAATTGCCATCGTTTGAATCATTTGAATTTGCCCAGTCAGAGCCGGATCCATCATCCACATTCTGTCCAGAAGGCGGTTCTGGTTGTACTTCATCTGGGTTTGCCAGTCTGAAACCAGGGCCCACCCGTATACAGCGTGTGCCTCCATTGGGAGAAGTATAGAGCGCTTCACCCTCAGGACAATCTTGTGGAGCTGTTACAGGTTCTTGTGGTCCAAACCAAGAACTTGGAGGAGAAGGCTCTTGCGGGGCTGCTTGCCCCGGAGCTGTTGCATCAGGTTCTTTTATCTCTTCACAGGTATTATCTATGCGATAACTTTGAGCAGGGCAAGCATAGGTAATAGAAGAACCATCCGGTTGCTGGCAGGTTGTTATAAACCGGTGTTGATCGTCCACTTCCCCTGTACTACATCTTTGAAGCTGTTGTTCCTGTTCTGACCTTTCCTCTAATTGTTGAGTGCCTGATTGTTGGGGTGGAACATCTGCATTTGGATTAGGATCTACAATTGGAGCAGCTTGGGGAGCTTGGCCTTCGACATAAGCAGTACCCAATCCTCCATGAGTATCACACTGATTATTATTCTCCTGACCGTACGAACAGACTCGATCGGTACTGCCGGGGAATAATTTTACCTGTGTTCCATATTGATATCCGTCAGAGCATGTGCCAACAGGGATAAAGCTATTTTGAAATCTATTACAGTCACTAGGTGGTATGTTTGAGTAGTTGCAATCAGAACTTCCTTGCGGGCACTTACAACTGGGATCATTTTCTGTAGTAGAGATCTGGTCTTCTGCAGATGTTTCAGTAGTGCAATTGACATAGACTACTTTTTTGCCATCTCCTACACATTGACTATTTACAACCTTGGTGCAGTTTGTTGGGGAAGTAGGTGGTGTTTGTCCGGGAGCTGTGGCAGGAGCCTGTCCTGTGCCTGCATCAGTAGATCCTGGGCGATAGAGGTTCGTAGTGTCAGGTGTGTCCCCATTACAGTTTGCTATTACTTTATATCCACAGACAGGACTACTGTCAGATGGTTGTTGGGTTGTATCTGTTGTCCATCGATATACCTGAATTTTTCCTTTTGCCGGATCGCTGCATTTGTCATCGGCTACAACATCAAATGCTTTACAATTATCATTTCCATTGGTGCTTCCATATGGAGACGGAAGAACATTATTTGTATTTGCACCCCCCGTATCTATTGCGTGGGAACAACTGGGGTCATTGTAATTAATAGTATCAATAAACTGTTCAGGATTATTTGGGTCTGTGTTACATTGGATAAAACTTTTCGTTGAGGTACTACATTGTTTGTTTCGTACCTGGTTTTGCGGACATACAAATGGAGGAGGTGTTACAACTACAACTGGGCGTGCGGTTGCCGGTTGTGCAGGACGTCCTCCAGGACGTGTTGTGTTATTTATTCGTTGAGATGGGTTGCCAGTTTGGGAATTAGTACTACCTTGTTGGGCTGGAGCAGCAGGCCGGGCAGGGCAATATCCCCGTGGTCTTACCGAACCATCCCAACAATCAGACCATTGAGTTGGACCTGCTGGGGCTGGTGGTAGAGGTATAGTTTCCGGATTTACTGATCCTGTAGAGGGAGGGATAAATGGACGATTAGTTTGACATTTTGCCTGACTGGGGTTTTCAACACACGTTTGTTCGCGGGGCGGTTGAGATTGCGGAGGCGGTTGTTGTGCAGGTGGACCTGCGGAAAAACTACCACCGCCATTTCCCCCGCTACTTCCTCCACCATAACATGGATTTTGCGTGAATGCGCGGTCGGCACAATTCAACAAATTAGTTAATTCACAATCTGCTCTATTGATAACATAAACCAGATCAGTACCTCTTGATCCTCGGCAATCGGCTTGTGCATACATGGGATATGGTTGAAACGCAACATAGAGAGTAGATATTAGGAGGTAAATAAAAATCAAAAATATTTTCCTCATGATTTTACTATTGTTTGTAATCATTACTATTACCTTACGGGAGTGGTGACTGGGTTCCATTGGTTGCCGGAGATACCATAGTAGAAGGTACCAGAGTGGGTACAGAGGAGCTTGGGGCGACGATCGTATTTGTTGTGATTGGAGTGCTTGCAGGTAAAATATTAATTTGTTGGGTGATCCAGGTTTTTTTCTGGATATTATATGCGGCGATGACTGTTACTTGCTGGTTTTTCTGCAGTTCCGGTATCGCGGCAGGAATTGAAAATATATTAGTTGTTCCATATTGTGCAATGTATTTATTGATTTGGGTTGTATTGGTAACAACAAATGGGGGGATATTTTTTATAGTACTGTTGAGCGTTATGATAGTACCTCCAGGAATTGCTTTGACTTGTTTGATTGGCGCTACGAAATTATAGGTTGCATATACCCAGGCCAGTCCTTTATCACTGGGATTAATAGGAAGTCCAGCTATTGTTCCTCCGGGATTTAAATTGGTAAGTGAGGTGTTGTTTTTTGGTTGCAATAAGATTGCGACTGCGGCAGCGATAACAATAAGGGCAAGTATCAACGCAATCAAAAAAGGCAAACGGGTGTTGGCAGGAAAAGCATTGTTCATAATAGTATAGTTAAACTTTCTTTATAGTGCATGAAAGATGATATTCTTGTCAAGAAGTATCTGTGGAGCTGAATCTAAAAGAATATATAGGGAGGAATGGGAAGAATAATAAATGGAGGAATGGCAAAGGGCAGTTGGTGATAGCCGCCAAAGAGGAAACTAAAAGGGGATGGCATAACCGTATATTGGGGATACCCTGGTTGTTGGATGGTTCCCGGATTTGGAACACTGCTGTCGGGAGGTACAAAACCGGGAACATTACTATATGGATTACTCATTTGTTGGGGTGCGGCAGGTGCTGCTGAAATTGAAGGGATAGGAAGGGGGACCTGATTGGGAGCAGAGGGTGGTTGTGCAGGATTAGCTGAACCGGGATTTTGTCCACCAATGGGATAAAACGGAGGACTGATCATCTGGTTGGGGTATTGCTGGAGTCCGCTTTGAGGATTGCCGGGGTTGATATATTGAAATCCGTTTCCTGGAGAACCGGGCTGTCCCGGTTGTGCTCCTTGTTGCCCTGGTACTTGTTGTCCTGGTTGCAGCTGTTGATAGGGATTATATGGATTTTGAATTCCTTGTTGAGGTGTCTGTCCAGGTCTCGTTTGAGAGGGTGTTACCCGTTGTGCCGGTTTAACAGAGGGTGATGGCCGGGAATTAGGGATACAAATATTAGATCCGGGAATTCCTCCTGCTACACATCTGCCGCCGGCTTGGGTACACGCGATACACTGATTATTATTTGGCTGTTGGGTACCTCCGGAGGTGCAAATAGGGTCAGTTTGGCATGTAGAGTCTGTACAGGTAGCTACGATATATGCACCACGGGCATTTGGATCAAGGTAAGTAACATTGCGGGCAGTACAGCTTTGGCACGTCCCCAAAGTGGCTCCTTGCAAGTTGGAACATGCTCCTGCAGATTGATTTTGTTGAGGTTGTTGTGAAGGTGAAGGAGTAAGTGATTCAGGGTCTGGTGGGTTATAAGGAGGAACTTGCTGTATAGGTGGTTGTGGATTACAGCCGGCGGGATCAGGACAGCTTTCTACAGGTAGTTGCCCACCATTTATCTGGCAGGCGGGATCTGCTTCATCTTCACAGAGAGCTGTATGCAGGACCGGGATACTATAAATAACCGCTTTGGTGTTATTAATAACATTTTGCCAAAATGATTGGGCTGGAGTGTTGGCTTGCGCATAAACGGCTCTGGGAATCAAGAATATTACAGACAAGAAGAATACAATATAGGCAAATTTCCTCATACCATTTTTATAACACAACTGTCTTTGAATGTCATTATTCTTTCCCAACCATTATTCCACTCTTTACTTTTCTCTATTTTTTTGCAATCATACAGACCATATGGTTTTATCAGATCAAGATATTGAAAAAGCACTAAAACAGAGCCGGATAAAAATAGTTCCAAAGCCTGATTTATCAACCCAACTGGGATCATGCTCGATTGACCTTCGGCTTGGTAATACCTTTCGAGTTTTTGATCACAGCAAACATCCCTATATAGATCCGTTGCAAAAAGATTACAGCAACGAGATTACCAAACTGGTAACTGTCAAAAAAGGTGAGCACTTTATTATGCAGCCGGGAGATTTTGTACTGGCAGTAACACTTGAAAAAGTTACGATTCCTATAGATTTAATGGGTAGGCTTGAGGGGCGTTCATCATTGGGTCGGTTAGGTCTGGTAGTGCATTCAACAGCAAGTATTTTTGATCCCGGATGGGATGGGAAACCGGTTTTGGAATTAGGAAACTTAGGAATTATGGCAATTAGTTTGACGCCAGGAATGCGGATTTGTTCATTTACCTTTGAGGAACTATCAAGTCCTGCCAGAACTCCATACAATAAGAAAAAACTGGCAAAATACAAAATCCAGGAAGGCCCGGAGGAATCACGAATCCACGAGGAAAAGTAAAAAGTCAAAACCTTAGTTACTTTTAACTTTTGACTTACGTTATGAAGCAGCACATTTCATTCGACCTTGATCTCAAACGCAATCCGTATCCTGGCACATATATTGCTATCGAAGGAATCGATGGCAGCGGGAAGTCTACTCAAGTTGAGCTCGTTACTAATTATTTTACCAACAAAGGATTGGATGTTGTGCGTACATCCGAGCCAAATGACAGTTTGTTAGTGGGCAAACTCATTCGAGAAATACTTTTTTCCAAAATAAAAGTACCTTCCAAAGCCTATCAATCGTTATATTCGGCCGATCGGGTAGTAAACCATGAAACGATCGTTACTCCCGCACTCAAAAGCGGTAAAATGGTTCTGTCTCATCGTAGTTTTTGGTCAGTTGTTCCCCATGGAATTCTGGATGTGGGAAAAGAAAAGTTTAGTCACAGTGATGCTGATCCTATACTGGTAGCCAACGGAGTATTATCACACTACTATCAGTTTTTGGCAGCTGATCTGGTGTTTTACCTTGATGTTTCGGTTGAAGCAGTGATGCAACGATTCTCAAAAGCACAGAAAAAAACCGATCTCTACGAAAAACATGAAAAACTTGCTACAATACGACGAGGATACCAGTGGGAGATTGAGAATTTTCCCGGGGAGTTTACCGTTATAAACGGTGAGCAAGATGAAACGGCTATTACCCAAGAGATTATCCTAAAGATAGAAGAGTATTTAAAAAGAAGGAGAAATCAGCTAATCAACAAATAAGCCAATAAACCAATCAACAAATGAATTGGATAATTAGAAATTAGATGATTGGATAATTAGTTGATTTAACAACACATTATGTATCACGTATCATTTGACCTTGATTTTAGACGAAATGACAACCTCGGTAAATTTATTGCTATTGAGGGAATTGATGGAAGTGGTAAATCAACCCAGCGTCAAATCCTTACGCAACTGTTGACACAACAAGGGAAGAATGTCATCAACACTCATGAGCCGACCCGGCAAGGACCAATTGGTAAGCTGATTCACGATGTATTACAAGCAGATGTTAAAATTCCCCTGGTAGGACTTCAATATCTCTTCTCAGCCGACCGCGCAGTCCATCAGGAATCAGTTACCATCCCAGCACTTCGTAAAGGGGATACGGTCGTATCCGAACGATGTTTCTGGTCTGCGGTTCCCTATGGGTTAACAGATCGGGAGAATATCAATTATGAAAATGAAGGAGAGCTTTTACTGACTGCTTACAGTATTTTGTCTCTCTATCATCAATTCCTCTTGCCCAATGTGACATTCTATCTGGATATCCCGGTTGAAGTGGCTGTCGAGCGGCTGGCAGAAATGAGCAAACAAAAAGAAATTTATGAAAAAAAAGAAAAACTTGAAAAAATAAAAAAAGGATATGATTTGCTTCTTAAAAAATTCCCGGATGAATTTGTGGTAATCGATGGACAACAACCCGTAGAGAAGATTACTGCAGAAATTTTATCTAGAATTATGAAGTAAGAATCAAGAATTAAGGGTATAAGTGAAAGTACCTCATTTCCATAATTCATACTTCATGATTCATAATTCACCGTATGATTCTTGGTCCTAAATTATTACTAAAACTCGTCAAAGACCAGAAGCTGGTAGAAAACCTCTCCGAGCGAGAGCTTACTAATCCCGAGGGGGCAGGGTTTGATCTTCGTCTGGGGGAAGTATATCGTATCAAAGGGGAGGCCTTTTTGGGTGAGACAGAGCGCAAGACTTCGGATATTGAGCTGGTTCAATCATATAAGGAGGGAGATAAGCGTACTATAACGCTTCACCCCGGAGATTTTTATCTGTTCAAAACAATTGAAAGCTTCAATACACCTCAGGATTTGACGATCAATTTCAAGCCTCGAACTACCACATTTCGATCCGGTTTGTTTTTGCGCACTGGTAATGTGGCCCCCGGCTATAAAGGGCCGGTAACATTTGCTATCTCCAATGCCGGTCCATGCACGGTGACTATTGAAATGGGTGCCCGATTTGTGCATGCACAGTTTGAACGAGTTGAAGGTGGCGGCAGTATGTATCGAGGACAATGGCAAGGCGGCCGTGTCAGTGCAACCCAACGCGAGAAACAAGTCTAAAATAGTATAGAGTATCTGGTATTTTGTATTTGGTATTACCAGCTTATATCTCAAATTCGACTAAAATTGGGAGGTGGTCGGAAGGTTGTACATGAGGAATTTCACTTTTTAAGATCTTTATATCCGGTGTTGCGAAGACATAGTCAATTCTGTAGTCCAGGTCATTTACTATAAATCCTTCCATTTCAAAATACTTATGAGTGAAGGTTTTCTCCTTATAATCAGGTCCACAACTTTTAAGAATCCTGTTTATTGATTGAATTCCTTCCGAATTAGGAGCTGCGTTCAAATCTCCTGAAAAAATAAACTTATCTTTTTTCTTTCTCAAAATATCTAATAAAACACTGAATTCCTTTTTGCGTTGAGGCGTGTTTTCAAACTTATGACTGTATGATAAGTGAGTAGTTGCGACAGTAAGTTTTTTGCCATTTATATCAACACCTGCTTCTACAAATACTCTTCCTTCTGTTCCAAAATCTGTTGGTTCATGTGAGGGTGGATTTAAATATGTATGAAGAGTGTTTTCAAGAGGAAATTTGCTAAATATTCCTTCACCAAGTATTCGTTTCTCTATAATATTCCATTCCTGTGCTTTCGCAAAATAGTAGCTTAAACCAAGGTGTTTACTAATTTTTGAGGGAATATCTAACTTGGGATTAAAAGATGAATTGGTTGTTAATTCTTGAAGACATAAAATATCTGCATCAATCTTTACGAGAGTTTCTATGATGGCATCTGGATTTTCTTTGTAGAGAATATTCCATTGTAAGAATTTTAATTGCATAGGAACATTATACACAAATGATCTATTTCGTCCTCTTGTAAAATCTTCCAAAAGTCACTATAAAAGAGCAATGAAAACCTCTAAAAAACATCAGGAATATCAATATTTGGATCTCATGCAGGAGATATTGGACACCGGTATTAGAAAAGTTGACCGAGGGACAGATATTGTTCTCTACAGCTTGTTTGGAAGACAGACTCGGTATGATCTCTCCAAAGGATTTCCACTTCTTACCACCAAACGGGTATATTGGAAAGGCGTTTTGCAGGAATTATATTGGTTTATGTCGGGCCAGACCAATATTAAATATCTGGTAGATGCGGGGGTACATATCTGGGATGACTATCCGTACAAAATGTATAAAGCGAAAAATGAAAAGCGAAACGCGAAAAACAGTTTGAGCAAAGAGGAGTTTGTAGAAAAGATTAAGATGGATAAAAAGTTTGCCAAAGAGTGGGGGAATTTGCCCCGGATTTATGGAGAAATGTGGAGACACTGGCCAACCAGTCGTAAGACTCGTACCATTGATCAGTTGAAGTGGGTAGTCGATGAACTTCGCGACGACCCCGATGCCAAAAATGCGATTGTGACTTCCTGGAATCCTGAGTATCTCTATACGATGGCGACCCTCAAAGACGCATCCCGATTTCCCATTTGTCACAACATGTATCAGGTTAGCAATCGGAACGGATATCTTTCTTTGCAGCTGTATCAACGCAGTGCGGATTTATTTTTGGGGGTGCCATTTAATATTGCCAGTTATTCACTCTTAACCATTATTTTGGCAAATATATTGGGACTTCGGCCTGGTGAATTTATTCATACATTTGGTGACGTACATATTTATGAAAACCACATTGATCAGGTAAAAGAACAATTGCGACGAGTTCCACGTCCTTTCCCTGCCGTCAAAATTGCTAGAAAGTTAAAAGACATCGATGACTTCAAACCGGAGGATGTAATTTTGGAAGGATACGACCCCTATCCAATGCTTCGAGCAGAGCTTACTATTGCCGGAGGATTGTATGATCCGGCTACCGGCCGCATGGCCGCATAACCGTGTATCTAGTATTTTGTATATAGTATTTAGTATGAGTGATGCAATCAAAAGTTTTACTGATCTTAATACATGGAAGGAAGCACACAAATTAGTAGTTGCAGTTTATGAGATAACGAAAGGTTTTCCTCGAGAAGAAATGTATTCTTTGGTTGATCAAATGAGAAGATGTGCTACTTCTATTTCATCTAATATTGCAGAAGGATTTTCCCGTCAGTCCAGAAAAGAAAAAGTTCAATTTTATTTTATGGCAAAAGGTTCTTTAACTGAGCTGCAAAACCAATTATTGGTAGCAAGGGATGTTGGATATTTGAGTAAAGAGAAGTTTGATCAGTTAGCACATCAAACTATTGTAGTTCACAAATTACTGAATGGACTTATTAAAAGTTCCGTATCAAAATCCTGAGTTGCTAAATACAAAATACAAGATACAATATACTAAATACTACGTACAGTTATGATTAGCATTGTTGCGGCAATTGATGAAAAAAGGGGACTGGGAAAAAATAATGATTTATTATTTAAAATCCCGGCAGATCATAAACGGGTTAAAGAATTAACAACCGGTCACCCTGTCATTATGGGAAGACGAACGTTTGATTCAATAGGAAGGGTACTTCCCAATAGAACGAATATTATTGTTACTCGTGATACAGATTATCAGGGGCTTGAGGGTACAATTATTGCTCATTCTTTGGAAGAAGCCATCTCTCTAGCAAAAAAAAGCCCCGGGTCGGATAACATTATTATTTTTGGGGGAGGACAGATTTTCAAGCAAGCTTTGGAAAAAAATCTGGTAGATCGGTTGTATTTAACAGTAGTTACGGGGGATTATAAAGCAGACACATTCTTTCCGGATTATTCCGAGTATTCCACTATCGTAGAACAATCATCCTATGAGTCAGACGGATACCACTTTCGGTTTCTAACACTTGAAAAATCGCCATAATCAAGCAGCTTTTTCCCGTACTCGTTCTGTTAGGATTTCTTCGGGGAACACTTCACGTACCATCCCACTTGCTGCTTCAAACTGGCTGGCAATGATTGGAGCAATTGTTTCTTGTGTTGCGGGTTTTTGATCTTTGAAGATTCCCATCGCGTCATGAGGTCCACCTCCTGATACGATGCGAGGGACAATAGCCATTACCAGTTCGCCACTTCCGTCCTGTTTTGGGAATATTAAATGAGTGTATGCCTCACCTTTGATAATTAATCGTGTATTGGCAGTCAGTGTTTTTTCTTCCGGTGGAGCTTGTTTAATAACTTCTGCAGCCGATTTAATCAGTCGTACAGCTCGTGCTAGCTGATGCCGTGTCTGTTCTGACAATTCATGTTTCTTGGCAAAAGCTTCAATAGCAGTACTTCGCTGGTGATGAGGTTTGAGAATATCCCGTCTATAGGCGTCCTCATTTGGTGTCTCTACAATTAACTCATGAATTTCATTATAAATTCCCTCAATTGCTTCATCTATCCGACGGGTTAACTCAAATAACTTGGGGTTTTTAAGAGCATCAATTCCTCCTTTGAGGGCGATTATATATCCTTTGGGGTATTGTTGTTGTAACTCTACATCCCATGCTTCTACCACGTCTGCCACATCAGGATTTTCCATTCGAAACTGTGGTGTAAATACTGCTTCTCTCAAAACCGCTGTAGCCATAGTTGTAAAAGGATCTGCCAATACATGTTCCTTTTGGCGTATATCTTTGGGGTCAGCGGATGCACTCAGCGGTACAAATTCTTCGGTTTCATCTATTCCTACTACGTGAGTATGGATTGTCTTTACAGTCTGGACAGCTTGTCGATCTTTCTCATGCGGGCTGATATTTGTCCCGATATACCATCTTTTTCCATATCGATGTTGGTACTCCTGGGCCAGTGTACCCAGTATTTCAAAATGGCGAGCTCCTTGTTGCGGGCTGAGTTCTGAAAAGGTTTCTAGGGGTTTTTCAGTACCGTCATCCTTTTTCCCCAGTGCCACGACCATCATGTGGAGGCTTTCGGGGGAGCTGACATAGGGGGAAGTAGGTACTGTAATAATCTCTTCCCCAAAGCCAATGCTTCGGCGATCATCCAGTACTACTGCGTTATCTTCAAAGCGTTTACGGTAAGGGCCCTGGTTAGATGCTTCAATATGAGCTTTTTGGTTGGCCTTTTCATTTGTTTGTTCTTGTCCCCCATATGTTTGTTTGGGCAATTCTGTTCTGCGGGCCTTATCTCCGAGTACTATTTCCCGTTCTATTTCAGTTGCGCTGCCATTTCCTTCCATACAGATTAAAATACTCTATATCAAAAAAGGATGCAAGAGGAGTGATGTTAAGTGATGTGGAAAGTGCCAGTTGATTTCTAGGAATTAGTTGATAGTATAGAACACATCAACATATGAAAAACCTCAAAAAACAAGATCCAAGACTCTACAACATTATTCAGCAGGAAGCCAAGCGTCAAAAGGAAGGAATTGAGCTGATTGCTTCTGAAAATTATGTATCTCCTGCAGTGTTGGAGACGATGGGAAGTATCCTTACCAATAAGTACTCCGAAGGCTATCCCGGTAGACGATATTATGGAGGAAATGAAATTATTGACCAGGCAGAAAGTTTGGCAATAGACCGGGCAAAAAAGTTATTTGGTGCGGAGCATGTGAATGTTCAACCGCTTTCAGGAGGTCCGGCAAACCTTGCAGTGTATATGGCTCTTCTAAAACCTGGTGATAAGGTATTGGGGCTATCGCTTGACCAGGGAGGGCATCTTTCTCATGGCCATCCACTCAACTTTTCGGGACTCCTCTTTACCATTATTCCTTATTTTGTTGATAAAAAGACGGAGACCATAGACATGGATGAGTTGGAAAAGATAGCTATCAAAGAAAAACCAAAGATGATTTTGGCTGGGTTTTCGGCTTATTCACGAAATCTTGACTGGAAACGATTTAAAAAAATCGCAGACAAAGTTGGTGCAGTGACTTTTGCAGACATCGCACATATTGCGGGACTTATTGCCGGAAAACAGTTGGAAAGTCCAGTTCCTTATTTTGATGTTGTCTCAACAACGACTCATAAGACCCTGCGAGGTCCCAGGGGGGCAATGATTATGAGTAAAACAGCGTTTGCCAAAGTGATTGACCGGGCAGTATTTCCAGGAATTCAAGGAGGGCCTCATGATCATATCAATGCGGCAAAAGCAGTTGCATTTGGGGAAGCACTCAAACCTTCATTTCAAAAATATTCGGCACAGACAATAAAAAATGCACAAGCGCTTGCAAAAGCACTTCAGAAACGAGGATATCGCATCGTTTCAGGCGGAACCGACAATCACTTAATGCTTATTGATGCCTTTGGTAGTAAGGGAATAACCGGAAAAGAAGCTGAGAAAGCACTCGAAACAGCAGGAATATCAATTAACAAAAACATGATTCCCTTTGATCCTCGAAAACCTATGGATCCATCAGGTATTCGAGTGGGCACCCCTGCTGTTACGACCCGAGGGATGAAAGAGCGCCATATGGATACTATTGCCCAACTTTTGGATATGGCTCTTTTGAAAAAAGATAATGAGAAAGAGCTGAAAAAACTGAAGAATGATGTAAAAAAGTTCGCCCTCAAATTTCCGGTTCCGGGAATCAAGTAATTATTGACAAATTTTCTGCTTCAAATCTGTATATGCCTGCGTTAATTTAGTCGGATCATTGTTGAAAATAGGATTATTTGGTGCTGCAATATCATCCATTAGCTTATGAATTTGATCTCCAAATAGTGCATCCTGCTGTGGATCACTGATTTCAATGGCATACACTTGTACTCCGTCATCTTTTATTTGTTTGACAATATCAGGGTCCTGCGTTGGATCCTGGTCTTTGGAAAAGGTTTCAGGGCAACCTGGACAGCTTGCTGATACGGGGAATCCATCCGATGCAAAGATGAGAAAAAAACTATGATCCGGATATTTCTTTTTTGCTTCTGCGAGCTTTTGTTTCACAAAAACAAATGCATCCCGGGTATAGGTTTGGCCACCGGGTTGTAAAGAGTCTACGGTATCCGTTATAGAGCTTTGGATATTTTTATAGGGAGTAAAGGGGATAATTTCTTGGAGATGGGTTGGTTGGCCGGGACTACTGAAGGATTGTATTCCTACAATGGTGTCGTCCGGGAACGTTGAAAGAAAGCTTAAGATAGCTTTTTGCATTTCTCCAAGTTTGCCTCGGGCTCTCATGGAGTTAGAAAGGTCTATCAGCAGATCAATTACTATTTTTTCATTACAATTTTGTGTTGCAGAGGAAGAGCTTTGAGGGGGTGGAGATGGAGGTCGGGTGATTTCTTTCAGGAGAAGTTTTTGCAGTTGCAGATTAGTTTGTGCTCCCTGGGTGGCTTGGTTCGTATCCAGGACAAACCGTTTTCCATTATCATAGGGAGTAGGTGTAGGTTCTATAATACTCCCGTTTCCCGGTGTTGTTACTCCTCCTACGAAAAGAAAACTGCTAAATACCAGGATTGCCAGAATTACATAGAGTCCTAGCCCCAAACTGCTTTTTTCCCCAGACATATAGTTTAGTATGACACGTTTGGAAAATATCTTGCAATAGAGATTGTTTTTTTTGTCTTATTTGTGTATAATACAGCTATCACTCACATCTAGACAGATGTCCTGTCCCGATCAATCGGGATGAAGGGTTTAGATGGCGGTCCGCCTCGGTCGATAAAGTCGAGACGGGTTAAAGGACATATTATGAGAGAAATCACCCTTGAAGAATTATTGGAAGCCGGATGTCATTTTGGTCATCAGGTTACCAGATCCAACCCCAAAGCACGTGATTTTATTTTTGAAGCACGTGATAATATTCATATTATTGACCTCGCAAAGACCAAAGAAGGCCTTGAAGAATCAGCAGCATATCTTAAGAGATTGGCAGCATCAGGCGGTAGTCTTATCGTGGTGGCGACAAAAAGACAGGCAAAAGATATCGTAGAGTCAGAACTCAAACGTGTAAAAGGAAACGGTGCCAAAAATTTGTATTCTGTGACAAGCCGTTGGGTAGGCGGAGTTTTGACCAATCTTTCTGAAGTTAAAAAGAATTTCAGAAAGCTGCATGATTTGACTCGATTGTTAGGGGATGAGATGGAGCGGTCTCAATATACAAAAAAAGAGCTTGGAGGATGGGATAAAGAGCGCCAAAAGCTTGAGGTTTTGTATGGTGGTATCGCAAATCTTGAGAAAGTTCCAAACGCATTATTTATCATTGATACCCATTTGGAAGCAATTGCTTTGGATGAGGCACGGAAAACCGGAGTAACCAGTGTCGGCATTGTTGATACGAATGCTGATCCTGATGTAGTTGATTATATTATTCCCGCCAATGATGATGCGGTTGGAAGCATCCAATTAATTACCTCATATATCCTTGATGCATGGTTAGAGGGTCAAATGGAAGGTGAAAAGGCAAAAGAAACCGAGAAAGCAAAAGAAAAAGTATCAGAAGTATCAAGTGTATCAAAAGTATCAGAGGGAGAGACAAAAAAAGGAGGAGAAAAAGAAAAAAAGACTACTTCGAAAGAGAAAAAAGCGGCTGTTAAAAAAGCAGTGCCAAAGGCAGCAGTAAAAAAAGCAGGAAAGCCAGTTGATACTTCTAAAGCAAATTTGGAAAAAGCACCAAAAAAGATCAAGAATAAGCCAAATAATTTGGTAGAATAAAGGGTAATTTTGAATTTGATTGAAAACTTGAATTATGGCTGTTGATATAAAACTTCTTAAAAAACTTCGTGATGAGACCCAAGCTTCAATTTCAGATTGCCGTATGGCTTTGGAAGAGTCAAAAGGTGACTATGCAAAAGCAGTGGAATGGATCAGAAAGCGTGGTATGGAAAAGGCCGGCAAGAAAGCTGATCGGGAAACTTCTCAGGGGATCATCGATTCCTATATTCATGGAAATGGACGGGTAGGGGTAATGGTAGAGCTTTTGTGTGAAACCGACTTTGTTGCTCGTACAGAAGAATTCAAAAAACTTGCACACGAAGTGGCAATGCAGGTAGCAGCAATGAATCCTGAGAATGTCGAAGAGTTGCTAAAACAAGAATATATTCGGGATGGATCAAAGACTATTGCCGATATGGTGAAAGAAGTTATTGGAAAATTGGGTGAGAATATCAACATCAAACGCTTCAAACGCTTCGAGATTGGATTGGCGTAACATACTGTTGCGTATATAGTCTGTTTTTGACATAATTTATATATGGATTTAATACAACAAGCAAAGCAACACATGCAAAAAGTCCTGGAGGTTATCAAAAATGATCTCGGTACGGTTCGTACCGGCCGGGCAGCACCTTCTTTGGTAGAAAATGTTGTTGTTACCGTATATGGTGGAAGTGCGAAGATGAAAATCATGGAACTTGCTACTGTTGGTACTTCTGATACGCAAACTCTAATAATTACCCCTTTTGACAATTCAATTATCAATGAGATTCAAAAAGGGATTGTCGATGCTAATGTAGGACTTAATCCTGTTGTTGACGGGCAGGTAATTCGTATTTCTATCCCTCCACTGTCTGCCGAGAGACGGGAACAACTGATTCAATTGATGAAACAAAAGCTTGAGAATGGTCGCATTATGATTCGGCAGGCACGACATGAGGCTATGAGTGAAATTAAAAAACAGGAATTATCAGAAGATGAGGCTGATCGACTTGAAAAAGATGCCCAAAAAGTTACCGACGAATTCATGCAAGAGATCGAAACATTGGGTAGAAAAAAAGAAGAAGAACTCACCACAATATAATAAGCCAATAAGCCAATGGTTAATTAGTTGATTTGATGATTGGAGCATTTGTTGATTAGTTGATTGATTTCTATGTTACAATAGTCCTCTATGGATGTACTTTTTATTCTTCAAAGTTTAATCATCTTTTTAGTCATACTTTCCATTCTTGTCCTGATTCATGAAGCGGGGCATTTTTTTATGGCAAAGAAATATGGAGTAAAAGTGGAGGAGTTTGGACTTGGGTTTCCACCACGAGCATGGGGTATCAAAAAAGGAGAAACACTGTATTCCATCAATTGGCTTCCTATTGGCGGATTTGTCAGACTCTATGGTGAAGATGCTGCAGGCGCCGGAGAAATTAAAACAAAAAAGCACATAAAAGATCCTACAAAATTGCCTGATTATCATAGGATGCTTATTTCTAAATCTCCCTGGCAGCAATCAGCAATTATTGTAGCAGGAGTTGTCATGAATATGATTTTGGCAATCGTTTTGTATTATATCTTTCTCTCATTTGTTCAATTCCGCACCATAGTTCCCAAAATTGGCAGCTATACTTTCTTTGGAGTGAATCAACAGGATATAACCCGGCAAGTACCCAATGCCAAACCTATTGTTGGGCAAGTTTCCCCCGGATCTCCCGCTGAAAAAATCGGAATACAACCTAATTCACAAATCCTTACCATCAATGGCAAACCGGTTGCAACATCGCAAGACCTTATCCAAACGGTAAATTCTTATAAAGGAAAAGAGATAACCATTGTATGGGAAAATCTCAAGACCAAAGCAAAACAATCCTCAACAGTTATTCCACGTGTTTCTCCACCCCAAAATCAAGGGGCTTTGGGTATTGCGATTGCATCCACAGATTCTCATTTCCTGCTTTTGGAATTTAAGACTCCGTTGCAAAAACTATTCTCCGGTATCACATATTCCTTAAATCTTATCGGGTATCAGGCAGAGGCTTTTGGAGTTTTAATTGGGCGTTCTGTTGCGCAGCATTCATTTGGTCCTATTGGAAATGCAGTCTCTGGTCCTATTGGAATTGGAGTGGCGGTTGGAGGAGTTGCTAAGATACCTGATTTTGGAGATCGAATGCTCAGTTATATTAATATCGCAGGGCTTATTTCTGTAATGCTTGCTTTTGCCAATGTTCTACCGATTCCGGCACTGGATGGGGGGAGGCTATTTTTCCGTTTATTTGAGGGAATTACCGGGTTTCGGATTAGTCCGGATCTGGAAGCACGCATTCATTCAGTAGGTCTGGCAGTTGTATTGGTTCTGTTTGTCCTGATTGCTTATCTGGATATTGCCCGTTTTTTCCTCAAAATTCTGCCTGCTCCTGCGTTTTAGTGATATAATAACCGTACATGATTAGCATTATAACCGTTGAGGATCAAGAAGCAGGATTTGAGGCAGCAAAAAAGAACCTCTACGAACGGTGTGACCGTCAGTCTATCCTCTTCTTATCCGGGGGTAGGACACCGAAAGATCTCTATCAGCAATTATCTCAAGAACACCAATTGGAGGCAGGCGCAGTTGGCTTGGTGGATGAGAGATATGGAGAAAAATTCTGGGAGAATAGCAATGAGAAAATGATACAAGAGAGCGGCTTACTTTCTTATTTGGATTCAAAAAACATTCCATTTTATCCGATACTTCAAGATGGGATGTCACGCGTTGAAACTGCCGAACATTTTGATCAGGAACTTCGATCTTTATTATTCTCAGCATTCCCAAAAAGTATAGCAATTTTAGGCGTTGGGTTGGATGGGCACACAGCAGGCATAGCCGGAACGAGAGAGGGCTTTAAAAACCCGATGTTTTTTCATGACCAGAAAGACCTGTTGGCTGCTACTTTTAATGACCAAAAAGGGATGTTTAAAGAGCGTATCACTATGACATTTAATGCACTTTCACTCATGGATATCCTTCTTGTTTTAGTTTTCGGGGATGATAAAAAGAAGGCGTTACAGCTTATGTTTTCGCAAGGCAGTGAAGAAGAAGTCCCCTCACGTTTTTTGATGCGTCCCGATATGGCAAAAAAGGTCATTTTAATAACCGACCAGAAAGTGTAAAATACGATAGATGCGAATTACTACGAATTAGAGCAAATTAATTCGAATAGATTCGCATATAATTAGTAGAAATTAGCATGGTATGATGTCTCCTTTCGTATTCGTTCTATTTGGTGCTACCGGTGATCTGGCTCGGAATAAATTATTCCCGGCTCTCTATTCTTTGTTTAAAAAAGGCCAACTTGGTGAGAAATTTTATATTGTAGGATTTGCCAGGAGGCCGTTTTCCAATGAGGAATTTCGGGTAATGATTGCAGAATTTCTTTCCAAAGAAGAAGATGGCCAGATGGAGCAGTTTTTGCAAAATATCTACTATCAACAAGGTTTGTTTGATGAAGAAACAGGGTACCAGGAACTTATTGAAAAACTCAATGGATTTGACACAGAAGTTGGGGCGTGTATTATGCGCTTGTTTTATTTAGCAACCCCTCCTGATAACTATGAAGCAATTTTGAACCATTTGGACAAGACAAAACTTTCGGAAGGGTGCGGACAGGGAAGCGCTGCCTGGACTCGACTTGCAATTGAAAAACCGTTTGGAAAAGATGTAGAGACAGCCAAAGCTTTGGATGAGCGGCTTGCCAAACTATTTGAGGAAAAACAGATATTTCGAGTCGATCATTATCTGGGAAAAGAAACAATGCAAAATATCCTTGCGTTCCGTTTTGCCAATGGAATTTTTGAGCCGGTTTGGAACAAAAATTACATTGATCATGTACAAATAACTTTTGCCGAGAAAAAAGGTGTTGCGGGACGCGGGGCATTCTTTGACGGAGTGGGAATTTTGCGAGATGTTGCCCAGAATCACTTGCTGCAAATGGCAACCGCAGTAGCGATGGAACAGCCGATGAATTTTTCCAAAGAAGGAGTACGTGATGCCCGCGCAAAAGCAATTGCGGCAATTCGCTGCATGAATGAGGAAGAAGTAAAAAAACAAGTAGTTCGCGGTCAATATGAAGGATATCTCAGTGAAAAAAATGTAGCTCCCGACTCAAAAACCGAAACTTTTGTAGCAATGAAAATGTTTTTCGACACACCACGATTTGAAAATGTGCCGTTCTACGTCCGGGCGGGCAAGGATATGCCGGAAAATGTCGTTGAAATATCAATTGTATTTATCCAGACATGTCATGTTCTTTTTAAAGAGTACGGGTGCCCTGAAATAGGAAATGTTTTGACAATTCGGGTTCAACCCGATGAAGGAATTAAGCTTCGGGTTATAGCAAAAAAACCCGGCGGTGCCGTTGCTCTGGATACGGTAGATATGAAATTTTCCTATCATGAGCGTTTTGGTGGGCATGGTATAGATGCCTATGAAAAGTTATTGGTTGATATTTTGCATGGTGATCAGATGCTCTTCAACCGTTCGGATGAACTACGAAACTCATGGGAATTTATTACCAAGATATTGGAAGGATGGAAAGAAAAACAAATGCCTGTGCCTGTTTATAAGGCCGATACGTGGGGACCTAAGGAGGCAAACATATTGATTGAAAAAGATGGTCGTAAATGGCTCTAAAACAATTTTAAATTCGAAATTTAAAATTTTCATGGAAATCTAAATGTTTAAATACTTGATTTTGCTCAGTATTAACCCTGAGTTTATCGAAGGGTTTTAAAATTTAAAATTGAAAATTATGAATATAACCCTTGCTGATTTCCAAAAGTTAGATATTCGGATTGGGAAGATTGTATCTGTTGAGAAAGTTGAAAATGCAGATAAGCTGTTGAAGCTTGAGGTAGATTTTGGGGAGTTCCAGCGTCAAATAGTTTCAGGTATCGCAGAATTTTATACCCCAGAGGAGTTGGTTGGAAAAGAAGTACCGTTTATTGTAAATCTTGAGCCCCGTACCTTTAAAGGTGTTGAAAGCCAGGGGATGCTTGTCGCAGGTGATAGTCCTGACGGTATTTTTCTGCTCGAACCCAACAAAGATGTACCCCCAGGAACACGACTGAAATAATATCTTCAGATCTTATGGTATTTTATATGAGCGGGATGTATAGAGGGAAGGTTTGTTAAATAACTTCCGTATGATTGTCCGGGTCTCTTTGGAGACTTCCGCATTAAAATTTGCGCAGTAAATATTAAATAATGCTTCGATATATCGTCCCTGGGCTCGGGATTTAATATCATTTATCAGTAGTTCTATCGGCCAGTTCTTGCGTCTCAGGAGATAGCTATCGCTAAAGGTGTCATGCATGTTGATGACCGTTGCAATATAGGCGATATGGTCCGGGGTGATATCCAAATCTTTTACGATAGTTCCAACAATCTTTGACCCCCAGTATTCATGTCCGGGACAGGTTGTTAATTTATCCGGTGTGACGATACAGATTGGTTTTTTAGTTCCATGTTCGTCAATTACCAATATTTTACCAATGTTATGCAGTAAGGCGATTAGTATCATAATGTCTTTGCGTTGTATTCCAAAAACACCATCATTGATAAAAGATATATAGAGATTTTTTGCTTGTCGATTGGTAATAAATCTGGCTTTTATTTCCTTTTTTGCGATTTTAGCAGTTTTTAGAGAATGGGAATATGCATCTTCATGGTCGTGCCATGGATTATTTTCTACTACATTCTTAAGCTTTTTAAACTGTGGATTTTTCAAAATAATTCTCGTTGCAAGATTTAGGTCAAATTTCATTCAAAAAGTGTACCATACCTATGAATAAAACATCAATATTATTGTAAACCACAACAATTGATGCTACACTAAGCTCTAATCCGTGAATCATGAAGTATGAGTAATGAATATATCCTCATTTGTCCTGATAACAAAGATGCAGTTATCGGAGGAAAGGTATTTTAATATATGAAATATTCTCAGTTATTTGGTAAAACATTACGTCAGGCTCCAAAAGAGGCTGATACAGTAAACCATAAGTTATTGACTCAAGCAGGGTTTGTTGATCAGTTGATGGCGGGAGTTTATAGTTATTTGCCGCTTGGACTGCGGGTGCTTGAGAAGATAGAGACCATAGTGCGTGAGGAGATGGACAAAATTGGTGGCCAGGAAGTACTCATGCCTATTTTACACCCAAAAACTATTTGGCAAACCACCGGTGGTTGGGATAACATTGATGTTTTATTCAAGATAAAAAGCAGGACTGAAAAAGAATATGCATTGGGTCAGAGTGAAGAGGAAGTTGTAACACCGCTTGTAATGTCGCGGATTCAAACATATAAAGATTTACCTCTGGCGGTATATCAAATTCACTGGAAGTTTCGGGATGAACTCAGAGCAAAATCGGGAATTTTGCGGGGGAGAGAGTTTTATATGAAAGATATGTATTCTTTTCATCAGGATCAACAAGATTTTGATAGATTCTACGAAGAAGTTAAAAAAGCCTATTTGAGAATTTATAAAAGATTAGGATTGGTGGCAAAAGTAACTGAAGCATCAGGAGGAAGTTTTACTGATAAAATTTCTTATGAGTTTATGGTGTTAACAGATGCCGGAGAAGATGACGTGCTGTATTGTTCAAGCTGTGATTTTTGTGTAAATATAGAGGTGGCCGGAGCAGTAAAAGAAGGGGACATGTGCCACAAATGTGGAAAGGCAGAGCTTAAAAAAGGGAGAGCCTCTGAGGTTGGAAATGTATTTGACCTGGGTCAGAAATATGGCAAAGATTTTGATCTTGGATTTAAAGATAAGCAGGGTCAGAAACAATATCCCATCATGGGATGTTACGGAATCGGGATTTCCAGAGTAATGGGAGTAATCGTTGAAAAATATCATGATGAGAAGGGTATTATGTGGCCCGTATCAATTGCTCCGTTTCAGGTGCATTTAATCGGGTTACAAGAATGTGGGTCAGCAGAATATGAAACTTTGCAAAAAGCAGGGATAACAGTCCTCTTTGATGATCGTGATGTGTCAGCCGGAGAAAAGTTTGCGAATGCTGATTTAATTGGTATTCCTGTTCGATTAGTCGTGTCTCCAAAGACAAACGGCAAAGTAGAATGGAAGCAACGAACGAGTAAGGATACACAGCTTCTAGAACTATCTGAGGTTATAAGACGACTTACTGCGGGAGAAACGGAAGCTGTAAATTAAATACTTTTACCCACACAACGGTATAGAGCAGGAAGAAGACAATCAATAATAAAAGAATAAGTCCTATTTTACTTCCTTTGCCTCCTTTTCCTTCTCCTTCAGATTTTTTTGCCTTTTGTTTTTCCTCTTTTTTCTGTGATTTTTCAGAAAGGTTAGGATTTGAATAAAACTGTACTGCGCTCGTGGATTTTGCTTCATTTGCGACTGAATGACTTACCGTAACATCGGGATTTTGCGAAGATGCTATTGGTGGTACAGTCGTTTGAGTAGGAGCAGGGGGAGTTACGGCAGGGTTTTGTCCGGCAGGAGTTGAAGAAGGAAGCGGGGAGATATTGGTTCCCATTACTCTGTCATAGGCTTCTTGTAATTTTGGATCCAGGTCTGGAGGAGCAGATTTTTTATCCATAGCTATCTTCTATGGTACGGTCAATCTTTGACCCTTGTCAAGACTCCGGTTATCGGTTTTCAGTTTTCGGTTATCAGATAGAAGTTTATCGGTTATTGGTTTGCCCGTTGTGAACTGATAACTTAAATAGATGAGGATAGTATTGAGTATTTGAAATTTGATATTAGATATTTGAAATTACAATGGTGTATACTGACAAGTATGAAAATCATTGTTGCTCATAATTCTCCCGATTGGGATGCAATTACCTCTGTTTGGCTTCTCAAGCGATATTTGGAAGGGTGGGAAGATGCACAGATACGGTTTGTTCCTGCCGGCACACGGCTTGAAGGAACCAAGCCTGATGAAACGATCGAAACGATTGGAGAAGAGGAAATTATCCATGTTGATACGGGTCTGGGGCCTTTGGATCATCATCAGACGTCAGATTTGAATGTTAGCGCTGCAAGCCGGGTATGGGAGTATGTATTACCCAAAATAAGAGGCGGAGAAAAATCGGATACAAAAAAAGCAGCAATCAGTAAAATTGTTGAAATTGTAGTCTCCATAGATCATTTCCAGGAAGTTTTTTGGGCAGACCCGGCAGCATGGCATCATGAATTTTCTTTGTTGAGTCTTTTGGATGGAGTAGAACTTGAGCGGCCCGATGATGATGCATATGCTGCACAGTTTGGTATGCAATGTTTGGATGCAATACTTCACAGTTTTGAGAATAGATTATGGGCGGAGAAAGAGATTGCAGAAAACGGTAAAGAGTTTGATACCCGGTATGGAAAAGCAATCGCATTTGAAGTAATTAATGACGCGGTTATAAAACTTGCACAAAAGATGGGGTATATGATTGTTATTCGAAAAGATCCTCGGAAGGGATATGTTCGAATAAAAGCTCGACCGACCGATCTAAATGATCCAAAATCTAACGTTGATTTAACAAAAGTATATGAGCAGCTGAAGAAAAAAGACCCTGAGGCTACATGGTTTTTGCATGTAAGCCGCAAAATGCTTCTCAACGGTTCGGTAAAAAATCCCACTATGAAACCAAGCACGCTGAGTCTGGATGAGTTGATAGAAGTAGTAAGGAAAATTTAAAAGTTAAAGGTCAAAAGTTAAAATTACAAGTTAAAATTCAAAATTTTAGAACGTTTTTACTTTTGCATTGTACTTTTGCCTTTGCATTTTGATTTTTGACTTATGGAAGATTGTGTTTTTTGTAAAATTGCCAACAAACAGATTCCCAAAGACTTCACTTATGAAGATGAAGATATCATGGTATTTCCTGACATTAAGCCTCTCAAACCGGTGCATTTGCTGATTGTGCCTAAAAATCACATTTCTGAGTTTTTGGCTCTTGAAGATGCTCAATTATTCCATAAGCTCAGCCATGTGATCCAAAAAATGATTACAGATCAGGGTTTGGCTACAAAAGGATATCGTGTATCCTTCAATGGAGGAGGATTTCAGGAAGTTGATCATCTCCATATCCATCTTACCGGGCCAATGCTTTAGATGGTTTCTCCATTCCTAGCGGTTTACAGAATCACTTTTATAGGGTAAAATAGGAAGACAAATCTCGAATTTCTAATATCCAATTTCTAATTTTCAATACTCTCATTTGAAATTTGACATTTAAAATTGGTATTTATTATGAATTATTTGATTGGGGGTGTTTTTTATGGTTGTTGTTAAAAGAATGCCGGGTGATAGTGATGACACTATGATCCGCAAATTTACTCAAAAAGTCATGACAGAAGGTATTGTCCAAGAAGCAAAACGGAGAAAATTCTATCTCAAACCGTCACTTGCTCGTAAATTCAAACAAGAAGAAGCTCGTCGTGCCAAAAAATTGGTGCGATAATCCCGCTTATAATACGGGACGATACTATGACTAGTATTTCAGTACTTCTTTTTGTAGAAAGCCGCTACAAATTGGACCGAAAACGGATTAAAAAGACAATAACAACAGTTCTTCAAAGCAAAAATGTTGAAGGAGGGGTTGAGGTTTCGGTTGCAATCGTTGGAGACCGCAAAATGCATAAGCTCAACAAGCAGTATCGCGGTTTGGATAAGACCACAAATGTTCTTTCATTTCCCTTGGGAGAAGGAGACCAGACCAATTCTTCTTCCGACGGCATATTGAGGCTGGGGGATATTGTGATTTCCTATCCTCAGGTTATCAAAGAATCCGTAGAGGAGGAAATGATGGTTGATGATAAAATAGAGGAGTTGATAGAACATAGTCTTATGCATTTGCTAGGAATCCACCACCAATAAATGTAAAGCTAAAAATGCAAAGTGTAAAACAATAGTACTTTATTTATAAAAACATCCTTAACTTTTAATTTTTCACTTTGAGCTTTTAACTTAAGCGAAGCGATTATGGTTTACTACAGAAAATATAGACCTCAGAAAATTAGTGATTTAGATAGTGAGTCTGTTCGTAAGACGTTGTACGCTCTTTTGGGAGCACAGCAAATTCCTCACGCATTCTTATTCACTGGCCCAAAAGGATTGGGAAAGACATCCACCGCGAGAATTTTGGCAAAAGCCGTGAATTGCGAGCGTTTAGTTGAGAAGCGTATAGCGTTTAGTTCGAAGAAGGAAAAACTCAATGCCAAAAGCCCTACGCCAAACGCTTCGGTTGAACCGTGCAATGAGTGCGAACAATGTATTTCCATTACCAATGGATCCAATATGGATGTACTGGAGATTGATGCAGCATCCAACCGGGGTATTGATGAGATTCGTGATCTACGCGATAAAGTTCGACTTGCTCCTCTTTCAGCCCGTAAAAAGGTCTATATTATTGATGAAGTACACATGTTGACCACCGAGGCCTTTAATGCCTTGTTAAAGACAGTAGAAGAGCCACCAGAGCATGTGTTATTTATTCTTTGTACTACTGAAATTCATAAAGTACCAGCTACTATAGTTTCTCGCTGTTTTCATGTTGCCTTTCAACGCGCAACAAAGGAAGAATTAGTCCATTCGTTTGAGCGAATAGCTCACGGGGAGAAGCTGCACGTTGATAAGAAGTCTTTGGAAATGATTGCAGATATGGCAGATGGCGGATTTCGGGATGGGGCAAAAATTATGGAAGAGATAGTGCTCAAGGCTGGAGAGAAAGAAATCACACCGATAGTAATTGAGCAAGTGTATCAAAATGCAAGTTCCTTAGTTGTGATAGCTCAATTAATGGAGAAGATTCTCCATAAAGACCTGAATAGTGCAGTTGAGCTCATTGGTAAGCTGACGCAAGATGGAGCTGATTTTAAATATACCATTGAGCAGCTTATCTCCGCCTTTCACGAAGAGTTGCTCATAGATATAGGAGTCAAAGAAGGCGTAAAAAAGGGATCTTTAACTATAGATGAGATAAAAACTATTATACAGTTGTTAACTCAAGCAAACGCAGAATTAAAATATGCGATTTTACCCCAATTACCGTTGGAATTGGCAATCATAGAATGGAGTACTAACAAGACTACCTCTCAAACAGAACCAAACAGGAATAAGATTCAGCAGAGTGATGCTTCTCCCTCCATTGTAAAAGACATCGGCAAAAAAGAGTCCCTGCAAGATTCAGTTAGCCTTTGGAAGCAGTTAATAGATGGGGTAAAGGCCCAGAATCAATCAATTGCCGGAGTACTGCGGGGATCCAAGCTGAGCGGCACATCAGATACCCAGTTTATGATTGAAGCACCATATGAATTTCATAGAGACAAGTTAAAAGAATCTCAAAGCATGGAGTTACTTGAGGGTGTTTTAGAAACAATTACAGGAAAAAAGACTAAAATTATGGTAATATTAAAGAAATAATTTTCAATTTAAAATTAGAAATTTTCATTGAAATCTAAATGGTTTAAAATTTAAATTTGAAAATTCATTAAAAACTGAAAATTTAAAATTATCTTGGGGGGTGGTGATTAACATATGATGAATCCATTACAACAATTAGGGGATTTGAAGAAAATGCGCGATCAGGCAATGGCGATCCAAAAACAACTCCAGCAAGAGAAAGTCGAAGTTACCAAACATAATGTACGGATCGTTATTTCAGGAGACCAGAAAGTTCTCGAACTGGAATCCAATGGTCAATCAGATAATGACATTAAAGAAGCCATAAATGAAGCAGTCAAGAAGTCACAGGAAGTTGCTGCTAAAAAACTCCAACAAATGGGGGGAGGATTAAGTGGTTTGTTAGGTGGAAAATAACAGAGAACTCAACTATTGTTTTTATCCGGAAGAATTGTTAGCATAAGAGAGTATTATGGTGTATTCAAATGACTTTGTTCTCCTGACCGGTAGATCCAATCCTCAACTTGCCAAAGCAATTGGAAAAATCCTAAAGAAATCTGTAGATGAACCAATCAGCAGTTTTTCAGATGGGGAAGTACGGGTACGGGTAAAACCCAATCTTCGCCGTCGCCACGTCTTTATCCTTCAACCCACATCACCTCATGTCAATGATAACCTCATGGAACTAATCTTTATGATAGATGCTGCCAGACGTGCCTCAGCAAGCGAAATCATAGCGGTAATACCATATTTTGGGTATTGCAGACAGGATCGTAAGGAAATGCCTCGTGTTCCCATCAGCTCTGCCGTTGTTGCAAATATGATCCAAAATGCCGGAGCGAATCGGTTTGTAACCGTTGATATCCACGCAGAACAGGAAGAAGGATTTTCTACAGTACCATGGGATAATTTGTATGGAAGTTATTCTTTGCTCCCTGAAATTAAAAAAAAGAAGCTCAAAAATATGGTTGTTGGGTCTCCGGATAAAGGTGGAGTGGTAAGAGCTACCGGGTATTCCAGACTTCTGGGTGGACAAGATATCGCTATTGTTTATAAAGAACGAGATATTAATTTTAATGATAAATCAGAATCATTAAATATGATTGGAGAAGTTAAAGATCGTGATGTCCTTTTGGTAGATGATATCCTCTCAACGGGTGGAACACTTATGAATGCGGCTAACTTTCTGAAAAAGAAAGGAGCCAAAAGTGTCCGTGCGGCGGTTACCCATGGACTTTTTACCGGGAATGCCTTGGATCTTCTCTCGAAGTCCTCTTTGGAAGAAGTAATTGTAACCGATACTATCATGCATCGGAAAGAAATTGTTAATCATCCCAAAGTCACTATTGTTTCTGTCGCGCCCCTTTTGGCAGAAGCCATTCGAAGAATTGAAACCGGAGAATCAATCAGCGTCAAACTATTCCTATAAGTTCTGTTACAAAAATACTGTCGTGCATGAAGATATTTAGTGGTACCGCAAATAAGAATTTAGCACAAAAAGTTGCCTCAGATTTAGGGGTCGTGTTGTCACCGCTTGAGGTGCATACGTTTCCCGATGGAGAACACAGAATTCAAGTACAGGATACCGTTTTGGGGCAGGATTGCGTCGTTATTCAACCCACAAATCCGCCGGTAGACCAAAACTGTATGGAACTATTTTTTCTTATTGATGCAGCCAAAAGAAGTGGTGCCAAATCAGTGACAGTAGTAGTTCCCTATTTAGGATACCAGCGCCAGGATCATATATTCCGTGATGGAGAAGCAGTGTCTTTAGAAGTGGTAATAAATCTCATAGAACGGGTAGGAGCAGATCGTTTTGTCGGTTTTGACTTCCATTCGATCAAAGTTCCGCAGCAATTTACTATTCCGGTTGTGCATCTTTCTGCACTCCCTCTTTTTGCCCAAAAGATTATGGAACTGGATCCCCAACTGGAGGGAATCCTAGTAACTCCGGATATGGGAGGAATCCGCAGAATTAAGCTTCTCTCAGAGCTTTTGCAGGGGATGCCCTTTGCTGCGATTGAAAAAAACAGGGATTTAAATACGGGTAGTGTTCAATCAGATGAGATTCATGGTGAAGTTGAGGGTAAAACTGTTTTTATAGTAGATGATATGATTTCAAGTGGCGGTACTATTGCCGTAGCGTGTGATCTTTTAAAGAAAAAAGGAGCGAAGGATATATATGTTTTCGTGACACATGCTGTTTTTTCAAAGGAATCACCGCATATTTTACAAAATTCAGCAGCAAAAAAGATAGTTGTAACCGATACAATTGAAATTCCAAAGGAAAAACGGTTTAAAAAATTAGAGATCATTTCTATTGCCCCACTGCTGGCTAAAGAAATCAAAAGCTTAATTATTTAGAGAATTAACCTAATTACTAATTTCTAATTAACCTAAATAATGACGAATGGAACAAAAAACAAAATATTTGATTTGGAAGAAAGAACTGCAAAATTTGGAGGAGAATCAATATTATTTTGCAAACGAATACCTCGAGGTCCAATAACAGATCCTTTGATTATACAGCTAGTTAAATGTACAACTAGTACCGGTGCCAACTACTGTGAAGCTGATGATGCTGAGAGTAAACAGGATTTTCGCCATAAAATAGGAATTTGCAAAAAAGAATCTAGAGAATCAAAACATTTTCTTAGAATGATAGGCATTGCATGCCCAGATTTAAAAGAAGAGGCAAATATATTATGGCAGGAAGCAAAAGAACTCAACTTAATATTCAATAAAATTTACCAAAAAGTTAAATAATGCTAATTATTGAAGAGCTTGTGTATTAGGATTTTTTTAGGTAAATTAGATCAATTAGGAATTAGAAATTTTATGCGTATACCAAAAGCTATTCAAAACGTTATCGAATCATTTGAACGATTGCCGGGGGTGGGTCCTAAGACGGCACAGCGGCTCACGTTTTATCTCCTGCATGTTCCTCAGGGACAGCTTGATAATTTTGCCAGTTCTTTGGAGAATCTGAAGAAAAATACTCTTTTGTGCTCTATTTGTTTTACAGTTGATGAAACTGATCCTTGCTCGATCTGTAGTAATACCCAGAGAGATCAGTCTCTTATTTGCGTTGTAGAAGAAGCATTGGATGTGTTGGCTCTTGAGAGAAATGGAAAATACAAAGGTGTATATCATGTATTGCATGGCAAAATTGATCCGCTCAATAACATTGGGCCGGACGAAATATATATTCGTCAATTGATAGAACGAGTAAAAGAAAAAGGGGAACAAGTAACGGAAGTAATCCTGGCAACGAATCCTACGATGGAAGGGGAGGCTACTGCCATGTATCTGGCTAAGCAGCTCAAATTTCCCGGCTCACAGCTGAAAATAACCAGAATCGGTCGAGGATTGCCTGTAGGAGCAGATTTAGAGTATGCCGATGAAGTTACACTCCAACGGGCTATGGAAGGCCGCAGTGACTACTAAATAGTATTTAGTATATAGTATGAAAGCAAGACTTATCGTAACGGGAATTATTGAAAAAGATGGCACGTTTTTGTTTGGAAGAAAGCCAAAAGACGTAGGTCCTTATCCGAATACCTGGCATTTGATTGGAGGCGGAGTTGATGTGGAAACGGAATCTATAGAAGATGCCTTTCGACGTGAAGTACGAGAAGAAGCAAATATTGAAGTCGGAGCATTGAAACATATTACTTTTGACGAAGACTATACAAAAGATAAAACAGGGAGTGATATTCATTATGTTTTTCTGGTGTTTAGAACACAATACCAGGCAGGAGAGGCAAAACCCGGAGATGATATTGAAGAATTGAAGTGGTTGAGCAAGTCAGAACTTTCCAAAGTTCCACTTACACCGCCAACGTATCCCTTGTTTAAAAAATTAGAGATTTTATGATAACGAAAGAGCAGGTTTTGGAACAGCTCAAGACAGTTATAGATCCTGAGCTCAATCTCAATATTGTAGACTTAGGATTGATTTATGATATCAAAATAGATCAAAAAACAGGTGCGGTAGAGGTTGTTATGACGCTTACCAGTCCCGGGTGTCCACTTTCAATTGTTTTTGAAGAATGGGTTCCTGAAGCTGTCAAAAAAATTGACGAGGTGAAGGATGTTATGATTAACTTAGTTTGGGAACCCGCTTGGGATCCTGACAAAATAAGCGATGATGCCAAGGAAGAATTAGGTATCATCAAATAACAAATTCTAAATAATATCAAAATACAAATGATCTAAACTCAAAACTCTTCTTGTTTAGATATTGGGATTTAGAACATTGGAATTTGTTTAGAGTTTAGAAATTAGATATTATTAATTATCTATGAATGATGATTTATTTGGCGAGGCATTGGAAAGCCTGGGGTCGATTCCACAACAGATGGGACAGCAGGCCAAAGGGGTGCCCCAAAATGTCGCTCAGGCGGTAATTTCGCAAATAAAACCGGGAGGAAATCAACCGCAACCTGCTTCAGATTCTTCTTCTGCGCAGTTGGCTGAATCAAGTGCCAATTCGGCGGCCAATAAAGATCAGGCAAAAGAGGATCTCAAGCTCTTCTATGGTGATGTACCACCGATGTCTGCCGAACAGTTGAAAACTCAAAAGCAAGAATCGGATACGACTACAAAACAGAGTTTGGAAGCAGCCCGCCAACAGCTCCATGATCAGTTTTATTATATTCCGCTCACGACTCCCACACCCGAGCCAGAAAAACAGGAGCGGCCACAAGAACGGGTAGATCGGCTTGAAATGGAGGATTTGCAGGATAAACAGATCAAAGAGCAGGAAAAAGGGCCTGATTTAGCTACTCAACGTGCCCAGACGAACGCAGAAAGAAAGATTGCAGGAGCCGGCTAATTTGTATCTAGTATTTTGTATCTAGTATTTTGTAGAATTAGATATTGTATTTATACAAAATACAATAATGCTATATACTAAATACAGATATGCTCAAGCTTTATAATACCCTTACCCGCAGTATAGAAGAATTTAAGCCTCAAAATCCACCCTTGGTCAAAATGTATTCCTGTGGTCCGACCGTATATGACTATCAGCATATTGGACATATGCGCCGCTATGTGGGGGATGATATTCTCAAGCGGGTACTTGCCTGGAATGGCTATAAAGTAAAGCATGTGATGAATATAACCGATGTCGGGCATCTGGTTTCAGATGCCGATACGGGTGAAGACAAGATGGAAAAGGGCGCTGCAAAATTCGGACTATCGGTTTGGGATATTGCCAAGAAATTTGAAAAACAATTTTTTGAATCCCTGCATGAACTCAATGTTATTCTGCCTGATAAAATCATGCATGCCACTGACTATATCCAAGCGCAGACAGAGCTTATAAAAGTGCTCGAGAAGAAAGGGTATGTCTATCGTATAGCGGATGGAGTATACTTTGACACCTCAAAAATAAAATCGTACACAAAACTTTCTCATCAAAATATACAAAATCTTATGAAAGGTGCCCGAATTGATTTTGTTGAGGGTAAAAAATACTCAACGGATTTTGCCTTGTGGAAATTTTCTCCGAAAGGAGAAAAACGGCAGATGGAATGGGAAAGCCCGTGGGGAATTGGTTTTCCTGGATGGCATATAGAATGCAGCGCAATGAGCCTAGAAGAGTTAGGTCCAACGCTTGATATCCATACGGGGGGAATAGATCATATAGCAATTCATCACACAAATGAGATTGCCCAGTCTGAAGCTGCTACAGGACATGAATTCTCTCGTTATTGGGTACATCACAACTTCCTAAAAGTTGAGGGAGAGAAGATGAGTAAAAGTTTGGGTAACATATATACGGTCGAGGAAATTATACGAAAAGGATTCAATCCCTTAAGTCTTCGTTATCTTTATTTACAGACTCATTACCGGCAGGAAATGAACTTTACCTGGGAGTCTCTTACTGCAGCCCAAACGGCACTCAAGCGTCTCCAACATGAACTATGGGATCCTCAACTAAAAGCAGAAACTGCAAAAGCTCAAGGATTAGAATCCTATGAAGAGCAGTATACCCAAGCAATTAACGACGACCTTAATATGTCAAAAGCCCTCAGTATCGTATGGGAAGTTCTAAAATCTCCGCTTGATCCTGCTGCAAAGAGGCATGCCCTTCTCAGGTTCGATTCTGTACTAGGGTTACAGTTGGACCAACCTACTGAGGCTATAAAAAGCGAAGATCTAGCAGATAATGTAGCTCGAGTGCTAAAAAAACGGGAAGAATCACGCGTGAATAAAGATTTTGAGAAATCGGATGAACTACGAAATACCCTAAAAGATATGGGGTATGAAGTAGAAGATTTAGAAAATGGAGAACAAAAAGTTACTAAAATACCTCCTCCGAAACCTCTGGAGTAATACTCAACTATATATTACTATATAATTTATTTGTCTTATGCCGTTTGGTATGATCGATAGTAGAAGAATGATCAATTGGTAATTCTACAATCTTATACGGTTTTTGAGGCGAGACTGTTTGCATAAGGGGATAGGCTACATTGAATACAGGAATACCCTTGGGTGTTTTTCCCTCTGGTGATCCGTAGTGAGCGTGGCCGTGGAAGACCACTGTTACTCCCAGCAAATCAACCGGTTCTGCCAATCGTGAGCATCCCAAAAATGGAAATATCTCCACGGCTTCACCTACACACGTGTCCGGGATAGGGGAATAGTGCATAACTACAACTTTATGCCTGGTTTGCAAATCATTAAGTGATTTCTCCAGATCCAGGCTCTCATTTACTGCTTCTTTGACAAATCGTTTGATCATTTCTTCACCAAAGGGGCTCAGCATTTGGTTGCCAAATCCGCCGGCAAATCCCTTTACGCCTGCAAAACCAATGCCTTCTATTTCCGTAGGGTTGCCTTCCAGAAGATGCATACGTTCTGAAAGAATGGTTTTGACCTCGTGTTCGTGTCCTGTTTCAAAGTCATGATTCCCCAAAACTCCCACTATCGGAATACTACAGAAATTCAGCTCTCGTGCCAAAACCTCTGCTTCTTTTGGTAGACCATGATGGGTCAGGTCTCCGCCGAGGATCAATACATCAGCTTCTTTTGAAATATCACGGAGTAATTCCTGGTATGCAGCTTGTGAATCTTCTTTCACATGGATATCAGAGAGGGCGGCGATTCTCACTTTTTCGAGATTATTTTTCATGGGTGAAAGGTTGCATCATGGAATCCCCATTGTGCCATATCGATACCGTAAAAGGTACGGGAGAGAAGTAACCCCCTGGAAATATTTTCTTCAGAGGGAGGTATCTGCAGGTCGCGTTGTGTGTAATATAAGAGTTTTTCCATCAACCATTTAGGGATAATATCTTTTTTTGAGGGATAAATAAAGCGGAACATCAGTAAATGGGAGAACAATACTTGCCAGTGATCCTGCATACGATCAAAAATAAGCTGCCAATTGAGCGTTTTTCCCTGTTTGAGTATCAAATGTACAACGTCAGGTCCATCAAACTTCTCCCGGCTCTGGACATAGACTTTTGAGCAGAGCATTTCTTCCGGAGGCATAAGCTTTACTTGATGACCAAAAAGAATACTTTGCCTAGCATTTTTAAGCCAGGACTGGTCAACTTTCCTTTTTTCATTGGCTTCTACAAAGATGAAATCTACAAAATGTTTTTTATCATCAAAAGCTTTGGCAAGCCAATGCCAGTCAGTGAGTTCAGTTCTATATCCTGCGTTATTCAAAGCTTTCAGCGCTTTTGGGTAATCCTCTTGGGTACAAAAGATATCTAGATCCTTGGTCGGGCGTTCGATACCAGTATACACAGTGAAGGCAAATGTTCCGCCTACCATGAAAGGTATTGCATTTGAAAGCAGAATATCCAAGACTTTTGCGTAAAATTCATTAGCAGAGTTATTATTGGCCATGAGCAAAAGCATACAGGCATGCAATAAGAGATGGATGTGAGAAGTGTAAGAAAAAAGAGAAGTTTTTTACTGTTCAGCTTGACAAACAACAATTCGCAGGTATAGTATGAGAATTACGTAAGAATTATGCAAATGCATAGTAAGTCCTCAGTCTCTGACCACTATTTTACCCGTACTACTGATTACTATAATCTTGCGGTTTTACTTACCCCTAAAAGCACAGCTGTCACCATGCAACTGCGGACATCTATTGTAAATACGCGGGAAATTCCTCTCACGTATTCTATTTTGCGTGATTTTTTGCCAAGTATTTTAGTATGTGAATGTTTTAATGATTCAAAAACCCCATTTTGCGAAGAAGTAAAACAGACTGAGATCGGCCATTTATTTGAGCATATTGTTTTGGAATACCTGTGTGAATTGAAGTTGGCTACGGGGTTGGAGAAAGCTGAATATAGTGGCGTAACCAATTGGAATTGGAAAAAAGATCCGTGGGGCACATTCCACATTACGTTGGATGCCAACGCTACAGAGAGTGCAATTATTATAGTGGCTATAGAAAAAGCAATTCAATTGGTAAATCTTATTTTACGAAGTGCTCTCTATACTCCTCGTTATCCATGGGGCAAGCCGCTCCTGCGGGGAGAGTTAGAAAATCAAAGGGCGGCACAATCATATACATAAAACAAGCAGATAAGTCTGTATCTGCTTGCCTTACGAAGTAAAGTGACTGAACTTAGGATCGTCTTCGTCCACCTTTGCGTCCTGCGCGTTTCGCTTCTTCAGGAGTAAACTCATGGGCTGTTCCTTTTGCATGAGCTGCTTTTCCGCCTTTACTTGCGATTTGACGTTGTTTTTGCGGATCCATTGAAGCAAATCCGCGTCCTTTTCCTTTAGCCATAATTGTCACCTCCCTTCATATAGTAGTTATCGTACTTGTTGAGATTGAGAATACAGCAATAATTCTGTAAGTAATCAGTAATAGCATTTACAGAAAAATGTATATGCCTGATAGTAAGAAAGAAAAGTGAAATTTAGCTGAAAAGCTGTGGAGAGTATAATAGGAGTATGAAAAAATGGATTGGGTTTGGTTTGCTTCTGGTGGCAGTTGTGGTCGGAAGTTTTTTCCTGTATCGGTATCTGAAGAGGGAGTCGGTAATCAGTCCGTTGAGCCTAAAAAAACTCACCGAAAAACCTCTTGAGAAGTATACTTTTGAGAATCTTCGTAAGCAAAAAGTTCCTCCAAGCCAAATAACGCTTGGGAAAACGATAAAAACTACTTCTGATTACACCTCATCTTTGTTCTATTTCAGGGACAATGGCAAAAAGGTGAGCGGGTTGATGGATATTCCCAAAAAGCCGGGGACATACCCGGTATTGGTACTATTTCGGGGATTTGTTCCACGGGAACAATACGCGGAAGGAATGGGAACGCTTCGGGATGGAGAATTTTTTGCTTCTCATGGTTTTATCACACTTGCTCCGGATTTTTTGGGATATGGTGATTCAGATCCTGCCTCACAGGATTCATTGGAGGATCGATTTCAAACCTATACAACATCTCTCTCATTATTTTCTGCAATACCGACGTTAAATACTGTTTTATCTGCCAGTTCTAGTTCTGTGTTGGCAGATAGTTTAAAGGTTGGTATTTGGGGGCATAGCAATGGAGGCCATATTGCGCTTTCAGTTTTATCGATTACCGGCAAGCCGTACCCAACGGTTCTTTGGAATCCGGTAAGTTCGGTTTTCCCGTACTCTATTTTGTATTTTATTGATGAATATGATGATCACGGAAAAGCATTAATACAGGTGGCAGCTGATTTTGAAAAAGACTATGATGCCGAAAAATTTTCCCCGCCAAATTATTACAAATATATTACCGCACCGATACAACTGCATCAGGGATTATCAGATGTTGAAGTTCCAGTAAAATGGTCTGATACCCTCAATGAGGATTTAAAAAAACAAGGCACATCGGTAGAATATTTTACCTATCCGGGTGAGAATCATAATTTTGGTAACGGCAGCTGGACCATTGCGATTGATCGAAGCCTACAATTCTTTCAGAAAGAACTAGTGAAATAGTTGTAATTTGTTTAAAAATTGACTTTTGAGACATTAAAAATTCAATGAAAATTTCAAATTGATAATTGAAAATTATTTGGCGGGTATAGCTTTCTGCTACAATTGTGTTGTGAAAAGGTTCCTTGTATTATTTATATCCTTATTGTTCCTGTTTGTTCCTTCTGTTTCTGCTCAAAGCAGAGAGTGGGTAATTACTTCTTTTGATGATCGGATTTTTATCCAAAAGTCAGGGGTAGCACTGGTAGAAGAACAGATCTCGGTTGATTTTAATACCACCTACAAACATGGAATCTACCGGGATATTCCCTATGTCTATCAGTCAAGCGCTGGAGAAGATACCTATACCGATGTCTCTATCAAACAAGTCCTGCAGGATTCCCACAATGCTACTTACTCAATAACCGAAAGCGGGGACTACAAAGAAATAAAAATTGGGGATTCCGATCGAACACTTGCGGGAAAACATACCTATACGATTACCTATGAAGTAACAGGGGTACTGAGAGGTTATAAAGAGTATGACGAGTTTTACTGGAATGTGACTGGTAATAATTGGGATGTCCCCATCGGAAAAGCCACAGCCGTGGTAACATTTCCACAGGATATTCTTTTGAAAAGCACCTGTTACCAAGGAGTTTCCGGTTCCAAGACTCCCTGCCTATTTACCCAGAGGACTGCAAAAGAAGCTTATTTTCAAACAACCAGACAATTACAAGCCTCTGAAGGATTTACCATTGTCAGTGCGTATAAAAAGGGAGTCATTCCACTACGTACGGTACAGTCATTTACTCAAAAGCTCTTTTCCCGCCAGTCACTTTTGTTCACGCTGGCTTTGGGGATCTTAGGAATTGTTGGGGTAATTCTTTTGTGGTATCACAAGGGTCGTGATTTGTGGAAACCCCAAGGTGCTGCCTTTGATACATCAGCAAAAGAAAGCGCACAACCGGTAGGAGTACATGAAACAACGGTTGTTGAATATACACCGCCCCAGAATCTTCGTCCGGCAGAAATTGGCGTAATTATGGATCAACGTGCAGATACGCTTGATATAACAGCAACCATTATTGATCTAACATGCCGGGGTTACATGACTATTAAAGAATTACCCAAACAATGGCTTTTTGGTAAAAACGATTATGAAATGACCCGTACAAAAAAAAGCACCAGGGATTTGCGCGGGTATGAAAAATATTTATTGGATTCTTTATTTGAAACCGGTTCAAAAGTTACTGTATCAAAGCTGCGAGACACATTTTATGAAAAACTCAAAAAAACCAAAGAAATGCTATACGAGGAGCTCGTTCATAAGAAATTATTTGTGGGTAGCCCAGAATCTATCCGTACTGCCTATTTTGCTGGTGCATTGATTTTTATGATCGCGACTGTAGTTTTATTTTTCATCAGTATTACGAATGCAAGTGTGTTGGGAACGGATATTGGTGCAGGATTATTTCCTGCAGGGATATTATTCGTTGTTCTTTCACGCTCAATGTCTCGAAGAACTGCCCAGGGTCATGAATTATATCGAAGAATTAGGGGATACCGTGAATTTGTAGAGAAAGCAGAGAAATACCGACAGCGATTTTTTGAAGATAAGAATTTATTCAATGAAGTTCTTCCGTACGCTATTGTATTTGGCTTGACTGTGAAATTTGCGCAAGCAATGAAAGACATGGGTATACCCTATGCGGTAGCAGGGTATTACGGGACTCATCCGTTTACGACGAGCTCCTTTGTATCCAGCGTCAATGATTTTTCAGGTTCGATGTCTTCCGCGATTGCATCGACACCATCCAGTAGTGGTGGTTTCTCAAGTGGAGGATCGTCAGGAGGAGGGTTTGGCGGCGGCGGTGGAGGAAGTTGGTAAGGGAGAACAGTTAACAATGAGCAGTAGGCCCAGTTAAATGTATTCTGTCCCAACAAAGTCTATCTTTGGAAAATATATTCTTACTTCCGTCCAGAATTTGTCGCTGAGATTTGAAGCATATCTGCCATATTTTCCGCCTTCTGATTGACTGCATAACTGATTATCCATACGGCGGATGATAGCCAGGACCTTTTCTCCTTCCGTATTGAATTCTTTTTGATATTGTTTCGGTTCCAGTGCATACTGATCGTGGATCTTTTTGAATGAATCAAAAAGATCTTGGTTGGTCTGACACATATCGATAAAATATTGTTTATATTTTACTGCCATTAGATCAGTAGTGTAGCATATTCAGGATGTTTTTTGTCTTACAAAATGGATAAAAAAATACACCAGTATAATTTGCCACATTACAATAGAAAATAATCCGGTACTTAAGATCAAAGCGATTATTTCTCTTTTAAAACCATAAAAGTCAAAAAGTATTGTCCCCAGCCGTCCCATGATAAAGAGTAAGCACAATGCGTACAGGGGACTAAATACTACAGGAAGAAAAATATGGGCTGATGCGGTTTCCCGGATGGATTTATAAGGATGAATAATAAATCCTACCAGTAATTTAGTCCATACATATCCTACAAATAAAACAAAGGCGCGCTTTCGAATCTTCATGGCAATCCTCCAAAAATCCATAAAATTGCATTAACATAGTCGATTTTAAATAGAGTTGTACACACGACAGTGAGAAACAAAGAAAGAGGAATAATAATTCTCCACGGATGGGTTCCAAAAAGCATAACAATTGTAAATAGTAATCCTGAATCACGCAATGATTTTTGTTGATATGCTCGTTTTCCCAGCTCTGTCAAGAATTTATGTTCGTTCATATACTCCTTTAAATTTCTGACGTGCGCGAAATAGTAATGATTCGGTTGCTTTTGGTGAAAGATCCAATAGTAGTGCGATACTTTTTATGCTCATTCCTTCTTCATAATGCATTATTAATATCTTCTTATGCTTATCTGAAAGACAATCAAATGTTTGTTGGATTTTCTCTCGAATTCTGTCTTTTTCGTACTGAAATTCAGGTTCATTGATTTCATTTGCTGCCAATTGTAAAAAAGGAACATGAGATAACAGGAGAGATTTAATTTTGCGTTTGCGATAGAAATCAACTGTTTTATGATGGGCGATACGATATAGCCATGGAAGTATTTTATTCTCGTCTTGCAAGGTATAGAGGCTGTCAAGGGCATCGA
The DNA here is from genome assembly GCA_964497535.1 of uncultured Gammaproteobacteria bacterium. Classification (GTDB taxonomy): domain Bacteria; phylum Patescibacteriota; class Microgenomatia; order Levybacterales; family UBA12049; genus CAZCCG01. The sequence continues at coordinate 54,243 of CAZCCG010000003.1, forward strand.
GAAAGGTCTGCTGCATCAGGTCATGCGCATCATCCGGGGTTGGCAATTTATGAGAAAGATATCGGTATATCTGGTCACAATAATCGTGATAAAACTCAACTGTAGCTGCCTGATCTCCTTGGATGACTCGTTGAATCAAAGACATGGTGTGATTATACCAAAATAAAACCAAAAAGAATGATTTTATCTATTTTTGCGACTAATACTATACCTTATGGACCCGGTAACTCTTATCAAAATTGGTGGATCGGTTATCACCGATAAAAGCAAGCCTTACACGGCTCGCCGGGATGTAATTCGTAAATTGGCAAAGCAGATTAAAAAACTCAAGGGACCTTTGGTGCTTAGCCACGGCGTAGGCAGTTTTGCCCATACTTCGGCAGCAAAATACGGTGGCAAAAAAGGATATTCTTCTAGAATTGGGATTGCTACTGTTGCTTTTGACGCATTAACGATTAATAGCATTGTAATGGAGATTCTACTTGAGCAGGGTATTCCTGCTGTAGCCATAAGCCCTGCAAGTATGTTTCTAACAGAGGAAGGGGAACTCAAAAACCATAATTTATCTGTTATTCCAGAACTTTTGAAACAAAATCTTATTCCTGTTGTCTATGGAGATGTCATTTGGGATAAGAAATGGAAATCAACAATTTATTCGGGAGAGACAACACTCAATAAAATTGCAGTATATCTAAGACGCAGTGGAACTCCGGTTAGAAAAATTATACAAGTCGTTAATGCCAATGGTATGTATGATGATAAAAAACAAACGATTCCCTCAATCACACAAAAAGAATGGAATAATGCACAGCAATATATTGAAACTATGTCATACGTAGATGTGACAGGTGGAATGAAACACAAAATTGAAGATGCACTCAAGATGACAAAATATGGATTTCAGACATGGCTTATCAATGGAAATATGCCAGAGGAACTTTTATTAGCATATCAAGGACAAACAATTCATGGCACAATTATTCGATAACTATGGCAGTAGAAGTTGGATCAGCACATGATAATGGAGTCTCCGAGAAAGAAACACTCATTGTTAAAAAAGGAGGAGTATTACTGTTAGTAGATGCTTTAACTGGCAAGATTTTTGTTCAAGAAGATGCAGCAGATAAAGCGGGAACGGGGCGAAAAAAAGGAGAAATATCAGTTCCAATTGAGACAAGAAAAGAAGGAGAAGAACCCCATACGACGTTGCTGGGTGGATTGGCAGAAGTGTTTGATGATTTTGATCATGAAGGTGAGCCGGTGATGCCCCGGCTTTCACAACGGTTATTTACTGTTGACCCGGGTTATATAACTGGTGATGAGATTCCTTATCTGGATCCAAGAAACGGCAGACAGTATGTATGTAATCCTTTTGTGGTAATCTATGATGGGGAACCTATCAATGGAAGTCCGTTGGACGCCCATGAAGCAATTCCTCGAGGATGGGTGTCTCCATCTCAATTTCTTCAAACCGATAATGCTCGTCCTGTAGCACAACATGTTGTTTCAAAACTTGTTGCAAATGGTGTTATTCAAGACAGGTTGGATACCTACCGTCAACGGCCAGATCTGAGGGTCCCTGTTATCCCGCCGGACTTTTCTTTACGCCAGCATTGTGAGGTAAGAGAAAGAAATAAAGATATAAAGATAGAAATCCCCGTAGTAGAAAGGTATAATGGAATACCGCAACGGCAGGAAGTAGGAGGTGAATTCTATGCAGCATGATGAACAACAATTATTACTGGTTGATGAACAGGATAATTTTTTAGGAAAATACGCTTCAAGAAAAGAATGTCACAGTGGAAAAGGATTGCATCACCGGGCCTTTATTGTCCTTTTGGAAAACAGTACAGGAGAAGTTCTGCTTCAGAAGAGAAAACATGCACTGTGGAATGAATATTGGGATATTACCGCAACGACCCATACGTTACATCTGATAAACCATGATGAGTCATACCAGGAATCAGCAACACGATGTTTGTCTACCGAAATGGGTATTACGGATGCAGAAGTTAAAAAAGTTGGTGGATTTAATTATTTTGCACAACATGAAAAAAATTGCGAGAATGAATACTGCGCAATTCTAATCGGTACCTATGAAGGGGAAATTCATTCAGATTCGGATGTAGTATATGAATATAAATGGCTTAATAAAAAAGAATTTATAGAGGAGTGTTTAAAAAAAGATGCTTCGTATACACCATGGGCATTATTAACAGGACAATTTTTAGCACATCATGGATAATACGTTGAAAATTCCACAGCATATAGCACTTATCATGGATGGAAATCGTCGGTGGGCCAGGCAACGAGGCTTACCTATCCGAATAGGTCATACGAACGGATATAAAAAGATTGAAACGATTACCAACTATGCTCTTTCGCTCGGTATTTCTTATATAACCTTCTGGGCATTTTCCACCGAAAATTGGAATCGGGAAAAAAAAGAAGTTGATACGCTGATGCAAATATTTCGTTCTTTTTTCAAAAGCCCTATGATGACAAGTTTTAAAAAGAAAAATATTAGAATCTGTATTTTAGGAGATTACGGAAAATTTCCCTCAGACATTGCACAAAATGTAAAAAAACTTATTGAAGATACAAAAGATAATACTGCGATTACTTTAAATATCGCCCTCAATTATGGCGGACGAGTCGAGATTCTCCGCGCAATTAATCAATTGTTGGCAGAGGGTAAGAAAACAATGAATGAAGAGCAGTTTTCTCATTATTTGTATACGGTAGGGCAGCCTGATCCTGATTTAATTATTAGAACGGGTGGAGAACAGCGGCTCAGTGGATATCTACCATGGCAGGGGGTATATAGTGAATTGTATTTTACTAGTACATATTGGCCTGACTTTGATAAAGATGAGTTTGACAAAGCACTGCAAGATTATGCCTTCAGGCAGCGCCGTTTTGGAAAATAGATCAGCTTTTCTTATCTTAAATTTCATGGTATTCTATAGTGCATGAAGGCAAGTCTAAAAGAACGAAAAGAAATTGCGTTAGGAACATTTCTTTTCACCTATGACCTAGGAGAACAAGAGTTTGTATTCAAAGCAGGCCAGTGGTTCTTTATAGAAATCCCAAATCCTCCCTATACCGATGAGCGTGGAAATCGTCGTCACTTCTCAATTGTAAATTCACCAACACAGAAAGGAATTATTACTATGGCAACACGAATTGGAGAGAATTCCAGCGCATTCAAACGGTCGCTGCGGGAAATTCCTCTCGGTACTCAGGTAGAAATTGAAGGACCTCGAGGAATATTTGGGCTGCCGCAGGAGTCAACCATGCCATTGGTATTTATTGCCGGAGGAATCGGGATAACGCCGTTTATGAGTATGCTTGGATATGTACATGACCAAAAACTTCCCTATACTATTACATTATTCTATTCCAATTCGACCCCACAAACGACTGCGTTTGCTTCAGATTTAGAAAAACTCGCAGAGGAAATTCCACAATTCAAACTGGTTTCAATTATTACTCAGGATCCGAACTGGACGGGTGAAAAACGCAGAGTCGACGCAGCAGTTTTGGAGGATCATCTCAAGACTTTGGAAGATAAGCTCTATTTTGTTGTCGGACCGCCACAAATGGCAACGGGTACCCAGGAAATGTTGATACAAGCAGGTATTGCTTCGGAAAATATAAAAAGAGAAAGCTTTACGGGCTACTAAAAAGCTAAAAGTTTCAAGTGAAAAGCTAAAAATATAGTACCCTATTGATAAGAATACCACAATTTTGAACTTTAAATTTTAACTTTTGACCTTAACCGAACGAAGGGAGGTGTATATATATGTGTTACAACTGTGGATGCGGTATGCCTGATGATGATATGGGTCAGGGAAATGCCGGGGCAGAACCGAGTGGGAAATCTATTACGAACAAAACATTTAAAGCAGCTGCGGATTCTCAAGGTATGACCGAACGTCAGGCACAAGAGGAAACGTACAAACTGCTTGGAAAAGTATTGGGAAAAGATAAATAATAAAAAGATTAGAATGTCTTTTCTTCGTGAACGGGAGGGTGCACGGTAATATCCAGAAGCCTTATCCATGTTGGTTTGATTTCGATAAATACCGTATCTTTTCCTTTAAATTTTGCTGCTTCCGGATTTTGTCCGAAGAAAAACTCTTCGGTTTTAGTATAAAGATCGCCATTTTCAATAGTAATTGCAACACCTTCATATTGGACATTTTTTTGGTCAAAATTCCATCCAAAAACCAGAGAGACGTTTGGATGATTTTTTAAATTCTGGTATTTCCTAGTATGTAGATTGGTACTGAGGATCACTGTTAAGTCATCTTTTATGCAAAAACCCATTACAGCCGATTCCGGTTTACCCTCCGTATTGATAGTAGATAAAACACAGAGTTTTGGAGAGAGTGATTTAAGAAACGCTAATATATTTGATTCCATGCTAGTTGTAGTATATCAGAAAAATAATTGAGTTACACTGCAGTTTTAGTTCCCTGGTGGTCCGTTGGTTGGTGGAAGATCAGTGGGTGTTGGAATTGGTGTACTGGTTGGAGTTGGAGCAGGCGTGCTCGTTGCAGTCGGGTAGGGTGTATTGGTAGGATATGGCGTGCTGGTAGGATACGGTGTGCTTGAGGGATACGGCGTATTAGTAGGTGGCGCTGCATTACAATTGAGGGTTACCGAAGCAGATACCGGAGACCAGGTACTGCAATTGGTACAGGTAGTATATGCATATTGAGCATAGTACGTTTGTCCTTGGTTGAGGATATATCCTGTGGTAAGAGATTGAGATGAATTGGGGTTACTTGGATTGGTAGTTGTGGTATACGTTTGATTTCCACCACTTGAGGTGCCAATGGTAACCTGATATTGTTGCACATTTTGCAAATTGCTTTGGGTATTAAAGTTAACTGTTACCTGATATTGGTTATTTTGTTGGTTACCACATGATGCATTGATAGTATTGGAATTCGGTTGGGCGGGTTGGGTTTGCGCGTTGATGGTAAGTACTTCAGATGTGGCGGGGGCTGCTACCGTCAAAATCTGAGATTGAGCAGAAGGTTGGCCATTAACCCATAAATATGCCTGAAGGTCATACGAGGTTCCTGACTGGGCATTATTGTATGCCCACCCGGCATTGTTGGTAGCGGGGATGTTATTTGAAATCTGTGTAAAAGTAGTTGTCCCAGTAGGACGCACGCCAAGCGTTATATAGCTATTGGATGGTGCCGAACCATTGAAATTAATATAGCCTGTAATTGATACGGTTGAAGGTTGTGGAGGGGAAAGGGGTGAATTAATAGTAAATGATTCATTGCTGGCCGGCGCGCTGACTGTTATAACTCCGGATTGGGCCACATTGCTGCCATTTGAGATAAGGGTTGCTTGCATTTCGTACGTTGCTCCCTGGGTGGCGTTGAGCCACGACCATGCACCGTTATCAGCTGCAGTAATTCCAGTGGCAGCGTTTGAAAATTGTGATGATCCGATTTGTCGCTGGGTAATAGTAATAGTACTGCCGGATGGAATGTATCCGTTGAGATTAAAGCTGCCTGAAATGGCGGCTTGTGCAGCAGGTGTATTTGAGTTTTTGTTTTGATTTTGAGTCGGATTCTGATTTGGTTGAGCAGGTGCATTGAGCCGGAGTACTTCAAATGTGGCAGGGGCCGCAAATGTTTGGATTGATGATTTAGCAATTATTTTACCATTACTTTCAAGATATGCCTGTAGTTGGTATGCCTGTCCTTTTACCGCATCGTCCCAGCTCCATACAGCACCGTCTTGCGGTGCAATACCGACAATTACATTTGAAAATTGTGATGATCCGGAAAGCCGGGATGCAATAGTAATTGTTGATCCTTGCGGGGGAACTCCATTAAAATCAATTGTTCCGGAGATTGCTGAAAGAGAATTGGTTATTTTTGTTGTTGGATTCGGATTTAAGAAATAGAACCCTACTACAATACATGCCAGTACCAAAATGGCGCCTGCAAGTGCAGGTATGAACCATGAAGGATAGGAAGAGGATGATTTTTTCTTATCCATGAATAATATAATAAAGTATTGCAATAATCAGGCTTAATGTCAATAGATGAGTCAGTATGG
>CAZCCG010000003.1:60435-112269 GCA_964497535.1 uncultured Gammaproteobacteria bacterium
AGATAGGAGGTGTGGGAGATGTACGAGAGGTAGAAGAAAGTAGAAAAAGGTAAAGCGGGTATCAAGGGTAAACAATTGTCAATTTTCATTGAATTCTTCGACTGAGCTCAGGACAAATTTTCAATGATTCAATGATCAGTGAATTATTGAGAAAAAAGAGAGGAAAATCAAAGAATATTCTGGTATAGTGAGGAGACTCAAATAGTATGGAAGAATTTGTTCCTATCTTATCAAACCAAGAGAAAAAATTAATTAAACCAAAAAATTCCCTTTTTGTTTTAGTTACTGGATTAACTGTGGGACTCGTCCTTTTGATTGGCTATTTCAAGTTTTTTTCAGGATCAAGTCTGCCGCAAAACTTTATCGTTGCGTATCAAGTAGTAGATTCAACAACCAAAGCTATTTTGGGATCGTATAATTTCAATTTTTCACAATTGTCATCATATGGAAAAAACCATGACGTAGAGGGAGCATTAAAACTGATAGCAGACGGCCTTTCTCAAAATATTCAAAATTCTCAACGAATGGGTAAACTTGTAAAAGAAACTGTTGCTTTAAAATCGCAGCAAATTGATAGTTCTAACCAGGCATTGAGTGATAAAGCAGCAAAGCTGTATAGCCTAATTGACCAGCGCAATGCTCATATATCTTCATATCTTTCCAATCAGGAAAAAGTCCTCACAGCGCTTAAGAAATTCTATGAAGCAGGAGAAGGAGCAAAACTTGAAATCGATATTGATCAGTTGCTTACGCTGATGCAGCAGGATTTTGGTTCTATTAATGAGCTGAATTTTCAGATAGATGCTACATATCAAGATCTTTTAAAGATAGCCGGTGTTAACACAGATGAACAACAGGCAAATGGCGCTTTTATACAATTGCAACTGCGTACAACTCCAGAGATAAAACCAACAGTGCAATATTCGGTTCCAACAATACCCCCAACGCCTACTATAGCCGTGGAAGCTCCAACTGCTACTCCGGCTGCAACTTCTATTCCGACTCCTGTTTTGACTCTTTCTCCGGCTGCAACTTCTTCAGCCCATTAATATTGACAGCCCAGTACTTATAATAAAAGTTAGCAATTAGCAATTAGCAATTAGCAGTTAGAAACTTGACAGCAATAAAACCTATCTTCTACTATAGATAGAGGTACTGCATAGTAGGATAATAAAGGAGGTGAAATAATAACAACTAACAACTAGCGAATAACTAATAACAATTGTATAAAGAATTTTTGTTGGCAGTTAGATGTTAGCAGTTAGAAGTTGAATACATGGGTAAAAGTAGAAAAAATACAACAGCTCCAAAATCTGGCAGCGCAACATTGTGGATTGCCTTAATTGCTTTGGTTATTGGTTTAGTAGGTGGATTTATGGTTGCCAAAGTAAAATATTCTGCAAAAATTACGACACTGAGCATTATGTACAACCAGAAAGATGGTCAACTGAATGAGCTGAAAGCTCAGGCTAATCGCATGATGTTACTAAATGGGCAAATGTATGTAATGAAGGATGGCCAACTAAGTCCGATGACAGAAGATATGATTTTGACCAACGGTTCCAAAGTGATGAAAAATGGTGAAGTAGTGCTGCCCGGAGGTAAAACAATGATGATGGGTAACGGTGACTCCATAGGAATGGATGGAACAGTACTGGGACAAAAGATGAAGGGTGTCCAATTTTAATACTACCTGCAATTTATTTATTCTTAACTACATACGAGTTGGGTGTATAATAGAGGTATGGATGGAGACTATAAATTCGTTGCGATTTTGAATAAAAAGATTGCGCTTGGAAGACTTCTGAACGCATTAGGGCATATGACTGCCGGGTTGGCAGGAGGATATGAGAAAACATCCGAGATGAATTTCCTGCGTTACGAAGATAAAGAAGGCGGAATCCATCCCAATATTTCCTATTATCCGTTTATAATCCTGAGAGCCGATACCTCCAACCACATCCGTACTGTACGCAATCTCGCAATTGAGAAAGGTATTGCCTTTACCGATTTCACACATACTATGGTTGAGGGATCGAGTGAGGAACAATTGGAACGAACAAAAAATACATCAGAGGCTGACCTTGAGTATTTTGGTATCTGTTTGTTTGGTCAAAGATCTGACGTAGATCCAGTAACTCGTAAATTCTCTCTTTTTAAATAGGAGAGCTTGTTCTCTATAATAGATTTGATATCATACATACTATGAGTAATACACATGATTTAAAGACGTTATCCGAAGAGGAATGGAAGAAAAAGCTGACTGCCCAGCAGTACCATGTTTTGCGGGAAAAGGGAACAGAAGCACCATTTACAGGACCACTGTTAAATAATCATGAGAGTGGGATGTATGAGTGTGCCGCATGTGGGATTCCACTATTTTCCTCCGACACCAAATTTGACAGTGATTGTGGCTGGCCGTCTTTTGATAGGCAGTTAAACAAAGAAAACATTATTCTTCAGGATGATTCTTCCCTTGGTATGCATAGAACTGAAGTATTGTGTAAAAAATGCGGTGGTCATTTGGGACATCTTTTCAACGACGGTCCCACTCAGACAGGACTCCGCTATTGTATTAATTCAGCCGCCCTCAATTTTCATAAACGCTAACCACGATTTAGTCGGAATATAAAAATACACTGATCCACATTTCTAATATCATAGCAACCATCTTATTGGTATAGTTTGATTTATTGACATTTATTATAATTAATGTTAATTTTAATTTAAAGTCAACAAAAATTAATATAAATATGAATGAAAATAATATAAAGAACTTTTTGGAACTTTCATACGAAAAACTTGAAGAAATGAATTTACGTGCAAAAGAGCGTGCCGTAACAGAAGATAGAAAGCTTTTGGAGAAAGAATACCGTAAATATTTAGAAGATGAAAAAAGAATAAAGGCAGTAACGCTTTGTTTTTCCGATATTGAAGGTAGATTTCACATGTTGGATTATGATAAAAAGTTTTTATTAGAATCAACCTCTAATCTTACGTTTGACGGGTCTTCCATTCGGGGATTTACCGCCCAATTTGAATCAGATCTTCGCCTCGATATTGATTGGACCAGTATCCGTTGGCTTCCTTCTGATGTTTTTGGTCCCGGTAAAGTAATCTTTTTTGCAAATGTATTGGGAAGGGATAGAACGCCATATGAATCAGATTTCCGGGGTGTATTGATGCATTATCTTGCAGAGTTGGAGAAAAAAGAGGGGATTGTTCCCTATCTATCGGCCGAAGTAGAAGGATTTGTCGTTGATGGAGTTAGTGCTGAACAACGATATACTCAAGAGGCCGGATTTCATCTGATATCAACCGGTGGTTATTTTCACTCATTGCCACTTGATCCACTGAGACAGTTTATTGATAAAGCTGCGGAAGCACAACGGTCTATGGGGTTTAAAAATGAAAAAGATCATCCTGAAGTTGCCCCATCGCAATTTGAAATGAATTTTTCTTATACGACAGTACTACGGGCATGTGACCAAATACAACTATACAAACTCGTGTGCCGACAGGTTGCCAATAGCATGGGAATGAGCGCAACATTTTTACCAAAGCCGGTAGCAAATATTAACGGATCAGGGATGCATACCAACATATCATTATCCAAAAAAGGAAAAAATATCTTTTATGATCCCAAAGGTGTTGATGGATTGTCAAAACCTGCATGGGATTTTATTTATAAAGTATTAAACCACGCACCTGAGCTTTGTCTGGTACTCAATTCAAGTGTAAATGCATATCGGCGACTTGATCCACATTTTGAAGCTCCCAATCAAATAAAAGTTTCGGCAATTGACCGGGGATCAATGATTCGCATTCCCGTTGCGAATGAAAAAACAGCCCGAATAGAAGTACGGTCAGTCGCGCCAGATGCCAATCCATATCTTGTTATCTATTCATTGCTTCGCAGCGGGCTTGAAGGGAAAAGACTCGTAAAAGAAACAGGAAAACGGGATCGATTGAGATTTCTTCCCGGTACTATTAATGATGCTATTAAGTTATTCAAAGCAAGTGATTTTATGGATAAAATACTCGGGGCAGCCAATACAGAAAAGTATGCCGCTTACAAGCAAACAACAGCAGATAAAAGTCCGAAAGAACTTGGAGCAATAGTAAAAACATCTGAGATTATCTATCATCATGAAATAACAAACCAAGTATTGTGGAACCTATTTTGATCCCCCAAAACAGGTGACAGAGCAGTTAGTATGAAACTTATTATTTATATTGTTGGATTATTAATAGTGGGGATTTTGATCGGTTACAGTTCCTTGTATTTCGCCGGTGCTTCTTCAGGACCCTTTGACCCCCGTATGATTAACTCAGGAGATACTGCATGGATGCTTGTTTCAACAGCGCTTGTTATGCTGATGACACCTGCTGTCGGGTTCTTTTATGGAGGAATGGTGCAAAGTAAAAATGTAGTCAGCGTATTAAAGCAATCGATGATGATTCTCTCTCTGGTAAGTCTGCAGTGGATTCTTATTGGATATAGTTTGGTTTTTGGTACCGATATACATGGGGTTATCGGAAATCTGGAATATTTTGCGTTAAGAGGAGTTGGGTTTGCTCCCAATGTGACATATGCTGCGACAATTCCACATTTAGTATTTATGATTTATCAAGCGATGTTTGCGGTTATTACTCCGGTTCTTATCATCGGAGCTGTGGTTGAGAGAATCCGTTTTAGAACGCTTATTATTTTTACTTTATTATGGACAACTCTGGTATACGACCCGATTGGTCATTGGGTTTGGGGGGGCGGAGGATGGTTGCATGCTCTTGGTGCTTTGGATTTTGCTGGAGGAACCGTTGTCCATGTAAGCGCAGGCTTTTCCGCAATTGCTGCAGCACTACTGGTTGGAAAACGAACGAAAAAGCTTCATGTAAATCCGAATAATGTCCCCTTTGTTATTTTAGGAGCAGCATTATTGTGGTTCGGGTGGTTTGGATTTAATGCTGGAAGCGCACTTTCCTCATCTGCGTTGGCAGCGAATGCATTTGTTGTAACTAATATCGCGGCTGCGGCAGCAGCGCTTACGTGGATGATATTAAGTTTTGCGGAACATAAAAAACCGAGTGCCGTTGCAACAGCAACAGGAGCGGTATGTGGATTAGTAGCAATCACCCCCGCAAGCGGATTTGTAGGACCGGTTGCAAGTGTAGCAATTGGGATACTGGCAGGAGTTATTACCTATTTGGCTCTTCTTCTTCGAGCGAAACGAATAAAAATAGATGACACACTTGATGTGTGGGCTGCGCATGGTATCGGGGGATTTACCGGCGCAGTCCTCACCGGTGTTTTTGCTGAAAAAATTATTAATTCTTCGGGACAAAACGGTGCATTATTTGGAAATCCTCATCAGTTATGGATACAACTGGTTGCAGTTTTGGTTACAGCAGGGTATTCATTTATAGTGACATATATTATCTTAAAAATCCTGAGTATAAAATTAAAGCTTCGAGTTACTCTTCCCGAAGAAAAGCAAGGATTAGATTTAGCCGTACATGGAGAGTCAGGATACCGATTGTAATTATGTGTTACAATAGATGAGAAATGAATAAATATATCATGGAGTTTATTGGCACATTCTTTTTGACCCTTGTTGTTGCGATGACCGGAAATGCCCTCGCTATTGGAGCAGCTCTTTGTGCTTTAGTTTATATGGGTGGTTATATATCAGGTGGGCATTATAATCCCGCAGTAACGATTGCGGTTTGGTTCCGAGGTAAGATTAATACCTATACAGGATTATATTATATAGCAGTGCAGATACTGGGAGCATTTATCGCTGTCCTTACATCGTACTGGATAACCAAGGCGAAATTTCTGGTTGCTCCTGCAGTTGGGGTAGCACCATATTCCATATTCATTGTTGAATTCCTCTTTACATTTGCTCTTGCCAGCGTGGTTCTCAATGTGGCAACCTCCCGGAAAAACGAGAATAACCATTTTTATGGTATCGCAATCGGGACAGTGCTGATGGCCGGCGTATTTGCAGGAGCAGCAGTTTCAGGCGCGGCGTATAATCCAGCAATAACAATCGGTTCCTGGATTTTCAACTTTGATCAGATTCTTACTGCGCCACTCAATATAATTCTTTACATAGTTGCTCAACTCCTTGGTGGTTTGGCCGCAGCCTTCGTATACCGCTATACATCTTCAGATAAAAGATAATATATAAATATCCCATCTTGCTGAGCTCCCTATAGCAATTTTGAAGCCTTGACCTTTTCTTTCAGTTATGTATACACTAGAAGTACTCTACAATTGGCCTGCCTCGACTTGTGAGGCAAGGCGGGAAGGAGGTGGAAAAAATGGATATGAAATTATTACACATGGTAACATTTGTGCTCGTTATTGTCGGAGCGCTGAACTGGGGACTCGTTGGTCTCTTAAATTTCAACTTGGTGCACGTTCTGCTTGGTGCATCAATGATGCTTGAAAATGTAGTGTATGTATTGGTAGGTCTTTCAGGTCTCTATTTAGCAGCAACCCACATGAACGATTGCAAAATGTGTGCCGCTAAAGGAAAGAAAAAGTAACCCTTGGATTAGAATCCAGACTCAATAATTTTCCTATTCTTATAGGAAGATTATTGTTTTATAAAACGGATAGTATCTTTACTTTGTATCATCCGTTTGTTTCTATACACTATGCATCTTTTTATAGAACTGAGCATCATTATAGGAATTGCCGCAGTGATGTCTCTGCTTATGCGGCTGTTGAAGCAACCGCTTATCGTTGGATACATTCTGACGGGTATTGTATGCGGGAGATATTTCTTAAATATCCTTACTTCAACTGATGAAGTAGAAGTATTTTCAAAGATTGGTATTGCAATACTTTTGTTTATCCTCGGACTGAATTTAAGCCCGCGTGTTATTCGTGAAGTAGGAAAAGTGTCTATTCTGGGAGGAATAGGGCAGATTATTTTCACATCTATTATTGGTTTTATTATTGCAATACTGCTTGGGATTCCTCAGATTGCTGCTTTATACATAGCAATTGCGTTGACATTTAGCAGCACTATTATCGTTTTGAAACTGCTTTCGGATAAAAGAGATCTTACCAAGCTGTATGGAAAAATCGCAATTGGGTTTTTACTCGTACAAGATATTGTTGCCAGCCTGATTCTTTTGGCAATTTCGTCTTTTTCCCAATCACATGGTACCAATCTTGTGGATGCTGCTGCTACAATTATTCTCAAAGCAGTCGGGATTTTCCTCATGTTATATCTTTTCAACCGATTTGTGATGCCCTACGTCAGTAGATATGCCGCAACGTCCCAGGAAATGTTATTTCTTTTTTCTCTTGCATGGGGACTGGGATTATCTACCTTATTTTATCTGTTCGGTTTCTCCATAGAAATCGGCGCACTGATTGCCGGAGTTGCATTATCTCTTACCCCTTTTTCTTATGAAATAGCCTCAAGGCTCAAGCCACTGCGTGATTTCTTTATCATTTTATTTTTTATCCTTCTTGGTTCTCAGATGGTTTTGGGTAATCTGGGGAATTTGTTTGTTCCGGCTCTTGTCTTGTCCATTTTTGTTCTCATTGGTAATCCGTTGATTGCCATTATCATTATGAATTTGCTAGGATTTCAAAGGAAAACCGGATATCTTGCCGGAATTACAGTAGCACAAATTAGTGAATTTTCTCTGATTCTTGCAACTCTTGGATTCAACCTGGGGCAGTTATCTTCAGAAATGCTCTCACTGATTACGTTAGTTGGCCTGATTACTATCGCAGGATCAAGTTATCTCATTTTATATGGAGAATCTTTATATCCTCATATTGAACCATATCTTCGATTTATCGAATTTAACAAACGTTCCAAAAGAACCGCCAAAGATGAAATTCATCCTGATATTCTTCTATTTGGATTTGGGAGAGTGGGGAGACATTACGTACATGCGTTTCGGGCGTTGAAAAAGAACTTTCTAGTTATTGACTATAATCCTATGAGTATTGCAAAACTGCAGCAAGAACATATCCCTCATCTGTATGGCGATGCTGATGATATTGAATTTGTCCAAGAGCTTGGGTTACCACATATAAAAATGATGGTTTCAACAATGCCTGATTTCAAAACGAATATGGGACTTATCCAAAAAGTTAGAGGGGTAAACAACGATGCAATTGTAATTGTAGTTTCCCATACCGTAAAAGAAGCAAAAGAATTTTATAAAGCGGGTGCTACGTATGTTATTATGCCGCATTATTTAGGTGCGCAATATGCAGTACAAATGATAGAAGAACATGGATTTGATAAAACCAAATTTGACGATGCACGGGGAATTCATATGGCTCATCTGAATTTTGAGCACTTTGTACAGGGATAGATATGGAGTGACATCTTTTAAAAGAAAGGTAAAGAAATATAATGGGTATACATCTATGAATAAAGTAGAACATAAACTTACTTCCTCAATAGTGGTAAAGACGATTGTTTGGGCAGCAGTACTGATACTTCTCATTTTTGGAGCATCATATCTAAGTAAAAGCAAACAGTCTATGAATAACTCTTCGTTCCAGCCATCTTCAATAGCAAAAGCAGACCAAAGTAAACCAGAGCTTTATACAAACACTACCTATGGATTTACCATTGCTACTCCCAATGGGTGGCACATACGTGAGATTGACAAGACCGGAGCTGCATTTCGTCCGGGTGATAAACCAAATGATTATCAATATGAATATATTTCTGTGACAGTAATGGATAAACCGGCTAATCTTACTTCAACGCTTTTTGATCAATATGTGAAGGTTGCAGCGACTTCAGAAATCCAGAATTATCAAAGTCTTTCAACAATCCAAAAAGTTACTACTGATTCTGGAGTTGTTGGGTACGAAACAACATGGAATGTCTTGCCGATGTATGGAATGGGAACTACACCAACACCCGGCACAACAGTGTCGTTACCAATTACGTATTTTCCTATGCCTGATGGATCGTTGAAGAAATCTATTCAAGTAAGTTTATCCAATAAAGATTATGTAACTACTTATAACCAGATGATTCAGACATTTCACTATACATCAGGGCAGCAGTAACGTATCACTGTTGGGTTTTAACGAAAACGGACAGAATAATCTGTCTGTTTTTGTTTATAATAAGCTTTATGAAACAGTACCAAAGAGGATTGGTTATCGGGAGGTTTCAGCCATTTCACAAAGGACATGCATACCTTTTGCAAAAAGCATTTGCACTGTGTGACAAACTTGTCATTGGGATTGGGAGTTCTAATATCAGTGATCAAACAAATCCTTTCTCCTATGAGTTTCGGAAATATATGATCCAATCTTTTTTAGAGCATGAAGGATTAGATCATCAGGTGTTGAAAATAATTCCAATTCCTGACATCCCCAGTGACGAGGAGTGGTTTGAAATGGTAAAAAAAGAAGTAGGGAATTTTGATATTTACATTGGCAATGACGATTGGACCACGGGAATCATGAAAGATTATGGATACCAATTTCTACGCGTAGGATTTTTGAAACGGGATATACTTGAAGCGACGCAAATAAGAACTCTTGTTGAAGAGGGGAAACCTTGGGAAGATAGAGTCCCTTCATATTTAATCCAACCAATCAAACACTATTTCCAGACAACGAAAGCTCTATAAGCAATTATGCTGCGGGTGGGGGATTATCGTCCAGAGGATATCCTAATTCCTGTGCAGTTATATGTGCCGCAATATCTTCTTGCGGTTGTTTTAATTGACGGTGTAAATTCATATGGACGATATCCTGGGCATCTTCAACGCTGGCTGAGTTCCAGAGTAATGCATCCCGTTCTTTTGCGTGTCGTTGATACCGCGCAAGCGGGACTTCCAGATAGGGTACTTGCTGGGGGTTATTTCCTCCTTCTATAACAGTAAAAGGGAAATGATTTCTTTCTGCGCCGATCATACAAGTAATGTAACAGAAGAGTTTTAAAAACTCTGTAATAAAAGATACAGATTATAATTGCACACACCCGGTGTGTGGTAGGTAGACACATCAGGATTTGGTAACAAATTCATACTTTTTTTTGTCAAAGATATGAGTATAATAAGATTATGAATGACATTGAAAAGCTTGAGAAGTATATTCGATATCTTTGCCTAGTCTCTACTACCGCTGCAAATTCAGGTCATCCAACCTCTTCACTTTCCGCTACAGATCTAATGACAGTACTTATGTTTGGGGGGTTCTTCAAATTCGATCTTGATAAGCCTACTTTACCCAATAATGACCGGCTCATTTTTTCCAAAGGCCATGCATCTCCTTTGTTTTATTCTCTCTATGCAGCAGCAGGGAAGGTAACGGAAGAAGAGATGATGACGCTTCGAAAAATTGATTCCCGTCTGGAAGGCCATCCCACCATGCAATTTCCTTATACCGAAGCTGCTACCGGATCACTTGGGCAAGGGCTATCAGTAGGATTGGGAATGGCTTTAAATTCTAAATATGTTGATACGGTTCCATATAATACCTTTGTCCTTTTGGGTGATAGTGAAATGGCAGAAGGTTCGGTCTGGGAAGCTTTGCAGCTGGCAGTTCATTACAAGCTCAATAATCTAATCGGAATTCTGGATGTAAATAGATTGGGTCAACGGGGAGAAACGATGTATGGTCATGACACAGAGGCATATGAAAAAAGAATCGTAGCTTTTGGGTGGAATGTTATAGTCATTGACGGGCATAACAACGATCAGATTAAGCAGGCATACGAATATGCTTTGAAACCTTCAGATACCCCCACAATGATTATCGCAAAAACGATCAAAGGCAAAGGAGTAACACTTCTTGAAGATAAAGATGGATGGCATGGGAAAGCACTTTCACCTGATCAGCTCAAACAAGCATTGGTTGAAATGGGAGAAGTGGAAAAAAATGTACAAGGAACGATAGAAAAGCCAAATGAAGTCAAAAGTCAAAAGTTAAAAGTCAAAAATACAATCCAAAATGCAAAATTAAATGAGATTAATTATCCAAAAGGGACAGATGTTCCGACTCGATTGGCCTATGGGAATGCGCTTGCCCGGATTTTTCCCCAGTTTCCAAACATTGTTGTACTGGATGCAGAGACAAGTAATTCAACCTATGCTGAAATATTCCAAAAAGCATATCCGGATCGTTTTTTTGAAATGTATATTGCCGAACAGAATATGGTAGGTACGGCAATTGGCCTATCCCGTCGAGACAAGATACCATTTGTTTCCACCTTTGCAGCTTTTTTCTCTCGGGCTTTTGACCAAATTCGTATGAGTCAATATTCAGATGGGAATATTAAATTTGTCGGATCGCATGCCGGGGTATCGATTGGAGAAGATGGCGCGTCACAAATGGGGGTGGAGGATATTGCTATGTTTCGTACTCTTTTGGGTAGTGTAGTTTTATATCCATCAGATCCTATTGCTACAGAAAAATTGGTAGAAGCAGCAGCACAGCATACCGGTAATGTTTATATCAGAACAACGCGTGCAAAAACACCGGTTTTATATGACTCGTCAGAAGAGTTTGTCATTGGAGGAAGTAAAGTTGTAAAACAAAGCGAGCAAGATGTTGTTACGGTAATTGGTGCGGGGATTACGCTGCATGAAGGACTCAAAGCGTATGAGCAACTTCAAAAACAAAATATCACTATCCGCGTAATTGATTTATATAGTATTAAACCGTTAGATACAAAATCATTGGAAAAAGCAGCACAACAAACAAAAGCTTTGATTGTTGTAGAAGATCATCATTCAGAAGGAGGAATCGGAGAAGCAGTACGAAGCGCATTGGTTGGGATCAAAACTCCTATTTACTCTCTTGCAGTTACAAAAATGCCGCATTCTGGGACAGAAATGGAATTACTAGAGCTTGAGGGAATATCTGCCAAAGCAATTGTTGGGAAGGTGAAAGAAATAAACAAATAGATATTAAGAGACTAAGATATTAAGAAAATCCTTATTCCACTTAATATCTTTATATCTCAATATCCTAGTATCTTTTATACTCTATGCAAATTGGTTACGTTGGTTTGGGAAAAATGGGGAAGAATATGGTTCTGCAGCTACTTGAAAAAGGAGTTGCTGTTGTTGCGTGGAACAGATCAGTAGAACCCAGAAATGAAGTCTCAAAAAAAGGTGCTAAGTCGGTAGAAACTCTTGAAGAACTGGTCCAAAAACTAAAAGCACCTCGTATCATTTGGCTTATGGTAACGGCAGGAGAAGCAGTAGATCAGGCACTCGCACAGTTGATGCCATTTTTATCTCCAGGAGACATGGTAATAGATGGGGGAAATTCTTTTTATAAAGATACCCTCAGGCGGGGTGCGTCATTACAAAAAAAAGGAATTCGTTTTATGGATGTGGGTGTTTCGGGAGGTCCGGGAGGGGCATTGACTGGAGCTTGTTTGATGATTGGAGGGGACAGAGCAGATTATGAGCTGTTGAAACCTTTATTTCAAACTGTAGCAGCACCGCAGGCATATGGGTATTTTGGAAAATTAGGTTCGGGGCATTTTGCAAAAATGGTTCATAACGGTATTGAATATGGCATGATGGAAGCAATCGCAGAGGGTGCCGCGGTACTGAAATATAGCGGTTTGGATTTGGATATGGCAGAAGTATTTCGTGTATATAACAACCGTTCGGTTATCGAATCCCGTTTGGTTGACTGGGCACAACAAGCATTTGTAGAAGATCCTAATTTGTCTGATATATCTTCCAAAATTCATGCATCAGGGGAAGGTGAATGGACTGTCAAGACAGCACAGGATTTGAAAATTCCAGTCCCGATTATTGAGGGGTCATTACAGGTGCGTTTTGATTCCGACCATGTTGTTTTGGGCTCACCTGAGGAATATCGTAATAAAGTAGTATCAGCACTGCGGGGTAAATTCGGTCACCATCCGGTAAAAAAAGAGTAAAGCGAACTGTATGAAGTTTCGAAATAGAATTGATGCCGGCCAAAAACTTGCGAGAAAACTGTTACATTATAAAAATTCCCAACCGATTATTATTGCGTTACCTCGTGGTGGGGTACCTGTTGCACATGAGGTTGCCAGAAAACTCCATGCTCCTTTGAAAATTCTTGTTGTTCGCAAACTGGGTGCTCCTGATAATGAAGAATATGGTATCGGAGCAATTAGTTCTACTGTTCGTTTTTTAGATCAATCAACAATTCGTCATTTAAAAGTATCAAATGAATATATTTCTGAAGTGACAGATCAGGAACTAAAAGAACTCGCTCGTCGGGAGCAAGAGTATGATCATATTGTCGAACCGGAACTGGTTGCAAGCAAAACAGCGATTGTGATTGATGATGGATTGGCCACTGGTGTTACTGCCAAAGCAGCATTACTATCTATAAAAGCGATGCATCCTAAGCAGTTAATTTTTGCCACTCCGGTATGTATTGACAGCTCATTTGAGGAAATCAGAAAAGGAATTGATGAGTTTGTTTGTCTATCTCATACGGGCAATACATCTGTTGCCAGTAACTATGATGAGTTTCCTCCGGTATCTGATACTGAGGTATCTCACATTTTAGAGAACTAAACTTTCCAAAAAATTATTTTCGTAGTGATCACTTCTCGTATGATTCTTACATATTTTTCAACAGAACTTTAAAAAAATAGGATAGAGTTGAGATATGAAAAGAATTATTCCTCTCTTACTACTCTTATTATCCTTATTCCCCACTACTGTTTTTGCGCAAACTTCCGGGAAACGGATTGTGGTCAATACCGAAAGTCAAACTTTAACAGCGTACGAAAACGGACAAGTAGTTTACCAAACTGCCGTCTCAACCGGTTTGCCTAGTCATGCAACAACTCATGGCACGTTCTCAATTTATTCCAAGCTTCCTTCCCAGGAAATGAAAGGGGGATCGGTAGAATACGGCTATTATGATTTACCCAATGTTCCCAACGTCATGTATTTTGATGGTGGGCAGGCAATCCATGGGGCTTACTGGCACAATAACTTTGGGAGTGAGATGAGCCATGGATGTGTAAATGCGCCGCTTGCTGCCTCTGCATGGCTTTACAACTGGGCCCCCGTCGGTACTACGGTAGAAGTAAACTAGCTAGCAGTTAGCAGTTTGTTCATCGGTTTAAACCGAAAAACTGAAGACTGACTAATCAGAATCCGACACCTGATAACTGGGGACCAATAACTGAAACTTCTTGACTTCTTATTTTAT
The DNA here is from genome assembly GCA_964497535.1 of uncultured Gammaproteobacteria bacterium. Classification (GTDB taxonomy): domain Bacteria; phylum Patescibacteriota; class Microgenomatia; order Levybacterales; family UBA12049; genus CAZCCG01. Next base: position 74,627 of record CAZCCG010000003.1, read on the forward strand.
AGGCGGTAGCATGATTTCGAAGGGAGGATATAGATGGCATCTACAAAAGAATTTCATGATTATTTGCTTATGGATGTTTTCCAAAATATTGATGGTATAACCTCCAAGCGGATGTTTGGGGGATTTGGTTTTTATCTAAATGGGATTATATTTGGACTGATTATTGATGATAAGTTATATTTTAAAGTTGGAAAAGCAAATCAAAAAGATTATGAGAATTATAATAGCAAACAATTTTTGTATCCGGTGAAGGGAAGAAAAGATTTAGTTGCGTTGCCTTATTGGGAAGTGCCGGTTGATGTATTGGAAAATAGAGAAGAGATAGAACAGTGGATTGAAAAATCAGCAGCTGTTACTGCTCAAAGACAGAAGTAATTTATTGACATCAAAAATAATCTATTGTATGGTTGAGGTATGTTTACATTAGTATTCCTTATCTTAGGTATTATTTCAGCTCTTATCCATCTGGTTATTACTAAATCATTTCACAACACCCAAAGAAGGTTGGAAATCATTACACTCAATCTTATTGTCTGGACAATTGGAGGGACAGGATTATTAGCTGCATCAGGACATATTTTTATGGCAGAAAAAATTGCACGGGAAATCGGCTGGCCACCGGGAAGTCCCTTTCAATTTGAGGTTGGTGTATCCAATTTAGCATTTGGAGTTTTAGGCATCCTTTGTATTTGGTTTCGTAAACAATTTTGGTTGGCAACTGTTATAGCATCTGCAGTATTTTTACTCGGTGATGCCTATGGACATTTTGTCCAAATGCAGCGGGGAGATCTTGCTCCATACAATACTGGAATTTTAGTATATGTAGGCGATATATTTATTCCTCTATTAAACTTTATTTTGGCAACTATGTATTATTGGAAATACGTCCAGAATAAGAAAAAGAAATAACCTAAGCGTCTAGTTATGAAGCGTTTAGCGTTTAGTTCGAAAAATAGTATTAACTATACACCATACGCTTATCCAACTATGCGCTATGCTAGGTAAACTTTTTATCCGTAACATCTCCTATAACTCTCTCCTTGAAGTCTTTCTGGTATCCGGTGTATCAGTAATTCTCCTCCTTCGGTTCTATTTACAACTTGCTAATTATCCTCAAATTGGAGGAAATGGGTTGCATATTGCTCACATGCTGTGGGGAGGGATGTTTATGTTGCTGGCACTATTACTTCTATTGTTTTTTTATAGCAGTATGTTACTTCGGATTGCAGCAGGTATTGCCGGTATTGGATTTGGGTTATTTATCGATGAAGTAGGGAAATTTGTAACCTCTGATAATAACTATTTTTTTCAGCCTTCGTTTGCAATTATATATGTTATTTTTATCATGGTGTATCTATTTGCAAAGTTTATAGGAAGAAGAAAGTTTTCACCCACTGAATATCTCGTTAACAGTTTGGAGCTGGTAAAAGATATTGCCATCGGGGATTTGGATACTGAAGAAAAGAAAAAAGCACTCATGTACTTACAACAGGCGGATTTGAGAAATCCTCTTGTTAAAAATACTCATGATATTTTTGTAAAAGCCTCTATCAATCGTACAACACAGTTTTGGGTTATAAGACTTTTGAATAGTATAACCAAGGTCTATGACTCCATTGCTTCAAAAAAATGGTTTCCAAATCTTATCAGCGCTTTTTTTGTAATTGATGCATTAGTATCAGTTGTATTTGCACTGATTTTTTCATTGGGTGTTGGATTTTTCTTTTTGAAGGGAATTTTGCCCAAAGAAGTGATTCCTCATATACTCAATGTTACTTTTTCTGATAAGGTGGAATTTTATAGTGGGCTCCTTTCTGCAATTCTGGTGGTTATTGGGGTTACTAATTTGAGAAAGTCCAGAATAAAAGCATATCAATTTTTCAAATGGTCAATTCTTGTCTCAATCTTTATCACTCAGGTATTTTCTTTTTATGAATTGCAACTAGCAGCAATTTTCGGACTTATTTTTGATCTTTTGCTTCTTTTGACTCTTAATTTTATGATAGAAAAAGAACGTTATACTGCAATTTCTATGACTTCTTTGGGGAAGAAATAACTAAACGTTTCTAAACTATACGCTATTACGATTATGGTGTGGGAGATGGGTAAGAGGGTTGGCATGTTCCGTTGTATACCGCTTCGTCGCTACAAACTGTTCCATCTGAAAATGTACATTTGGCATTTTTTATTGCCAATGTTTGTCCTCCGACCCACGCACAGTATTTCTGCTCAATTGTATCAAAGCCGGTGGTTCTTACTCCGCCTTTTGGACAATTCCCTCGCAACAGTGCCCATTCTTCACATGCGTAATTATCCTGGAATTGACACAGCCCATATTGTCCACCATCACCACGAGTTTGGATCACCGTGGTTCCCCCAACTTTCTTACAGTTTACCGAGGCAGGATTAGCAAGACCGGTCTGTTGTTGAGTTGGAGATGGTGATGGGGGAACGGTTTGTTGGGCAGGTATTTGTGCAGAGTTTGATGCAATAGCACCCACGATTCCTGCGACAATGATCAGGACTAGGGGAATTACAAGTCTATGGCTCATTCATATAGTATACAAGAAGAAAGAAACATTTCACAATAATCTAGTATATATACAGTTTATTGACAGTTGTAGGATGAAATAGTATGGTTGAAAAGGAAATGAAAAAGTTATATTCTTCTAGCCGAGTCGAGGCATTAACCGATGGTATTTTCGGATTTGCTATGACACTTCTTGTGTTGGATTTACATGTTCCCAAGCTTGGAGCTTTAATAACCAACAACAATTTAATTCATGCTCTTACAGGACTGGATATAAAGTTTTTCAGTTTTTTACTGAGTTTTATTCTGCTTGCTTCTGCCTGGGGAGTACATCATCGTCAGTTTGACACAATTAATAAAGTTGATAATACGTTAGTATGGCTCAATAACTTTCGGCTGATTTTTGTGGTTTTTGTACCCTTTGCGACCTCTCTTGTCAGTGAGTATCCGACATTGACTGCGGCAGTTTTTTTATTCAGCATAAATATGTTTTTTATGACTTTTATTGGATTTTTGCAGTGGAAGCATGCGGCAGGCCATAATTTGGCAGGGGATCTTACCCAGGCGGAGAAAAATGACGGCAATGTCCGCAATCAACTTGTATTGGCTGTTGATGTATTAGCTATTGCATTGTCATTTGTAAATCCGAATTTGGCATTATGGTCATTTATGTTAATTCCGGTAGGCTTAGGTATGGTTAAATATTTCTCCAAAGAATGAGGTAATCTAAGCTTGCAAGTTGCAGAGAATATTCTTATAATAGAACAAGCTGCCTATGGTATTTGGCAAAAAAAGACTCATCGTATATCTTCAAAAAAGCTCACTTGAGTTGATTGGTCCTCACTTGGAAAGCCAGGAAAAGATTGATTTCCCCAAAGATACCTTTCGCGACTTACAACTGAAAGACAAAAACCAATTCAGAGAGTCAATTATTATATTTCTGGCAAAAACAAGCCTTCCCAAACATAAAATTACCCTCATTCTATCTAAAGATTTGTTATTCGAAGAAACGGTTCCTTTTACTGATCGCGATAAAGTAAAAGAACAGGCAACTGCATTTTTCAACTCCCTTCCTCTGAATGCAGAGCAAATAGCCAATGAAATGCTTGCAAACGATAAGGAAGTTTATTTATATGCTACCAATCGTGAGATTTATAGTATTATTATTGACGCATTTTCTTCCATCGGTTGGGATGTAGATACGGTTATTCCGGTAACTCTTCTTGAGGTAAAAGAACAAACAATAACGCGAGAATTAGCCCAGAAGATTCTCAAAGATAAATCTCTCATAAAAACCGGGGATTTGCTGGTAAAAAATCAACCGCTTGCAATTGTAGCGCCACCGATAGATCCTAAGGCAGAAAAGGGAGCGGATACAGAGGAATCTGATCGGCATCCGTTATTGCAGGAAGAGGTTGAAGAAGAGAAGACTATAGAAAAAAAGCCTGAAAAAGAAGAAAAGAAGTCTAAGGCCCCGGAAGTAAAAGAAGAAAAACCACAGAAAGAACAAGAAAAACTTGAAGAAAAGGAAGCATCTCATGTTTCAGCAGGACAAAAAGGAGAAGAAGAGGTTAAAAAGGCTGAGGGAGACTATTTTATTAAGTCAGATAGCTTTGAGATTAAAAATGAGAAGAAAGGATTTCCAAAACAATATTTGTTTTATGCATTCCTGATATTTCTTGTTGTAGTAGGAGCAGTAGGAGGGTGGCAGATTTATTCCAGAATCCAACTACGGTCCTCAATTGAAAAAGATCTAAATACCGTGGATGTTGCCAAAAAAGCAAAGGTTACCCCAACGCAAATACCGACTCCAACCGTGGTTGGGAAACCAAAAGAGAACCTGAAGGTGGAAATTCAAAATGGAACCGGAACTCCCGGTCAGGCAAAAAAAGTTCAGGGTATCGTATCAGATCTGGGATACAAACAAATTGAAGCAAAAAATGCCGAGAGTACCGATAATGCGGATACCATTGTTTCTTTCTCACCAAATATTTCTTCATCGGACAAACAAGAGCTTCTTGCTACACTCAAAAAGACATTCAAAAAAGTTGTCTCGAAAGATTTACCTGAAAGCAGTACTTCAGATATCCTCATCGTCACCGGAGCAGAACTCTAAACCTCTTATTAATACGGTTAATCGTTAAGTTATAAACTCATGGTGTAGGTGTGACAGTAAGCAGCGGTGGAACTGTTACGGTAGGAATAGTAGCTGTGGGTGAAATTAGAGGAGTTGCTGTTGGAGCAGGTGCGTTGGTGGGAGCCGGTGTTGGTGTCTGTTGTTGGGTTGGAGAGGGAGTCTCTGTCGGTTTGGGTGTTGTCGTTGGTGTTGGGGTATTGGCAGGGGTAGGAGTCGGGTCTTCACAGCTTTTCTTCGGTTGGGTTCCCGATATAAAATAATCCATAACTGCAGATCCAGTAGCAAAAGGTGTCTCTTTTTGTCCTTTGTACGGACACACTTTTGCTTCTACTATTCCAAAGGGTTTTGTAAAGGGCTCATTGGGAAGATCTGCTAAAAATTTCGTCATCAAGAGCCGCCAGATGGGAGCCGCACCGATTGCTCCTGCGACCTGGCTCATTGGAGTATTATCATTGTTCCCAACCCAGACTCCGACCGTAAGATTTGGTGTATAACCAATAGTAAGGGAGTCTTTAAAATCGTTGGTTGTTCCTGTTTTGACTGCGGCAGGCCGAAAAATGTTGAGCAAGGTTCCAAATTCTTCAGCCCGTGCTTTGTCATCTGAAAGAATGGAGGTAATCAGAAAAGCCGCATCACTTCCCAACACCTGGTGTTGGTTTGTAGAACTCGTATAGATAGTGTTTCCATACTTGTCTTTGATTTGGGTAACATCCATGAGTGGTTTGTAGACCCCACCATCTGCAAATGTCGCGTATGCATTGGTCATATCGGTTAGTTTTACTTCTGCGGCACCCAAGACTAAGGGAAGTCCATAATTGTGATCGGGGTTTAGAGTCGATATTCCCAGTTTTTGGGCAAATTCCACTCCTTGTTTCACTCCGACTTTCTGCATTACCTCAATTGCGGGAATATTGAGAGAATTAGATAGCGCACGTCTAACCGTGACAGGACCTCTAAATTTGCCGTCAAAGTTTTGCGGAGTATAGCCGCCGGGAAATGTAATTTTCTTGTCATCCAATAGTGTTGCCGGTGTGATAAGTTTTTCTTCAAATGCATCGGCATAAATAATGGGCTTAAAAGATGATCCCGGTTGCCGAGGGGTAGTTGCCATATTGATTGTTCCAAACTTTGGGTTACTCCAATCAATACTGCCAACCAGCGCTTTTATTTCTCCGGTTTTGGGATTTAACACGACTGCTGCACCATTTGTCACTTTATTAAACCGCAAATAATACACCTGATTCTTGACTACATCTTGTGCGTATTCCTGCCATGAGCGCTTGAGTGTTGTAGTTACTTTGAAGCCTGATCGGATAACTTGTTCTTCCCCATATTTTTTAATGAGTTCATCTTTGACCATAATGGCAAAATGCGGAGCCAAAATATTGTTATCGCTCGTTTTTTTAGCAGTATATGCCAGTTTTTCTTGTTCTGCTTCATCTGCTTGCTTTTGGGTAACATATCCGGCTTGTACCATATTTTCTAGTACAATTTGTTGCCTTTTTTTTGCAATCGCAGGATCATTTGAAAGAGGAGAAAAAGCAGAAGGAGCAGGTAATATCCCTACCAGGAGTGTTGACTGTGCCAGGTCCAATTTGCGGGCAGGAATACCAAAGTATGTTTGTGAAGCATTCTCAATACCAAATGAACCCTCACCAAAGTAAACCGAGTTGAGATACAATTCGAGGATATCTTTTTTGCTATATCTGCGGTTGAGCTCGATTGCCAGTACTAATTCCTGGTATTTACGCAGAAAAGTTTGTTCTGAGGTAAGAAGGGCATTTTTTACCAGTTCCTGGGTAATAGTAGAACCTCCCTGTACAATAGTACGAGCCTGGAAATCTTCACGTATTGCGCGAAATATGCCTTTGATAGAAAATCCAGGGTTAGTATAAAAATCACGATCTTCTGAAGCAACAACTGCATCCTGGGTTGATTTAGGGACCAGATCAATACCAATATAGGAAATTTCTTTCGGTTGGTAAAAGCTAAAAAATGCTTGCCCTGTATCATCCAGAAGTGTCAAACCGCTTTGGCTTCGGTTCATAATCCGTTCTTTATTTTGAATATCTTGTATAAAGAGAAGATAGGTGATGATAGCGATACCAATAAGACTCACGACAACGCCGACTATCCCATAGAGCATCGGGCGGCGCAGGGTTGTCCATATCTCTTTCCAGGTTTCTTTTGAACGGGGATTTTGGGCGAGTTTATGGAATAAAAATAAAAACCGTGTCCAGGCGTGAATAATACGATATTTAAGATGATGCATAGTGAAATTGTAGCACAGATAGGAGCACCGGATCTTCTTAAAGAGTTCTTACATATTTTTAGTTGTGTTATTGCACTTGAGTATTACTATATACCTATAGAAATGAAGGAATATGCCTAAATATAGTAAAAAATCTCAGAATTATGTAGAAAAAGCTATGCATGAGTATAAGCGTGGTAAGCTTACCAGCGGCAAAAAAGGCGGAAAAGTAAAAAGCCGTAAACAAGCAGTAGCAATTGGATTATCGGAGGCTCGAGAGCATGGAGCACGAGTCCCAAAACAGAAAAAATAAAAAAATATGATTGCGTTATTATTATTAGTCATTTTTGGAATCGGAGCAGGGTATTTTGCAACACAAAATACTGTGGGAGTACCGATTTCATTTGGAGGATCTACCATTCTTGGAGTACCTCTGTACATCATAACGCTTGGAGCATTGCTTCTGGGGATTTTCGTCAGCTGGTTGATAAGTTTGATTGACTCCTTATCTTCAAGTATGATTATCCACGGAAAGAATTCTGCAATAAGTGATGCCCATAAAACTATTGAGCGATTGAAAAAAGAAAATCACCAGTTAGAGCTTGAAAATGCAAGTCTAAAAGGGGAACATCATGAACCGGTTATTATAGAAAAAGAAGTTAGTCCTCGTCCCTCATTGTTCCACCGGTTTAGACAGAACTCCGGATAACCTCAAGAATTACAAGAACGTTTGTTGTATTATCATTATATGCTTGTTTTTGTCATATGTCTTTTGAGCGTTATTTTGGCTGTCAGTATTTCTTTCTATGGTATGGTATATGTGCCAAGTACCAATTGGGCAATGGATGAAATGCTTACATTGGCACGTATAAAAAAAGGGGAGAAAGCAATAGATTTGGGTTCTGGCAATGGAAAGGTTGTTATTGCGTTAGCAGAAAGAGGCGCAAAGGCACATGGTATAGAACTCAATCCATTTCTTCTCATCCTTTCCTATTGGAATATTAAAAAAGCAGGAGTTGCCGCATCTGTTCAGTTTGGCAACATATTCCATACAGATCTATCTTCTTATGATGTTATTACTCTCTATGTTGTGCCGGTGGTTATGAAGCGGCTTGAGAAGAAATTGCGTCAAGAATTAAAACCTGGTGCGCGTCTGGTTACAGAAACATTTGTATTTCCCAATTGGAAACCTACACAAAAAAATGGGAGTGTATATCTTTATACAAAATAATGCTTATGGCCCACCGACTACTATCTGCAGATGCAGTTGGTAGTCAGCTTACTATTGTTGTTTCTCCGGGGTATAGCACTGGTTGTAGAGAGATTTGGGTATGCTGTATTTCTGGATATCTGCACAGAGAGGCAAATCCGGGGTTTGAATAACAATTGCCCACGTACCATTGGTTTTTTTAGCATACCAACCGGTTCCATAGACATTGGAAATGTATCCTTGTGCATAATTGCCATCTACCTTCTGAACCCGGAATACATAACCAGAGTTTTTAGAATCTTTGGGATCAATAAGACTAGAAAATTCCTGTTGTAGTTTTTGCTGTGCTGTATCTGCTATGCCACAAATGACATATCCAAAGGGATCGCTTTGGCTGGAAAGGCTGACAACGCACAGCGTTTTATCTTTGGAAAATTCTACCCTCATGGTATTCATTTCATCAAAGGTAGTACTGGAATCGACCATGTTTTTTGTAAATCCCTGTGTCACAAAAAACGCAGTTATTTGAGTGGCCAGATTTTGTATGAATGGTTGGGTTACCTGGGTAATATCATTATCTTTAATTGATCCGGCGCTGCCCATGCCGTTTTGTGCTTTGGTACCGATTACCAGCATTGAACCAGTAAGGGGAATATGGGTGCCGTTTTGGATATAATCCCAGTCTGAAGTCTGGCGGGGAGTTCCTCCTGTTTTTAATGAAGTCACAAAACGGTTGAGAATTTGTGTAGAAGTGGAGGAGTTTGGGGGAGAACCAGCAGTTATATTCTCTGAAACGGTAGAAGTGGGTTGCATGGAGGAGGATTTAATAGAAGATTTGTATAGTAAGACTACGCCGGAAATTACAAGCAAAAAAACAATTGCAAGGAGGATGACCTTTTTCATTAGAATCAGTATTGCACAGTTTGTAGCTTCTGTCAAAGAAAATTATTATTCAGTGCGCTCTACTACTTTGTTGGCTTTGCGTTTGTGGATTGTTTGATGCTTGAACTGATTGGATAAGACACTAATATTCCCATCTGCCTCAAGTACTGCCAAATCTACCTCTTTTTCGCTTTCTACCCCGTGTTCGCGAATAGCAGCTTGTAGCTCACCTCGTGATATTTCCGCCTGTTCCAAGTGTTTGGATAGCACTTTGCCATGGTAAATCAACATGACTGGCTTGCCTTCCAGGAGAGTACTGACCTTTTTTGAACGAAACAAAAGGATTCCCAGAATCCGATTGATCACAAAAAGGGTAATTGCTGCTATGATACCGGCCAGAAGTGTCGTATTGGGACCGACCATGGCATTTTGTACGGAATTACTGATAAGAAGGATAAAAACCAGGTCGATGACTGATAGCTGGCTGATTTCCCGTTTGCCAAAGATACGGATAGCAATGATAATAAAAAGGTAGACAACAGTGGAACGAATAATGACGTCCAGATATGGATCCATATCTCTATTATACATGTGAATGACAAGTGGTACAGGAGAAGCTTGACATAGCCTATAATGTGTGTTATAGTCTCATTTGTGTCAATTTTTATAAATTGATTCTGGCCACCTATGCATATTGCGCAAACGGTGGAGTACTTTTACAAGGAAACAGGGAAATCAAATAGAAATAAGATAAATGATCGGGTACGGGATACCAGGTACTACACAAAAGTGGTGCTTGATACCTTGTACCCGGTTGTGTATGGCGGCAAATCGGGATGAAGGCGTCAGCCTCATGGCTGGTGAGATTTTGATATTTTTCACCGGAAAGGAGCGAAGATGCATCCACCGTAATGTCGAGGCCCAAACAGGCGGCGGGAGAGGGTATTTCCATTTTCGCCAGGCGCAAAGGCTCATTTGGGCTTGTTCGTTGACTCTTTCGAAGAGTTATCGACAAGCCCTGGCCGGGCACCTATCGGCCTCACAGGCTGAATCGGGGTGACCCAGGCCGGCGGAGCCATGCCTGCGGAGAGGGTAGAGTACTACTCCCGCCGCCTCGCGTTCTTTAGAATGCGCCTTCCCAGTGCCGTTTCATGTACTTTTCCGGGTGCTATTCCCGCGTACAGCTCCCGGTGCGAGGTACATTACAACTGAAAGGAGGTCTCCGTGAGGAGACTGCTGAAACGCAGGCCGGTCCTGCGGGTACCACACATTAAATTGGTCGACTATCACGGCGCCGGCCACGACGGCCAGCACGGGGGGCACGGCGTCAGCTAGCGTGTGAAGCGCTGATCGGCTGATGCCACTCTCCAGGGGCGGACCCCGACTAGATCGGGGTTCGCCCCGCCCACATGACGGACGAGTCGTTTCTTTCCGAGCGGCACCTCGCGGAAGGCGACTCGTCCGTCTCCAATTCTTTTTGATTTATAATCCTGCTGTTATAGCAAACCACACGGCGGTCACAATAGCGACTTACCATTTGGTCCAGCTTTTACAGCCGGAAAATCGAGAGTTTTTCTCACCCTGTTCCTTTTTTATCTTCCAGCTTCTTCACGTCCACATCATTTTCCATTCTAGAATCCTTCATTAAACAACTCATTATATATACATGCCTATATTTGTACTCAGTGGCGTGAGTAAAATCACTGCTGTGCTTGAAAAATATACGAAAATGGTATATAGTTTAATTATTATTAACAACTGAAAACTATTAATCGCAAGGTGAGAATAACGATTTGGATGGGGTATTACGAGGGGCCCTGCGAAACGAATATTTTTTTGCTGCCCTCTCCAAATCCGCTTTTTAACTTCAGTACACAAGAACTGTGTTTCGATAAAAAGATTCTCTGGCACGCAAAAAAAGCGAATTTATTTTGATGAAACTTTTTTTGAGAGGAGGTGAACGGATATGAAAAAGAATGGAATTGTAACAATTCACGGGAAAGAGTATATGACAGTTGCCAGGCGGGTAGAATTGGCTCATCAGGATAAAGAACTACAAAGTATTGAGACTGAGGTTCTCAGTCACAATCCTATTGTTGTAAAAGCAACAATACGAGTTCAAAATAAAAGCTTTACTGGAATTAGTGCAGTAAATCCGGACAGTACACGGGTGATCGAAAAAGAAAACCCGTATGAAGTTGCTGAAACTTCAGCAGTCGGACGAGCATTAGGTTTTGCAGGATATGGGTTGATTGAAAGTGTTGCTTCTGCTGATGAAATGACACGCGCAACTTCTGCACAGGCAACGCTGGATCTGCCTACACCAGAACAAACGGTTTGTGAGATTTGTGGTAAACCCGCTACCGAGCGGGAAGGTACTACAAAAGGGGGAAAACATTATCATGGTATATTCTGTTCTACAGAAGACAGAACACATACCCGATGGCTCTGGAACTAACGTTTTTCCCACGATAGTTCAACGTGAAGCAACTCATGTGAGCTGCTTTGCGTTGTGTGTAGTTAGGCACTTCGATAGAGCAGAGTTGGGTCTTTTCGTGGAGTAAGTAGATTAATAATGATCGAAAGGTAATAGTCTGAATTGGGAATATTGAGAAAGTATTCGGAGGTTTTTTGGGCATGAAGTAACCGATAATCAAATTTTAGATTTCCATAATGAAACATTTTTCCCAATGCATCAGACGTAGCAGTTGCTGAGCCAAATTCTGATAATTCTATCGCTTGATCTTTTGAACTGAAAATTCCGCTTTTGAGAATAATACGGTTATTATAGATTTCATAGTGAATTGATTCCCATTGAGCTACAATAAAAAAGATACCAATTGCGTAGATGAGTAAAATTCCGGTTAAGAAAAAATAATCCGCGGGGATTAAGGAAAAAACTTGATTCCCCATAATAGCTTCTAAAGAACGAAACAATAATGACAGTAACACAACAATAAAAAAACACAACAGAGTCCAAAAGAAAATTCTAATTTTCAAAATAGCAGGAGATTGATTAATGCGAATTGAAGGAATCTCTATGGAACTTGGGTCAGCTTGAGCCATAGAAATATTATACATGAATTTCATTATTTGAATAGAAGGGAGAAGAAATGCCTCTGGTAATTGAGATATTGATCGGGTATATAATAAAAGATATGGATGCGGAAGAAAAAAAAGAAGAAAAAAATGCCTTTGAAACGCTTCAGTCATACATTGATGAAAATAGGGTTATCAATTTCTCAGATGCAGTATTTGCTTTTGCCGCCACACTTCTGGTACTCAAAATTGACTTACCGGGCCTTTCCAAAGAACAACTTTCAGGATCATTTTTGCAAATCCTTCATCACTTGTGGCCTCAATATTTTGCCAACATAATCAGTTTTCTTATTATTGGATATTACTGGCTGAATCATCATGTCATCTTTGCGATGCTAAAAAAGTTTGACCGGGGAATTGTATGGATCAATCTCGTTTTTCTCATTTTTCTTTCTTTTTTACCGTTTCCCGTAGATTTATTCGGAGATTTTTCCGATGTGCCGGTGGTGATTGCTTTTTATTCTATTAGTCTGGCACTGGTTGGGTATCTGCTTGTTCTTATTTGGGTATATGCATCATATAAGCATCGGCTTGTAGATCCAAAGCTAAGCAGCCGTCATATTACCTATTATTTATTTCGAATTCTGGTAGCTCCGGTTGTATTTACAATCGCGGCTCCGCTTGCCTTTGTTGATCCGTTATTGGCACGATTATCATGGATTTTTGTTCTTATTGGATTATTCGCTGTTGGGAAATTCTTTAACTACAAAAGAATGAGTGAGATGGAAAAAAGTACGATCTGAGGCCCTCTTGCCTTGACAAGTTTGAGTAAACCTGTCACGATTTTTATATGGAAATATTTGATGTTGTACAAATAGTCGGGAAAATTCTTGATGTATGCGGGGTTGCAATTATTTTGATAGGTGCAGTTATTTCAACAGCTCTTTTTATCGCCGGATTTTTCGAAAAATCCAAGCTGGAGGTACTATATAAAGTATATCGCCAAAACTTAGCCCGCAGTATTCTGCTTGGTCTGGAGTTTTTGGTTGCAGGGGATATCATCCGTTCAGTAAGTGGTACCCCGAGTTTTACCAGTGTTGGAGTCCTTGCGATCCTGGTGTTGATCCGGTCCTTTTTGGGAATTGAATTTGAAATGGAAGTAGATGGCCGCTGGCCCTGGCAAAAAAAGAGGGAATAATGGATCAGGATAAAAAATTTCTTGGTAAAGCATTAGAAATTGCAAAAAAATCAGTAGAGCGGGGAGGATTTCCTGCAGGAGCGGTGGTAGTAAAAGATGGGATAATAATTGCAGAAGGAATTAGTATTGGAACTATCCTTCATGATCCTACCAGCCATGCCGAAACTGCAGCGGTGAGAGCAGCTTGCGCCAAATTGCAAACGGAAAATCTCGACGGTGCAACCTTGTATGAATCTCTCGAGTGTTGTGTTATGTGTTTTTCAGTGGCACAGTGGGCAGGAATCTCACGAATTGTCTATGCGTGTAAAAAAACGCCTGATATGGTTTCAAAAGGGTATTATGAAGGATCAACAAATAATGAAATTCTGAACGAAGAAAATAACAGAAAAATAGAGTTACTATTCATTCCTGATTTTGAAGAACAATCATTACAATTAGTCAAAGACTGGGAAAAGCAATTTTCAGCGTAGTTTAGCGTTTGTGTTCTGGATGATATATATAGTTCCTGCTTTATCGTCAGATACATAGAGGTTTCCCTCTTTATCAAAAATTACATCCACCGGACGGCCCAAGCTATTGTCTCCGCTTGAACTTCCACCCGGTAAAAATCCGGTCAGAAAGTCATCTGCTTGGCTAATCGTATCACCCTCGACCTTCATATGGACTATCTTGTATCCTACTGGGGTACTGCGGTTCCATGATCCGTGGTAGGCTACCAATAAATCATTTTGCCAATCGGTGGGAAATTGCGAAGAATTGATAAATGTCAATCCAAGCGGAGCCGAATGGGCAGGAATTTGATAAATCGGGGCAATCGTGTTACCACAGGTATGAGTGTGGGAAGGGTCAAATTGATCATCATGCACTTTATCTCCATAACAGTATGGCCATCCATAATTTTTTTTGTTTTCAATTATATCTATTTCGTCAGGTGGTATGTCATCTCCTAAATGGTCACGTCCCATTTCAGTTGCCCAGAGCTTATTCGTATCGGGACTTATTGTCAGAAAAGGAGCGTTGCGAAGCCCTGTGGCAAATACTTTTGGAGTATCGCCATTCATATTTGAAATAAGTACCGTGCCGGATAAGTTGGAAGATTCATTACAGACATCACAGGTTGAGCCCACCGAAATATACATTATTCCGTTCTGGTCAAAAGTAAGGGTCCGATTGTTATGATCGTCATTGGGAGGAAGAGAAAATAATACTTTATCCAGACTCGCTTCTACATTTTGTTCATTCCAATTATACCGAAGCACCCGATCGACATCTGCTACATATAATTTCCCTCCATAAAATGCTACACCATGCGGATGGTTCTGGTCGTCTATAATTACTTTTTTCGTATCGGCAATACCGTCATGATTTCTGTCAGGCAAAGCCAATATTTGTCCACCAGCAGGGTTGGAAACAACAAGCGTTCCGCCGGGGGAGTAGGATAGATCCCGGGGATTGTCCAAGGTATCTGCAAAGACATGGATAGTGTAGCCGTCAGGGACGTGGAGCGGGATGTCTGGTGAGCCGCCGCGGGAAATCTGTACGGAATTATTCTGTGCATCTGCAGGAGGAGTAATCTTTTGATTTAAAGGAGTAGTATTTTTGTGGGATTGCATGGTGATCCCGGCAAAAACTACGATAATCAAAACAACAAAAATAAGAAGAATTTGTAATCGTTTCATACAAATAAAAAACCATTTCTATTGTACCGCTTCAACTATAAATCTTTAATGAGAATTTTGTAATAAATATACAGTATATAGATTTTCTAGATTATTTCCTTCTGCCTGCGAACCTGAGGATAAAGAGGAATAAATTAATAAAGTCCAAATAAAGCGTAAGTGCTCCCATTACTTCGGCTCTGCCTATGGTATCGGAGTCACCATTTCCTGAAATGGCAAATTGTTTGATCTTTTGTGCATCATAGGCAGTTAGCCCTGCAAAGATAATAACTCCCAATATACTCGTAATCCAATAAATCACAGGATTATTCAAAAATATATTAACGATTGATGCCAGAATAATACCGATTAAGACCATAAGTGCTATAGAACCAAATCCTGTTAGATCTTTTTTTGTTGTGTATCCAATTATTGCCATACATCCAAATGTTCCCGCTGTTACAAAGAACGCAGTAGCGATTGAAGACGCAGTATAAATCAAAAAAATAGTGGAGAGTGTAATTCCATTGAGTATGGCATATGCGAAAAAAGCAGCAAAGGCAGTAGTAGGACTCATGGTTCGAATTCTAAATGAAAGATACATCACCAATGCTACTTCAGCAATCAAAAGTCCAATATAAATAAAAGGGGATGAGATAAGTAGATTACTCAACGATGGGCTAGCAGTGACAATCAGGGATACGACTGCAGTAACAGCAAGTGCTCCTCCCATCCATAGAAAGACACGTGAAACAAGAGAACTCAATAGTGTAGAAGATTGGGCTATTGATCCATTCATACATAGATATTGTAGCATATTTAAAAAGATCTTCTTTTCATGAGGAAGAAATGTATAGTAAGATAAATCTATTAAGATTTTTAAAGATGTACCATATGACTACACAACATAAAACCACAAAGAAGAAAATACGTGTTAAAAGAAAACTGCACGATTCCAGAAGGATTATTTTTTTCTCCTTACTTTTTTTAGTTTTAATTCTTTGTATCAGTGGGTTAGCGGGATTTTTTCTCAGCAATTATTCCTATCAAAGAATGGTAGCCGTAGAATCAGAACCGCCTGACATGACGAGGATCCCTCTTGATGTAAGAAGAACAATGAGGTATGCAAGTCCTTCAGCGACATTTCGTGTTCCGGTTCTGATGTACCATTATATAGAATATGTAACCGATAAAGGGGATACAATTCGGCAAAGTCTCAATGTTAGCCCCTCTATTTTTGAACAACAACTCCAAACGTTAAAAAATGCCGGATACACTTTCTTGACCGCAAAAGAGATGGGGGATGTACTGGATGGTAAATCCAAGTTGCCCCAAAAGCCTATTTTATTAACGTTTGATGATGGGCATAGGGATTTTTATACGGATGTTTTGCCCCTCCTTCAAAAGTATAAGGTGAAAGCGACCGAATATATTATCCCCGGTTTTACCGGTGGTTCTGACTTTATGACACAGGAACAACTTCAGGAGGTGATACGCAGTGGTCTGGTCGAGATTGGAGCACATACGGTTCACCATATAGCGTTAAAAAATAAACCCTTTCCGCTTGTTGTTGATGAAGTATTCGAGAGTAAAAAAATGCTGGAAGATCTCTATCATATTCATGTTGTATCTTTTGCATATCCCAGCGGTTTTTTTGACCAACAGGCAATCGATATCGTAAAAAGTGCCGGTTTTAAAACTGCAATGTCTACCATTCCGGGAGAAGATATCAACCAAACAAATAGATTTTTTATCTATCGTCTGCGGCCGGGATATCGCAGTGGAGAAACCTTACTTTCATATCTTCTTACTAATCCGTGGACGCCAAAACAGAGATAATTATTCCGTATTCTTACTCAACAATTACAAGATACTCATACAACTTTTAAACAGTTGAGTTACTCTTAATATATAAGGAAAGGGGGTGATGAAATATGAGTATTACATTTGGCACACTGAATCCAATAGTATCTATTTTATTTGGAATCCTTATTCTTATTTTCCCAAAGTTTCTCAATTATTTAATAGCTGTCTATCTGATAATCATTGGTCTCTTGGGATTGGGAATAGTACATTAAGCAAAATCATAGTTTCCTGCTTTTTTATTGCTTATTTATTACATAATCTTAATAATTGTTGTGTTATCATAAGCGTATGAGAAATACTGCAATCGCATTAGCTGTTATATTAGTATTAGCCCTTGGGTTATTTTTTATTAGCCGATCCAATAATAACTCACAAAACCAGCCCGCGGTGAATCAAACAACACAACAAGCCCCATCACAAGCAGTTTCTCCAACTGTAATGTCTCCTTCCATATCTGCGAACCCTTCTGGAAGTCCTGTTCCATCTAGTGCAGCAATGCAGGATGGCAAAGAAATAACCGTAGTGGGGAATGAATTTAGTTTTCAGCCTTCCACATTGAATCTCAAACAAGGGGATAAAGTCTTATTAGTCTTCAAAAATGAGGGAAAATATCCTCACAACTTGGCAATCCCGGATCTCAAAGTTACAACCAAAACAATTCAACCAGGGCAAAGCGATATGATTAATTTCACTGTGGACAAAGGTGGTAACTATGCATTTGTTTGCACGGTTGATTCCCATGAGCAAAAGGGAATGAAGGGGACTGTAAACGTACAATAGAATAAGAGCGTTTAGTTAAAAAGCGTTTAGGGTTTAGTTAATTAAGGAGTGTTAGAAGCCGAGTGATTCATTTACAAAGATGACATGGATACGGTTGGGTGTTTTCTCCTTATTTATAACCAGAAGTTTGCTGACAAAAGTATTGAAGGTATCCGGTAAATTATATGCTTTTCTTGCACGAACAGATTCTTTCGGCACAATATATTCTTCGATACGTTTCATAGCTTGTTCATGGTCTTTTACAATCTTTTTTGTACTGACGATCCAGAGTATATGGGGTGAGCCATATGCATAACCGGGGAGTTGACTCCCGGAATTTGAGGCAATATAGACACTTCCTGCTTCTGTAATTGCATGTACGCTGCCGATTGCATACTCCGGCGCTGCACCAAGCTTTTGCATTTCAAGGCTTTGGGTCTTTCGATCCATTTTCCCAAGCTCTTTTTTTACCGATTTGTAATTACCTGAATCATTGAGTTCTGAGGCTAAGCCAGTCTGTTCCAGGGTAATTGAGGTCATAGTCATTACTTCAGAGCCTTTCGGGATTAGAGAAAGCACTTTTTGCTTTGCCTCGTGGCCATTTTCTACCAGTTCGGCAGTCATACCATTTTGGGTAAGTGCGGTAATGATTTTTTCAATTGTTTCTTGTGGAGCGAGTTTTGAGTAATCCATATACATTGATTTTTATAAGCATCTAAGGTATAATTGATATAGATTTCTTAGTGCTATTAAAAGTATAGTACTATAAAAATTATAGTATGTCAAGATGCAATTGTCAAAAAATTTCAAAAGAGTTAGATAATGCCATAAAAATGCTGGGAAATACCTGGACGCTTTGTATTATTGGGAGTTTGGCAAAAAGTAACCAGAGGTTCAATGAATTACAGCGGGCAATTGAGGGTATTAATCCTGTTACGTTATCAGATCGTCTCAAAAAATTAGAACAAGCAGGAATTTTGGAAAGAGAAGAGGAAACGGTTGATAAATTATCAGTAGTCTATGGGCTCAGTAAAAAAGGCAGGTCAATTCTGCCGGTTATTAACGAGCTTGAAACATTTGCCAAAGCTTTTTATAAAAAATAATCTGATCATTGATTATTGGTACATTGGGAGATATGCTTTTGGAAAGCATCATGAAACCGGGAAAAAGCCTGGGTATTGCTTACCATATATCCCTGTTCCCATGCGCCACATCTTATAACAACTACTCCATACCGAACAACAGGCAGTTTATTATCTTCTTTGAACAGTCCTTGTTGATATATGGATTATGGTTCTTTTATTTCGTAATAAACACCATTGGTAGTACCTCGTTTGCGAATCAGGCCGGCATCAACCAGTTTCTTCAGATCATATCGCAGCGTTCGTTCATTTACCGCCATAAAACGGCGTCTAATCTGGTCGAAATTCACCATATAGTGATCTTTTACAATACTGAGGATTTCTGCTCTGCGCGGCAGCAAATAATCCTGTGGTTCTATCTTCTTTTTCTCAAGCACCAGTTTCTTTGCATTTTCAGCAGTTACACAGATGGCTTCCAGCATAAATTCTATATAATCCGTAACATCTTTCTCTGTATTTTCCAGCATTCTATAGTAGGTACTTCTATGATTATCCAAATATTCTTCAATTGGTAGAAGTCCTTTCATGCCATAGCCGGCTTTCTGTAGGGTTGCTTGTAACATAAGCCTGCCAACCCGTCCATTTCCATCCAGAAACGGATGAATTTTTTCAAAATTATAATGGGCAAGACAAGCCCGAACCGGTACAAATCGTTCTTTTGAAGAATTCACAAATTTTAATAGTTTATTGGTAAAAGATAGTATTTGACGAGGTGGAGGAGGCATATAGATTGCAATGCCGGCAGAATTAAAAATAGCGCTTACTTCGGTTCTGAAATGACCGCTCTGTGGGGTTAATCCTTGCATGACAATTGCATGAAGTTCCAATAGATCTTTGATAGTAAGGTCTTTTGCCCGTTTTTGGTTGAGTGTTTGCCATGCTTTCAGGATATTAAAAACCTCAATTTTCTTCTGATCTGTGGATGAACGGGTTGATACATCATCAAGAGTAAGGGTGCTACCTTCAATACGGGCAGAAAACAGAGAGCTTTTGAGTGTCGATTGTCTTCTGATATTGGTTTCCACTTCCGGTGGAAGAGGTATGGTTTCAATAATCTCTTTACTCGCTTCAATAGAGGAAAGCAATTGTGATATTTGAGGAGTCAAAAAATATTTGGGCGGTATTAACATACACTTTCCTAATATTACCAGATATTGCCATATGTTACCAGATGCTGCCAAATAGTACATTCCTCCTAGGCATTGCGTATTGACAAAAGGCTGCAAAATGCTCTTAATGGATATATGGCCAAAAAATCTTCTCATCATTCCGTATTTGATCGGGTGAGTTTACTTATCATTGTTTCTTTGATACTTCTGGCAGCAGTAGGATATTTGGGGTTAAAAGACCTTTCTACAAGAATAAAATTGCAAAAGTTTTCTGCTCAGATACAACAGGATGCGCAGCAGTATGCTGCACAGAAAAACCACGAGGAAGCAATGATGATTGCCACTACAGTCTCCATGGTACCGGCCGGTTTACCACTGTATAGACAACCGCAAGAATTACAACATTATGTTACGACTATTAGTCAACAGACAGCGCGTGATTTGGTTATTACCGATGCAAGCGAAATTATTCTTGCAGATACAATTCCTGCCAATATCGGCACTCAATATATCATGTCTCCTCATAATGAAGTACAAGAAACGCTCTCTGATGGAAATCCCCGTGTATTTGAAGAAAAAGGAAAAGATTATCCGCAGGGTATTTGGCAGACAGTAGTACCCATAAAAGATTCGAAAGGTTCTATAGTCGGTTCAGTTATCTTCTCACGATAAACCCTTCTTTCTCTATTTAATCTCACTTTATTGCCTCCTGTAACAACCTGTAGTATAATACTTCAACTTAAAGTACGTTTACAACGGTGGTCGTTAGTATTGTGGTTATAACCTGATTGTAACTACTATGCTAGCGGTCACTAGCATTACTGAGCCATTCGATGGGGAGGATTCATGGACTCTACCGCGGTTTGGAAGTCGTGGGAGCTTGCTCACCTTATGTGCCAAGCGGCAGGTGAGCATCTCTACACGACGGTGATGATAAGCGGTTTACACGGAGAAAATCCGGTAGTCAAGAAGAACTGGGCCGGTGGAGAACCGTCTCGTTCTTCTCGAGCGCCTCAGATCGGTCCTGCCAAGCTCGATGAGCTTCTCCATGGTGATCTTACCAGGCCTTTTGAGCTCTCTCCCGTAGCCGGGTATGAGAAGAGTACCGGGTACCTCGGCGGTGTCCGCCTGCGGCATCCCGAAGAAGACATCCAACTGTGGGTTTCGGGCAGTGCTTGGGCAGAGCGTTGCGATGCCCTGTTCGCTCTCACAACGATGTACTCGCTTCTGCATGAGGTACATCTGCATCACGTAGGTTTCGGACATGAGTCCGAGGATCAGATGATGGAGGCCGTTCGTCAGGACGAAGCGCGATTGGGCAGCATGGCTGTCCATGCACCTGCGCCCGACCATGATCGGTACTACCTTCATGTAGATGCTCCCTATGCACCCTTCCTCGGTTACTTGAGGGAGCATCAGTTCGGCATGGGTTCCAATCTCCATTGGGATCTCTGGACCCCAAATCCCTTGGAATTGTTGGAATTTGTCGCCGAGCTTCTGCCGGGTAGCACGCTCGATACGTGGGATGCAGGTCCGAACGACCCGGTGGGGGTCATCTGGGAAGTCAACCGTGATGGTAGGCGCTATGGCATCATGGCGCGCAACAACACCTGGCGTCCTGCGGCTTAACCAGAACGCACTCAGTAGTGTGACCGCAAGCGCAGGAAGGTTGTGTCTACGACCTTCCAAGGAGGGTGCCGTCTGGCACCCTCCAACCTTTTTTCTTTCCCCTTGATTATTTTTCACTACAACCTTACAGTTAAGGAGTGCACAAAGATTTTTTTCGTCTGTATCATCTCTTATTTGGAGTTTTCAATCTCATTGCACTTTTGACAGCTTTTTATTTGTCCCGTAACTTCATTGTTGATTACTTCAGCTACTTTACGATTCTTAGCAATATTCTTGCTACTACTGTTTTTCTTTATTTTGGTTTTGGAGAGCAAAAAACCGTTGCCAACAGTAAGCTCCTTGCAATGGTATATCCACCCTCGGTTTTGTACATGATGATTACCGGTATCGTGTTTTGGATATTATTGCATGGAGGTCATGCACTTCCTACAACAACGCAGTGGATTACTCTAGAGCTTCATGGAGTTATGCCCGTTGCGGTTCTAGTTGGGTGGTTATTATTTCCCCCTGCCAAAAGGATTGCTTGGCAATCAGTCTGGAAATGGCTCATTTTCCCGCTCGGTTTTGTTTTTTTTACATTAGTACGGGGATCACTCGTTCATTGGTATCCCTATGTAATTTTGAATCCGGCCACAGCAGGGGGATATGTGGGAGTACTAAAATATGTGGTTGGTATTTTATTGGGTAGCTGGGTTATCGCATATTTGCTTGTCCAGGTGACTAATAAAAAGAAGAAATAAGAACGATTCTTATTTTGTTCTACACACCCGGTGTGTGCTAGCTAGACACATCAGGATTTTTACCTTTTTCTACTTTCTTTTACCTTATTGTACTCTTACAAACGTGAGAGGCTCGTTGCTTGACAACCAAGAGAGATTGGAAGATACTAGGAAAGCACAAAATAGTATGGATGATGCACAAAAAAAACAAGCACAACTCAAAAAGATGGCAGATGATAGCCAGGTTGTAAGTCGTGATCAATACAATGAGGATAAAAATGTAGCGCATGAGCCTGAGTCAGAAGATTCAATAGCCTTGAAATCTCCTTCAGTACAGGGAAGTGATGCTGTAAGTGGTTCAACTCCAGATCCGGAGAGTGATGATGATACATTACTGAATGCTCACGCGATGGGACTCCAATTGGATGAAGATATCGAACATCCCAAGCCGCTTGATCTTGCTGGAGATATCAACAAGGCAGAAAAATACCACAGGGATAATTAATACCTTCTTTAGCAGCCGAGTTTTTGTTTGCAGGAAGCTTTTGCAGTTGCATTCGGAATAGAATCACATGCCGAACATGCATTTCCCATTTTGATGCTTGGTCTTATTCCCTGCATAGCATTTGAGGCATCAATAAAATTGATATTGGATGGGGGAGTAAACAGAGTTGTATCAGGTGTCCAGCTTGTGCAGGTATAGTTATATTTTTGATTAAAATTATCCATTTTTTCTTGAGAGGGCATGCTCGTTGGGTTTGTTGCAGCTTTGTACGTCATTTTAGTTCCTATATTTGCTGCAGATGTCCAGGTATAAATAATATCTCCTTTTTTAATCATATAAGTCTTTATCGTTTGTTTTGCTATTGTTGTAGTAAAATTACCTCTTAGATTGGCTCCTGAGACATATATCACTCCATTGCTAATTGTTTTTTGTTGTTTAGTGGAATAGGTACATTGCATATCTTTTCCGGTATTGGTGAGATCCCAGAATTTACCGGTCAGTTTTTTGTTGATTACGGGAGTTTTTGCATCTGCAAGGGGAACACTATACGGGGAGGAAGAAAGAACGATTCCTACTATTGAAATGAAAGCTATCAGTAAGACAATAAGCTTATTCATAATCTATAACCAGTATATCACATGGATTGCACGATTTTCAATAGACAATGTGAGGGGATTATAAATTAAGCATTGACTTAATTAAGAAAATAGTTTATTATGTCTCCATGGATACATTTTCGGCACTTGCAGACCCGACCCGTCGACACATTATCGAACTTCTCGCAAAAAAAGGAACGTTACCTGCGACTTCTATTTCTTCCAACTTTCGGATGAGTCCGCCTGCAATTTCCCAACATCTCAAGGTGTTACACACTGCAAATTTAGTATCTGTTGAAAAAAAAGCGCAGCAACGGTTGTACAAAATCAACCCCAATGCAATAGACGAAATTGAGACCTGGCTTCACATGCTGAAAAAACAATGGGAAGCACGGTTTGATCGGTTAGATATATTACTTGCTAAAGAACAAAAAAAACGAAAGGGGGTGAAATAATAACAACTAACTACTGATTCATGACTACTAACATGTATGTAAAAGATTTGTTAGAAGTTAGAGGTTATTAGTTAGAAGCTGATATTATGGAAGATCAAGTTGGTAAAGAATTAACAATGACCCGTACGTTTGACGCACCAAGAGATGTGGTTTTCAACGCATGGACTGATGCCAAATTAGTTGCACAGTGGTGGGGACCAAATGGAGTATTTAATCCTGTTTGTGAAGTTGATGCTCGCGTAGGAGGCAAAATACATATCATTATGGAAGCCGGAGAGGAACTGGGTAAATTCAAAGGAACTCAGTGGCCGATGACGGGGGAATTTAAAGAGATAGAAAAACCATCAAAAATTGTTTTTGCTGCGAATGCTATCAACAATGATACAGTGATTTTGGAGCATCTCACAACTGTTACATTTGAAGAAGAGAATGGTAAAACCAAAATGAAAGTTCATGTCGTTGTAACAAAAGCTCTCCCAGGATCAGAATTTGCCATTAAAGGCATGGAACAAGGATGGAACCAGCAATTGGACAAACTGGTGAAGTTTATCCCAACAAGCTAAGGTTTCTGTATGAAAGGAGGTGAATAAAAATGAAAGATAAAAATGAATTAGTGATTACTCGGGTTTTTGATGCACCGGTTGCTATCGTTTGGAAATATTGGAGTGAGCCGGAATACATGAAAAAATGGTGGGGACCGAAAGATTTTACGGCACCGGTTGTCAAAATTGATTTTAAGGTAGGAGGAAAGATTTTGGCTTGTATGCATGGCGTTGGAATGCCCGGGACAGAAGCACAAGACTTTTGGAGTACCGGAACATACAAGGAAATTGTTCCAATGAAAAAAATTGTGGTAACCGACTCTTTTGCTGATGAAAATGGCAATGTAGTTTCGGCAGAAAAATATGGTATGCCAGGGTTTCCTATGGAACTTCTGATAACCATAACTTTTGAAGAAAAAGACGGAAAAACAAAAATGACATTAGTGCATTCTGGAATTGCACAACTTGATGAAAAAACACGTCAAGATATGAATCAAGGATGGAATCAGTCGTTTGACAAATTCGCTGCGAATTTGTAATAAGAAAGTGAGAGGGAGGAATTACATCCTCCCTTTTTGCTTTCAAAAGTTATTGCATATTTCCCATTTTTTGTTATACTAACTAAACGTATGAAACCAACTTTGGCACCTTATCTTAACTTTAATGGTAATGCAAAGGAAGCAATGGAGTTTTATCAGTCAGTTTTGGGTGGGAAATTGTATATCCAAACTTTTGGTGATGCCAAAATGGCAAAAAATGATGCGGAAAAAGATTTAACGGTTCATGCTGCTCTTACTGCCGATGGTATTAGTCTATATGCCAGTGATGGACATCCGGAAACCAAAGTAGTGTTTGGCGACAATGTGCATCTAAGCTTAATGGGTAATGATGAGGCAACCTTGACAAAATACTTTAATGGACTCTCTGCAGGTGGGAATGTTGACATGCCGCTTGCCAAACAATTTTGGGGAGATACCTTTGGCATGCTCACCGATAAATTTGGCGTCCATTGGATGGTTAATATCGGCTCCGCAACACAAAAATAAACTCCCGCTTTTCTATAAATAAGGAAAATAGTTATATGAGAAAAATAATTGTTTTTAATTTAATTTCTCTTGACGGTTATTTTGCCGGAGTTGATGGGAATATTGATTGGCATCAGGTAGATGATGAATTTAATCAATTTGCTATTGAACAAACGAGCAGTTTTGGAGGAATCATTTTTGGAAAAACTACCTACAAAATGTTTGAAGAATTCTGGCCAAAAGCGCTGACAGATCCCAAAACTTCTCCCGATGACCGCAAAATCGCCCAAATAATTGACGATATCTGGAAATTGGTATTCTCCACATCTCTCACAGATGTTACCTGGAAAAATTCAAAGCTATTGAAAGAAATAAATCCGGATGAGATTAAAAAATGGAAAGCAATGGATGGCAAACCTGCCTCGCCTGACGAGCGAACGAGTCAAGGCGGGGACTTAGTTATATTTGGCAGCGGTACAATTGTCCAGCAATTTACCAATTTGGGATTGATTGATGAATATAGATTATTGGTAAATCCGGTGATTTTGGGAAAAGGCAAACCAATGTTTGCAAATATGAAAGATAAAGTTGAACTGAAACTTCAAAATGAGCGGACATTTAAAAACGGTAACGTTTTACTTACATATGTGCCGCAACATTAAGCCACTTTTCAATTTTGATCCCCCTGCGACAGATGAAGAAATCAGAAATGCATCTTTGCAGTATGTGCGAAAACTGTCAGGTTTCCAAAAACCCTCAAAAGCCAATGAAGTTGAATTTGAACGAGCAGTTGATGCAGTTGCAAAAGTAACGCAGAAATTGCTTGATTCGTTTGTTACCGATGCCAAAGCTCGTGATAGGGAAGTAGAAGCCGCTCGCGCCAAAGCCCGCTCTGCAAAGAGATTTAGCTAGACACACCCGGTGTGTGTTAGCTAGACACCTAAGGAGTTCCCTTTATCATTTCTTCCATTTTGGTGGGCGGTAGCGATTACCCTTGGGTCTGACAGCTTGACTATCATAGACAATATGTTCGGTGGGGGGTTGATAATTAACAAGACTTTCATGAGTGGTTTGATGCGCATACCACATCAAATCTCCAATGATGTTACGAGGGTGAGGTAATCCATGAAGTGCTCGGGCATTAAGTGTAAAAACAATAGCTGCAACTTGTGTTCCCATTTTCAATTTTCGTTGCCAGGGAGACTGAATAACCTCCAAACGCTTTTGGGCAACCGGGCCGGGCCTCCCTTGGGGTAATTCGACGCACGGTGAGGGAGGGGGGATTTTAATTCTTTCGGCAATTCCTGCAGCAAGTTCTCCAAACTCTTTCATAATCTGAGATTATATCATCTCTCCTTATAATTTTCTTACAATAAAACCCTTGCGTGATAAAATTATTTGAGATATACTTATATTATGTTGAATTTAAATTCGGTAATGGTCGGATCAATGCAGCCCAAAGTTATGGCTGCTTTTTATGAAAAAGTATTTGATAAAAAGCCTGATATGTCTGAAGGTGGATGGAGTGGCTGGTCAGTGGGAAGTGCCTTTTTCTCAGTAGGGGAACATTCCGAGATGAAAGGTCAGGCAAAAGATCCAGGACGGGTGATGTTTAACTTGGAGACCAAAGAAGTGAAAGAAGAATTTGAACGTATTAAAGCCTCGGGAGCAACCGTCATAAAAGAACTCTATGAAATGGGCGGCGGCTGGATTGCCACCTTTGCAGACCCCGATGGCAACTACTTCCAAATCATGACCCCCTGGGACAACAAATAATATCCTCACACGAAGTTTATACCAACGAAACACATTAGATTTTTATACAAAGTTTATTAGCCAATGGGTTGGAGGATCTCTAATAAGAAGCATATTGGCATATTTTCTTAGGAGGTATATGATAGATTCATGAAAACGTATACCTGTCCAATGCACCCAGAAATAAAAGGAAAAAAGGGGGAGAAGTGTCCCAAATGTGCCATGATGCTTGTGCCCAAATCAACGAGCTTGAAAAAAGTAGCTCTCAGTGCGACGCTTCATTGTCTGACTGGTTGTGCTGTCGGAGAAATTTTAGGCATGGTTATCGGTACTTATTTTAATATCCATAACCTTGGTTCTATAGTGTTATCTATCTTTCTTGCATTTGCCTTTGGTTATTCATTTAGTCTTATTCCCTTATTGCGTTCAGGACTGTCTTTTGTAAAAGCTTTACCACTTGCGTTGGCTTCTGATACGGTTTCTATAACAGTTATGGAAATTATGGATAACCTTATTATCTTTTTTATCCCTGGGGCGTTGGACGCACAGTTAAATACAGGTCTTTTTTGGGGCAGTCTGGCTGTATCTCTGTTTGTAGCGTTCTGGTCTGCATACCCGGTCAATATGTACCTTATTTCCAAAGGGCGCGGTCATGCAGTTATCCATACTCACCACTAATACATTCTTATAACTTCAAATAGTTTGTTTTACATAGACACACCCGGTGTGTGCTAGCTAGACACATCAGGATTGTTGCCTCTATAATCAAGAGGTAGGTATCTTCGATGAAAAAAACTCTCTTTATTTTCTTTTTTCTCTTCTTGGGTCTTTTGCATTCCAGTGGGGTATATGCCAATAATCCCGACCAGCCTCATTCAAGTCTGAGTGCATCTGGTTCATTTCCGGCTGATGGGAAAACCCAAGCGACTATAACAGTGACGCTCTTGGACAAATTTGGTAATCCTGTAGTCGGACATTCTGTAAATATTTCAGATCCCAATAATAGTACTGTGGGTATTACAACCGTTTCCGGGACAACCAGTAGCAGCGGACAAGCAACATTTTCAATTACCTCAAGTCTTGCTCAGACAGATAATCTCAATATTTTGGATATAACATCCGGTTCAGTTCTCAATGGGTTGGGAACGGTTACATTTTATTCTATCGTACCTACTGCGGCAGGAGCTTGTTCCAATCCTCCTCCGGGAAGTTATCCTGTTTTGACATCGGCTGTGGCAAGCGGCCAGAATCAAATTACACTCACATGGTTGCCAGCTGCAAGCCCAGTTACTTATTATGTGTTGGTATATGGAACGTCCTCGGGAAATTACATGTATGGTAATCCCAATATAGGCAATGGAACCTCATACACAGTGAGTTATTTAAACCCTGGCAAAAAATACTATTTTGCCATTAGAGGAGTAAATATTTGCACACCGGGCAGTTACTCCAATGAACTATCTGCAGTGACTCAAGGTGGGGGAACAACTTCTTCTTATGCTGTTTCCAACTCAGCACCCGCAGCTAAACCAGTAGTAAGTCTGGCGGTTGCTAAACCGGCGACGAATGCACTGCCCACTAGTCCGGCGTTTCAAACAAGCGTACAGCAACCTATTCAATCACAAAAAAAGTATGTACCCCCTGTTCCAAAATCTACACAACCCCAAAAAACCTGTTTCCTCTTTATTTGTTGGTAGAATCTAATGCTTGTCATTGCGAGCGCAGCGAAGCAATCTCTCCGTGCTTGCCTCGTTAAGTCTGTGAGAATAGCTAGACACACCCGGTGTGGGTTAGCTATAATTAGCTCATAAGTATGAAAAATACCAATTCCAAAGTTGATGACTATATAAAAAATGCTCAACCGTTTGCCCGTCCTATTCTCAAACACATTCGGGAGCTGATGCACAAAGGATGTCCAGAGCTTACGGAGACTATCAAATGGGGCATGCCACATTTTGAATATCATGGTGTTATTGCCAGTATGGCGGCTTTTAAAGAACATGCTGTTTTTGGTTTTTGGAAACAGGATCTTATTCCTGGGATGAAACAATATATCAAAGAAAAAGAGGCGATGGGATCATGGGGGAGAATTACAACGCTTCAAGGAATTCCACCGGATAAAGATATTATTGAATTTGTGCATGTTGCTGCAAATTTGAATGAACGGGGAATCAAATCTCCAAAGCGTGCGCCAAAGCCAGTCAAATTTGATATGCCTTCTGATTTTATGAGAGCGATCAAAGCAAATAAGAAAGCATTTGAAACGTATGAAGCTTTCAGTCCAAGCAACAAAAGAGACTATGCAGAATGGATCAATGATGCCAAAACTGATGAGACACGAGAAAGTCGGATGAAAACAGCAATTGAGTGGATGTCAGAGGGCAAACCACGCATGTGGAAGTACATGAAAAAATAGGAGAAAAATTTGTATGTCTTCAATACCTTCTGATCAGAGTCTGTATGACCAACTAGCTTACTACACGCTCGCACATGCATATGAGCATCCCGAATTTATCCATCAGTATATTGTCGATGCATTTGCCGCCCAGACCGCTGATGCAAAAACCAAACCAATCACTATTACTTTTGCACTCCTTGGTCTGTATCTCCATTTAGAAAAAAAGTATACAGGTAGACAAGTACAACTGGCTCATATAGAGTTAGCCAAAAAGCAAAAAGTTTGGCCAACCTTTGCTTTACCACAGAATCGAGGAGATGTTACCGTTGCTGATGTCCTCAAAGTCGCCGAAGGTTCCCAGCGAGATGAAATGATAAACAAATGGTGTGTTTCAGTATGGAATGCCTACAAAGATATCCATCAACAAGTAAAAGATTTAGTAAACAAGTACCTAAGTGAATAAAATCCTTTTCTTCTGCTATAATTAGCTTCATGAAAAGCTCAAAAAAAATACTTCAAAAAGTTGAGGATAGTTATTTGAAGTTTTCAGAACACTCGAAAACTCGGTGGTTTAGAGGTGTGCTGCAATCTCTTGACGTTGATCTTAATTCAAATGGAGGGATAAGAATTAATTTAGGACAGTTTCTAGAAAGATTTCTATTTACTCAAGCAGATATAATCTCTCAGGAGAGAGTGGAAAGTTCAGTAAGAGAATTAAATAATAAACTTAAGTTGATTAATATAGATCATAAAGAACTCAAGGAGAGATTGGAAGAATTTGCAAAGCTATTTCTAAGATTTTACGCTATGACGGGATCTCAGGCATCCGGTGAACTTCGTAACGCATATGTAAATCAAATGGCAAATTTCTTTGATGAAAGAAATGCAGAAGAATCCAATAACTTGTTTTATCAACAACTCTTATTTAGACTTTCAGCACAACATTATAGTATCCTGGTATATGCAGAACAAATCTTTGGGAAAGATGCTGGGCAACGATTTGAGAATTCAAAATCTCTTAGAGAAGCAATCAGAGATAAATTTATAAAACAGGGATTAGAGGAAGCAGTGATTGAAGGTATAATTAAAGACTTAGATGCCATGGGCTTAATGAATTCTACTCAAAGTTCACTCTTTGGAGGGGATTTACATCAACTTTTTGTTACAAAATTAGGAAGTAAGTTACTTAGTCAAGTGGAGGATATCAAAAAATGAATTTGTCTGTTGGGATTGTTGGGTTACCAAATGTAGGCAAAAGCACATTGTTCAATGCGCTTTTGAAAAAGCAGCAGGCTTTGGCTGCAAATTATCCATTTGCGACAATCGAGCCTAATTTGGGGATTGTGCCAGTCCCGGATGAGCGACTCGAGATGTTGGCACGGATTACCGCGGCAGAGATGCTGAAACAAGTTCAGCATGACAGTATAAACGGAGAAGAGGATAGATCAAAATGGCCGCCGATAAAAAATGCGACGGTGGAGTTTGTGGATATTGCGGGATTGGTGAAAGGTGCTTCAGAAGGGGCAGGCCTTGGAAATAAGTTTTTATCTCATATTCGGGAAGTTAGTGTAATTTGTCATGTAGTCCGGGCATTTGTAGATGACAATGTTATTCGAGAGGGGAGTAGTGACCCTGAAAATGATTATGCAGTTATCCAAACAGAATTAATACTTGCGGATTTACAAAGTGTTGAGAATTCAAAAGGCAAAATTCAAAAGGCAAAAGTGCAAGGTAAAAGTCAAAAGTTATTGGATAAACTTATTGATAGTTTAAATTCGGGGATCCCAGTAAGGAATATCATGTTAGACGATGAAGAAAAAGAAGAAATAAAGCAATTGTTTTTGTTAACTGCAAAACCTGAACTTATTTTGCTCAATGTATCAGAAGATGAATATACGCCAACACGTATTGATACATTGATTGATAGATATTCAAATTTGTTACAGCTGCCGCGAGAAAAGTTTATTGTTATTTGTGCAAAGATTGAATCTGAATTGGCAAGTTTGTCAGAAGATGAGCAAAAAGAATATCTCAAGGATTTAGGTCTTGAAAAATCGGGACTTGAACGGCTCATCCAAAAAGCATATGAGACCTTGGGTCTTATTTCTTTCTTGACAGCAGGGGAGAAAGAAGTAAAAGCATGGACGATCAAAAAAGGGATGAATGCACAAAATGCGGCAGGAGTCATCCATACCGACTTCACTAAGAAATTTATCAAAGCAGAAGTAGTATCGTATGACGTTTTTGTGGAATTAAATGGTTGGAAGGGTGCACGAGAGAAGGGGAAAGCCCGCATGGAAGGCCGGGATTACATCATGCAGGACGGTGACGTGGTGGAATTTAAAATTGGCAGTTAATTGTCTAGTCTAATTTTCATGTCTCTCAAATATGTCCGAATAGTATCTCTATGAAGGCCAGTCTCTCGTGACAAATGAGATTGAGTAATCTTAATTCCTCTCTGTTTAGACTCATTCATAACTCTTCTTATTTCTTTCTTTCTCTCATTAACTACTCGTTTGGGAACTTTTCCTTCTGGTAATCCGCCAGTATGAAGTCGTATCGTGGATCTATCTTGACCGGTAAAACGAGCAATTTCGCCTGGCCAAAATCCATCCTGTGCTAATTGTCTTTCTTTCTCAATAGCTGCTTGCTTCTTTTTATCAAATTCCTGCAAAATATCTTCACACCATTGTGTAACTGTTCTGTTTCCAACTTGTAACATCATAGAAACTTTATAAACTGCAACGCCTCTTTGTACAAGTTCACGAACCGTATTTTTCTTAATTGTTTGTAAGTCAATTCGGATGTCTTGGGTCCAGTGATTTACAACTTCCCAATCTTTTTGTAGCATCTCTGCAATTGATTTGGTATCTACTCCGGTACGAGCCAGGATACGTGCTGTTAAAAGATTTGCTCTTTCTTGAACAGATATTCTTCGTGGAGGAAGCTCTCTCTCTGGATTTTCGGAAAGTACACTGGTAACAGAATGAAAAGCATCTCTGGGGAAGGCTGAAAGTGCTGGGCCATAATCATGGATAATATCCTGGGCCAAAAGAATAGTTCTTTCTCTAATTGTTGTTGGGTTTATCCCTCTTTTTAATACTCCAGGAATGGTGAAGTGGGGTTGTTCAATTTGCCTTTGAAATCTGCGCTCTATATCGGATTTCAAAATTTGTGCTTCTCTGAATGCACGTTCTAAAGAATTGCCTTGTTGAGGTGGGCTTTCAACTTTTACTTCAGGTGGATTCGATCTAATTCTAGAGTCATTGTCAAAATGAATAATTGGGGTGCCAATTCGTTCATGCATAGACCTATATTATACAGTATGGTGGCCGGGGGAGAAAGAACGAGTCTTTCTCCCGCCGGCTTGGATATACCTCCTTTATAGAATCACTACCATGGACCGTGGGTTACCCCAGGCAGAAGATTACGTTGGATGTCCGCTTCTGTAGGGAGTCTGAGATCGGATACGAGACCGACTTGTTCGAGCCGTTGGAGAACCCAGTAGGTTAAATCATACTTTGAGTGCCGGGCGCTCCATTCCCACATGTGATGTGGATCGTGGCCTAGTTCGCCAAGAGTTAAGCCGGAAAATATGATTCCCAGCACTCCGTTTCCGATGTATCTACTGTGATCACCGGTGTTGAAGTATTTTTGCCCAAGGGAATCCTTGTGCCCGGCAGAGTTGACGAGCCAGGTTACGTGATGAACGAGGAAGATCCTCGTTAGGCCAAACCATAGGAAGCAGTCGACACCTCCGAGTAGAGGTCCCAGTAGCGAGATCCACACGAACAGCCAGTAGATCTTACTGAGACGTTCAAGAACCGGATCGTGATAGAGGTTATGAGCCCATGCTTCTGGATCAGCATGTCTTGCTTTGAACAACCATCCCCAATGGGCATGCCAGAATCCATGAATGCTTCCCCATAGGTTCTTTTTAAACCCTGCGTTTGGGGAATGCAAGTCATGCTCTGTATCGGAGTACGTGTGATGGAGATGGTGATCGCCGACCCACAGACTAACCGGTCCCTGTAATGCCAATGCCGATAACACGGCAAGGACAAATTTGAGACGCGGATCTGCCTTACAGCAAGCATGGGTAAAAATGCGATGGAGACCTCCTGTCACTGAGAATGCGATGGGAAGGAACACAACTGCCATACCTAGAATCGCGAGAATCGCAACTAAGAGATTGCTCCATAGGAATATGGGAGCCGTGATCGTTACCAGGAAGGGTCCTACTGCCATAACGACCATTACTAGTCGTATAGCATAGGTATTTATCCAGCTTCCCTCTGGGAGCAAACGTATCCGTGCTGTCATAGTAGCATCCATGGGTTACCTCCGTGTTCCGTTTTTACTCACATATATGGCCGCGAGGCGGTCATCCGATTTCCATGGTAATAAAGATAAAAGGTGCGATTTGTAATTCCCACAAAAAAAATAATTTGCGTTCGTCTTGGGAAATTACTTGAGTATTGTAACAGGTTGGGAAGAAATGATATATAAAGAATCTTACTGAAATGCCCAAAGAAAATACTGCTTGCTTTAGCTTAAGGCTATATTGTAAAATAGGGCAATGAGATTATACGATCTTGTTGTGGTTTTCAAAACCTCGCTGACAGAGGAAAAACGAAAGAAATTGCTTGAGTCTATTAAAGAGATGCTCAAGGATGTTAAAGTTAGCAAAGAAGAGTCATTGGGCCAAAAAGTCTTAAGCTACCAAATCAAGCATGAACAGCTGGGTGTTTTTTATCGTATGGCCTTGGAGACTGACAAAACTGTTCCGCTCGACTTTGAAAAAAGACTGATAAATAACGAATCGATACTCAGACACTTGTTAGTACGAACTAAGTAGGGTTTAGTTAAAAAGCGTTTAGGGTTTAGTTAACTATACCCTGTACGCTAATAACTAAACGCTAGATACACTATGGCTAGGAGTTTAAATAAGGTACAGTTGATTGGAAATTTGACACGAGATCCGGAATTACGGTATACCCCGACAGGGACTGCTGTTTGCACTTTTACGATCGCAACGAACCGTTCCTGGACAACCGATACCGGGGAAAAACATGAAGAGACCGATTTTCACCGCGTGGTTGCGTGGAACAAATTAGCAGAGCTTTGTAGTCAATTTCTAGTAAAAGGACGAAAAGTTTATGTTGAAGGTCGACTTTCCAATAGAAGCTGGACCGGACAAGACGGAGCTCAAAAGACAACAACAGAAGTCGTAATTGACGACATGATCCTTTTGGATAGTGCCAGACGAGGGGACGAATCTCACGCGGCACCGATGCGATCAGCTCCAAAAGAAGAAAGCAAAGAAGAACCGGCAGAGTCCAAAAACAAACCTGAGCAAAAACCGGAAGCAGTTAGTCCCAAACCCAAAAAAGAAGAAAAGAAAGATTCAGCAGGGTCTGAAGAAGTAGATTTTGACGATATTCCATTTTAATGTAGTATGGCACGACCAACACCAAAACCAAGAAGAAAAATTATTGTTCCAAAACATTGCTATTTTTGCTCAGAGCATAAAGAGCCGGTGTATTTGGATGTTGAAGTAATCCGAAGATTTATCACAGAACGAGGTAAAATTATCCCCAGATCCCGTTCGGGTCTGTGTGCAATGCACCAACGACATTTAACTCTGGCCATCAAACATGCCCGTCATCTCGCATTATTACCGTTTATCGTACAACGATAATTCTGTAAGGCTGCATAGAGTAAGAAAAGGATTTTCTCAATGAATATAAAGTGGTTGCATTTTTTATTTGCCATAGTAATTGCAGGATTATTGGGGTATTGGGTTGGAGTATCTCAAGTAAACGTCCAATGGAAAAACTACAAACCCAATGTTACGGTTACCGGTAAAGAACCTCCAGCACAACAACAAAATGTTGATTTTTCACTCTTCTGGACTGTTTGGGAAAAATTACAAGATTCATACTACGATAAAACAGTCTTGGATCCTCAGAAAATGCTCAACGGTGCAATTGCCGGTATGGTTGACAGTATTGGAGATCCCTATACCGTTTTTCTCCCACCTGTGCGAAATACTGATTTCAAACAAGGATTAGCCGGTCAATTTGAAGGTATCGGTGCTGAGTTGGGTCTAAAGGGCAAACAAATCGTTGTAGTTGAGCCGTTGGGGGGTATGCCGGCTGTTGAAGCAGGGATTCGTCCCGCAGACACAATTTTAAAGGTAAATGGCGATTCGACAGATGGATGGACGTTGACTCAAGCAGTTGAAAAAATTCGAGGTCCCAAAGGCACCAAAGTATTATTGACAGTATTGCATCAGGGAGAAACCAAACCGGTCGATGTATCTATTGTTCGCAATACCATACAGGTGAAAAGCGTCGATGGTTGGGTAAAAAAAATAAAAGATATTCCTCAAATTCATAAAGAGAACCTCAATGGTGATTCAGAAATTGCTTATGTAAGACTCTCTCAATTTGGAGATAACACCAATCAGGAATGGTTGGTTCTTATTAATAAGCTTGCACTCAATATCAAACAAAATGATGGCAGCGTTAAAGGAATGATTCTGGATCTTCGCAATAATCCCGGTGGATATCTGACCGATGCTACCTTTATTGCATCAGAATTCCTCAAAGATGGGACAGTAGTTATTGAGGACCGCGGGAATGGTGAACAAAATCCATTTACTGTCAACAGAAAAGGAATTTTGCTTGATATTCCTCTGGTAGTACTGGTCAACAAAGGTTCAGCATCAGCCAGTGAGATAGTAGCAGGGGCACTGCGTGACCATAACAGAGCGCAATTGATCGGTGAGACGTCATTTGGGAAAGGGACTATTCAACAAGCTGAGGATCTGGGCAATGGTGCAGGTCTTCATATCACAATCGCGAAATGGCTGACGCCCAATGGAACATGGGTTCATGGAAAAGGGCTTACCCCGGATGTGACGGTAAAACTTGACGCAAAAGACCCTGCTCATGACGTACAGCTTGAAAAAGCCATCCAAGAACTGCTACACTAGCGTCTAGTTTGGTAGCGTTCAGGGTTTAGTTAACTATACGCTATACGCTCAACAACTAAACGCTCAGAAATACATATGAAAAAGCTTCTATTGTTAGTCATAGGACTTCTTATATTCTTAGCTGTTTGGAGTGGAGTAACCCAATATACGGCTAAAATATCCGGAATCAACCAAAATCCAGAATCTTCTGGGTTGGGGGGAAACGTCAAAATAGTTTCAGAAGAATCTGTCGTAATTTCAGTGGTTAAAAAAGTGAGCCCTTCAGTCGTGACAATAGCCGAAGACATTCCCCAGCAGACGTATGCTCAACCTGATTTGGGTCCTTTTGGAAGTTTTTTTGGAGCACCTGATCAGTTGCCAGACCAAGAGCAACAGCCCCAGGGTCCTCAAAATATCGGTTCAGGATTTGTTGTTTCAACGGACGGGTTGATTGTTACTAATAAGCATGTGGTTTCAGATAGCGGAGGAAAATATTATGTAATCACCAACCAGGGGAAAAAGTATACTGTCCAAAAAATATATCGTGATCCACTCAATGATATTTCCATTGTAAAAATCGATCCGTCAGAAAACGGGGGACAGGGGTTAGTACCGGTAACTCTGGGTGATTCATCCAAGCTTGAGGTAGGACAGTTGGTTGTTGCAATCGGAACCCCGCTTGGACAATTCAGCAATACCGTTACAACTGGAATTATTTCAGGTCTGGGTCGGGGAATAACAGCCGGAAGTCAATACCAGGGGTTTGTTGAAGAGTTAACCAATGTTATCCAGACAGACGCGGCTATCAATCCGGGCAATAGCGGCGGTCCATTGGTAAATTCTACAGCGCAAGTAATAGGAGTCAATACAGCGGTGGCACAAGGAGGACAAAATATTGGTTTTGCCCTTCCTATCAATGTTATCAAAGAATCATTAAAAAACTTTAATGCTACGGGGCAATTTAATAGACCCTATTTAGGAGTGGCATACCGTTTGATAAACCGTGAGGTAGCGGTTATGAATAGTCTGCCTCAGGGTGCGTATGTACAGCAAGTGATTCAAGGTTCTGCCGCAGATAAAGCAGGTATCAAACAAGGAGATATTATTACCAAAATTGATGGAACAGCAATCCAGGAAGGACAATCCGATATTGCCAAGATTATTTCAGGGAAAAAAGTCGGGGATAGTCTCACATTGACCGTGTGGAGAGATGGCAAAACACAGGATGTAAAAGCAACTTTAGAAGCCTCACCCAGCCA
>CAZCCG010000003.1:112369-126803 GCA_964497535.1 uncultured Gammaproteobacteria bacterium
GGAGAGATGGCAAAACACAGGATGTAAAAGCAACTTTAGAAGCCTCACCCAGCCAATAACGAATAACACTCCGTGTCATTGCGAGGAGTCCTGAGTTTATCGAAGGACGACGAAGCAATCTCTCAGAGAATTACTATTTAGTAAGCATAACTTTATTGTAGAGATTGCTTCACTTCGTTCGCAATGACACCTACGTTTGTACTTTTTTCGTGTTTTCTTACACTTTTTTCTTTATTATATAGTACTATTAGTATATGAACAGAGGAATTGCCACATTTACTCTGGATACCGGACATTGTCCGCCCTGGTTATTTCGGCGTATGGTATCGTTGG
This sequence comes from uncultured Gammaproteobacteria bacterium, assembly GCA_964497535.1. Lineage (GTDB taxonomy): Bacteria > Patescibacteriota > Microgenomatia > Levybacterales > UBA12049 > CAZCCG01. Next base: position 112,703 of record CAZCCG010000003.1, read on the forward strand.
GTCGTGAGATGACGCGGGTTTTGATTGAAGAGTTTGGTCCCGATGAATTCATACAGCGTATTTCTGATCCGGTGTGGTTCCAGTCATTGGGAACAGTATTGGCATTTGATTGGAATGCCTCAGGTCTTACTACGATTCTCACTGCCGCTTTGAAGGAGGCAATCCGTGATCGGGAAAAAGAATTCGGCATTTTTATTTGCGGAGGAAAAGGGAAAACGTCCCAGAAAACTCCCCAAGAGATTCTGGAGTGGGGTGATTACACCAATTTGGACGATACCCAACTTAATGCTTTAGTCTATAACTCAAAAATGGCAGCCAAAGTAGATAGTTCGTTAGTACAGGACGGGTATCAGATTTACCATCATAGCTTTTTCTTCTCCAAAAACGGCGCCTGGACAGTCGTACAGCAGGGAATGAATACAACTACCCAGACAGCAAGACGGTACCATTGGTATTCAAAAAGTTCAAGTCATGAAGAATTGGATTTTGTAAACGAACCACACAAGGCAATTACCTCTCAGGTTATTGGAGACCATGTGCTCAATATGGTTGCTTTAGAGAGTGATAAAGCACGGGATACGTCTACTCAATTGGTTCAGTCAGCATATCCCACCCTTATGAAAGATATTGAAATTCTCAGGCGTCATTCATCTATCTTTTCTAAGACACTCTCTGTAAAAGTGGGGAATGAAACATATACTTCCTTACGTCTTCCAAATATGGAATTTGAAGACCATCCAGTTGTTGACGAGGATTTCAGCAAAAGTAAATATCTGGAAAAGGTTTTGCAAAAAGTAACATATTATAAGCCAGATACCTACGAAAAGTTTCTCTCCATAGGTGGAGTTGGACCAAAAACCATACGGGCACTATCCCTGGTATCTGAGGTGATTTATGGAGCCAAACCTTCTTATGAAGATCCTGCGCGGTATAGTTTTGCTCACGGTGGAAAAGATGCTACTCCGTATCCAGTAGACCGCCAGACATATGATCAAACCATTGAAACTCTAAGACGAGTAGTGGGAAAATCCAGGATAGCGCCGCTTGATAAAGATAAGATTTATAACAGACTCAAGTAAATTACATCAGGCAGGAAAATGAAGCTCCATTGTGAAGTTTTACTACGCCTCCCCATTCAACAGCAGTAAATCCTGTTCGTTGTATTATTGATTCCATAGGCTGTTTAACTGTCTTTTTTTGAGTAAGTGGCTCAAAGTATAGAGTTACCCGAATCATGGTTTGAGGAGGGGGGCTGATGCTCAAAGGAGCAATCGCGTCCAAATTATCTTTTGAGAGGATGCCGACAAAATAATAGGGAGAATCGGGAAGTGCTTGTATCCAATAGGTTGTAAATTCATTTCGTTCCTTTTCATTTAATCCGAGTTTTGATAGCAGTTGCGGTAAAAAGTGAGAAAGAGATTTTTGTTCGATAACGTATCCTTGATGAGGTTTTTCAATAAGAGTATCTGGAATTTGTGCTTCATAATAGAGATACGGATAGGTTTTATTTTGATATGATATGGTTCCATCTGGTGAGGCGATTACATTCCATCCACCCGGCGTATAGGAGGGTATCGTAATGGTTAGATTGCCTTTGGGTGCAATAGATACATTCACTTGAGTTTTAACTGGAGGATAGAGATAGATTGCAGGTTTACACAACGGCGCAAACCAGGTTGCTGTCGAGTCATATTTGATATCAAAGGTATTGAGCTGGAGATTGGGTTTACCGCTATCATGGGTTGGTTCAACGACGGTTTGTTTGGCAGGTGCCGGAGTAAGAAGATGGGGCAAATAATGAGAACAGTTTTTTATCAGGTCGGGGATGCCCGGATTTGGAATGTCTTTCATACGAAAATACACATCATATAATGAGTCCTTATTACCATAACAGTCTCCTTGGTAAATACCTCCATCCTCTGCATTAATTGTCATATCTATCCCTGAGCCGCAATAGGAAGGAGGAGGATTTGGGAGCGAACAATTCTCTTTGCATACATAGACAATTTCTCCGGTGGGAACCTGGATACATTCCTTATAATCAAAAGACTCGTCATCATCACCTGAAATGTATCCTAATACGTCGCCTTTGATCTCTGATAATTTATAGTTCGCGCACATTTTGCCATCCGGTCCGCCAATAATATTTCTGCGTATATTCTCGGATAGGTTATGTTCTGCATACTGTTTTGAGGTATTGATTACAATAGGATCTCCGTGGTCAGTTTTTTCACCGGAATCCTTGAGGTGAATGCCATAATAATGCACCCCTTTAAAATGATACGGATCTTCTATCTTTACATTTGATTTTATGAGCCCATAGGTATCGTCCTGATAGGTGATTGTTTTATCTGATTGGGCCTGACATTTATCTCCATTGCCGGTATCACAGCAGGAGATAGCATCAGCAGAACGATTGGATGTGCCAAAGTTAGGTGTTTCTATTAACCCTGCCAATAATAAACCACCTACAAAAATACCAGCGATAATAAGTCCTACAAGCGGAATTGCTCCGGTTGAACCATGAGCGGTCATATATATGATTATAGGGGGATTTGTCAAAGAGTGAAGGACTAATTTAGAGTTGTTCTCTGAGTTGTTCCATCATTTTATCAAGTTCACCGTCGAGTATTCCATGGAGATTTCCCCATGAGCTTTGTATTCTGTGATCTGTCACTCGATCTTGCGGAAAGTTATAGGTACGGATTTTCTCAGCCCGCGTACCCCTTCCAACTTGAGTAGATTTTAGAGATGCAATTTCTGAATGTTGTTTTTCAATTTCAATTTCCCATAGTTTTGACCGAAGCATTTTCATAGCAATCTCCCGGTTTTGCACCTGGAACCGTTCTGTTTGGCATGTTACGACAATTCCTGATGGGATATGCTTGAGCCGTACTGCCGTTGAGACCTTATTGACGTTTTGTCCGCCATGGCCACCTGCTCGATATGCTTCAAACTCAACATCGTCTGGATTTACATGTAAGTCAATATCTTCAAGCTCGGGGAGTACCGAAACAATTGCCGTTGAGGTATGAATCCTTCCACGTTTTTCAGTTTCAGGGATTCTTTGGACCCGATGAACGCCTGCTTCATATTTCAATATTCCAAACGATCCCACTCCATGAAGTTTTCCACTGAGTTTTATTACAGTATCATCCAACTGTTCTGTTTTAAATCCTTTTAACTGGGCATATCGGTTATACATCCGAAGCAATTCTTCAGCCCAGATTTTGGCCTCCTCTCCGCCGGCAGCTCCTTTGACTTCCAGGATAATATTTCTCTCATCATAGTTGTCTTTTTGTTCTTCTTTGGAGTCTTGAATACTTTTCTCAAGTTCTTCTTTTTGGCGGGTAAGTTCATCAATTTCTCCCCGTGCCATTTCCAATAGCTCAGGATCAGATAACAAAAGCTCTGTTTCTCCTATCTTTTTTTCCAGTTCTTGAATTTGTATTGTTCTATAGTCATCCATATAAATATGATTGTAGCGGATTCATAGCTGATTTGCGCGGATAATCAGTGTATATCTGCTTAAAATCCGTGTAAATCTGATTTAGCTATTTGAGGGTGGAAAGCATTTCCCGGAGTGTCTTGGGGCCTGAATCTTGTTTGGCTTTTTCCTGCTGTTTTTTAGCAGTTGTTGCCTTATATTCCTGTGCTGTCTTTTGTTTTTGCTGGAATTTAGTGATTCTGGATGCCGAATCGACAAATCTTTGCTCACCGGTATAAAACGGATGGCATTTACTGCACAATTCTACGTGAATCAGCTCATGGGTTGAGCCAATGGTGAATCGATTACCACAAGAACAAATTACCTGTGCGGCTTCAAAATAATGTGGGTGAATGTTGGCTTTCATACCTATATTATACCTTATTTAAGAGGCATTGGCAACCGTGCGAGAATAAGTAGAAAGAGTAGAAATGCGTGGTTCAGCGTACGGTTCTGCGTGGTTTAGCGCCAGTAGATTCCGATTTGTTTCTCAATAGATGGAAGGGATGGTAATGGATATGGCTTTCAGCAATATAGATACCGATAAAGACCAGGACTGATCCGATAAGATAGGGAACGGTTGGTTTTTCACCCAAAAGTGGCATGGCAATAATAATTGCTGTTATCGGATCAACATAGGTGAAGAGTCCTGCTTCTGAAGCAGAAATATATGAAAGCCCCCAATATAGACAATAGTAGGAAATAAGGGATGATCCAAAAGTTCCATAGAGCACTCCAATTAACCCCGGAGTAGTTAATTGTTCAAAAAATCCATACTTTACAATTTCAAAATAGGCAAATGGTAAAAAACACAAACACCCGATGGCAAAGGAGTAAAAGGTAAGGGTAGCGGTTTTATATTTCTTGCTGATCTCTTTTCCAAAAATAATATTTCCAACAGCCCCAAGCATTGACAGTATCAATAAAAGATTTCCATAGAACGATGCATCGAGCCCTGTCTCAACCAGCGGCTCTAAAATAATAAGTATAACGCCGAAAAACCCCAGGAGCGCTCCTATAACCGTTTTCGCTTTTACAGAAACTCGCATATAGAAAAGAGAAATAAAAATTACAAAAATCGGTGCGGCACTTGCTATGATAGGAGCATTAATACTATTAGTTTTGGTCAAACCGAGAAAGAAAAAAGAAATATTGATACCCACCCCTAAAAACCCGATAAGAAAGACATTTTTTATATCTTTCCTGTCAATATGAAGGTGTTTGAAAGCAAAGGGTAAGAGAATAAGCATTGGAAGGTAGAATCGGAGAAGAGCCAGCGTAAAAGGATGAATATCATGAAGAGCCCACTTAAAGATTGGGGAACCGGCTCCCCAGATTGTGTTGGCAATAATCAAAGCCAAGATAGCTTGTTGGGTTTTAGATAACTTCATCGGGCAGATTTTCGATGGATAGTTGTGTCTGTTGTCCTGTTTGCATATTCTTAAGCGTTGCCATCTTTTTTTCAGCCTCATCAGGGCCGATGATGACTACATAGGGGATTTGTTTTTGATTTGCATATTTGAGCTGTTTTTCCATTTTAGTAGTTTCATCCAGATACAATTCCGTTGGTATATTGTTGGAGCGCAGTATTGAACTTATTTCAACTGATTTATCTTTCAGGAGGGGAGAAAAAATTGTTACCAGGACTTTTGTTGAAGATAAATTTTGAGGAAACAACTTGAGTTCTTCCATCGCTTCGATTGTTCTATCAAATCCAAAAGCAAATCCAACTGCCGGAATATCTTGCTTTCCAAACATTCCAATGAGTGTGTCAAATCGGCCGCCTCCCCCTAGGCTGCCCGCAGGATAATCAGCACATTCTACTTCAAAAATTGTCGAAGTATAATAATCAAGTCCTCGTGCCAACGTAGGGGAGAATTCATAATAAAGATTATTGATTCCCATTTCGGTCAAATAAGAGAAAATCTCTTCAAGCCGTTGTGTGGGATGTGCATTTTGCAGGTTTGACAAGATCTCGCTTGCGTCGTCAATAGTCTCGGCTAGGTTTTTCTCAACAAGCTGTTTGAGGACAGCCTCAACTCCTATTTTTTTAAGTTTATCAATAATAATAATTGCTTCAATTGAAAGCCCTTCAAAAAGAGTCCTGTCGTTGACCAGGATTTTAATATTGGAAAACCCTAATTTTTGATAGGCACTATAGGCAGTCGCGATGCTTTCCGCATCAGCTAAAGGACTAGGAGTTCCCACAATATCAATATCACATTGGACAAATTCTCTGTAGCGACCTTTTTGGGTATTTTCAGCCCGCCATACTGGTTGGATTTGGTATCGTTTGAAAGGAAGAGGTAGGAGAGGGTTGCCTTGTGGTGAGCTTGCCGAACCATATTGGGCAACGACACGAGCAAGCGGTACTGTCTGGTCATATCGTAATGCGACTTTGCGTTTGCCATTATCTTCAAACCGATACATGAGTTTGTCTCCTTCTTCTCCATATTTACCGGTAAGGATTTCTTCGTATTCAAGAGCCGGAGTTTCCAGCGGATCAAAACCAAAGGACTCAAATACCTGTCGTAAGGTACTTATGACATACTGTCGTTTTCGGGCAGTTTCAGGCAAAAAATCCCGAAATCCCTTCAGTGTCTTTGGTTCAATCATATATATATCATACCATATTTTCAGGGTATTTGAAGAGCGAAGTAGGCGGAACAAAGGGGTTGACTTTATCAGGATAAAGTACTATACTGCTTTAGTCAGATAAAGTATGAGAGCAAAAATAAGAAAAAATAGTACTGAATTGTATTCCGCGATCCTGTTATTAAAAAACCAGGAGGAAAGCCGGAAGTTTTTTCGTGATTTACTCACAGAGGAAGAAATCAAAGAATTTTCAAATCGATGGAAAGTAGCCCGGATGCTTGATGATAAAATTTCCTATGACATTATTACAAAAGAAACTGGAATGAGTTCAACAACGATTGCCAGAATCAGCAAATGGCTCACAAAAGGTATGGGCGGGTATCGACTTATGCTTGATAGACTTCATACTCATCACAATCGCGCGTCTCGCTCGGCAGAGGATTGATGATGATTCTATTACATCACCAGCCCCCTTCCGAGCGGGAGGGGGTTTTTCGTTTGGAAAAACTCATATCTGAGTCTGAAGGAGTGTGGCATGTTACTGGGGTACTTTCTGCGTGGAACAGAACAAACCAGAACCGGTTCATCGATAGGAGTGGAAATAGAGACAGACTTTGTCACGGTCAACGGTGTTCCTCCCTCGACTATGGTGACTAACCTTATCCTGTCGGCAACATATGGCCGGCCGGCCGGATGTGTGCAGAAGCTTGAGTTGGGAAGACAAAAGATCGAACTGGCGATCGGTCCTGCCCCCAGCTTTAGTTTACTGGAGGAGTCGATCCAGGAGTCGTTGCGCTGGTTGTATACTGTCGCGGATAAGTATGGAGCGTACCCCCTCCATGCGCCGGAGATTACCTGGGAAGGACCGCTAGTTTACGTACAGGAAGAGCGTGATCGTCTCTGGATGCAGATGGATGGGGAGAAGGCGCTGGAACACCTCTGTCGGTGTTCTTCGGTTCAGTTTACTGTTGCGGTAAATCCCGCGGAAGCAGCAACGGTTCTGAACTTACTCTGGAAAGCAGGGTTGCATACCGTAGATTATCAGCCAAACAACAGGAGGTGGCTCTCCTATATCGAGGATTCACAAGCAGGATATCGTCCTGATCGATATGGAGGGCCTGCAGGGTTTGACAGTCTTGCCGAGTATGTCTATGAGCTGGAGCGGCACCAAGTCCGCATGCATCAGGGACAACCGGTACAATTGTCGGTAGATCAGGTAGAGAGTCTGGATGTCGAACTCTTTCTACGGTCCATCTGGTGGCACTACCGGCTCCGTCGATATGGAGATACTCTCACGGTTGAGATAAGACCATTCGCCAGGCGAAGTGATGAAGCAATTTCACACCTGTGGAAGCGCATCGCCAACGTTCTTGGTCTATAATAATGGGGTCCCCGAGTCTCCGCCAGCTGGCGGACTCGGGGACCCTGCATACCTATGAATATTATTGCGTACGGTTCACTGATGAATAGAAATAGTTTAAAAAAAACATTGCAGAGAGATGTTGAACTTACCACTCTTGTAATTCCTTCTGTGACAAGAGTATTTGATGCACCATTTTCAGAATATGCATATTGTAATTTGAAATTTGCGAGAGATACTTCCATACAAGCTGCTTATTTTTCTATGGAAGAACAAGAGCTTAAGAAATTTGCAGAAAGAGAAGCGGGTTCTATAATGGTTGAAGTTTTACCGTCATTTTTTGCATTTGTTTGGCCAGAAGAGAAATGCAGAACATTACCCGTATTACAAAGTTATATTGATTTTTGTATGCAAGGGGCTAACGAACTAACCATAGATTTTTGGGAAGGGACAAAAAAGCCAAAAAAGATTATAGATGATAGAAAAAAACCATTATATCCGTAAGGGATTATGAAATTTTCTCCTGTTTTTCCGGGGATTTTAGGAATACTCCTCGTATGAGGGAAAGCAATCCAATTGTTGCAAGCAGCGGGATATACAATTGAGTTTCTTTTCCTTTGAACCACAGGATTACTACTTCATTGAGCATAATGATCAGTACAGTATCGATAATGAAATGTACTTTTACCTGGCCCTCCTTAATATAGCTAAATGCAGTCAACAGAATTTCAACTGCTGCCAGGATATAAATCACATTTATCAATATTTGTCTGGTTGCTTCTTCAAGGTCATGATTCAGAAATAGTCTTAAATCATCGACTGATTTCAGGATTCCTCCCAATATTGCCAAAAGCACTATGACCACAACAATTTTGAGTAACCCTTCCAAAATACCGGAAAAAAGTCTCATTGTAAGTGAGTTTTGTGGGATTTGAATCAGAGGTTTTGTTGGTTTGCGAGCCATAGTGGGGGAGCAGAAGCCTATAATACATGATTGAGTGAGGAATATCAAGCTGTATGGCTATTTTGGAGTATGGGCTTTCATAACATGTTTGCTTAGTTCCTTGACATATACAGCCAAAATACCGATAACAGGAATTGCAAATAACGCTCCAATTCCGCCACCGACCTTGGCACCGATGATAAAGGAAATGAGAATGACTGCCGGGTGAAGTTTGAGTGCATTTCCCAAAAGCTTTGGTCCAATGACATTAAAAATTATTTGCTGGATCAAGAGCAATACGCCGGCAATAATGATTGCCTTAACAGGGTCAATAAAGGCAACGATAAGTATTGGGGGTATCAATGCCAAAAATGGGCCAACCATGGGAATAATTGCAAATAATCCTGATAAAAATGCGATAGCTATTGCAAAATCTATTCCAAAAAGTGCCAAAGCAATCCCTGTTGTGATGGCTGACAAAATACCAAAGATCAGTTGTACCCTAAGAAATGATGCCAGAATTATATCGGTAATTTTGTAAAAAGTTTGTATGTGTGGGTGCCATGAAGTAGGAATAAAATCAAATAATTCTTTTTTCATATTATCCCGGTCTACATTAAAATAAAATGCCAGAAGAATAGTAATAAAGATTAAAAAGAAAAATTGAGCTACAGTTGGTAAATAAGAGATGGAATTTGCCAAAGAAGCTGTCGCAGTGTCACCCCATTTATTAATAATTGGGGGAGCAGCATCAAAATAAGTGGGAATAATATTAGCAAGCGTTCGTATCTGATCAACAACTATTGGAATAAAGAAAAATACAGCTGCGGTAATAATAAACAACAACAACAAATAGGTAGTAAGAGTTGCCAGCGGCTTTGGGATAGGAGTGTGATGAGTCATCAAGTCAATCAAGGGTTCTAAAATAAAGCTTAAGATCCACGCGCTGGCGATGACTATAAATACATCTGAAAATATACTCAAAAAGTTCCAGAAGAACCCTGCAACATGAATACCCAGAGCGATTACAAGAAGAATCAAAACGATATGTGCTAATTTTGCTTCATTTTTAAAATCTTGTAAGAAGTTCATTCATTTTATTATAGATGGATGAGAATTATTTTGCTAGAGGTAGAGTAATAGAATGATTAAGCTTCAATAAGATTACGGGAGCTGTTCGTAAGAGGAATTAGTTTATTCCTTTGGATTGCAAACAGATCTTCAATGCGTACACCACCGATATCGGGGAGGTAAATACCTGGTTCTATAGAAAAAACCATACCAATTTGTAGTATATCCGTAGAAAGAGGAGAGAGGCTGGGAGCTTCATGTACTGCAATTCCAATACCATGTCCCAGTGAATGGGGGATAGAGGGGTAGCCCTGTTGGACTATATAATTGCGAGCAGTCTTGTCAACTTCTGATAGTTTAATTTCAGGATTCTTAATTCTTAATTCATGATTCAGGAAATCAATTGCGGCTTGTTGTGAATTTAAAACTGTTTTATACATTTTTCTTTGCTTAAGTGTTGGTGTGCCAAAAAAAACAGTTCGGGTCATGTCAGAACAATAATTATCTTGTTTTACTCCAAAATCGAAAAGCACGAAATTATTTCTTCTCAATTTCTTCTTTGTGGGTTGGTGGTGAGGAAATGCCGCATTCTCACCAAATGCCACAATCGTATCAAATGATATATCTGCACCCTGTTTTTTTATATAAGCTTCTAATTCAAAAGTAAGCTCAAGCTCAGTAATGCCTGTTTTTAATTTTTTGAGAATAAAATGAAATGCTGTATCTCCCAGCTGGCATGCCTTTTTTATCTTTCCGATTTCTTCATGAGTTTTTATGAGTCGTAGTTTCGTGCTCAAAAAGGGAGCGTCTTGTGCTGCAATTTTTTTCAGCTCTTTGCGTACTGTAAGATATTCCAAAGCGGTGAGATTATACCCTTCAAATCCTAATATTGTTAACTTTTCCGAAGCACATATTTTTTTGAGAGCCAAGCGAAATGGGTTTTGCCGGCTTACGGTAATTAATTCAAAGTCTTTGATATATTTTTTTACAGCCTCAGTATAGATGCCGTGAGTAAAAATATATTGTTTTTTTGGGGTGATCAGGATATATGCATCCCGTTCTTCTTTTGAGAACCGGGAAAAGTTCGTAAGATACGTAATATTGTCATTTGACGATAATAAAACCGCATCAAACTTGTTCTTTTTCATTAATCTTCGAATATGTGGTAGGGTAGTTTTCATAACTGAAAATGAAGAGTTACAGGTATAAATAAAAGTATCACAATTTTACATTTTGCCCATTCGATTTCATTCAGGGCAATCAATCCTGAGCGTTAGTCGAAGGATTGCATTTTGACTTTTTAATTTACCTTGTGATAGGTGTTAATTTTTTCCCGCTTCCGGTAGAAGGAGTGATTGTTTCATTGGGATTTATGGCAGGAGCAATTTGTGGGATTTTAGGATCTTTGGGGACATCGGGAAAGAGCAATATTCGGGATGCGATTATTTGTGAAGGATCTTGTTTGTCTGGGTATCCAATTACAATAATATGTTCTCCAAGCGTAAGTTTGGAGAATCCGGCTTTGGTTGCCGTTGCATCCTTGGCATATGAAGTCGTTCTGGTAATATTTTCTACATCAATCTTTGTTTGTTTTCCATTTGCTGAGGTGACGGTAAAAAGAAAGTTTTTATCATCCAGCTGTGAAATTGCTCCATGGATAAATATCGGAAGAATTTCAACCTCAATAAATCGTGCGAGGAGTCGTTTTGATTGTTTATTGTATCTACCCAAAATTCCCAATGGCACCCCTTTTTTGATATCTGAAATTCCAAACGATTCCTTTGCTGATGGAGAAGAAAATTTGGTAAATTCATCAACATCAATTAATTGGATATCACCGTTGAGTTTCGTTAGGGTTATTTCTGTATTGGCTACTTCTTCAACAGTTCCAATGACACCGCGTGGTTCTGTAAGTTTGAGCTCTGCAACCTTAGATGCAATTCTATCCTTGAGTTGATTTATTTGTTTCTCCAGGAGGGGATTGTTGGTAGGTTGAGGAGTAACTTTCGGAGTTATGGAGGGAGTTGAAGATACTGTTGGGACGACTGTCGGACTGATAGCAAAGACGGTGGTTGCACAAAAAAGAAAGCTTACAAATAGGATAGTACTTATATAAAATTTATATTTCATATTCTAAAATGTTTCTGTTGAGAATGTCACTATTTTTTTAATAACAGTTTCACTACCGGTGGGAGCAATTGCTGTTATTTCCAGCAGATTTTGTCCATCATCTATGGTTACAGTCGTTGTGAAATTGCCATTTGATGCCGGAGTCACTACTTCATCACTTGAGGTTCCTGTTATGACTACAATACTTCCCGGTTGTGTACGTCCTGAGACCGTAATGGTTTTTTTATCAAAAACTTGCTCATCACTTGGGGAGGTAACGGTGAGGGAGAGTGCAGGATTTGTAGTGGGGGAAGGAGGAGGCTGTTTAGATACATTAATTTTAGTGGGGGTGACTGTTTTTGTTCCCTGATATAAGTAAAATGCGATTCCGGCAACAATAAGTCCGACAAAAAGAGCAATAAAAGACAATATGACTTTTTCAGCTTTCATAGTAGCGTTTGGGCGAGAGGGTAGTACGGAGATGATACGCAAAAATGATCTACTTGTCAAGGAAATACTGCTATGATAGGATGTATAAACAAGATACGTATGGAAATAACTCTTCTTTCAAAACATACAGTTCGAATCAAAGGCAAAAAAACCACCCTGGTTTTGGATCCGGACACTCAAGTAGATGCTGATGCAATTCTAACCCTGAATAACAATGCGATTTCTGGGAAAGTACAACCGGATCAGTTAATAATCCAAGGTGCCGGTGAATATGAAGTAGGGGGTATCAAAATCTCCGTATATGCCAATGGGGGAGAATATTTGTACGATATGACTATAGATAATACAAGAGTTGTCGCTGCACAATCTCAGATACTACAAAGAATGAAAGAAAAGCTAACAGATCGGGATATATTACTATTTCACGCAAGCGAAGAGTTAAATCCTGCACTCGTTACTCAGCTTTCTCCTCAAGCAGTCGTCTTATATGGAGAACATTCAATGGTAACGGCAAAAGCTTTGGGGAAAGATGCACAACCTGCGGTTAAAAAATATCAAGTTACAAAAGAAAAGCTTCCGGTTGAAATGGAAGTAGTAATTCTTCAATAGATTATTCACTAAAACCTGTTTGTGTGCCGACAGGAATGAAAAATATATGTCGTTATGCCAATATCCAAAGTACCTCCTCACAATGAAGAAGCTGAAACCTCGGTTCTAGGAGCAGTTCTTATTGACCAAAATGCAATAATTACAATATCACCTCTTATCACCCCTTCTGATTTCTACAATGCTACCAACGGATTAATATATGAAGCAATGTTGGAGTTGTATGAAGAGCGAAGGCCGATTGATATCCTTACTCTTACATCGGCATTAAAAAAGAAAAAAACAGCGGCTAACATTGATCAATCATATGTTACTGAGTTGGTTAACAGCGTTCCTACTGCAGCTCACGTTGCACAATATGCGTCTCTGATTAAAGACGCTTCAATTAAGCGTGCCTTAATCAAGGCAGGAAGTGTCATGGTGGAATCAAGCTTTACAGAAGAAAAAGATTTACGGGAAATCCTCAATGAAGCAGAATCTTCAATCTTTTCAATCTCGCAAGGAAATATAGTCAAAGGATTTGTTCATATTAAAGAAACGCTTGCTGCCAGTCTGGATCGTATTGATATGCTGCATAAAAATGGTGGGGGAATGAGAGGCATTCAAACAGGATTTTCAGATTTGGATAGAATGCTCTCCGGACTTCAACCCTCCAACTTGCTGATTCTGGCAGCTCGTCCGGGACAAGGAAAAACTGCTATGGCTATTAATATTGCACAATATGTAGGGGTTGTACAAAAGCTTCCGGTAGGGATATTTTCGTTGGAAATGAGCCATGAAGAGTTGGTAGACAGGCTTTTAGTGGGACAAGCAGATATCGATGCGTGGAGACTCAAGACCGGAAAGCTGCCGGATTCAGATCTCATGAAATTAACTGAAGCGTTAGGGCAATTGGGCGATGCGCCAATCTTTATTGATGATACCCCGGGTATTTCAATCGCAGAAATCCGTACAAAAGCCCGACGATTGCAAATGGAACATGATATAAAATTGTTGATTGTTGATTATCTCCAATTAGTAAATCCGGGGAAAAAAGTTGAAAGCAGAGTACAGGAAGTCTCGATGGTATCTCAGGCTATGAAAAATATTGCCCGAGAATTGAAAGTTCCAGTAATTGCACTTTCCCAGCTTTCCCGCGCAGTTGAGCATCGGGGAGAAAAGAGACCTCAATTGGCAGATTTACGGGAATCCGGAGGAATTGAACAAGATGCAGATGTCGTTATGTTTTTATACCGACCCGATGATGAAGTTACCGCCACTATGCAGGTAAAACTACTTATTGCCAAACATCGTAACGGTCCAACAGGAGAGATAGATTTATTATTCAGAGGAGACAGAATCAAATTCTACAGCGTCGATCGTAAGAGAGAAGAAGGTACTCAATAACAGTACGCTTGTTCACGTATTATTACACTGATCCTGCCCAAGTGTAGCCGAGGAGGGACTCGAACCCACACAGCCATTACAGCTAGTAGTTTTT
>CAZCCG010000003.1:126903-197980 GCA_964497535.1 uncultured Gammaproteobacteria bacterium
AAGTGTAGCCGAGGAGGGACTCGAACCCACACAGCCATTACAGCTAGTAGTTTTTGAGACTACCGCGTATACCATTCCGCCACTCGGCCAAATTTTGCTACATTAAGATTTAAACAAAGTCTTTTTTATCCAACGGCGTCCTGCCCCAGATTTAAAATATTCCTCTTTTTTAATTGATTCGTTTTCATGAGTAAATTCCTCAGTATATAGTATAGACCAGGGTTTATACCTTCTCGTAAATATACTCTTTCCGTTATTATGTTCACTAAGCCTTCTATCCATTGAATCAGTATGCCCAACATATGTTTTTGGTGCAATCTGACTTTTCAGGATATACGTTATATATTTCATGCGTATACCCGCCTCGACTCGCCGTCTCGGCGAGGCGGGCCATTCCGCCACTCGGCCATCAAAACTTTATATGCTTTTTGAACCTGCGATTGAGTTTTGAGCTTCTATATTATATACTTTTGACACTTCCAGTTCAACAAACCTATGAAAAAAAGCAAAAATGTACGGTTATCATCTTTGGTTATCCCCCAGCATTATGTTCTGATTCTTGCGCCGGATCTGAAGAATTTCACCTTCCAAGGACAAGAAACACTTGAAATAATGATCAAAAAAGAAACAAATCAAATTGTTTTACATGCTAAAGATTTGGTTATCAATAAGGTAATATTTGCGCAGAATAAAAAAGTTTTTCAGGCAAAAAAAGTTATTTACGATACACAGCTAGAAACAGCGACATTTGTTTTTCCACAGAAGCTTTCCAAAGGAGCTGGAAAACTTTCCAGCACATTCCAGGGAGAGTTGAATGATAAAATGTTGGGGTTTTATAGAAGTAAATATGAGGTGAATGGGAAACAAGAATATATGGCAGTCACTCAATTGGAATCTACTCATGCCAGATGGGTATTTCCATGTTTTGACGAGCCGGCATTGAAAGCGACTTTTGCTATTACTCTTATAGTCAAAAAAGAGCTTACAGTAATATCCAATACGATTGAAGAGAAAATAGAGGAATATGATGCCTTACGTAAAAAGGTACAATTTGTAAAAACTCCCAAGATGTCTACTTATTTATTGGCATTTATTGTAGGAAAGTTCGATCATATTGAGTCTAAAACTTCGGAAGGTGTATTGGTAAGGGTTTTTGTATCCCCCGGGAAAAAGAAACTTGCGGAATTTGCCCTGGATACCGGAGTTAAAATACTTTCTTTTTATACGAAGTATTTTAAATTTAAGTATCCGCTTCCGGTAATGGATATGGTTGCAATTCCTGATTTTGCAGCAGGAGCTATGGAGAATTGGGGAGCAGTAACCTATCGTGAAACAGCATTACTCGTTGATCCTCTCCATTCGGCAGTTGCCAACAAACAACGTGTGGCAATGGTTATTGCTCATGAATTGGCTCACCAATGGTTTGGAAATCTGGTGACTATGCAGTGGTGGACACATTTATGGCTCAACGAAGGGTTTGCTTCATTTATTGAGTTTTTAGCAGTAGATCACGTTTTCCCTAAGTGGCATATCTGGAAACAATTTGTTTTTTCAGAGCACTCCAGAGCGTTGGAACTTGACTCTTTGAAAAATACTCATCCGATCGAAATCCATGTGCAGGATCCTCATGAAATTAATGAAATTTTTGATGCAGTAAGCTATTCAAAAGGAGCCTCAATTATACGAATGCTTGCTGAATATTTAGGTCAAGAAGTTTTCAAAAAAGGGTTACAACACTATTTGAGAAAACATGCGTATAAAAATACTACCACAGAAGATTTATGGCAAGCTCTGGAATTTGTATCAAAAAAACCAGTACGAACCATTATGAAAAACTGGACTCAAGAACCGGGATATCCATTAGTTACCTTAGAGAAGAAAAAAGGAAAAATGATTTTGTCACAACAACGATTTTTTTCAAGTACACTGTCTGGTAAGCAAAATAAAAAAGATACAACATGGAATATTGCGATGCTGATCAAAAATTCTTCACGAAAAAATGTCGAGCCATACCTTCTGGACAAAAAAATATCAGTATTCAAGCAGGGTGGGTCTGATTCATGGGTTAAATTGAATGCGCACGAGACAAGTTTTATTCGTGTTTCATATCCTCCATCATATATTCGTTTATTTCAAAAACCCATTCGTGACAAACTACTGGGTTCAGAGGATCGATTTGGGATTATTAGGGATGCTTTTGCTTTAAGCGAAGCTGGATATACTGCTACATCTCGAGCGTTGGAACTCGTCTCTCACTATAAAGAGGAAGATGAATTTACAGTATGGGCTGAAATAACAGTACAATTGCACAAAGTAGAAAATCTTATAGAACGTGAACCATTCTATACTAATTTTAGAGTGTATGCCAGAGATGTATATAAAACAATTGCTCATGATTTGGGATGGAACGCACGCCATGGGGAATCAGAATCTCAAACATTACTTAGAAGCCTTGCTCTCTATAATGAAGGAAGATATGGAAATCCAGAAGTGATTGCTCATGCCCAGAAACTGTTCCAAACAAAAGTTCTTTCATCAAATTCATTAGCATCTGATTTACGGGGAATAGTATATATGCTTGTTGCCGAGAATGGGACAGAGGTTGAATACAGACAATTCATGAAATTATATGACCAAGCTGATCTTGCGGAAGAAAAAGATAGGATTTTTAGAGCACTGTGCTCTTTTTCCCAGACACATCTTCTTCAGCAGTCTCTTGAGTTTAGTTTGTCACCCAAAGTGCGTGCACAAGATAGCTTTAAAGCATTTTATTTTGTCTTTGCTCACCCACAAGGAAAAAATTTGGCATGGGAATTTGTACAAAAACATTGGGATATGCTGGTAGAACGTTTTTCGGGCAGTCATTTACTTCCTCGATTTATTAGTGCTGCCGAATCATTCGTCTCGCAAGAGGAAGCAACCGAAATAGAGGCATTTTTCAAAACTCACAAAGCACCCAGTGCAGAGCGAACTATTGCTCAGACCATTGAACAAATTCGATCCAACGCAGCCTGGCTTGCTCGTGATAGAACAGCCATTGCGGATTTCCTTCTGCAAAACAGCCATAACCACTCGTGAATTTTTTGGACTTACCTCTAGAGTTTCTGTGTGAAAATTGATACAATATCAGTCTATGTTAAGCGTTTCAGAGCTCCGAGCAGGTGCCATTTATGAAGAGGACGGACAACTCCTTCAGGTTATGTCGTATGAACACATTAAAATGGGAAGAGGAAGTGCCAATATTAAAGTAAAAGTGAAAAACGTCCGAAGCGGAGCAATAACAGAGCGAAGTTTTATCAATGGAGCAAAAGTGAATGATATTCAGGTCATCAAAAAAGAGTTGCAATACTTATACAAAGATGATGATATGGCTTACTTTATGGATCCGACAACGTTTGAGCAGGTAGGGATTTTGCTTTCTATTATAGGAAAAGAACAGGTATATCTCAAAGAGGGAGAGACATATACCATCAGTTTTAGAGAGGATGAGCCATTGGCTATTATCTTGCCTCCCAAGCTTGATTTTACTGTCACTGAGACTGGTCCAACGATTCGAGGAAATTCTACTACAAATATTTTCAAAGATGCAGTTTTGGAG
Organism: uncultured Gammaproteobacteria bacterium; assembly: GCA_964497535.1. Classification (GTDB taxonomy): domain Bacteria; phylum Patescibacteriota; class Microgenomatia; order Levybacterales; family UBA12049; genus CAZCCG01. The sequence continues at coordinate 130,502 of CAZCCG010000003.1, forward strand.
AATGGTCTTTCAACAAAAGTCCCCCTTTTTATAAAGATAGGGGAGCGAGTTCGTATTGATACTCGAACCGGAGCTTATACTGAAAAAGTATAATCATTATGAACAATTCCCATCTCTTTCGTGCATTCAGCAATAAATCCTTTCTTTTCCTCTGGCTCGCTGAGATCTTTTCACAAATTTCCATGAATATGGTAAATTTTGTGTTACTGATTTTTGCATATAAACTATCCAACTCCAATGCAGCCGTGTCGGGTATTGTGCTGTCTTTTACTATTCCGGCAATTATTTTTGGACTTATAGCAGGAGTATATGTAGATCGATGGAATAAAAAAAACGTTCTACTGATAACGAATATTTTACGAGCGGGTTTGGTATTTGTTTTGGCTTTTTATCATTCAGATTTATTACTCATTTATTCGATGACTTTTTTAATTTCCATCGTGTCTCAATTTTTTATTCCTGCAGAAACTCCTATGATTCCGGTATTGGTTGAAAAAAGAGATCTACTCTCTGCAAATGCATTATTTGGGCTTGGTATTTATGGTTCTATCTTTATTGCATACTTGTTGGCTACTGCACTCATCTTTTTAAAAGAAACATCAGTTTTTTATATAATTGCCTTTCTTTTTTTGATAGCTGCTGTTTTTATCTTGCTTATCAAAGAAAAAACCGTAAACAAAAAGGAGCAGGTTATTGAAACTTCTATTGCGCAGCCATGGACAACAGAGTTAAAAGCAGTATTACAGATTGTACTCAAAACCAGAGAAATTTACTCAGCTCTTTTTCTTCTTTCCCTATCTCAAATTCTTATTTTAATTATTGGAGTAATTGGTCCGGGGTATGCCAGTAAAATTCTTCATATTCCTCTGGATTCTTTTCCGCTCTTTTTTGTCGCTCCGGCCGCAGTGGGACTTATTGTTGGTGCCTTTTTTGTTGGGAATATTCTTCATAGTAGATCTCGAACCAAAAGTGCCGCGATTGGTGTATTTCTCGCAGCTATTGCAATGATTTTATTACCCTATGGTTCCAAAGCCACATCGAGCGGAATAATCCATTTCTTATCTTCCTTTGTGCCGTTTATAAATTTGGATAGCCTGTTATACTTTGTTGTTTTTCTGGCATTTATGTTAGGCTTTGCTAACGCGTTGGTTTTCGTTCCGTCAAATACAGTTTTACAAGAACAAACTTCAGATGAAATACGAGGGAAGATCTATGGTTCTCTCAATGCCTTGGTTGGGCTCTTATCACTGTTTCCGATTATTATTGTAGGTGCTTTATCGGATGCAATTGGAGTAGGGGAAGTTATTACGGGAATTGGACTGACAATACTATTTATTGGTATCATTCAAGTAGTTTTTGTAATCAAGGATTTCCCATGGGTTTCGGTAAAAAAGAGTGGGGGAGAAGCGCCAATGCAAAATAACAAATAATGTATGATTTCAATATTTGTCTTATTATTACTAAGTTTTCTGATCTTTCTGTTTGTCGTTTTTGCTTTGACCAAGGATGACTTCATCCTTATACGAAAGAATATTTCGACTGAGCAGATATTTAATATAGCCTTTCTGGTTGGATTTGCAGCGTTATTCAGTGCCAGAGCCGTATTTGTAATCTCTCATTTTACACCTCATTACTATAATCCTCTTGTCTTTTTGCTCTTTCCTTATTTCCCCGGCTTATCACTGCTTGGTGCAGTTTTTGGAGGAACATTTTGTATAGCACTCTATGCACGATTCCATAAAATTCCAACTTTGAGAGTCTTAGATTTTTTCTCCATTGCTGCAAGTAGCGGTATCATGCTCGGACTTTTCATAGAATATCTATTCACCAGGAATTTGAGTCTGTATATATTACCTTTGGAAGCAGTTTTATTTGGAGTAGTGAGTTTGCTTTTGGGAAAGCTTACTCAGTTAAATAAATTAAAGGAAGGATCAATTAGTTTTATTTTTTTCTCATCTCTTTCTTTCATTTTTCTTGTTGGTGCTTTTATGACTTTCAAAAATATATCATTTTTTGTGCAAAGAGAGAGTATACTTTTGATTATTATCCTTTTGTTTGGGGTGGCTATGGTTATAAAAAATGAACGTCGCCCTTCTACACGAAAAAAATGGAAATCAATTCTGTAATTATGACTATTCCAACTGTTGTATATGAAGATTCTCATATACTCGTTATAAATAAACCCGCCGGTTTAACTGTAAATAAGTCAGATACTACTACTCATGAAACCACTCTTCAGGATTGGGTAGAGACCTATTTAGGATTACCTCTAATATCTGAGGAAGAAAGAAAGATTTTTGACTCCTACAATAGTGAAGATATGTTTAAACAGCGAGCGGGAATAGTCCACCGTATCGATAAGGAGACTTCGGGGATTCTTTTAATAGCAAAAAATATAGAATCTTTTGTAGATCTTCAGCGGCAGTTTAAAGAGCGCATTGTAAAAAAAGAATATCGAGCTCTGGCTCATGGGGTTATCACTCCATCATCTGGTGAAATAACAGTGCCCATTGGACGGTTACCTTGGAATCGAAAACGTTTTGGGGTAGTTGCTGGGGGCAGAGAAGCATATACATCATATCAATTACTTGATTATTTTAGCGATAATCGACAGACTGAAAAATATTCATATTTACAGCTATTTCCAAAAACAGGAAGAACACATCAAATACGAGTGCATTTAAAATATTTACAGCATCCTATTGTTGCAGATTCATTATATTCAGGTAGAAAAACTGCACGAAATTCGAGGGAAAAACTTTCCCGGCTTTTTCTTCATGCCTATACAATTTCATTTCTTCACCCAAAATCGCACACAAATACTACGTTTATTAGTCCACTACCACGAGAATTAGACGAGTTTTTGCAACAGTTAGCAAAAATAAATACAGTATGAAAAATACTCAGGAGAAAAGTAAACGAAGCGGTCTGAAAATTGTTGTTTTATTTTTATCTTTGGTTTTTCTGCTTATTAGCATATCTCTTTTTCTTAAATTCATTCAGCTATACCAACAAAGTACATTTGACTACAAACATCGTTATACAATTGCTTTCAATACTTCTTCCTCTCAAGCCGTCATTTTTTCCTTTGCACCAGATACGAAGACAATTTCAGAGCTTACTGTGGACAACAATCCTAACATGAAAACGATTGGGAAAACGCTTCATATTCCGATTGATGCTATTCTCATTTCAAGGGCTCCCAAGAAGTTCCAATCAAATACTATTTCTTCTCAATTACAAGAACTACTATTTCATTATCCCACTTTTGAGGGGAATGCTACTGTTATTGATTTTATAAAAATGGATCTTTTTTCCAAATCCGTACCCCTTCGCTCTATTACAACAGATACTATTGTGCTTCCTCAAGATGCTACTACTATTGACAAGCTAGTTTCTTCTTTATTTGCGGATGAATCATTTTTACAAGAACAGTCTACTGTTGAAATTGTTAATGCTTCAAGCAAAGCAGGGTTGGGAAATCGTCTTGCGACAGTCCTTACAAATAGCGGAATAAATGTAGTTGCAGTATCAACGGCAGAATCTTCTGCTCAAAATTCGTCAATAACATATTTTATTCCTCAAAATTATACGGTAGGAAAACTGGGAAAGATACTGCACTATTCTTTAAAAGACGAATCTACTCAATCTGAGCCAAATCAAACTGGTACAAGTATTCCCTCCAAAAAGAGAATCTCTGATATAATTATTACTATTGGAGAAAAAGATTCCAATAGTAATCAGTTTTAATACTATGCCTTTTATAATAATTATCCTTCTTATTGTAGCTTTTTTAGGAGCTGTATTGTCTTTGCAGGGGATATTAAAAAGCAAACAAATTCATAAAAAGGCTTCAGAGGAACTACAACAGGGGAGGGTACTGTTTCAGGCGCAGCGTGATTATACTGTCTCTTCCGAGGGTGATGACCATAATGGCATCTTGAAGCGGGAATAATCTTTGTGGGGTGTATCGATAGAGCTAAATGAGACCCCTATTCCAGTAGAAAGAAAAGAGGCTTGATCTTTAAATTTATTAACTCGTTTGGTTTCTTTCACGAAAATAGTGACCTTGTTTACAGCAATACATTTTACATATGCTTCATAACAATTGCCTCCTGTCAGAAATTTAATTAAGCGGTTTCCAATATTGTCGGGTATCATACCAACATATTGTTTCTGCCAATCTAATACAAAAACTTTTGATCTTTTTACGCTCAAAACGAGTTGTTCACCCGTACGCAGAGCAGAAAGAATCTTGGGGCCGGCAACATTTGCTAGATTAATTATCTTTGTTTTCCCACTTTCTTCCAGAAACATATTTGTAAATTTTTGTGAAGCATGAGATGAGTATTCTTTATTACAATCAGACTGTGTAGTAGTAAGCCGTTTCAGTCCTCGAAGCGCAATTGGATTTTGTATATCTACTTCCAATACTTTTTCATAGGTTTTTTTTGCCATGTCATGATTTCCGACAATACCATATGCGAATGCAAGGCGATTAAGTGTCTCAATATCATCTGGAGTTTCTTTCAGAAGTTCAATGTTTAAATGTATAGCGGTATCCCAATCACCAGTTAACGCAGTTTGAATAGCTTGGAATTTAGATAAAGTCATTGTAGGCAGTATGGAGGATATTCTACTCCACTTTATTGCAATTGTCAAGTGATCAAGTGTATAATTATAGGCAGCGTTTAGTTTATAAGCGTTTAGAAACTAATTATAAAACTAAACGCTCATTGTTATGAGTGGTCATTCAAAATGGACGCAGATTAAACGACAAAAAGGAGTAGCGGATCAAAAACGTGGTCAGGCTTTTACTAAAATGTCTAACGCTATTACTATTGCTGTAAAAGAAGGGGGAGGGGTTACCGATCCCGAACAAAACTTTAGACTTCGACTCGCTATTGAAAAAGCACGAGAGGCAAATATGCCAAAAGCAAATATAGAGCGAGCAATTGAGCGCGGAAAGGGTTTTGGGGAAAAAGGGGAGGAGTTACAAGAAGCACTATACGAAGGATTTGGCCCTGGTAATGTTGCTATTTTAGTTGAAGTAACAAGCGACAAACTGATTCGATCCACAGTTGAAGTAAAAAATGTCTTCTCAAAAAATGGGGGTACACTTGGATCACCTGGTTCGGTGGCATATCAATTTGAAAAAAAAGGGCTGATCACTGTTAGAAAAGGGAATCGTTCCTTTGATGAGCTATTACTCATTGCAGCAGATGCAGGAGCGGATGATATTGAAGATGCAGATGATCATATTTTTATTTATACCAAACCCGAAGATTTAAATCGGGTAAAAAACAATTGCAAAGAAAGCGGACTTGAAATTGAAAGCTTTGAATTTGTACGCAAACCAACAACGCTTGTCACTATTGAGAATAAAGAACTTGCAGAGAAAATATTTTCTTTTATTGACAAAGTTGAAGAATTGGATGATGTACAAAAAGTCTATAGCAATCTCGATATCCCTGATTCCTTGTTACCAATAGAATAACAGTATGGTATAAAAGCTTCTGTAGTATGTCAAAAATAAGTAGATTTTTTGTAAGACCGGGGAGTAGAGCGCTTCATGGAAACGAAACTGTAAAAGGAGCACGAGTGCGTTTTGATAAAATTCTTCTGAATAAAAGACAACGGTTTGTTGGAGCAGTAGCAGTTTTAACCATATTACTTTTCCTATCGGAGAATTTATTAGGAAGAGCAAGCATTGCATTTGTATTTTTTCTTGCAATACTGACAGATATTTTTTTGGCCGTTTCCATTTATAAAGATCTGAAAGAGAATTTTTCAATTCAAGCTTTTATTCTCCCATTCCTTTTTACTCTTTCTTCAGGACTTTTCTATTTTGACTTTCCTCCAAGACAGATATTTCGCATATTTCTTGCAGTTTTATATGCGGTTGGCTTATATTCTCTGTTTCTTGCAGAAAATATTTTTATTGTTGCTTCAATGAGAACAATAGCCCTTCTTTCAAGCGCGCGTATTGTTGCTTTTATTATTTCTTTATTATCATTTCTTTTTTTAACATATACTATTTTTACACTTCGATTACCCGTATATGCGACAGCGCTTTTGATTTTACTCGAGTCATTTCTTTTTATTATTCCGGCTTTGTGGACTATAACTCTAGAAAGAGAGATACGTAGTTATATAACATGGGCATTTGTTTTGGGATTAGGTTTGGCGGAGTTAGGATTGGTACTTAGTTTTTGGCCCAATAGCAGTTTATGGCCTGAAAAACCGGTATTTGTCACGCTGTTTTTATCAGGATATTTTTATATACTTGTTGCCATATCTCAAATTTGGCTCAGCCGTCGACTTTTCAGGGGAGCACTGTGGGAGTACCTATGGGTTGGGGTTTTTGTATTGGCAGTTCTCATTTTGTTTACTTCATGGGGATAATGGTAGATAAAAATTGTAACTTCATCGTTTTTTTATTAGTACATTTTGGGGTGAAGTAGAGGAGAGGGGAATCGAGGGGGTACAAAATAGCAAAAAATACTATAGGCATGTAAGAAGAGTTATTATATAGATTGATATAGTTCGCATATAATTATAGGATATATTTGTGGATAACTATTTGGTTTTCACGATATCTAGGCCTCACTTTTCACAGCTCTCCAAGATAGAATCTCATATGTTTGTACGTCTTGCGCTAGTAGGAAGACAGATAGGCACTCTCATGTTCCGGGGAGGGTGCTCTTCTAGCCTCTATATCCTCTGAAATGAAGAAAATACGAAAACTATTTTTATGATTTTTCGAGGCTAAAATATAGCGTTTAGACTGATATATCAATCTAAATTATCGTCTGCTTAAAATGCCGGGGAGGGTACTTCGGGAATTGTAGGGGTATAGAAATATGGTTGTACACGGTCGTAGTCTAGAGCAGAGAGAGTACATTCTTATGGAAGTGAATGCATATATTGATTCTCTCATCCGTTGTCTGGTTGTAATACAATTACGACGTGATAACCCAGCGGGAGCTCGGATAATCATGTCGCACAATAATACTTTTGCGACGTCACGGATGGGCTTTGAGAGAAGTGGTACTATTTCTTCTTTTGTCTCTTATTCCCTCTTTTTTTATTTTTTTACCATCAGGTTTGTATAGGTATTGTTATATATTCTCCTATTAAGATAAAAACCTTAAAAATTCCTTGTCCCCTACTATGGGCTTTGATTACGCTCATAGAATTGAATTTGTGCTTCTCTGCCCGTTTTTCAAATGGGGAAGATGTAGTTTGTTATATGCTGCCTAAAAACCGACGCCCTACGATTCGATTTTAGCCCCCTGTTTTTTAAAAGACCTATCAATAGTCATCTTTGTCGTGGTAGCTATTTAAAACTCAAAGTAATTGGTAGTCTTAGTGAAGAATACAGAGGGTATATGGAGGTTGTTGTGTTGAATCATCAAAAATTTTTTCATTATTTTCAAGTGCTTGCAGAATTTGTATATATCGATAAAAGGCAGCATTTGTCCACCCAAATCCTTTTTGAGTTTTATAATAATAATCTCCGGTTTTGTCACCAGTAGTTCCATCAATTTTTTCATAGAACGTTTGATATTTTCTATAGATGGCTGCATGGGCAGCGATTGATTTTTTCATAATCCGCGTCGCAGAATCTAGAAAGCCATACTTGAGTAGTCCAATAACTGTTATATATTCCATAGGCGACCAAATATTTGGATAATCCCATTGCTTTGGATCAATAATTTCATGGATTGCAGGATGGTATCTTTTTTGAATTGTTGATAAGTCTATTGGTTTTGCAAGTGATTCACGTGCCGTAATTGCCAGGCCATAGTTAGTCTCAAATTTTTCTATTTTTTGTACCATACGGTTTGCTTGTTCAGCTGTCGCAATTCCTGCCCACATTGGAGTAAATCCCCCCAGTGATAGGAATTCGCTTTGAGCTTTAAAACTATAGCCATAATCATAAAAAAACCCTTCTTTTTCATTCCACATGTATTTGTTAATCTCAGCTTTCCGGTTCTTTGCTGCTTCTTCCCAATACTTCTGGTCGCCGTCTTCATTAAAGAGCGGTGCTACAAATGCAAAATCCTTTTCATACTTATACAGATATACATTTAAATCTATGGGAAGAAAATCACTACATCTGTTATAAAATCGTGATGTCATATCCCAGCCTGATTCCAATTCTGCCGAGTGGGAATATCCTACGTCACGGTCGCCATATTTAGACAGACTGTATCCTTCAACTTTATGGTTATATCCCCCATCAATATCGAGCCAAACCATTAAGTATTCTTTTTTTGCTACCTCAATGGCATTTCTCAGCCATAGTTTATTCTGATAATTATGAAGCTGAGGTAATAATTTTGCCAGGTTTGCTTTTACGATATTATGGGCGTGGGGAGTGGTAAAAACATCGAGTATCATCGAAGTAAGAAATGGTGGTTGAGAACGATTTGACCGCCCGTGGTCATTGGAGTTTGGGATGACATCATAGGTATTAAAAAGGTATATGAAATTATCAACCATATATTTCATAATTCGTGCCCGTTTCGTACCCATGATACCTTTAAACATGAAATAGGTATCCCAATAAAAAATTGTATTATAAAAACTATTATTTGGGGTAATAAAAGGATAGGGAATCATGATCATTTTCCGCGCGATTTTCCTGCGAGCCGGTTTATGGATGATTTCATCCCAATAAGAATCAATATAATCCAGACAATCTTTGTATTCTTCTAAATAATTCATAAGTCCGATACTAATATACTATTTCATACGAATTATACAAATTTATAGTAGTATCTATTGGTTATAAAAGTTTATCCGTATGATTAGTATTCATTCGTATATTTGTATCGTTTATAAAGGAATTTAAAATGTAGGTTATTGTATTATTGAATCCCAATCCTGTGCAAATTTCACAATTCCTGTTTGGGAAAGTTCATGGGAAATATCAATTTTTTTTGTTTCCACAGCATTCATAAATGTCTTCAACGAATCAATAGCCATGAGTTCTTGTGGCGGGTTCCAATAGTCGATAGCTTTGAGATTGGTTTCGGCAGAAGCCTTTGGCATAGAATTGGCGAACCATTCACGGTATAATTTTGCAGGAATTGTTATGAGTTCTGTTTTTGCTTCAATTCCTTCCTGGATATGAGAGAGGCTGCGTACAGAAGCTTCCAACATCCACAAGGCTACCGGAGTTGCAGGTAAATCCAGAAAAAATTCTTTTTTTATTTTCATACCATTTCTCACCAAATCTATACCATTTTCTCCCCTGTCATCAAGCCGTCCAACAAAAGGCGAGATAAATGGCGGCCAGGGATCATTTGTTGGTCCATATGCCTTCTGGACTAGTTTTTCATGGAGACATATGGCAAAAATTTGTTGCTCTGAAAAAACAAGTGTGTTATTAATAGGGATATGATTTTTTCGCAAGGCGGTTCGGGCCTTAAACCCTTCCAGATTGGTGGGGAGTTTTACCACAACTCTTCTATTCCAGCCGGCTATTTCTCTCCCCTGCTCAATCATTTGGTCTGCAGTAGTTTTTTCATTCGCATATACTTCACATGATACAGCTCCCGGTACAATATCCAGAATCTCAAGAACTATTTTTTTTTGCAAATCAAACGCTTCCTGCATGGAGACTTTTTTACCGGCCAGCTTTTTAGCGATAAGAGTAGGATTGGTTGTTGATCCCCACAGTTGTGATCCATGAGTTTTGGCAAGCTCTGAAATTTCACGATATTCGTCAGGGTCACCGCTATCAAGGATAAATTTGGTTGTAGCCTCCATATGTTTATTGTAAATCTTTTTAAAGTATTGTCAATGTAAGCACTGTAATAAAAACGTGTATAATAGAACGTATGAAGCAGATTAAGTTGATCTTAGTGCTTATTCTTATTGTTTTTGGAGTCATGGTTTTTATTCTGGGTATGCAGTCACTCAAAGACTTTTTCAACTCAGGATTTAGCTTTAATACCAGTAAGACTACCGTTATTAAGCAAATTCGCGGTTTAAATAAGCTTGAAACGGCATCATTTACGATTGAGAAAGTGATAGATGGTGGAACTTCAGGAAACCAATTTCAACAGTTATTGTTTGGGGATCGCATCCTTCTTATTGCTCATGGTGAAGTTATTGCTGGAGTTGATCTATCAAAACTCAAAAACTCCGATGTGATAGTTGAGGGTAATACCGTAAAGCTCATATTGCCCAAACCCGAGATACTGGTAACCAGGCTCGATAATGATCAGACTCGAGTATATGATAGAAGTACGGGGTTATTGAATCGCGGAGATAAAGATTTAGAATCCAAAGCGCGAGAAACCGCGGAACAACAGATTAAAGGGGCTGCATGCACGGGAAATATCTTGAATATAGCCGCAGAGAATGCACGAAAACAACTTACTGCCCTATTTAAAGCAGCAGGGTTTACAACAGTTATTATTGATATCCCACAAGGGAGTTGCTAAATAGAGAAAACTCTATTATTAGTAATATGACAATAAGAAGTAATGCAATAATTATGTATAAAACTCCAACTATTAGTCCCAAACCACCTAAATATCGAATTTTACTGCCTGGTAAAAACCCATCAGCTGGGCTTGGAGGGAAATCCCAAAGAAAATCGGAATACATTTTGCTAGGGTCATTCGTATAAAAAAATCCTTTTTTCCTATGCTTTGTATTTCTTTCTTGGATATTAGTAATACCGATCCATATGATATATATGGCGAGTGGGCCAAACACTAACAGTGGTAATATCCATCTCCAATTATCTGAGCCATCCATAAGTAAAGTATACATCTAAATGATCTCATTTGACATTTATTAACTGACGTCGCAAAATATAAGTATGACCACTTCCCTACCCGATCTTATACAACAATTCCTGGAATATTTAGAAATAGAAAAAAATTGTTCCAAATTAACAATTCGGGATTACCGGCATTATCTTGAAACCTTTTATGAGTGGTATGCAGATAAGCACAAAAATCAGTCAATTGAAAAACTAAATTTGGATATAGTCAGAAGATACCGGGTTTATTTAGCCAATCGAGTTGACAGCCATGGAATGACCCTCAAACGAGTAACTCAAAATTATTATGTTATTGCACTTCGTTCATTTCTCAAGTATCTGATTAAAAACGATATAGAAACGCTTGAACCAACCAAAATTGATTTACCCAAAACAGAAAGCAGGTCTTTAAAGTTTTTGGAACGGCATCAGATAGATCAGCTGGTGACAAGTGTGGATACGTCTAAAGAAGAAGGAATTCGGGATCGAACCATTTTGGAACTTCTCTTTTCTACGGGGTTACGCGTATCAGAACTAGTAAGTTTGAATAGAGATCAAATTAATTTAGACCGGAGGGAGTTTGGTATTATTGGAAAAGGACGTAAAATCAGGATTGTCTTTGTTTCAGACCGCGCCTCTGAATGGATCCAGATGTATCTGAATGCTCGTAGTGATACTCATAAGCCATTATTTATTCGTTACAGTGGCAGACAAATTGCTGAAAATGATGGTGAAAAGATGAGGCTTACTCCCCGGAGTGTTGAACGAGCCGTTAAAAAGTATGTACAGCTTGCTAGATTGCCCGTTGATGCAACCGTCCATACGTTGCGGCATTCGTTTGCTACCGATCTATTGACCAATGGAGCAGATTTACGTTCTGTTCAGGAAATGCTTGGACATAAAAATATTGCAACGACTCAGATCTATACTCATATAACCAATAAACAATTGCGAGAGGTACATGAAGCATTCCACTCCGGAAACAAAAATAAAGATTAGATAAAACCTCGATTCTAATATACAAATTAATACTAATTATACGAATGAACCTACTCGGTTCAGATAAAAGTTGGAAAGTAAGATCTGTAGCATTCGTATTGATTGGTATATTAGTATCGGGGACTATTGGATTTCGTAGGAAAGGGAGACGCTGACAGTTATGGTATTTTCTCCGGGATTGAGATTCGTGCTGGTATCGGCAGTTGTATTCTCAGCCTTCATCGTTGTAGCTCCTTGTGCATATGGGATCTGATTAGAATTTTCATAGATACTGATAATTTTCCCCAAACTCACTCCTGCAGCTTGTGCAGTTTGTTCTGCTTGCTTTTTCGCATTTTGGATTGCTTGTATCCGCGCTTTTTGTTGGGCGGCTTCCCGTGCCGCATCATCCAGGACAAAATTTGGTCCATAGACCTGGTTGGCTCCATCGCCGGTTGCCGTATCAAGAGCCTTATTTGCCAAATCTACGGTTTTTGCTTTTACTTGTATTGAGGTATTTCCAGTATAGCCAATAATTTGGGTGGGTTTATTCGCTCCGGGTCCATCCAGTGGTGTGATACCACGATCATTATACTGAGGGGTAATGCTGAAGTTGGATGTCTGGATATCTTTTTCCAAAATTCCAAGGCTGATTAAATCCTGAGTTACTTTATTGACAATGATATTCATTTGATCTTTTACATCTTGTTCTGAGGTACCAGTTTTAGTCACATTGATAGAAATACTTGCTTCTGTTGGCGTTGCGGTAGCTTTACCGGTACCAGTAACCGTAAAAAGGTTATTGTTATTTGTTTGGATGCTGTTAATAGAAAATGGAATCGGTCCGGCAATTTTAAAATACAGAAAGAATCCCACAAAAAGAAATACTGCGGTAAAAAAAGGTATTCTTAAATCTCGCAACATACAATAATAGTAAGGGATGCTTGAGTATCCTGTCAAGATTGAGGGGTAAGCAGTATGCCTGAGCCCGGTTGTACGCGGATTTTTCCGTTCGAGTATACTGTAGCAGAGTTTATAACTACTTTTGTTATTTTCCCCTGTACTTTCCAGCCCTCAAATGGGGTCCATTTGCATTTCGTATAAAGATTTTCCTTCTTCAGTTCATACGTAGTATCCATATCGATTTCGATATATGTGTTTTCCTGTTTCGGTACTTTAAAACATTCTTGGGGACCGTTATGGCACAGCCTTATAACATCTTCTAGAGTCAGGCGTTTTTGGGAAACGGCAGTCAAAAGGAGTGGAAGAGTTGTCTCAAGCCCCGGTACTCCAAATGGAATTGGAGCGGGCGGGTCCTGCCGCTCGTCACCCCCAACCCACGTCCTCACATTCATTGCGGGCGCTGGTTGAAGGTCCCCCACTCGCGTCACCCGCCCTTCAATGAGTGCTTTTCCAAGCTTTTCCTCAGTTGTATGAGGGGCATGGTCTGATTCTACACAGTCAATATATGATAGGTTATTCCAGAGATAATCCACATCTTTCTGGGATTTTAAATACGGTTTCATTTTGCCAAATGGTCCTAATTTTCGCCCATCTGTTGCTGTTAAAAAGAGATGGTGAGGAGTAACGCCGCAGGTTACGCTTAATCCCTGCCCTTTTGCCTGTTTGATCTGTTCCAAATCTGATTGTGTTGAGATGTGGCAAAAGTGAATTTTTTGTCCAATCTGTTTGCTCAGTTGTATGCAAAAAGCGACTGCATCGTCTTCTGCATGAAGAAGAACCGGTTTGTGCGGATTTGCTTGGTGCCAGGCAGTAAAAATTTTTTTAAGCTGTGTTTTATCGATCAAAAAGTTGCCGGTGGTTTCATTTAAATATACTTTTAGTCCAAACACAGATGGAGCTACTTTTTTAAACTCTATCAAATTATCTCCTAATGTCCCAAAATAGAAACCAATATTACAAACTATTTGTTTTTGTGCAAGAGAGATTTTTTCATCAAGCCGTTTCTGGGTTGTAATAGGAATAGTATTATTTGGCATATCCAAAACTGTTGTGAATCCTCCGGCTACTGCTGCACAGGTACCGGTATAGAAATCTTCTTTCTGCTCTTGTCCGGGAGTCCGCAAATGTACATGAGGATCAATAAGGCCTGGAAGTTTTAGTATGTTCATACCCATTGTAGTTTGTAATCTTGCCAGGAACGGATATGCAGATCTTTCAACGATTTATGAGTAATTGCTTCTATGAATAATTCTGCTTTTTTTAAATCTGTAAATAGTTGAATGTTGTAGTCTGTTGCTGCACGGCGAATCTGATAATCATCATTAATATCTTTTTTATACCCTCGGTCTACAATATTAATGGCCAGGTCTACTTTTCCTGTTTGGAAAATGGTGAGAGTATTGGGAGAGTGTTTCTCATGAATTTTGTAGAGTTTCTTTGTCTTAATTCCCTGTTTGTGCAGAAATTGAGAGGTATTTTCCGTACCATAGAGTGGAAGGTTTAATGACAATAGTTTTTTTACACTTTCTAAAAAAAGTATTTTATTTGTGTCACCACCGAGGCTGATAAATATTCCTTTTTGAGGTATTTTTGCTCCTACCGATAGTTCTGCCTTGAGAAATGCTTCTTCCACATCGTCCCCAAAGCATGCTACCTCACCCGTTGAGGCCATTTCCACATCAAGTACCGGATCTGCTCCCGAAAGTCTGGCAAATGAAAACTGAGCTACTTTTGTAGCAACATAGTCATAATCCAAAAAGTTTCTGGGTACTTCAGCTACCTCTTTTTTGAAAAATGCATCAGTTGCAAGCTTTATCATATCAATCCCTGTTACTTTTGAAATGAAAGGAAAGGTGCGAGAAGAACGCAAATTAATTTCTATAACCATAATTTCATTGTCTTTTGACAGAAGTTGCATATTAAACGGTCCGGTGATTTCCAGTGCTTTTGCGATGCTATAGGTAATCTTTTTGATTTTCCGAAGTGTATCCAAATAGAGTTTTTGTGCGGGTAGAACAATCGATGCATCTCCTGAATGGACTCCCGCATTTTCTATATGTTCTGAAACAATATAGGTAAGCACCGCGCCGTTTTTCGCAACACTGTCAACTTCCAGTTCTTTTGCGTTTTCAATAAATTTAGAAACGGTTATAGGATATTCATCAGATATATGGGCAGTTGCGTGTACATATTGTTGCAGGTCATCATTGGTATTACATATTTTCATATAACTGCCCGATAATACAAAAGATGGACGAGTAAGTACGGGATATCCTACCTCTTGTGCAAATGAAATTGCGTCCTCGATTGTTGAGAATTTATTCCATGGAGGCTGTTGAATATTGAGGCTGTCAAGCAGTGAGGAAAATTTGCTTCGGTCCTCTGCCCGATCGATATTGGCCGGATCAGTCCCCACAATTTTAAATCCATATGCTTTCAGTGCTTTTGCGCGATTATTGGGAGTTTGTCCCCCTACCGATACAATTACTCCATCCGGTTGTTCAAATTCATAAATGTCAGCGATGCGTTCGAACGTAAGCTCTTCAAAATACAGTCTGTCTGCAATATCATAATCGGTTGAAACAGTTTCGGGATTACAGTTAATCGTAATCGATTTTTTTCCATAGTCTTTTAAAGCCATAATGGTTCGTACACTGGTCCAATCAAATTCTACCGATGAACCGATTCGATAGGGACCGGATCCCAGAACAATGACCCCTACGTTCCCAAGCTTTTTTATATCATTATGGCTTCCGTTATAGGTCAGGTATAAATAATTTGTTTTTGCGGGGAATTCCCCTGCTAATGTGTCTATTTGAAAAACAGAAGGAAGGATGTCATAGTCTTTGCGTAGCTTTCTTACTTCCAGTCCTGTTTTTCCGATAAGAATACCGATTCTTTTATCCGAAAATCCGTTTTGTTTGAGAGTAAGTAACAATTCTTTTGAGACGGCGTGGCTCTTTTGCGATTGTTTTAACAGTGACTGTTCTAAATCGACTATGTTTTTAATCCTGAATAAAAACCAGGGATCAATTCCTGTCAAGTGGTACGCTTCCTCAATTGACATCTCATTATAAAATGCATGTGATATGGCAAATATACGGTTTGGGGTGGGATGTTTGAGAAGAGTTGAAATATTTGCAGATGATAATTTGCCGGTATCAAAAAGTGTCTCATTTACTGCTCCTTCAAAATCCAAATCGAGCATTCGGATGGCTTTTTGATATGCTTCCTCGAAGGTACGCCCGATACCCATTACTTCCCCCACTGATTTCATACTGCTTCCTATCACCTCTTCTGCTCCTTTAAATTTGTCAATATCCCACCGGGGAATTTTAACTGTTATATAGTCAAGTGCCGGTTCAAAACAAAATTGAGTTGCCTGGGTTACTTTATTTTGAAGTTGCGTCAGCGTATATCCCAGGGCAAGTTTGGCCGCCACATAGGCAAGCGGATAGCCCGTGGCTTTACTGGCAAGCGCTGAGCTTCGCGAAAGCCTGGCATTCATTTCAATGACATAATAGTCAAAGGTTTTTTTACCGGCTTTAACACCTGGATGAGGGTTGAGAGCAAATTGTACATTACACTCGCCTACTACTCCGAGACTTCTCACAATTTTTATGGCTGCATCGCGAAGCGAGTGATATTCAAAATTGGTAAGGGTTTGACTGGGTGCTACTACAATAGATTCTCCGGTATGTATTCCCAATGGATCCATATTTTCCATATTACATACCGTGATACAATTATCGGCGCTGTCCCGAACAACTTCATATTCAATCTCTTTGAAATGATGTAAGTATTGTTCCACTAAAATTTGTGAGACAAAAGAAAACGCATGTGATGCAATTGAAACAAGTTCTTTTTCCGAAGCTGCAATTCCACTCCCCTGCCCGCCCAAAGCAAATCCTGCTCGAAGCATAACAGGATATCCGATTGACTGTGCAATCTTTTTTGCCTCTCCTACATTTTTTGCGGTTTTGCTTAAGGGTGTTGGAATAGTCAGTGTATGAAGATGCTGGGCGAATTCTTTCCGGTCTTCTGTGAGTTGAATTGTCTCAACAGGAGTTCCTAATACTTTCACATTATTTTTTTTCAATATGCCCTTTTTATACAGTTCCAGTCCGCAGTTGAGTGCTGTTTGGCCGCCAAATGACAGGAAGACTCCATCTGGTTTTTCTTTTTCTATGACTTTTTCTACAAAATAGACATTGACAGGCAGAAAATAGACAATATCTGCCATAAATTTGGATGTTTGGACCGTTGCAATATTGGGGTTTACCAGTACTGTCTGGATTCCTTCTTCTTTCAGAGCTTTGATTGCCTGAGAGCCTGAGTAATCAAATTCTCCTGCTTCCCCAATCTTTAAAGCTCCACTTCCCAATACAAGAATTTTTTTATATTTTGAATTATGAATCATGAGTTATGAATAAAGGTTTTAGATTTTTTAATTAAGCCATTTAAAAGTTTGCTAACGACAATAGTTTTCTCCTCTGAGTTTTTAAAGATCACGTCTGAAATATAATGAATATCTTTTGCAATTAATAGTTGATTTTGGACTTCTGTTAAAGAACCTAACGCCATTGAATAAAATTGAATTTTTTCTTTATAAGAGGTTCTGCTAAAGCCTTCAGCTATATTGGACGTGATAGAGACAGCAGCTCTTCTTAATTGGTTCGTTAATCCAAACTGTTCATTTTTGGGAAATTCGGATGTCAATTTATAAATTTCTAATACAAGCATATGCCCTTCTTTCCAAGCATTTAAATCTTTAAATGATTTTATCGCTGTGTCCATAATTCATAATTCTTACTTCATAATTCATTTAGGAAGTAATCAAATATCCATTCCGCATCGGTTGGTCCCGGGGTGGCTTCCGGATGAAATTGTACAGACATAAGTGGTAATTTTTTATGTTTTATTCCTTCATTTGTATTGTCATTGGCATTGGTAAACCATGCTTCGAATCCCGAAGGAATTGTATCAACCGCAAATCCATGATTTTGAGTAGTAATAAAACAACGCTTGGAATTTGTCATCAGACAGGGTTGGTTTTGACTGCGATGTCCGTATTTGAGTTTTTTAGTATCACCACCGGCTGCAAGGGTGAGTAATTGATGTCCGAGACAAATCCCCAATATAGGAATATTTTTATGCAGTGCTTTTTGGATGATTTTGACTGTTGCTGTTGCAAATTTAGGGTCACCGGGGCCATTGGAAATAAGCAAACCGTCAAATGATACGTTATCTGCAAATGGGTCATAGTTCCATGGAACGGTAATAACAGTAACTCCCCGTTTTAGCAAACTATTTTCAATATTTCGTTTTGCACCGCAATCAATGAGTGCAATTTTTTTTCCTCCGTGTCCTTTTTTCAATACTTTCTTTGTTGAGACTTGCGAGACGAGATTGTCACCGTTAGGATCATACCAGGGAATATCCTGATCAAATATAATTTTCCCCAGCATTGTTCCTTTATCTCGTATTTTTTGAGTAAGAAGTCGTGTGTCTTTTATTTGGATCAGTGGAATATGTTCATCTCTAAACCATTGAGCGAGCGTTTTTTGGCTTTGGAAATGCGAGGGGGTATCGATATAGTCACTTACAATCAGACCCGATACCATAATATGATCTGACTCCCAAAATATTTTCTCCGGTACTCCGTAGTTTCCAATCAGAGGATAGGTAAGAGTCAATATCTGTCCTTTATATGATGGATCAGTAAGGCTTTCGGGATATCCCATCATCCCGGTCGAAAAAACAACTTCTCCAGCTTTTCCCGTAGTATCACCAAATGACTGTGCTTCAAATTCCGATTTATCCTCAAGTATTAGCTTAGCTCTCATATCTAATTTTCAATTTAAAATTTTAAATTTTCAATGAAATCCCAATATTCAATTTGAAATGTTTCAAACATTAAAAATTAGACAAATGAAAATTCAATGAAAATTGCAAATTTATAGTTTTCCAAGTACCAACCCCAGGAGGGCCATTCTTACATACATGCCGTTTTGTACTTGTGACCGTAGATATACAGCTCGTGGATCTCCATCTATTTCTGTATGAATTTCGTCAATACGGGGAAGAGCATGCATAATAATGCTCCTCTTTTTCATATGAGAGGCAAGATTGTTATCAACTACATATTTCCCTTTTACTTTATTGTAGAGATCTACCGGCATAAATTCTTTCTTCACGCGAGTTACATATAATACATCAGTATCTCCAATCACAGAATGAATATCTGAATCTTGATTAAAGCTCACTTTTCTATCTGTTAAATATCTTTTTGTCTCGGCATTGAGAGACACTTCTGGAGGAGAAATAAAACTCATTGTAATATTTGGAAAAAGAGTTAGTACTTTTGCAAGCGAATTGACTGGACGATAATGGGCAAGTTCTCCCAAGAATGTAATATGGAGATTTTCTAATTTTCCTAATTCTTCTTGGATAGTATAGAGGTCATACAATGCCTGTGTTGGGTGTTCACCAATTCCCTCGCCGGCATTGATAATAGGGATAGTTGTAACGCGGGCCGCACGTTGCATTGATCCGAGTTCCGGATGACGCATAACAATAACATCACTATATGCACTAAAGGTTTGTATTGTATCTTCAAGTGTCTCCCCTTTTGCTACTGAAGATTGTGCCATTGCTTGCAGCGGGATAAATCCTCCTCCGAGTCTCTGCATGCCGGCTACAAACGATCCAAAGGTTCTGCTGCTGGGTTCAAAAAAAAGAGCAGCCATTATTTTATTCTTAAGTAGGTCGGTTCCTCCTTTTTGAAGGACGAGGTGTTTTATTTCTTCTGCCTTTTGGAGGACGAGTTGCAGGTCTTGTTTTGAAAATTGTTCTGAGGATAGAATATCTTTACCGTTAAAATTTCCGTTTATCTTGTCAGATCCAATGGGTGTAGTCATAAAAAAACAGAGCACGTGCGGAACTGGCTCTGAGGACTTAGTTTACAGAAAAATATTATATGATGTCAAGCATTCAAACTATACCAAACTCTCAAACCGTTGTACCTCTTCAATCAGTTTGTCTTCCAAAGCTTCGTCAGATGATGAATGTCCTGAAATAACAAAAGAAAGTTTTGAATTCTTAATTTGCTTATGGAGATTATATGCATTGATTGGCGGACAGACAAAGTCATATCTACCATGAACAATTGATACCGGTACATCAGATAATACATGAGCATTTTTAAGAATATAATTATCTTCCAGAAAACATTTATTAACTATATAATGGATTTCAATCAGTGACATGGCAAAGTCAAAGTCGTTTTTTAACTCTTCTTCAAATGCAGTTATAGAAGTATTATTCATTTTGGTTATAAATCCTTCATAAAGATCCCATTCAAATGCATATTTGTCTCGATTTTTTTGATCCCCTGTCGTCATCTTTTCATAGTAATATGCAATTGCATTGTTTCTCTTTTCTGACGGGACAAGATGCATAAATCGTTCCCAACTTTCCGGGAAAAAGTTCTGTATGGTGTTGTCAAAGTGGTAATCATCATCTTTGTTGCACAGAAAAATACCCCGCACAATGATGCCTGATACACGTTCTCTGTTTTGTATTGCATAGACAAGTGCCAGAGTTGATCCCCAGGAACCACCAAAGAGTACTGCCTTATCAATCTTTAATGAATCAAGTAGTTTGTTCATATCATCTACTAAATCTTTCGTAGTATTGTTCTTCAAAGATGCGTGCGGTCTACTTCTTCCTGATCCTCGTTGGTCAAAGAGTATTACATTCCATATTTTGGGGTCAAAGAATCGCTTGGCTTCATCACTAAAACCGATACCTGGTCCCCCATGGACAAAAAGAAGTGGTTTTCCATTGGGATTGCCATAACACTCATAATATAATTCATATCCATCCCCCACTTTTAAATAGCCATTTTTATATGTATTTTGTTGGTGGTAAGTTTCACTCATAGTTATCTGATAAAATCCAATGGATAATCAATCCACCCTAAATTTTCTTCTCGTTTCATCCATACTCGTGCGATTCTTTGTTCTAAATCAGTAATCATTCTCCCAATTGTTCGTTCATTAAACAAACTGTCCTTTGTCCCTTCTGAGGTATTACTCACGACGTGTGTAAGTTCATTCAGTATCATATGAGGTTTGACTAATTTGCAAGCATCATCATATCGTTCATAGGTACCCGTTGAGTTATCATTCTGTTCATATTTTTTAAGGCTTGGGTCTAAGTAGTGGTTTGTGTGTGCATAGGGAACGTCTGGTTGTAGCAGAACTGCTTCTGTTGCACTGCATTCAAGGTCGTATACGTGACCTTCTAAATTGGTGAAAACATGATTATATCCATTTGCCCGTTGGAATGTTTGTAGCCTTTTAAAATCCTTTTCTAGATCATGAGTTTCTGATAGCCATCTGCCAATAACGTCCCTTGTTATGCCAACTTGGTGATCAGTATGAGTCATAGTATTAGTTGCCATAACCCATCCAAATGAATTTACAGAACAGGATACTCCTCCTAACGTATTGTAATAAAAAAATTCCAGATTCGTGATACCGTTTACTGTTTTTTTAAGTAAACAGATAAGATCCTCCGATCCTACCTCCCAATCTTCAGTATGTGCAAGCAGTTTCCCGTTATTGGTTACCATAATCGAGCACTTTTCCACATACTCAATATCAGTTTCAAGTCCCATGGTCCAAAATGAAAGAAAATCAATATTTGAAGCTTTTGCATAACCTTCCAGTTCTCTAAGATATTGGGGGAAGTAGTCTTTTATATACGGAAGATAAACCTGGAATGCTTCAATCCTTTTTTTCCAATTGGCTTCGGAAGAAGCTCTCTTCAATTTTTCTCTGGCAACTTCACCAAACAATTCTCCTTTTTGTAATCCCAAGTCATAATCATCTTTTGCCGTAATCTCATAATAGTATTTATGTTTCATGAGGTTATTCTATCAAATAGTGGAGGGTCATGATAGAATCAGAAATATATGGAACAGGTGGATATTGTTGATGAGAATGATCGAGTATTTTCTTCGACTTCTAAGCAAGAAGCGCATGAAAAAGGTTTGCTTCATCGCACGGTAATTTCCGAGGTGATAGATTCAAAAGGGCGATGGCTATTTGTAAAACAGTCATCAACTCGTCAGGACGCAGGGCAATATGTCTCCCCTGTTGGCGGACATGTGAAAGCTAAGGAATCAGAAGACGAAGCACTGCGGCGCGAAACGTTAGAAGAATTAGGAATAAAGGATTTCACTTTTCGTTTAGTAGGAAAGGCAATTTTTCAGCGTACTGTTCTTAACAGAAATGAAAATCATTTCTTTATTTTGTATGAGATAACTTCAGATGCACAGCCTGTTTTAAACCATGAATCAGAGAGTTATCAGTACTGGACTCGGGAAGAGATCAAAGAAGCTCTTAAAACAAATCCTGGGATGTTTGGGGATGCTTTCCACTTTGTCGTCAAGACCTTCTATCGTGATCTTTTAGGTTGATGCTTATATTTATGAGTTTTCCCTTTTGGTTTAAATAAAAGTGACTTGATAAAATTCTTCTTTTTCTGTGCTTCACGTATATCTTTTGCAGCTTCTTTTTCAAAATCCGTAATCTCATCCAGATCATCCGCTTCTTCCTGAGTCATGATATCTTTTGGCTTGTCCCTCATGACAGTATTGTATCACTCCGCATACGTTGGCTGTATAATAAACCCATGTGGATATTATTTGCTGCTTTAGGGCCATTGTTTTATAGTTTTACCAATATTATTGAGAAATTCCTGGTTGAAAAACGTATTAAAAATCTGTATACGATTGTTATTTTCAACAGTCTGTTCTTAGGTATCGTTGGTATACTGTTATGGATTTACCTGGGGTTTCCTGTCTTGCCTTTGAAAGAAACTATTTTTGCGCTTATTTCTGGATTCTTGTTGGCACTCTATATTCTTCCCTATTTGTATGTTCTGAATTTTGAAGAAGCTTCACGCGTTATTCCTCTCTATCAGTTTATTTCTGTATTCGTCTTATTGTTATCTTACTTCTTTTTGAATGAAGTATTGACTGCAAGACAACTATTGGCAGCTGTGCTTATTATTTGTGGTGGATTTCTTCTTTCACTTTTTATTCCTCACATTATAAAAGAAGATATTGCAAAATCTACGGTGGGAATTAAATTCATTTCTATAACGATCATGTTTGTAGGATTGTATTTAATTAACACGTAGCTGTGCGGCTTTGACGAGGTTTTCCATGAGACATGCTACATTCATCGGTCCGACGCCGCCCAGCACCGGTGTATAAAAACTTGCGATAGTTTCGATTTCAGTGACTATATAATCTCCTTTTAATTTGCCTTCATCATTTTTGTACATACCGACGCCAACTAAAATTACTCCCTGTTTTAAATCTTGCGGCTGAACAATTCCCTCTTTGCCTACAGAGGGAATGATGATATCGGCTTTTTTGAGTACTGCTCCCCTATTCTCTGTTTTACTATCTATAACAATTGGTTTTACACCATTTTCTTGTAACAACTGAATCGTAGGGCCTCCTCCGGTATTACCTTTCCCAATAACAACAATGTTTTTAGATTTGAGCCAATCAATAAATGCCATTTTTGGGTTAATCTGGTTAAATATTTCCCCCAAAACATCAAGTACTGCCAATGCAAGTGGGACTTTAAACTTCGTTTGAGGATGAAAGCCATCAATGTCTTTTTCCGGTGTTACTTCATACTCAACTTCACGTATATTAATGTGATTGGGTAATGGTTGCTGGACAATAATTCCATGGACGAGCGGATCAAGATTTAGTTCGTCAACTTTGTTAATTAATTCTGTTTGTTCTATGTCAGGAGTAAATTGAATTAAAGTAAGCGTTGCGCCAATACGCTCGGCACCTTTTTGTTTTTGTTTTATAAATGCTACTGATGCAGGATCATCTCCGACTAATATAACTGTTACATTTGGGGTAATACCCTTTTTCTTCAGTTCGGAAACTTTTTGAGTGAGGCGGTCATAGATTTTTTCAGCAAGTTCTCTTCCGTCTATTTTCATTTGGCAGAAACTGTTTCTTCAGATTCTATAAAGGTTGCGGCGGATACTTTATCTGAAGTGTTTGAAAATCTCATAAGAATTACTCCCTGAGTATCTCGGGAAAGCTTCGGTACAGCAGAAAGTGCAAGCTTTACGATCAACCCTTTTTTGGAAGTCATGATAAATTCCGCCGTTCCATGAGGTATTACTTGTGCAAATACCACCTTACCAGTTTTCTCTGTGACATTTGCTACTTTTACTCCTTGTCCTCCTCTACTTTGGCCACGGAATTGGTCAACCGATGTCTTTTTCCCCAGACCGTTTTCCATAATTGCCAGAAGATCTGCTTTATCTTTTTTGTCGATGACATCCATTCCGATGACGACATCGTTGCCCACCAATTTAATACCCCGTACTCCTTGCGCACTTCTTCCAATTGGTCTGGTTGCACTTTCTGAGAATCTAATTGCTTTCCCGTCACGGCTGGTTAGGATAACATCATTGTCGCCACTGGTAAATTTACTCCATACGAGTTCATCACCAACATCAAGTTTGATTGCAACAATTCCACTGCGTCTGATATTTTCAAACTCAGTTATAGCAGTTTTTTTGACCGTTCCGTGCTTGGTTGTTAAGAAGATATACTTATCCTTATTATTTTTATCTACATTTTTGCCTGTTTTATAGGTAATAAATGATTGAACCTTTTCTCCTGAGTCAACATTGATTAAGTTGACTACTGCGCTGCCTTTGCTGGTTCGTTGAGATTCTGCAATTTCGTAGGCTTTAAGTTGATATGTTTTTCCCTTATTCGTAAAGAATAAGATATTGTCATGGGTTGAAGCATAGCGAATACTCATGATGCCATCTTCATCTTTGGTTGTCATTCCCTTAATACCCTTCCCTCCTCGATGTTGAGTTTTGAAGCTTAAGACACTTTGTCTTTTGATATATCCGGTATTGGTGAGCGTAATAACTGTGGGTTCGTTGGGAATAAGATCTTCTTCTGAGAATTCTCCAACTTTGCTTTTAAAGACTCTGGTTCTTCGTGGATCAGCATATTTGTCTTTCAAAGCTACGAGTTCATCGTTAACAACAGTCAATATTTTTTTTGGATGTGAGAGCAATTCTTCCAAAGCTGCAATTGTTTGTGCAACTGCTTTATACTCATCCTCTATTTTTTGTCGCTCCAGTGCCGCCAGACGTCGCAATTGCATATCCAGAATTGCTGTTGCCTGAATTTCTGAAAGTTTAAACTTCGCAATCAAATTTTGTTTGGCTTCATCTTGGTCTTTTGAATCACGGATGGTTTTGATAACGGCATCAATATTGTCAACTGCAATCTTGAGTCCTTCCAAAATGTGGAGTCTTGCTTTTGCCTGTTTAAGTTCAAATTCGGAGCGTCGGGTTACCATCAGATAACGGTGTCTGAGGTATTCTTCCAGAATTTCTTTCAAGTTTAACGTTTGCGGAGTACCATTTACCAATGCGACGACGTTTGCCGGAAATGATGTCTGAAGACTGGTGTGTTTGAATAAATTATTCAATATTTTTTTCGGTACTGCATCCCGTTTGAGTTCTACAACCACTCGAATTCCATGGCGGTCTGATTCGTCCCGAAGGTCTGTAATGCCTTCTATCTTTTTCTCTTTTGCCAGGTCGGCAATTCGCGCAACCAAAAGTGCTTTGTTTACCTGGTATGGAAGCTCTGTAATAATAATGGCTGATTTCCCATTACCGATTTCTTCAATTTCTGCTTTTCCGCGGATAATAATCTTTCCTCGGCCGGTGTTATATACGTTTTTGATCTCAGAAATATCATAAATTGCTCCGGCTGTTGGGAAATCCGGGCCTTTTATGTATTCCAATAAATCATCAACAGTTGTATCGGTTGATAAATGTACTGTTCCCGTGTCTTTTAGAGCGACTACTGGTTCTGCACCGACAATGGCATCCTCTTCGGTTGCATTTTGAGTAACGACCTTTGGTTTGTCAAATTTTGCTTTCGAGATCATAAATATGATCGCATCGACAATTTCGCCTAAATTATGCGGGGGAATTTTGGTGGCCATACCGACTGCAATACCTTCTGCGCCCATGAGTAACAAGTTAGGGAGTTTTGCCGGGAGAAATACCGGTTCTTTATGACTATCATCATAGTTAGGGATAAAATCAACGGTTTCTTTATCCAGATCCTGGAGCATTTCTATGGTAATGGCGTGGAGTTTTGCTTCTGTATAACGGTCTGCTGCGGGTGGGTCTCCATCGATAGATCCAAAGTTTCCCTGGCCATGGATTAATGGATATCTCATTGAAAAATCCTGAGCAAGACGTACTAACGCATCATAAATAGGCATATTTCCATGAGGATGGTATTTTCCCATGGTTTCTCCAACAATACGTGCTGACTTTAAAAACTTAGAGGTAGGTCCCAGTCCCATCTCATGCATGGCAAAAAGGATTCTGCGATGGACTGGTTTGAGTCCATCTCGAACGTCAGGAAGAGCACGGGATACAATAACAGACATGGCGTAATTGAGATACGCCTTTTTCATCTCGTGTGTAATTTCTGTTTTCTTTAACTTTCCAATATCCATAACTTTTCAAGTAATACTACCAATATTACAAATAAACCAATACTACCAATCACGAAAGCTTCGAGCAATTTGTTTTTTGGATTATTTGTTTATTGGATTATTCTGAATGGCTGTGGCAATAGCCTTCAGGGCTTCAACTTTCCCTTTCCAATCCTTAATCTTCACCCATTTATTTGGTTCAAGGGTTTTATAGTTCTCAAAGAAATGTTTTAATTTATTCTTGATCGCTTCTGGTACATCGGTAATATCACTATATACGCCGAACAATGGATCAACTTTTTTTGTTGGAACTGCCAAAACTTTGGTATCAATCCCCTCTTCATCTTCCATTTCAAGCATGCCGATAACAACACTTGGGATAACAGCCCCTGGTACAACGGGATGTTCACTGAGCACTAAAACATCTAATGGATCACCATCGTCGGCTAATGTATTTGGAACAGAACCATAGTTAAACGGATAGCTCATCGCGGTATACAAGAATCTATCTACCATTATAGCTCCTGATTCCATGTCAATTTCGTATTTGATACTTGAATCCTTTGGAATCTCAACGAGAACATTTATTTCGCCTTGCATTGGATTCTTTCCTGTTTTAATTTTTTTTATATCCATATGGTAAATTCACCCCCTCGATTTAGAATAATGAATCATGAAGTATGAATTATGGTGACTAAAAATATATTCCTTTATTCATAACTCATAACTCTTAATTCTATTAAATATCCAGCGTTGCATTAATAGCATTACTTTGGATAAATTGTTTGCGAGGTGGTACCTGGTCTCCCATAAGCATAGTAAATACTGCATCCGCATCTTCTGCATCATCAATTTGGACTTGTTTTAAGATTCTATTTTTGGGATTCATAGTAGTATCCCATAATTGATCAGCATTCATTTCTCCAAGACCCTTATATCGTTGAATTCCTATATTTGCGTTTGCAGCACCCGTCTTCATAGCTTTGATATGTTGATCTCGTTCCTCATCTGAATAGGCATATCGGATATCTTTGCCCCGTTGTAATTTGAAAAGCGGCGGTTGTGCTACATACAGATAGCCGTTTTTAATAATATCGGGTAAATGTCTATAAAAGAATGTTAATAACAATGTTTCAATGTGTTCTCCATCGACATCAGCATCAGTCATAATAATAACTCGATGGTAGCGCAATTTATCAAAGTTGGTTGTCTCACCAATCCCTGCGCCGAGAGCAATTATAAGATTTTTGATTTCTTCATGCTCAATCATTTTATCAAGCCGTGCTCGTTCAGTATTTAAAATCTTACCGCGGAGTGGCAAAATGGCCTGGAATTTTCTGTCTCGCCCGCTTTTTGCGCTTCCTCCTGCAGAATCACCTTCAACCAAATATAACTCCGAAATACTGGGATCTTTTTCCTGACAATCCGCAAGTTTCCCTGGTAAAGTAGATCCTTCCAGGGCGCCTTTGCGAAGGATTGCTTCTTTGGCTGCTTTTGCCGCCATACGAGCTTTTGCTGCCAAATAGACTTTCTCCAAAATCCTTTTGGCATCACCCGGGTTTTCTTCAAAAAATGTTGCCAGACCTTCTTTTACAATCGCTTGGGTTATTGGCTGGATTTCAGAATTTCCTAATTTTCCTTTGGTTTGGCCTTCAAATTGGATCCGATCTTGCGGCATTTTAATGTAGACCACTGCGGTAAGACCTTCTCTCGTATCGTCTCCGGTTATAGAGTCTTCTTCATTTTTAAAACTCCCGATTTTTTTGCCGTAGTCGTTGATCGCGCGCGTTAACGCCATGCGAAAACCGGTAAGATGGGTTCCTCCATTGACAGTATTAATAACATTAACATAGCTTTCTACATTTTCAGAATAGGTGTCATTATATTGCAGTGCTACTTCCACTTCGACATCTTTGTCCATTTTTTGAATATAGATCGCTTTATGGAGCGGTGTTTTATTTTCATTAATCTTTTCAACCAGGGATTGAATTCCTCCTTCAAAGTAAAAGTTAACTTCTTTTTGTGTCTCTCCCCGCCGGTCAAGAAGATGAAAATAAATCTTTGGAACCAAATACGCGCGTTCACGCAGCGTCTTTTTTATGAATTCAAAATCAAATTCAGTTACCGGAAAGATTTCTTTATCGGGAAGAAATGTAACAGTTGTTCCGGTAGTCTTTGGAGTCAGAAAGTTTTTCCCTGCTTTTGTCCATAGGATCGGCCAATCAGTAACGTTATTGAGTCGAGACTGAGGTAACTCAGTCAGTTTGGTTTTAGGAACCCCTCTTGCGTACTCCTGTGTATAAATCTTTTTGTCTCGTCGTACTTCTGCCCAGAGCCACTCTGACAACGCATTTACAACAGAAGAGCCTACTCCATGAAGACCTCCTGAAACTTTATATGCGGAGCCGCCAAATTTACCTCCCGCATGAAGTTTGGTCATGACGATCTCAAGCGCAGACTTATTATAAATTGGCATGATATCGACTGGAATTCCCCGCCCGTCATCAATCACTGTGGCGCTCCCGTCGGGATTGAGTACTACCCAAACATTTTGTGCATATCCCGCTAGTGATTCATCAACTGCGTTATCAATAATCTCCCGAAGACTTTCATGCAAACCAACGACATCGGTTGATCCGATATACATTCCGGGGCGTTTTCGAACTGGCTCAAGACCTTCTAAAACTTGGATTTGTTGACTTGTATATTCTGTAGATTTTGTGGCCATCTGGATTCTACTATAGCAAAAAAATTTATATTTGGCAAATGGTTCTTATAACTGCTTCTGTGGTACAATCAAAACTTATGTTACATCCCAAACCAGATCGATTTATCGCTTTACAGTCCCGGGATTTCCGGTTTTATCTGTCTGCTCAGGTAATTTCGGTTATTGGCAGCCAGATGCAAGTTGCTGCCATTGCCTGGCATATTTATATATTGAATCGTTTTATGCCTGATGTGTCTTTTTTGGGAATTACTTTTATTGCTGCAGCTTTTTCCTTAGGACTGGTTGGGCTTTTTAATTTTGTTCCGATTGTTGCTTTTTCACTGATTGGTGGTTCGGCAGCAGATGTCTATGACAGAAAGAAAATTCTCATTATTACCCAAAGTATTCTTGCTCTGCTTGCCTGTATTATGGGAGTTTTGACATTTACCAAAGGAATTAGTACTCCATGGATTTACCTTCTTACATTTCTTTCCGCGTTGACTCAAGTATTTGATATTCCTTCCCGTCAGGCATTGTTGCCTCATCTTGTTACCCGAGAACAGTTACCGAATGCAATAAGTCTTAACTCTACCGCACGACAGGTAGCAACTATTGTCGGCCCGGCTCTTTGCGGATTTGTTATAGCGGCAAACGTAGGGTTTGCCTATTTTATAAATTCGGTATCATTTTTATTTGTAATCGCGGCGATTTATTTGATCCATGCATCGGGCAAACCAAAAAGGGCAGAGGTGGAAATGGGTCTGAAAGCGATGATAGAAGGACTGGTTTTTGTAAAAAGGGAAACAATTATCTGGTCTACAATGATGCTTGATTTCATCAGTACTTTCTTTGGTTCTGCAACACTTCTTATGCCGCTTTTTGCCAATGAAGTACTTCATGTAGGTCCGCAAATGCTCGGGTTTTTATATGCGGCGCCGGGAATTGGTTCTCTCTTGGCAGGAATATATATGTCAACTCGAACAACCATCATCCATCAAGGAAAATTACTATTGATTTCTGTTGCATTTTATGGTGCCGCAACAATTCTTTTTGGAATCTCCCAAATCTATAGTCTTTCTATAATTACTTTGATGATGGTAGGAGCCGGCGACACTATTTCGGCAATTTTACGAAATACTATCCGTCAGTTGGCAACTCCTGATTATCTGCGCGGGAGAATGACAGCAGTGAATATGATCTTCTTTATGGGTGGTCCGCAGTTGGGTGAATTTGAAGGTGGAGTGTTGGCTGCTGCAGTAGGAGGACCTCTATCAGTAGTAATTGGAGGGACAGGAACAGTATTGGCTGTTGGAATTATGTATTACGCAATCCCTGCCATTCGTAAATTTACCGTGCAGTCTGCAAAGTAACTATTAAAATTGAAATTTGTGGAGTGCAAGAATTGATAAAAATTCAATTATCATCGTTATTCCGATTGCTAATAGTCCAGTTATGGGCCTTTGAATAATTGAAATAAAATTATTTAAGTTCATGATAATAATATAAACGGCAGGGATTAAAAAACTATAAGACGAGCGTAAGAATTTTGCAAGAAGAGCTATACGTGAAGGACAGGAGTATCTATTTTAAACTTTTCGTTTTACTTTTTACGCTTTTCAGGTTCCTTCTTGCCAGCTGGATAGATATTTTCTTTGTTCCGAAGTTAAGTGGTCAATAGAAATTCCCATGGCTTGTAACTTGAGCATTGCGATAGTTTTATCCATTTTTAGAGGAAGTCTGTATACTTTGTTTTTTAATTTCCCCTTATTATCTACCAGCCACTGCGCTGCCAGAGCTTGGTTTGCAAAACTCATATCCATGACTTCCGCAGGATGACCTTCTGCTGCAGAAAGATTCACCAATCGCCCCTCTGCCAATAGATAGATTTTTTTATTGTTTTTTAAAACATATTCCTGAAGTTGATTGCGAAGTGTCCTTTTTGATTTTTTAATAGTTTCCAGATATGCTACATCAATTTCAACATCAAAATGGCCGGTATTGGCAACAATTGCGCCATCTTTGAGCGTTTCCAGAATTATTTTGTCAATGACATGTTTGTCCCCTGTTGCGGTAACCATAATATCTGCGATCTTGGCTGCGCTTTTCAGTTTCATAACGATAAATCCATCCATAACTGCCTCAAGTGCTCGTACCGGATCAACTTCGGTGATTATGACTTGGGCTCCCATTCCTCGTGCTCGTGAGGCCAATCCCCTTCCGCACCATCCATATCCGGCGACGACAAATGTTTTCCCAGCCAATAGTACATTCGTCGCGCGAATTATTCCATCTACGGTAGATTGACCGGTTCCATATCGATTATCAAACATATGTTTGGTATCTGAATCATTAACGGCAATAACCGGAATTTTGAGCGCCTTATCTTTTTCCATAGCTTTTAAACGTATTACTCCGGTTGTTGTTTCTTCACAGGAACCTAGAATATCTTTTATTTGGGATATACGTTCTGTATGGAGAAGAGAAACCAGATCTGCTCCGTCATCCATAGTAATCTGCGGCTTAAAATCCATGGCGGCATGTAAGTGTTTATAATAGGTTTTGTTGTCTTCTCCTTTTATTGCAAAGGTTGAAATACCATATTCTTTGACGAGCGCTGCTGCTACTGAGTCCTGGGTTGACAATGGATTGGATGCACAAAGCACAACTGTTGCCCCTCCAGCTTTGAGTGTTATTGCCAGATTGGCGGTCTCAGACGTTACGTGAAGACAGGCAGCAAGGGTAATTCCTTTGAGAGGTTTTTCTTTTGCAAAACGCTCTTTGATAAGCCGAATCACGGGCATTTGTTGCTCAGCCCATTCAATTTTGAGTCTGCCTTCCTGAGCAAGACTGATATCTTTTACATCATGTGGTGGAAGTGGTGTTGCCATAACAGATCAGTATAGTATCAAGTTTTTCAAAAATTGCCAAGAGGTAGTTTAAATAAACGAATAATCCAATCAACCAAGCAACAAATTATAATTGTTTTAGAGTTCTAGTTTATTGTTGGAATTATTCTAGGAACAGTTGGTCCCCAAAGTTTTTTTGGTACCTTTTTTTAATCGTTTCAAGAAGGGGGTGGTGATTCTGAGTGCCATATTTTTCTATAGCGAACGATGAAAGGGTTGCGCCGAGTTGACCACATGTTTTTAGAGAAAGTTTATTGAGATATCCTGCAGCAAAACCGGCAATATACGCATCCCCTGCTCCGGTTGGGTCAACAACCGTTTCAGGTTGAGCGATACCGGTTGTAATACGTTCGTCTCGTGTTTGTATCAGTGAACCGTGTGCCCCCAGCGTGGTTACCAGTATTTGTACATGAGCTAACAGATCTGTTGGTTTCCAGCCTGTTTTTTTCTCAACCAAAGACATTTCGTAGTCGTTGGCAATAAAAATATGCGCATTTTTAATGATTTCCTTGAGTTTGGCATCTTCGATTGTTGTTAGCTGTTGCCCGGGAGAAAATATATACGGGATATGTCGGATATGTGCTTGCTGAGCAAAATTATACATAGCTTGCGGGAGTGTAGCACCGATGATTACGAGGCTAATATCCTCGGATGGTAAAGTTAATTGTAAATCTTTTTGTAAAGCCCCGGGGTAAAACCCGGATATTTGACAGTTGTTTTGATCAGTCATCATAAAGGCATGAGCACTGAATTCATCCGGTACTTGATAAATCAAAGAAGTATCGACTCCGTTTTTTTGTAAATAGTCTTGATAGGGTGAAAAGTCTTTTTGTCCGGCTGATGCCAATATCGATGATGAATGTTTGAGAAGCGCCAAATTATATGCAATATTTACCGCTACACCTCCATAATTTTTATTGAGTGTTTGAAGAAGAAACGATACAGAAAGCGTTTTTATTTTATCCGGCACGATATGATTTTCATAACTGTCCGGGAAATCCATAATATAATCAAACGCTAATGAGCCAGTGACAATAATTCTTTTCATGATTTATTTGCAATATAGCGTATAGGTAATAGCTAATAGGGTATAGTTTCCCCATAAGCCATCTGTTATTGTTTTTTAACGAATAAATGTTATTGTATTATTTTTTTCTCCCAAAAATCTATAGCCTTTTGTATGAAATCCCCGTAAGTCTTTCGGATCTTCAACGGTATTAATAATACAATATTCAATCATCATACCTCTGGCTTTTTTGGAGTAAATAGCAACATTTTCAATTTTATCTCCTCGTTTTTCCCCAAACTCAACCTTGATGACAGTACAAGGGAGCTTTGGTAAGTCGATAACAGATGAATATTCTTCTGACGCAAGATTTAAGAGATATCGGTGTTTTGCTTCTGTAATCTCTTGTATAAACTCCCTTGTTATTATGTACTTCCAGAAATCATAGAGATCCTTGGATTTTTGTACTTTTAGTTTTGTCTTCATTTCTAGTCGATAGGCTTGAATCAGATCAAATGGTCTAACAGTGCCATAAAATCCGGACATAATACGAAGTGATTTTTGGGCATAGTTTAGTTGCTGATGGGAGTATTTTTCCGGGTGCATTTCTTTATAAATATCTCCTTTATAGAAAAATAAGGCAGGACGAGCATTCTGCTGCGTGTGCTTCTTATTCCACTGTCC
The DNA here is from genome assembly GCA_964497535.1 of uncultured Gammaproteobacteria bacterium. GTDB lineage: Bacteria > Patescibacteriota > Microgenomatia > Levybacterales > UBA12049 > CAZCCG01. The sequence continues at coordinate 164,130 of CAZCCG010000003.1, forward strand.
AAAGCGCTTGTGATTCTCTTCTGCAATAGGCTGACTGACGTGCATGAGTTTTTGTAATTCTTTTATCGAGTATTGTTGTAGTGATTGGTTTATTTCTGCTGCCTGATTCAAAAACAGAGGAAGGGTTGGTTTTATCTGAGTAGTAGGTGAAGTAAAATCAAATGTTTTTGCCGGAGCGGTAATAATAAGCACATCTGTTGTTATACAACAGATAAAAAGAGATTTTCAAGTGTGAAACGTGGATTAGCATTTGTTGTCTTAAGAATTATGTATGTTTTTTGGAACTGTTTTGCATACTTGCTGAATTGTCCAAGCGCGTCTTTATTATTGGTTTGTATCTTTTCAATTATTAATACTTGTATGAGTCGAAGAAGGTGCTCAAGAACTTCTGCAGCGCTTTCGTTTGTTTTTCCATACTGTTCTGCAAGTTTTAGTTTCTCCCCTATCTCACCCATCAGTAATGTATTTAATAATTGACCATATTCTTGCATAGATTTTTCCGAATTTTTTTGTTGGTCATAACTATCAATAATAAAGCAGCGTGAAAGAATAGTTGGCAGTAACGCATTCTTATTTGAAGTAGCCAATACAATTATTGCATGTGGTGGGGGTTCTTCCAGGAGTTTCAAAAGTGCATTTTGTGCTTCAATAGTGAGAAGTTCACTTTGTTTTATTATGATTGCCTTTATTTTCCCGCTAACCGGTGATAAGAATGCGGACTTCTGAAGCGTTCGGATTGTTGCAATGCCGATAGATTTGAGTTTTTTTGTACTTTTAGTTGTTGTTTCCTCAGGCTCAATTACGGTAACATCAAATCTGCCCACGGCATATTCGGTAAGAAGGTTGGTTATTTTTTCTTCAGCTGATTTGAGATTGGTAGCAACAATAAGAAAACTTTTCATAGTAAAATAACTGCTTCAGCTAAAGGCTGATCGGCCTCTGGCCGAAACTCCTAACCTCTAACAGTTCTACAATTTGTGTAGAGTTATAAGTAGTTAGAAGTTGGTTCTGTTGACATTATAACCTACTCTCATCTATCATAAAACTAATGCCTAATGATCTGCCAACACCAACTCAGCCTTCTTCCACACAGACACTTGCCGATATCCTTATGGCACAGCATCTTTTGACGAATGAGCAGTACGATCAAATGCGAGCAAAAAGTGCCCAGGAAGGGAAAAAAATTGATCAAGTTTTGGAAGAATCCCACTTGGTATCAGAAGAGAAAATTACAGAGGCAAAAGCACAACTTTTGGGAATCCCCTATATTTCACTTGAGACCACATCTTTTTCTCCCCAAGCATTGAGTTTTATTCCCCGTCCGGTGGCAGAACGATTTCTTTTGATCCCCTTTTTATATGACGAAAAGACGAAATTTCTTTCGGTAGCTATGAGCAATCCCACCGATTTGGAAGCAACATCATTTGTTCGGCAAAAAACCGGTTTGTCGATCAAAACGTTTGCTGCCAATCCCTCTGCGGTTAAAAAAGCAATTAGTGAGCAATATCGGCAGGAATTGGTTGGGGAAGTAGGGCAAGCGTTAAAAGAGACGGAAGAGCTGCATGGAACCAAAACAATCAATAGCGAACAAATAGCGGAAATTATCAAAGAAGCACCAATTGCCAAGATTGTTTCAACGATCCTTGAGTATGCGGTAAATAGCCGTTCTTCCGATGTCCATATAGAACCGCAGGATGATCGTGTACGGGTTCGGTATAGAATCGACGGTATTTTATATGATCGTTTGAGTTTACCCAAAAGTGTGCAGGAAGCTGTTATTTCCCGGATAAAAATTCTGTCCGAGATGAAAATTGATGAACATCGTACGCCCCAGGATGGACGGTTTAATTTTAAGGTAGGAAATAGTGAAGTTGATCTTCGTATCTCAACTATCCCTACTGCAAGCGGAGAAAAAATCGTCATGAGGTTACTTCGAAAATCCGGTGGAATTCCTTCACTTGCAGATTTAGGACTGACAGGAACAGCATTGAAAAATTTGGAAACGAGTATCCTGCGTCCCCATGGAATCATTATTGTTTGCGGTCCTACGGGTTCTGGAAAAACCACGACATTATATGCTGTGTTATCCAGACTCAATACAACCCGCGTAAATATTATGTCGCTTGAGGATCCGGTAGAGTACCAACTTCCCGGTGTAAACCAGGTACAAATTAATCCCGGCGTTGGACTTACGTTTGCCACTGGTCTTCGGGCTTTTCTACGACAAGATCCCAATATTATTTTAGTGGGAGAAATTCGTGATGAGGAGACAACAGATTTAGCACTTCAGGCAGCTTTGACCGGCCATTTAGTGTTTTCAACCCTGCATACTTCAGACGCCGCCGGAGCGTTACCTCGTCTGATCGATTTGGGTGCCGAACCGTTTCTGCTTGCCTCTACTCTTACCTCGGTAATGGCGCAAAGAATAGTTCGTAAGATTTGCTCACATTGTAAACAGGATTATGTTCCTCCCTCTCAAATTATTGATGAAATAAAAAAACAGTTGGGTCCGTTATTTCCTCCAACTACTACCGAGATCAAATTATACAAAGGGAAGGGCTGTAGTGAATGCGGAGATTCGGGATATCTTGGACGTGTAGGTATTTTTGAAGTAATGCCTATAACTGAAACGATTTCAAATTTAATGCTGCAGCATCCTGATAGTCAGTCAGTACAACACAAAGCTGTTGAAGAAGGGATGATTACTATGAAACAAGATGGATATCTGAAGGTCTTAAAAGGAGTAACTACTGTGGAAGAAGTACTTCGTGTAGCTCAAGAGTAATACTATGTCAATTCAGGAATTATTACAAATAACTATTACCAGTAAGGCATCTGATTTGCATCTCCTGCCGGCGATTCCTCCTGCGATTCGGGTAGACGGAGCGCTTCTGTATGTAACCAATTACAAACCACTTACTCCTGAAGAAATTGAGATGATGATATTTTCTATTTTAACTCCCGAACAAAAAGAATTATTGGTTACGAATAAAGAGCTGGATTTTTCAATTGGATTTGGAGGGGGTGCCTATGGAAATCTGGGTCGGTTTCGGGTAAATGCGTATTATCAACGGGGACAAATGGCCGGTGCCTTTCGATTTCTCCCTCCCAATATCCGGACGATAGAAAATTTGGGATTGCCAAAAATTTGTCATAGCTTTGCAGATTTAGAGCAAGGCCTTATATTAGTTACCGGTCCAACCGGACATGGAAAATCAACAACACTTGCTGCCATTATTAATGAAATCAATCTCAAGAGAGAAGCACATATTTTAACCATAGAAGATCCTATTGAGTACATGTATCCTACCGGAAAAAGTATTATTTCTCAGCGGGAAGTGGGATCTGATACACATTCGTGGCCTCTCGCGTTACGTTCATCCCTACGGGAAGATCCAGATGTTGTCCTCATAGGAGAAATGCGGGATCCAGAAACAATTGCTGCCGCAATTACTATTGCTGAGACAGGCCATTTGGTTTTTTCAACCTTACATACCAATTCTGCGGCTCAAAGTATTGACCGTATTATTGATTCATTTCCCGCTTTTCAGCAAAACCAAATTCGTGCTCAACTTGCATCAACGTTGAAGGCAATTCTATCTCAAAGGCTGTTACCTCTTATGAATGGAGGAAGGATACCTGCTGTTGAGATATTGCTTCAGACTACAGCCGTTGCAAGTAATATCCGCGATGGGAAGACTCATTTGATTGATAGTATTATCCAGACTTCCCAAGCAGAAGGAATGATTACTCTTGATGCTTCTTTGGCGAAATTGGTGAAAGAAGGAGAAATAACCCTCGAAACTGCGGAAGAATATGCTCTTCATAAAGATGAACTACTCAGGTTAGTAGGTTAGTTCGTCCACCATTCTATTATGAAATTAGTTTATCGAGCTGTTACGCGCAACGGCAAAACGGTACGCGGAGTTATAGAGGGAAAAGAAGTAAAAGATGCCGTAGATTTTTTGCGTTCTCGGGAGTTGCTCCCTATTCAGGTTGCACCGCAAAAGCAAAATGATCTCTCAAAGTATCTCCCCTTTATTAATGCATTTTCCTCAACTGATCTTGTATTTTTTACCCGGCAGCTAGCTTCCATGCTTTCTTCAGGGTTAACATTGATGCAAGCTCTTAGAATTTTAAAAGAACAAGTACAAAAAGATAGCGTACTTACTGTTATTCAAGGAATTGTGACTGATGTTGAAGATGGAAAACCACTTTCTCAAGCCCTTACCAAATATCCCAAGGTTTTTTCCCCTATATATATCTCTCTGATTACCTCGGCTGAGGTATCAGGTTTGTTAGATAAAGTTCTGTTGCGTTTGGCTGATAACCTTGAAAAACAAGAACAACTAAAAAGTACAATCAAGTCTGCACTTATGTATCCAATGATAGTTATTATAGGCATGATTGTGGTAGTAGTAATCATGATGATTTTTGTTATTCCTCAGCTTTCTACTATGTATGAAGGTATTGGTATTCCCCTTCCTCTACCTACGCTTATTATTATTGGACTTTCTAACTTTGTTATTTACTTCTGGCCGCTGATTATACTTGGGGCTTTTTTTAGTGTTATTGTATTTAAAAAATGGCGCAGTAATCCATCAGGTAGATTAATAACTGATGATCTTATTCTCAAAGTACCTATCTTTGGAAAACTTATCAAAGAAAGTATCCTTACTGAATTTTCTCGTACATTTGGGATTCTTATCGGAAGCGGAACTCTGGTAGTCGACTCGCTCAAACAATCCGCCGATGTGGCCGGGAATGTTATTTATAAAAATGCTATCAATGAAACAGCAAAACGGGTAGAAAAAGGACTGAGTATTGGCGATGCATTGGCTTACTATCCTCTCTTTCCTCCGATATTGGTACAAACCGTTAAAATTGGAGAGCAAACAGGAAAAGTAGATGAATCATTATTGAAAGTGTCAGAATATTTTGAACGAGAAGTAGAACAGACCATAAAAACGTTGACGACCGCCTTGGAACCTATAATTATGGTGGTTTTAGGTGTAGGAGTAGCCTTTTTGATTATCTCGGTAATTACCCCAATTTATAGCTTAACAAATGCTATTCAATAGGGTTGACTTTAGTTGGTGTATTTCCTACACTAGAAATAGCCTATGTCGCAAGAGACTATAAAGACGGATCAACGATCGCCTTTTCATTTTTTAACACACAGACTTTCCTCAAAACCCCAAAAAATTATTGAGAGTATTATTCTGGCATTACTTATTCTGGTTATCTATCTTTTCACTACGAATTCCGATACTCGTGTATATGCCTTGCCATTTCTCCTATTTGGATTTTTATTTGTGGGAGGAGTTTACCTTTTTCAAATACGCTTCACCAAATCCCAACAAGTTATGGTTCAGACTCGAACATTCAAGATACTTATTTTTGCGTTTGTGGGGGCGATTCTTTTATGGGTAGGTAATACCGGTTGGTTTTTATCTCCATTTTTTTACCTCCTCTATCTGGTTGCAATTTCTTTAGGATTTCTTTTTAGCAACTCAGTGACGCTTTCTTTTGTTTTGGTTTTGATTGCTATTTTACTTCCTCAAATGGGAACAGTTAATACAAAAATTGATTTTATCTCTATTGTGTCACTTCTTCTTATCATTCCCCTCACTTATTTTTTGAGAAGGGAATATCTAGTTCGTGTAGAAAAAGATAAAAAAATCCTTATTTTGGAAAAAGGACACAAAGCAATTGAGACTAAAGTAGAAGAGATTCTCGCAAATAGAGTTACCAAGCTTGGAGCCGAGTTGCGTGAGCCGATTAACGATATTCGTCAATTGGCTCTCTATGCAAAAAAGAATAAGGAATATAACAGAAAAGAGTTTGAAGCAATTATTTCATCGAGTGAAAAAGCATTATCTCAACTAAAATCTTTTGAAGAAAATACAACAGGAAGAATATTGGTAAAAACACCCGCCAAGAAAACTAGCTAATATATTTTTTTACATTTTCTACCAGTTGATCAGGCGTAATATCTGCTTTAATGATATACGATTTTGCTCCTAAAGAGATGGCTTCTTTTACAATTGGGTCCTGCGCCAAATTAGTCAATAAGAGAATAGTTGAAGGTGTAGTATCTGAGGGATTTTCGTGAAGTGCCTTGAGTACTCCCAGTCCATCTAGTTTGGGCATCATTACATCGAGTAATACCAAATCGAACTTGGTACTTTTCATTTTATCAAGTCCGTCCTGACCATCAACTGCAGTAGTGATTTCAAATCCTTCATCTTTGAGAACTTCTTCGTAGAGATCTCTTAAGTATGTGTCGTCATCGACTATCAGGATTTTGTGCGCCATACCCTGAAATTACCATAGCCCTATTTAAAAGTCAAGCTTCGGAAATGACGAGTTTTATCTGATCTTATTATTGGAGTAATGATTTTTTTAATTCTCGTAATGTGCTCGTCTGTGCCAGATACGCGTCATTTTTGAAATAGTATTTAGAATAGTTCCATACGGGTTCAAAAGGATGGGGATCATCTTGATATCGGGGAATGATATGGGCATGTAAATGAGCATTTTTGTTACAGAGGATTTCATAGTTGATACGGGTTGGGCCAAAAGCATGAAATATCTGCTCCCCGACAAAAATCATCAGATTCAAAAATGAACTTGGATAAATTGCATTATGTAATTGCTCTACATGAATCTTATATATCAGGATGGAATATCCTTTATAGAATTGATTATCTCCAAGTATCCACAATGAAGTTTCGAATTCATCAATAAAATGTGGATCTCTACTTTTGTTCTCCCTTTCGAGTTGTACTCTTTTACAAATATAACAATTCATAAGTAGTTCTACATATTCCTCCTTTCACCGGGCTGGTGGCAAAACTATTGTGGCATGCACGCTCTATTGTTACCATGACAGGACTGTCAGATAATCTGACAAAGCCTGTGATACAATTTGCTCATATGCAGGCTACAGCCTCAAAATTCCCTGCTCTTTTTCGGAAATACCGTCTAAAAGCGGAGTTCTCTACTCTATCCCAACTCGGACTCGCCCTCGCAGAAAAAGGATTAATCTACGAAGATAGTATTTTCTCTCATTGGCAAAAAGGAGACAGAATTCCAAATAGAACCACAATTCTCAAACTCATTGAGATTTTCATCGAGCGGAGAGCTATTACAACTCTTAACCAAGTAAACGAATTTTTAGTTTCTGTAGGGTACGGTTATATCTCTGAAGAAGAATTGAGAAGGATTCCAATAAAATTAGGAAATCCAATTTTTCAAGTTCCAACTGAAATTGAAAATTTTACAGGTAGAGAAAATATTATTAAAGAAGTTGTTAATAGAAAGGATATTTTCGGAAAGACTATTTTAATCCATGGGTCGGCAGGTATAGGAAAAACTGCATTGGCAATAAAATTAGGTCATTTGCTCAAAAATAAATTTACTGACGGAATCCTATGGTACAAGATTGAGGAAGATAATATATCTGATATTCTTTTTTCTATTGCTCACATTTTCGGTGAGGATTTTTCAGAAATTAAGAATAAACAAACAAGGGCTACTATAGTTCGATCACTTCTTGCCACTAAAAATGTGTTAATTATTCTTGACAGTGCGGAATTAAATGATGAAATCTATTTGCTTATTCCTAACTCGCAGTTTTGTACTACGATTATTACTTCACAGAAAAATCATTTTAAAGTATCAATTAATTTTGTTGATATTTCTCTTAAACCATTTACTGATACAGAAGTCATATCACTTTTTCAAGAAGTATTAAAAAAAAAGTTTTCAAAAACTAATTCATCGATAATTTTAGAATCTGCTAATCAGTTTGGTAATCTGCCTCTAGCTATTCATATTTTTGCACGACAAATACGACACTCTAATATCAGTGCCTCAGAAATCCCTGAGCTATTAAATACTGAAGAAAATATTTTTCAAGACCTAAATTATGAAAACAAAAATCTTCATGTAGCGATTGATATGAGCTATAAAAAACTCGATATCAAAATGAAATCCGTCCTAGTTTCTGCATCTATTTTTAAAGGAAAAGATTTTTCTATTGATTCAATAGGCTATATTAATGGGCTTTCAATTGTAGTTTCAAGAAAAATTCTCCAAAGTTTAGTGGATCTTTCACTTATCGAACCTTCTGCTCATGATAGATATAGAATACATCCTGAAATCAGAGAATTTGTACGAGGTAAACTTGACTATCCTAGATCTTCATATTTAACATTAATTGCTATATTTATCTTTCTCATCTTTGCATGTTGGTGGATATTTTTACAAATCTTTTATAATAATCGAGAAGCATTACTATTCTTTTCTTGTACTTACGGAATTATTGCATTGTTTGGTGGGATTTGTGGGATGGATGTTTCAAAAAAATGGGGTGGGATTAAAACTCTTATGGGAAGTGCAACTTTAATGTTCGCTTCAGGCTTATGTTTACAAGCAGTTGGTCAAGCTTCATACACGTACTATTTAATAATTGCTCCTTACCAAACTCCATACCCTTCTTTTGGGGATATTGCATATTTCGGTACTATCCCCTTCTATATCTACGGAATTATGCTTTTGGCTAAATCATCAGGGATTAAATTAAGTATCCAATCATTCAAAAAAAAACTGATAGCTATTATTATTCCAATTGTGATGTTAACAATTGCTTATTATCTTTTTCTTCAAGGTTATACTTTCAATCTTAATAATCCAGTTAAAATATTTTTGGATTTCGGTTATTCATTAGGAGAAGCGATATACATATCAATTGCTATAATTGTTTTTATTTTCTCAAGAACTATACTAGATGGAATTATGAAATCAAAAGCATTATGGTTATTGATAGCGTTAGTTGTACAATTTTTAGGTGATTATATTTTCTTATTAGATGTTAAATTAAAAACTTATTATCCTGGGAATTATGATGATTTTATATTATTACTTGCTTACTTTACTATGACAATTGCACTTCTGAATCTAAAATCTATCCAGGTTAAAATAAAAAACTATTAATGATGTTTGCGTAGGACTTTCCTAATAAAGAATTTATTCAATTATGAAAATAATCATCTCTTTTCAAATTAACTGTAGTATAATTCATCATAGGGAGATAATGAATTATATTACTGAAATGGAGACAAACGGTTTATATGACTTATAAGTTTTTTGACAGGCAAACATTATCGAATATTCCTACTCCTACCCCCTTTTTTGTTTTCAGCCGTGATGCTTTAATCAATAATCTAAAAGAGTATCAATCTTATCTTCCTTCAAATACGGAAGTTTGCTATTCAATGAAAGCAAATTCTGAAAAACAAGTCATAGAAACACTTAACGATGTTGGTGCTAGTTTTGAAGTAGCTTCTAAATACGAATTAGCCTTACTAGAATTACTTGAGGTTCCAGCAGATCGAATAATTTATGGTTCTTCTGTAAAATCTGCTGATCAGATTCTTGCTTTTGTAAAATATGGCGTGAGTCGTTTCGCTTGTGATTCCGAACCTGAATTATTGAAACTTGCGAAATATGCTCCAGGGGCCCAAATATATATTAGGGCGCTTGTTGATGATAAAGCTAATAGTGTTTTTCACATGTCTGAGAAATTTGGTGTATATCTTAAGGAAGTTATTAAACTACTAATTAAAACAAGAGAATTAGGTTTAATTCCTTACGGAATAAGTTTTAATGTGGGTTCTCAAGCGAGAAATGAATATGCATGGGCGCGAGGGATAACTGATATTTCATATGCTATGTCTGAGTTACTCAAGAATAATATAAAAATACAAGTAATCAATATGGGTGGAGGTTTTCCTCATCAATATGAGGATTATGACAATATACCAAAAATACAGCAAATTGCAGAGCATATTAAAAATGCAACAGAAAAGTTACCTTATCCTGTATCATATATCGTAGAGCCTGGGCGAGGACTTGTTGCAAATACATATGTCTTAATAGTTAGTGTTACAGAAAAAATAAAAAGACATAATGGGTACTGGCTCCATCTGGATGCAGGAGTATACAATGCTCTTTTAGAGGCAATGGCTTATCAAGGCAGTATCAGATATTATATTGAAGCATTACAACAATATCGGTCAGATCAAAAAGAACAATTTATTTTAACTGGGCCTGCTTGTGATGATTTAGACGTAATTGATGAAGATGCATTATTGCCAGCAGATATAAAAGTTGGTGACAAATTAGTTATTTACGATACTGGTGCCTATAGTTTTACTCTTATAACACCATTTAATGGTTACCCAAAACCGGGAACAGTCGTGATATAAAATTATTTTTTTGTTCTTTCGTAACAATTGGTGCCAAAATAGTTTTTTCTTGCCAATATTCACAATTTTGTGGAGGGTTAACTTCACAAATTTCATATTCAATTTTATCTTTCTTAAATCCTGCATCTTTCAATTTACGTAAGTGCTTATCAGAAAATGTAGTAGCTTCATCAGAATAGTATGTAAGTATTCCTCCAGGTTTTAAAATCCTATATGCTTCTTTAAAGAACCAGAAATGATTTGAATGAATTTCTTCTTCAGTTAGAGGATAAGTATCAAAAAGGATACCATCAAATGTTTCGTCTAAAAGTAAAGGGGTTACATTTTGCCAAAAACCGCTTAATATATGTATACGATTTTCACCGATGGCTTGATGAAAATCTTGAACACATTTTGCGATTACATCAGGGTGACACTCAATAATATAATGATTAGTAATATTATGTGATTGAATAGCTTTTGCAGACAAACCAAGTCCATAACCAAGCTCTAAAACGCAGCCTCCATTTGAAGACGCAATTTGAGCTAGCTTATTCATATAGCTTAATTCCCAATCTTCCATAACCGGATGTCCTGCAATCCGGAGAGTATGTTCGCTAAAAATAGCTGGGTTTTTTGCCCAATCTTCCTTCTGTTTTGGAAAACCAATATTTTTTCTTGATTTAATTGTATCCATCCTAATTATCTTACTACTGTACATTGTTAGAATAAATCTTGTCAATAAAGATTATTCTTACTAAAGAAGTTTTAGGTTTGACAAGTAATTCTAGATGAGATATTCTTAACTAAATTTAATGAACATATTCAATTGGATTATCATTTTATTGTTGAGTTTATTGGCAGGTTTTGCGGATTCAAAAGGATTCTATTTTGCTTCACAAATATGGCCAGGAGGCAGCTTAGATTTAATAGCTCTTCTTAAATCAGGAGGCGCATTTGTAGTAGGATTGATTTTCTATTGGGGAACAATTTTTTTCATGAATAAAGTTGGTTTAAATTCTGCGTCTTTTCAGACCGCTATCTGGTTTATTGCTGTTATAATTGGAGTTTCTATAGCAACAGGTGATTTTATGAAATGGCAATCTCTGGATAAAATAGTTGCAGTTGTTACTGTAATATGTTTCCTTTTTCTACTTGTTCGTAATGGAAATTAACTTTTATTACAATGGGAGATATTAAAATAGAAGAAAATTTTGAGAAGTTTTCACCTCGAGAATATTTAGAAGAATATTACTCTCATATTGGATCTGAGAATGATAGTCTTCTGCGTTTCTTTAAAGATGTCTATGAGATTATTCCTTCAGAGGTTATGATACTTGAGTTCGGTGGAGGTCCAACAGTTTATCAATTGATTACTGGTGCTACTAAAGCAAAATTTATTTATTTTTCAGACTATTTAGAATTAAATTTGAACGAAGTCAAAAAATGGAAAAATAATAATAATGATGCGTTCGACTGGAGTGACTATATCAAAAGAGCTTTGGAAATAGAAGGGGTACCTTATGTTGCTAAAAGGCAGATTGATGAAAGAGCTGAGTTACTTCGTCAGAAAATCACTCATTTTATTCATTGTGATGCCTTCCAAAATGATCCACTTGGGAAACAATATAGAGATTTTTTTGACGTAGTAAGTGTAAATTTTGTTCCCGAATCTATATCAAAAAACAAACAACAATGGCAACAAGCTATGATAAATATTTGTAGTTTAGTTAAACCAGGAGGAGTTTTTATAATGACTGCCTTAAAGGGAGCTAATTATTGGCATAATGGAAATAAAAAATTTGCTGCAGCATATATTGATGAAAATGACGTTGAGGATGTTCTAAAAGATAATGGATTTAAACAAGAAACAATTAAAATAAGTGTAAGTCCTGCAGAAACACTTAACGAGGATGGAAAAGGAGCACAAGGTTTTCAAGGAATTATTTTTGTTTTTGCACAAAAATAATTCTTCCTTGTTAAATTTAAGTCTTTTTATAATTTAACACTTGCTATCGTCAAACGTTTGTGTATATAGTAAAAGAGCTATGAGGCTATACGCAATCCACAAATTTCTTCTTGTATATTTGGTTTTTCTATTAGCTTATTGGATTATCCTACATTTATCTGCTCAACAAACAAGTATATGGAATTATCTTTATTCATTTGCATTTAGTTTAGTTCCACTTCTAGGAAGCTTAGTTGGTATATATATTTCTAAATCTTGGGGTTTATTGTCAAGCGCAATTGGGAAAGCTATTTTCTATATTTCAGCGGGATTATTTTTTTGGGGTCTTGGAAGTATGATTTGGGCATATTATAATATTTTTTTAAATATTCCTGCTCCTTACCCTTCTATATCTGATGCAAGCTATGTTTTAAGTTGGCCTTTATGGGGAATAGGAATAATTAATCTTTCTCATGCAACTGGGGCAAAATTTTCACTAAGGCAAATAAAAGGAAAACTACTACTTTTTATTATTCCTATTATTTTGATTGTTTTATCTTATTATTTATTAGTAGTTGTAGCGCGTGGGGGATTTATTACTGATTTTTCTGAAAATGGATTCAAATCTTTTTTTGATTTAGCTTATCCAATTGGGGATGTAGTGATACTATCTCTTGCTGTTTTAATTTATGGTTTATCGTTTCGATATCTGGGTGGAAAATATAAGGCGACAATTCTTTTGTTACTCTTTGGTTTTGTTTTAAATTACATTGCCGATTTTATCTTTTCTTATACCACTACAGTTGAGACTTTTTACGTAGGTGATTTGGGTGATCTTGTCTTTACACTAGCTTTTTTCTTCATTACATTTGGCGTTCTAGGGTTTTATAGAGTAAGGAATACATAAGTATTATGGATGTTTTTGCACAAATGGCCCAAAAGATTATCACAGAGCAGGAAGGTATTGTCGGTCCAGTAGCCCTGGAACAGGCCAAAAAAGTCTCAGGACTTACTGTTGATTGGTCAAAGCATGAAGTAACAATATCGGGGAATAAAAGTGATGTTCTGGAACATCTTGTTGAGCAATATGGACATCTTTTTGGGCAAGCTTCTATTGAAGTGTGTAAAGATGCAGTTCGGGGAATGATAACTAAAATACCTAAGGATCAAATACCTTCTTTACTCCTATAAGAAAATACTATACTATAATTCTGCATGAGTAGTTCGCAATCAGGAGATTCTCAGAATCAAGCCAATATATCAGAAGAGTTGGGGCATATTACGCAAGAAATATACAAAAAAAATGCCGAACTTGCGCATACCAATAAAACTCTTTCGGTTCTTCGAAAACTCGATGAGATTATTTTAAGCAGTGTTACTTCACTTCATAAAGTTGCACAACAAGTAGCAGATGCTATCGTCCAAGAAGCAGAGTTCCAAGCAGTTGCGGTGTTTCTTATAAATCAGGAAGAACAATGTCTGGTAGAGCTTGCTATTTCGCAAACTGCTGCTATACAACTTGCCGAGACTGAGTTTGGGATACACTTCAAAGATCTTCGAATACCTCTTTCAGAAGAAGAAAATCTACTGGTGCAGGTAATGCGCGAAAAAACTCAAAAAGTAGGACGTGATTTATATGCTGTATATAGACCTGCTTTTACTATAGATCAAACTGCCCGGCTGGAAGAGCTTGAACGAGTCAGGACAATATTAGTAATTCCCTTGGTAGTACGTGAACAACTGATTGGAATTATGGCAATTAGTCTGGAGCAGGAAGAAGCCAATCTAACGGATTTCCAAAGAGATTTGGTGACACGGTTAACAGGAGTAGTAGGAATTGCTATGGATAATGCCCTTCTCTATCGTCAAATAGAGCAAGCAAATGAAAAGTTGAAGCAACTTGATAGATTGAAAGATGATTTCGTTTCTCTTGCTTCTCATGAACTGCGTACTCCTATGACAGCTATTAAATCGTATTTATGGATGGCTCTTGCCGGTAAAGGAGGAGAACTTACGGAAAAACAAAAATATTACATTCATCGTTCTTATGATTCAACCGAACGGCTTATAAAGCTGGTTAACGAAATGCTCAATGTTTCGCGTATTGAATCGGGCCGTATAACTCTCGATGTTCATGCGATTGATATGAATACACTGGTTGATGATGTTTTTGAGGAATTGAAGCCTCGAGTGCAAGAACTAGGACTTAATTTGAAAGTAGATCATATTTCCCTACCTCAAGTTTTGGCAGATACAGATAAAATAAAAGAGGTTTTGATTAACCTGATTGGGAATTCACTCAAATTCACCCCCCCGGGAGGAATGATCTCCGTAAGCTTCAAAGTAAATGCTGAAATGATCGAGACAAGTGTCTCAGACACCGGTAAAGGTATTGCACCTGAGGATATTTCTAAGTTATTCCAGAAATTCGGCATGATAGACAATAACTATTTAACAATTCAAGATGTTCGGGGAACAGGACTGGGGCTTTATATTAGTAAATCAATTATAGAACTTCTTGGGGGTAAGATTTGGGCAAAATCTGAGGGACTAGGGAAAGGGACGACATTCACTTTCTCACTCAAACAATTTTCGGAAAAAGATAAATCAAGCTTTGATCAACAGCAGCAAGGAAAAGAAAAAATAGATATTATTCCTACACAGTTATAAATGCCCAAATTCCCCTCTTGACAACAGATGAGTATATATGGTTTGCTAGATAAAGAGTTAAAAGATTTTAACTCTTGACAAGTAATAAAACAATTTGTTTCAATAGAAATATACCTATGAATTTATTCAAATCCTTTAAATCTTCACAGTCCGGTTTTACCCTTATTGAGTTATTGGTTGTTATCGGTATTCTCGGTGTTTTGGCGGCCGCATTGGTTGCAACAATTGATCCATTTGAACAGCTGAAAAAAGCACAGGATGCCAATGTTAAAAATACTGCAGTTGAGTTTGTAAACGCAAATATTCGATACTATACAACTCACAATGCACTCCCGTGGGCAAACGGAGTTTCCAATTGTAGTTCAACCGGAAGCGTCGGTTCATCCAGTAACATCGGATGTGTAGGCGCTCTTATTGATGATGGAGAGTTGAAGAGTGGATTTACTACCGTTTCTACGATTAATAGTGTTATCTTTACTGGCACATCCAATTCGGTAGTTGCATGTTTCCAGCCGCAATCAAAATCTCAATGGAGAGATCCCAACACCAAATATTCATCTGCTGGGATAGCAACTACAGGTTGTATCTCTCAGACCAGTGCCGGTGTTACCACCTGCTACTGGTGTGCTCAATAATATCTTCATGCAGGCAGGCATAAAATTAATTCCCTTCTTCCTTTTATTCTTTTTGTTAGTCCTTTATATCCATAACCTTTCTCGGGATATTTACGGTGGCGATATCGGAGATTTGGTAACTGCTGCTTCTGTAGCTGGAGTTCCTCATGCTCCTGGGTATCCCTTGTTTACATTTCTGGGGTTTTTAGTAACACGATTTCAAGGGTTGGCTACCCCTGCTTTTCTGGTAGGTTTGATATCCGCATGTGCCGGTGCATTGGGAATACTGTTTCTTTTTTTGCTTATTAAAAGGCTTACCAAAAATACTATGGTATCAGTAATTAGCTCTCTTATACTAGCTTTCTCGTATTGGTTTTGGTTATATAGTGAATTGGCTGAGGTTTTTATTTTAAATTCATTTTTCGCAATCCTCCTTTTGTATCTTTCGCTTCGCATTCGAGAGACTCCCTCAACCAAATTATTTCTTCTCTTTAGTTTTGTGTTGGGATTATCTCTTACCCATCACCAGACGATTACCTTGATCTTCCCGACCCTCCTTTTGATTGTGCTAAAGCAACTGAAAATATTGTGGAAGGATAAACGATTACTGCTGGGATGTTTTGTAGCCGGTTTGGTAGGTTTATCAGTTTATTTATATGTTCCTATAGCTGCCAGCCATAACCCTATCATTAATACCAATTCTGTGCATGACTTGGACTCTTTCTTGCATTTGGTATTGCGCAAGGACTATGGTACTTTCAATGCCGGTCCTTTTGTTTCATCAATACCCATGGAAAGAATGATAGCTTTAAAGGTTTATTTATTTGATGTAGTTTCCCAACTTACATTTCCAGTAATACTTCTGAGCATTATTGGAATAGGAGCTCTCTATAAAAAGGATCAGTGGCTATGTATATCTTTTTTAACCGGGTTTTTAATAACCGGACCAATCTTTACTACCTATGCAGGGTTTCCATTGAGTAACGCATTTCTTATCGGTGTCAGTGAGCGTTTTTATATTCTCTCCACAATTTTTATTATAATTTTTTTCCCTTTTGGTCTTTTGTACCTTACTCAAAAGCTTGGATCCTTCTTTCATAACAAATACTACACACTATGGTTCCAGGCAATATTTTTGCTTATTCCCTGTCTGCTATTTTTTTATAACTTTCCCAAAACTGATTTGTCACAGATACATATCGGGGATAATTTGGGATATGATTTGTTGAAGTCTCTCCCTCAAAACGCCGTGCTTTTGATTGAAGGAGATACCGGTGTCTACAATACATGGTATATCCACTATGCGAAGGGATATAGAAAAGATATTGATGTTGTAAATATTAATAATTTCGTAGGAAATAGTTATTTCCGTTCCCAGGTGGATCGATATAAAAAGGTTGTTCGAAACGGTTCAACTGCCGATCGAATGGCAATCATTATAACAAAAATTAACCAAAACCGGCCTGTTTTTTCTCATATTAAGATACAAACAAAAAATTATCCCCTTCCCTGGATTCCCTACGGACTGGTATATAAATTATTGTTGCCTAACCAGAAACCTCCTTCTGAGCCGGAGTTTACTCTGATGACTCATACAGTGTGGAATTCAATTCAGACTCCTTATAAATCCTTGAGAAACAAAAGCGCTTTTGGGAATATAACAATTTCGGATATCCCTCCGTATTATTCAGATGCCCTATTGGTAACCGGCTCGTATTTTCTTTCTACGTATCATAATGATAGTATGGCACAAGAGTTTTTTACTAAAGCAATGGATGTAGATCCTGCATATTATAAAAACTACGAAGTGTGGGGTGGCTATTATTTGTCCAATCATCAATGTAATCCGGCTGCAAAATATTTTATAAAGACGATTGAACTGAGGCCATATGAGAAGATTGCTTATTTTCTGCTCTATAGTGCGTATCATGAATGTTCCCACAATAATACGGCTTCAAAGCAGGTAGTTGTGGAATATCAAAAGTATTTCAATGATTCCTTTTTCAAGGAATTGAAAAGTCAAATGAAGGATATAAAAATAGCCTTGTGAATGGATGAGGAAGGATTATGAAACAGGTTATTATTCTTATTATTACAGCTAAAATATCGATAGTTCTTCTTATATTTCTAGCGTATAGTCTGTTACCGTTTGGTAAAGTGTATTATTATTCGAATTTTGTATATCCGCCAGGTGAAGAAATCAGTTTGAAGTCAGCATACAAAACGTGGGATGCACAACATTATTTATTTCTGAGTGAAAAAGGGTATAAAAAGGGAAATTTTTCAGATAGCTTTTACCCTCTCTTTCCTAATATTATACGATTTTTTGCCAGCATCTTTTATGATTCCTTCTGGGTCGGTATAGTGTTTTCTAATCTATTCTCAACTATAGCTTGTATCTATTTCTATTTATTTGTAAAAGAACGATTTCCTAAAGATGGCGTTGCGTATACTGCACTTATTTTTCTTTTGGCGTTTCCAACTGCTTTTTATTTCTCGCTAATTTACACCGAATCACTATTTTTTTTACTTGCCATCTGTTTCTTTTATTACTTATACAAAAACGATTACCGGTTAGCTGCAGTACTTGCTTTTTTTCTCCCTTGGACCCGACCCATGGGTCTTTTCATTATTATCCCATTTGCATTTTATTATATATCTCATCATAGGAGTTTACTGCATAACCAACCCTTTCTGGATCGTAAGTTTACTATCGATAAAAATATAGTATTTCTTCTCAGTCCTGTGTGCGGTTTTCTGGGATATTTATTGTTTATGCAATTAAAAACAGGAAACCCTTTTGAAGGTTTCAGTATGCAGCAATATAATATAGCTCATTGGAGTGTTGGGAGTATTTTTTCACCGCTGCTTTTTTTGCAAAACTTTTTCTCCCATAACCTGACAATTCATGGTTTTACCAACTCAGTAATAGATAGGATATTTTTTGTTATTTTCCTGGTATCACTGCCTTTTATATACAGAAAAACTACCAAACCACTATTTTTGTATTCACTGTTTCTTGGTTTTACTCCGTTTTTAGGTAGCTTTATGTCTTATACTCGATATATGCTGGTTATTTTCCCGATTTTTATTACTGCGGCGATTTATATTGAAAACAAAAAATATGCCGAGCTTAAATATCCTTTATTATTTTTATCTCTTATAATGCAATCCCTGTTTTTGGTTATGCATTCTCTGAATTATTGGGTGGCGTAGTATGGAAGAAATTCTTCTCACATCATTACTATTTATTATCGGAATATCCATTGGGTCATTTTTAAATGTATTGATTGACCGTGTTCCTCGAGAAGAATCAGTAGTGGCAGGACGATCTCACTGCGATTCCTGCAAAAAAACACTTCAGTGGTTTGATCTTGTTCCTCTCTTCTCATTTTTATGGCTCAGAGGAAAATGTCGTTACTGTAAGACCTCAATTGGTACTCGTACTGTTATTGTTGAATGTATCACGGGGATTTTTTTTGTGGCCACCTTTTCTACTCTTGTTCCCGGTATCGCTGCTCTAAATGGGGTGCTATTTATCGAACTTCTCTATTTTCTATTTATAATTTCATGCCTGATTGTCATTTTCTTTTGTGATCTGAAGTATGAAATAATTCCTGATGTAGTGGTATATCCGGGTATTATCATAAGTCTTGCCTATTTACTTTTTTTGCATCCTCCTTTGCTCTTTCCTTCAATGCTTACTGCTTTGTGTATTTTTTTATTTTTTTTGGTTCTATTTCTTGTTACGAAAGGAAAAGGTATGGGATTTGGGGATGTAAAACTGGTATTTCTCATCGGATTACTGCTTGGTTTCCCTCTGGCAATAGTAAGTATTTATATATCGTTCTTGACAGGAGCGATTATCTCTCTCATACTAATTTTATGGAGGAAAAAGAAATTTCGCGGAAACACTATCCCTTTCGGACCATTTCTCGTGTTTGGAGTTCTTATAAGCTTTTACGCAAAAGATTTACTATTAGTAATACTTCATCAGGTTTTACCCTTGTAGAACTGGTAATAGATCTGGCAATATTGGCAGTTCTTATTGCATTAATCTTTATCCTGTATGATCCTATTAAGCAGCTAAATAAAGCAAAAGATTCTCAGCGTCAGCATGATTTTGAACAAATCAGAAACGCCTTGGATACCTATTATAATGATCACAATTGTTATCCTACTTCTGTTCCCTTTGGTTCGCAGTGGCAGGAAGGATCAGTAACGTACATGAGAAAAGTTCCTCAAGATGAGACATGCGGGAAAATAAATGGAGCATGTTATTCCTATATAACCGATAGCCAAAATTGGTGTCCACAATGGAATATATTATTTGGTAAAACGTTAGTTCCTCCGAAAGATCCAACTATAGCCTGTTCATTAAATGACTCCTGTTTGCCGCAAAACTATACTCAGGAAGGATATAATGCCTGTTTTGTATCGGGCAGTGTAGATTGTGATATTGTTGGTTCAAGTATTATTGAAGTTGGGAGTCCTCCTCCTGTGTCGACTCCCACTCCCTCTCTCCCACCGGGTTTGACCCCTACAGATACACCCATACCTTCTCCTACTCCGAATTGTTCGAAAAACTATGCATGTACGGGTTTTCCTACGGAACGATGTAATGTAGTCGCGGTGGGTACCGGGACGTATTGCAGTTCTAATTGTGATGGAGCGTGCTTATGAGAAAAATTAAAGAATTCAAGATGAGTAATTTACACGTGCAACGTGGTTTTACATTGATTGAGCTTATTATAGTTACTGCTATCCTCGGAATATTGACTGCAATAGTTATTGCAAGTCTTGATCCGCCAGCACAATATGCAAAAACCCAAGACGGCCGAAGAAAATCTGATCTTTCCCAAATACAAAGAGCTTTGGAATCCTATTATCAGGACCATAATTACTATCCCGATAGTACCGCTAATTACCAGATTTCCGGTGCTGCCTGGGGTTCATCCGGTTTGGCTCCTTATATGACAAAAGTGCCTATAGATGCGAATCCTACCAAAACATATGCATATAAGTCGAGTGGGCATAATGGACAGTCATATTGGATCTATGTTAGTCTAGATAGAGGCGGTAAAGATCCTCAAGCATGTAATAGCGGTAATCTGTGCGCAAATGCTACCGGGATTTCTTGTGATAGAAGTGGTAGCCTTGCAAATAATATCTGTAATTACGGCGTTAGCAGTCCTGATCAATCACCATGAGGCGAATTTCAAAATTCAAAATTCAAAATTCAAAATTCACAGGTGGATTTACTCTTATTGAACTTCTGATTGTGGTCGCAATTATTGGAGTACTTGCTACTCTTCTTATGGCTAACTTTGTCGGGATTAGGCAACGGGCACGTGATGTACAAAGGAAGTCTGAAATTCAACAAATACGTTCGGCATTGGAGTTGTACCGGGCAGACCAGGGTGCCTATCCCATCAATGCAACAGATTTGTATACTGGCGGAGTATGTAATGCTACTTTTTCAAGTGGATCGACGGTGTATATGAAAAAAGTTCCCTGTGATCCCTTAGGTAATGGAATGACTTTCTACGGTGGATATTACTTATATTCTTCAGATGGGAGTCAATATACGCTGCAAGCATGTCTGGAGAATGCAAATGATAATGATACCAATGATACCGCTACGCCTGCCCTCCCCGGCCTAGGAGCATGTGCCTCAAGTAAATATTTCACGCTCACTAATCCATGACACAAAGAGGATTTACTCTCATCGAACTTGTCGTTGTATTTACTATTATGGCAATCCTCTCAACCCTTGCGATTGCATCATTTGTTAGTTATGGGCGGAGTCAGTCGTTAGAAAAAAATGCACAGGATGTATATACAACACTCATAACTGCCAGAAGTAAAGCTCAGACTCAAGTAAAACCCTCAGGTTGTACGGATTCGGATACACTTGCGGGATATCGTGTAGATTTTACTGACATTCGTGATTATAGCCTGCGGGCTCTCTGTGGGGAGAAAGCAGTACTTATATCTGCCAATCATTTATCGTCAGACACCCGCTTTGCGAATGTAACTACATTTACTTTTCAAGTATTAACCGGCACTACTC
The DNA here is from genome assembly GCA_964497535.1 of uncultured Gammaproteobacteria bacterium. Classification (GTDB taxonomy): domain Bacteria; phylum Patescibacteriota; class Microgenomatia; order Levybacterales; family UBA12049; genus CAZCCG01. Next base: position 185,688 of record CAZCCG010000003.1, read on the forward strand.
AAAATGATGGCGTTATTGTTGTACAAAATACAACCGGAGGCAAAAAAATGATAAATATATGTCCAGATGGACGAGTCATCATTGATACCCCATCAATGACACTCAGTTCGTCTTCTGTCACATCAGGCGCAACCATAAAAGTCAATTGGTGTGGAGTCTCAAATGACCTTTCAACTACCTGGATTGGTTTATATCCCCAAGGAGCAGCTGATACCGGTTATGTAATGTGGTTATTTCTGAACAATCCCAATTGTTCCAACCAGGGAGGTAACGGTGTATGTAGCTTTCAGCTTGCTCCCGGTTTGACAACCGGTACGTATGAATTTCGCATGTTTAAAGACGGAGGGTATAGTCTCTTGACTACTTCACCACCGTTTACTTTTGGGAATTAATATGATGAGAGGACAATCTTTATTAGAGGTTTTGGTTGCACTCGGGGTATCCCTTACCGTTTTGAGTGTCGTGGTACTTGCGGTTATTACTTCCTTGCAAAACAATAATGCGAGCAAAAATCAGAATATGGCCACTCAGTATTCGCAGGAGGCAATGGAACTATTACGAAGCAGCAGAGATTCCAACTGGACAGTATTTAGTGGATTAGATGGGAATTATTGTCTTTCCAAGGGTTCAACCACGCTTGATGCAAATGGAAGCTCATGTTCGACTGCCTGTGCAAAAAATATTGATAATTTATTTGCAAGAAAAATATGTGTTACTCCTAATTCATCATATTGTTCTACAGGTAACGCTACTGAGGTACTTGTGACGACTTCCTGGTCAGATTCAAAATGCCAATCTGCCACTGATCTTTGTCATACGGTAGAGTTAAATTCCTGTTTATCTAGTTATAATAGATTACCAACACCATGAGAGGAAATTCAAAATACAAAATTCATCTACTCGAACTATTAAGCAAAGCGTTGCAGGCGAGGAATTCAAAATTCCAAGGTGGATTTACTCTTATCGAATTGCTTGCCGTTATTTTTGTAATTGGTATAGTAGGAGGGGTCGTTTTCGCAACTACCGTTTCTTTATTGAGAGGAACCAATAAATCCAACGCCCTTACCAATATCCGCCAAAATGGAAACTATGCGGTGACCCAACTGACCAAAATTCTCCATGATGCAAAAAGAATTAATGATCCACTAACTTCGTCATGTGATGGGTCTGCTCTTACAAAAAAATCCATTACTGTAACAGGGTTTGATAACGCACAAACAACAATCAGTTGTTCAACCGGAGCAAACGGTACCATTGCCTCCAACAGTGCTTCCCTGATCAATGCAAATAGTATTCTGGTGACAGCGTGTTCGATTTCCTGTCAGCAGGTATCGGCAGCAGACATTCCTCGAGTAACTGTTACATTTACTTTGAGTCAGCGGACCACAAATTCGTTATTTGAAAATCAGGCCAGTTCATCATTTAATGCCACTACGCAGTTGAGGAATGCTAGCCGGTAAAAATCAGCCGTAACATTGACAGGATTTTTATTGGCTGTTACTCTAGTATAGAGGGTATTTTTACTGTGAAAATCCAAAGAGATAGAAACACTATGCGTGGACAACAAGGACAAGCATTATTGATTGTGGTATTGGTTCTAATTGTTGCTTTAACAGTAGGTTTGGCAGTAGTATCCCGCAGTGTTACCAATATCAGCCTGACTCGAAATGAAGAGGAATCTTCAAAAGCATTCTCAGCAGCCGAAGCTGGGATAGAACAGGCACTCAAGTCCAGTACAAATATCGCCTCAACTCAACTACAGAACAGTTCTACCTATAGTGTTCAGGTCACCTCTCTAAGCGGTACAGATTTCTTACTCAATGGCGGTAATTCTGTGTCAAAAAATGATGGTGCGGATATTTGGCTTTCCGATTATTCTGCTGATCCAAATCTTATTTATCAAAACCAATGGGGAACGTCAGCAGAGCCGGGATATATTACTGTGTATTGGGGTTTATCAAGCGATGCATGTACAACTCAACCGGCAACTAATACAATGGCGGCTTTGGAAATCATTGTATTGAGCGGACCAAAATCAGCCCCGGTAACAACCCGTTATGCCTATGATCCCTGCGCCGCAAGGAGAAATAGCAATAATCTGTTAACGCCGCTGTCTGCCAATGGAGAAACAATTGGTGGAAAGAGCTTTGCCAACAAAACAGCAACAATCACAGTTGTGTCAGGGCTTTTTATGAGAATTGTTCCCTTGTATTCGGGTACTCCAATTGCGGTACGGGCATGTACAAGTAGTAATTCAGCTTGTAGTACTCTTCCACCACAAGGAACTAAAGTAGTATCGACCGGAATCGCAGGGGAGACGCAGCGTAAGATTGTGGTATATCAGGCGTATCCGGGTATTCCTACAGAATTTTTTCCTTATATATTATTTTCACCAACTACTCAATGAAAAATAGAACATTTGGACTCGATATTGGGGCATCGTCTATAAAAGTAGTCTGGCTTGAGCAGCAAAAGAACGGGTTTCTATTACGTGCGGCTGTCAATGCGCCTTCTCCGTCAAAAGGCATGTTATCAGAATCTCCGTTAGATCAGGAAGAGATGGCTCAGACAATACGAAAAGTAATTGATGAGGCAAAGATTTCTACCCAATTTATAAATCTTGCATTGCCGGAAAGTCAGGTCTACACACGGGTAATTGAAATGCCTGTTTTGTCTGAAAAGGAGCTTACCTCAGCAATTTATTGGGAGGCTGAACAATACATCCCCGTTCCCCTTGCAACGCTAACCCTTGATTGGTCAGTTCTTTCAAGGCCAAAGAATAATCTATCAAGTGAAACAATGCAAATTTTATTGGTAGGTGCACCGGCACAACTGATTAATAAGTATGAAAAAACTCTTGCAATGGCAGGCTTAACAATTACAACTGTTGAGACGGAAATCCTTTCAGCAGTGAGAGCGCTTAATTATCTTCCCGGAAATAGTAAGGCTGTAAATACGCTTACGATGCTTATCATTCATATCGGTGCAGTCAGTACTGCTTTGGCAATTGTAAAAGAAGGGGTTATTGTATTTGCTTATTCTATTCCTACCGGTGGTCAGGCAATCAATAGATCGATTGCTTCAGATTTTGGTTTTACCCTTTCTCAAGCAGAAGAATATAAAAAAGTATATGGAGTTTCCCAAAAATCTCTCAACGGTAAGATTGGAAAAGCAACCACGCCTATACTTCAATCAATAGCTGCTGAAGTTAAAAAAGCAATCTCATTTTTTAATGAGAAATATAAAGAATCCAATCCTATCCAGCAAATTGTTCTTTCCGGTGGAACTGCAAAGCTTCCTGATATTGAACTTTTTTTTGCACAAAGTTGCGGTATAGAAACAGTCATTGCGAATCCCTGGAAGGTTTTAGCAGACCAAACAATCCCCAAAGAAATATTGGAAAATGCTCCTGATTATACTATTGCCGTAGGGCTTGCAATGAGAGAATATGAGTAACGATATCAATCTCCTAAAAAAAAATAAGAATCAATTTCAAGATTTATCCCCAACCCTTAAAAAGGTACGAACGTTTGGGATTATCAGTCTTTTCCTAGTATGTATTCTCTCGGTAGGGCTATTTATTGTAAAGCTTCAGTCCCCTATTTCTCAGTTGCAGGCAGAAGAGGAAGTTATGAGAACTCGGGTGAAGCAGCTTTCCAAAAAGCAAACCAAAACGCTTTTTATAAAAGAACGATTACAAAATATCAATCAGATTTTAGCTACCCGTACACAATTTGAGAAATTAATGAACAATATGACTCAAATCATGCCTTCGGGGGTAACTGTTGATGCTTTTTCTATTGATAAAAAACAGGCTAATCTTACCGTTACTTCACCATCACTACTTCCTCTAAAAGAATTTACCCAGCGAATTTTAGACTATTCAGAGGCAAAAAAGGAGTTTTTGACAGTAGTTATTGAAAATACTGCCTATAGTGAACAGAGTCACCTGTATAAGTTATCGATAGTATTTACTTTTATATGAGTTCACAGATTCTGTATATATCTCAAAGACAATTGCTAAATTATAGTTTTTATAAAATACTCTATTCTAAGTATAAAGAAATTATTATTGTTGTGGCGTTATTGTTAGTATCGATACTCCTGCTCTTTTTTGCGGTGATTCCACAATTTCAGGATTGGCAATTAACATTGGATGAAGAACATATGGAACAGGCGAAAATTTCAATACTTAAAAATAATTACGCTCAATTGGCAGGATTGAATGATGCTCAAATCGATACAGATGTTACGTTAGTATCCCAAGCATTTCCTATTGATAAAGATTTTATTGGTGTTTTGGGAGCAATATCCAGAGCTGCGGTAAAATCCGGGGTATCACTTCAAGATTATACATTTTCAGTGGGTCAATTAACGCCAACGGGTCCCTCACAGAAAAAACCCTCTCTCGATCTGAAAGTTATCGTGAAGGGTTCGGTTGGACAAACACAACAATTTATTACGCAGCTTGCTTCTCAATTACCGTTATCAGAAATTACAAAAATTGATGTTGGACAACAAAATTCAACGATTGCACTTTCTTTCTATTACAACCCGTTTCAGGAGCTTACGTTTCAGGCAGATGTCCCTGTTAAGTTATTATCAACACAAGATACACAATTATTGGATAAACTTTCACAGTGGAAGCAAGATGAGGAGAATACTATTATTCCTGGTGCTGTGGGAAATATAAATCCGTTACTTCCATTGTCTCCTTCCCCTTCAAGCAGCACGTCTGCTCTTTAACAGGTCAGGACGGTGTGTTTGTGTTACTCTTTCTGCCTGTTCCATTCTCCATTTCTCGATTTCCCCGTGATTTCCGTTGAGAAGCACTTGTGGAACACTATGATCATTATATGTTTGAGGTTTGGTATAGTGTGGATATTCAAGTAATGAGGTTTGAGTATCGTTGGCCAGAGAAAAAGACTCAAATAAAGTGGCGTCATCTTTGATAACACTGGGGATAAGTCGTACTATGGCATCAGTTATTGCCATACAGGGAATTTCCCCTCCTGTTAATATATAATCACCAATTGAGATTTGTTCGTCAATAAAATTCAAAATCCGTTCATCAAATCCTTCATAATGCCCAGCGATGAGAATTACGTGGTCTAGGGTACTGAGTTGTTGTGCTTTCTTTTGAGTAAATGGTGTGCCCCGTGCATCCAGAAGGACAGTATGTGGTTTTATTGCGGGCGTTTGTGCTTTGATTTTTTCAATTGCATTGTGGACGACATCCACCCGAAGAACCATCCCCGTTCCCCCACCATAGGGAGTATCATCTACTGTTTGGTGGTTCCCGATACCAAAATCACGTAAATTCACTATTCGGATATCGACAAGTTTCTTCTCTTGTGCTCGATGCACAATAGAATGATGAAATGGTCCATCAAACATTTGGGGAAATAAAGTGACAATGGAGATAATCATGTGTTTATTGTACCAGAAGAAAGATTATTGCTCGTCGGCAAGCGTTATGGAGACTTTTTTACTTTGTTTCATTGCCGGAATTTTCATAGTATTTCGAATTGCTTTTATAACTTTCCCATTTTTACCGATAACTTTTCCCATATCGGTTTTTGCGACAGCAATAGTCAGGTGTATCAAGCCATTTTCCTCTTCTTCAGTGATAGTGACTTGCTCAGGGTTTTCAACAATTGAGGTAACGATGTGCTGCAGGGTATCTTTCATTTTTGTAACAGCTCCTTCACGCTTGGGGTGGTTTGTGCACCTTTGGAGACCCAATAGCGTACTTTTTCCATATCTATTACTTTTTTTGAGCTTGTTGCTGTTTTTTCATACCATCCCAGGTATGCCACAGCTTTGCCATCACGTTTGCTGCGTTTTTCTTTTACAACAATCCTGTATTTTCTTTCTCCTCTTTTGCCTGTTTGGGTAAGCCGAATTACAAGTGACATAACTATGATTATACTAATTTTCTCTCCATTTCTCAAGTACGGTCTCAAAATTGCCATTATGAGCTTCGAAGGGGTGCTTTTAATTGGGTAAGAGCTTGGGATGCAGCATTCTCTTCTGCTTCTTGTTTGGATTTCCCGGTTCCCTGTCCCAGTTCCTGGTCATCTACATATACGCCTACCGTAAATATCTTGGCATGTGCCGGGCCTTCTTCATGGATTACACTATAGATAGGTGAATTTTGCTTTTGTGCTTGTACATATTCCTGAAGCAAGCTCTTGGGATCCTTGAATACTCTATTTTCTACTAATGGCTCAAGCAGAGGGAGAAAACATGCCATCAGAAATGTTCTTACGACGTCAACGCCCTGGTCTAAATAGAGAGCTCCAATGTATGCCTCAAAACAATCTGCCAACAGAGAAATATTTTTTCTTCCTTGTGAGTCCTCTTCTCCTTTGGAAAGCTTGAGATATTTTCCAAAATCAAGGCTTGCCGCTATATTTGCCAGTGATTTGGTATTTACCAGGAGAGAACGGATATTGGTAAGAATTCCTTCATTAAAATCAGGGTACCGTTCATATAAATAAGAAGAAATAACAAAAGAAACGATAGAATCGCCTAGAAATTCAAGCCGTTCGTTCGATTCTATTTTTTGTTTGGCCTCATTCAGATAAGACCGGTGGGTGAAGGCTTTGTCGAACAGAGCTTTATTTTTAAATTCAGGTAATGTTGGCATAGGTTAAAATTTTACCCAGAGCACCATTGACGAATGCAGGACTTGTTTCTCCTCCATATTCTTTCGCAAGTTCTATTGCTTCATCAACTACTACTTTGGGAGGTTCTTTTTTCGCAACCAGGAGTTCATATGCTGCCAGTCGAAGAACCGCTAAGTCTACTTTGTTTATTTTATCTATGGGAAATTCGGGGGCGGCGTTTTTGATGGCTTCATCGATCGTATCTTTATCCGCCATGATTACCTTGGCTTCCGGAGTGACTGGTTGTGAATGAAAGTCAAACTTAAATAGTTCTTCTACCAGTTTTCTTCTTCGTGTATGTCTTGGATCAAACTGTGACTTCATTCTTTTTGGTAGGTTTATTGCGTAATACTTGTTTTCCTTTATAAAACCCGCAGTTTTTGCAAACAATATGAGGGAGAATAATCGCACCACAATTTTGGCATAGTTGCGTTTTAGTCACCGTGAGGTGAATATGTGCTCGTCTCTTGCCTTGTCTGGCCCTGGAATGGCGTTTTTTTGGTTCTTGCGGCATAGTAGGTTCTATTTTACCTTATTTTCACAGAGGTTGCAATACAGGCTGGGCTTGGGATCTACTTCTTGCGTCTTGAGTCTAATTCAAAATTTAAAATGTAAAGGTCAAACCTTGCCTGCCGGCAGGCAGGATTGCAATTCAAAAGTCAAAATTATAGACTATAAAAATCTACATTTATGAAAACAACAGAGTTTCACAAGATTATTTGGAATTACTATGAGATAAATCGACGAAAGTTACCGTGGAGAGAAACGAGTGATCCTTACAAAATCTTTATTTCCGAAGTGATGCTTCAGCAGACTCAGGTACCGCGGGTTTGGGTGAAATATCCTGAGTTTATTCATGCTTTTCCCACTTTTAGGGCATTAGCAAAAGCGCCATTTGAAGCGGTGTTAGGTCAGTGGCAGGGCTTGGGGTACAATCGGCGGGCGTTGTACCTGCAACAGTCAGCACAGCAGGTTGTAGAGGCATACAATGGGGTTCTTCCATCAGATGAAGTGGCATTGGAGATGCTCCCGGGTATTGGGCCTGCGACTGCTCGGTCTATTGTGGTGTTTGCCTTCAATAAACCGTTGGTATTTATTGAAACCAACATCCGCCGCGTCTTCATCCACCATTACTTTAGGGAGGGTCATTCTGAACAAAGTGAAGAATCTCTTGCGAATGCGAGTTCTCAAACAAGCTTAGAGATCCCTTCCTTACCTGCCGGCAGGCAAGGAAGTAAAAGAGTTCTCGCTAACGCTCGAACAATAGAAGGAGTTGATGACAAACAATTGTTTCCTCTGATTGAACAGACCTTGGATCGCCGCAATCCCCGCGAGTGGTACTATGCGTTAATGGATTATGGCTCAATGCTTGGCAAAACAATTGAAAACCCCAACCGGAAGAGCAGGCACTATACCAAACAATCAAAGTTTGAAGGCTCAATCAGGCAGGTCCGCGGACAAATCCTTAAGTTATTACTTCAGAATAAGACAATGAACCGTCAGGAGTTGGAAACACTCTTCAAAACCGATTCTGTGCGGTTTAGTAAGGCACTTGGGCAATTGGAGCAAGAAGGATTTATTGTAGGTGATGAAACATTACAACTGAAATCTTAGATAGGTTTATTGTAGATTTTGGATGAATTATGAATGCGTCATTTATAGATATGAAAAAAGCCGGGGTAGTACTACCCCGGCTATGGTGCCGTTGACGATGGTTACTGAGTGTGTTCCTTTTGGTACTTGCGGTACCCGAACCATTCAATGGCATTGTTGTCACCGGCAAGCATTGATACCAGGTCATACAGCTTCCGCTGCCATCCTGGTAGTTGCTTGAGCCACTGACCGACCGTCGGACCGAACTCGGAATCCATTGTTTATCCTCCTTGTGCGGCTATGTGCTACTGGCTGAAGAATTATACCAAAAAGAACGAATGATTGATATGGTTTGACATAGTACCTGACTGTCTTTGATAATAAATCCCGATGAACTGTCATTTAGGAATTGTTATGGAGTTTGACTTCTGTAGCATAGGGTACTATTCTAAAGTACTTTTTCCATGATATATTCGTCATGTTCCCGTCCGTCACCCAACATATACTTCTCTGTTCCAACAATTGTCAATCCAAATGTTTGATACAATCTAACTGCAGACTTCTGTTGTTGGTTCACCATAAGTTTGATCCGTTTTACCGTAGGCATTTTTTTTAATCTTTCTATAATTTCTTCCATAAGTCTTTTGCCGATTCCCTTCTTTCTATACTGTTTATTTACATAAACACCCCAAATATACCCTATTCCTAGATTCTCCTCACTTTTATTAAAATAAGCTCCTATCATTCCTACTAATTTCCCCTTATCTTGTGCAAAGAGCATTATATCTTTGTCTTCTTTTTCTGCTGCTGTTACTCGTTGTATCCATTCTTCATCCGGTTTGGTTTTTGCTTCACTATATCTTGCTCCAAAAGCATGTGCTTCATGCTTCAACGCTTCTAACCGGATATTTTTATATTCTTCCCAACGGGATAGTGGGAGGGAGACAATAGTAATTGATGATTCCATACAGCCAGTATATCAAATGGTTTAGTCAGCTATAAATAAATGAAGGTCGTCTTCTCCTTACTTAGTACAGTTGATAACTGGCTTTCCTGGTTATGTGGAAACATACATTTCTAATCTTCTAAGTCAAATTTTTTTCTAGTATGGTATGCTAATTAAATACCGTATGAAATATATTATATTTACCTTTGACGGATCAGGTATTCCAGTCGCGCAACATTTGCATTTGGAAGGTCAAGATGTAGTACTCGCTCAAGTCGAACACATGAGAAGTTTGGCAGCCGAAGGTGAGGATGAGTATATAGAAAATCGGAAAGATAAAGAAATGCGTCTTGAGGGATTTGATGGGCTGGTTAAGAAAAAACCGGCAGAAGAAATCTTGAAAGAAATGAAAACATATAAAAATCCACAGGATTATTTTGTATTTTTTGACACGAATGGATTATACGCACTTGCAGAACAAATCAAAGATCTTGGATTTCATGGTAACTTTCCAACCCGTGAAGATTATTTATTTGAAGTCGATCGAGATAAAGCAAAAGAGTTTGTAAAAAAACACTACTCAAAATTAAATATAGCACGCAAGAAAGAATTTACGAGTATTTCCGATGCGAAGAAATTTTTAGCAAATACAGACGAAGTCTGGGTGTTAAAAGGTAATAGTGATTCAACGAATGCTTTTGTCCCTGATGTTGATGATCCAGTTCTTGCAGCACATCAAGTAATTGAAACTTTGGATAAGGACTCTGACTCTTATCAATCGGAGGGATTTATTCTTGAACTACTTATCCCTTCGGTTATGGAAATAACTCCTGAAAAAATATACTATGATGGGGAACCTGTAGCCGTTACTGTAGATATTGAAAATAAACCTATTGGGAGTGGCAATATTTCTATTCAAACCGGTTGTGCTGCAGATCTTGTTTTCCCTATCCCCGATAGTGATAGGATCAACCAAATTGCTTTTCCACCAATAATTGATGAAATAGCAAAAAAACACAAAGGACTGTTTTATTGGGATGCATCAATTTTGATTAATAAGAGGGACGGAAAAATGTATTTTGGAGAATTTTGTCCAAATCGCCCTGCATACAATGCTTCTTTTACAGAATTTGCCCAATGCGGTAGTGTACATGAGTTTTTCGAAAAGGTATCGCAAAAGAAAAATCCATTTACATTAGGGACTGTTGCTACATCTATTCGGATTTTTAATTTTCATAGAGACAATGATACGCAACAAATCCTAGGTGGGTTGACAGTCGATTTCGCACCAGAAGTTGAAAAAGATATTTGGTTATGGGATGTAAAGAAAAAAGGAAAAAAACTTGTTAATATTGGGTATGGTGATGTAATTGCAGTTATCACCGGATCGGGAACATCTGTGGAGGAAGCAGTCAATAGAATGTATAGAAATCTAGAGAAATTTTCTTTCCTGGGAGCGTATTACCGCCCAAAAGCAGATTATTTATCACTTGGATACTCAACATCCATTCTTAACCGTCTCAATTACGGTATGGAACGTGGACTTTATCAGATACCATTTAATGTTAAAGTAGGAGATATTCTTTAGATTTTAGCGTATTTTCCAGATATTCTTTTGTTTTTTACTTCCTTTTTTCTGTGCAGGTTTTAGTTTCACTTTCACGGTATAGATAGATTTTTGATAGATTTTCCAATCTATTCCCATGTTTTCAAGGAAATGACGCTCTATAGTATTTGCCATACGATGATATTTACAATATAGTTTATACTGCTTTTTATATTTTTCTTGGGCAGCATAATCCGTATCAAATGCGTCAATCATAGATACAGGAATCCCAGCCGATTTGATCAAGGTATATTCGATAAATTCATGCAAAATAATACCATTAATGAAAATGGGGTTTTTCATGTCATACGCAATGATAGATGAATCGAAATAATCGCCTACATCCTCGTATCTCATTGATTTCCGCGTTTTGAATTTAATCTTAGAGTAATCGATCAGCTTGGATAAATCTCCTCGTTTCATAGTCCTATATTATATCAATACTAGTGGCTTTTAGTAAAGGAGTGAAAGTATGAAGGCCGGTACGGTTCCCGATGGAACCGCCCGGCCTGGTGATGGCAGACTATAAGTGAATTACCTGAGGTTACTTAATCTGCTCTCGGTATAGCATAATCCTCCCAAGGTTAGCCGCCAAGTGAAGTGCTACATACTCGCTCGTGCCCTCTACCCCAACTATGTCTTTTAGTCCAATGTTGGGGCTGGCACTAATCCCTCCACTGCTTCGAGTATCAAGCCGGATCTCGACTCGGCCTGCCTCCGGTCCTTGGCCTTCTAGTGAGAAGGCCTTGTACGATACAAGGATGCCATATAGCTCTTTTGGTTCAGTTACTACGAGATGGTCAATGAACTCGTCGAGTAGACTTCGTAACTCTGCCAGGGTCATTTTTCCCTCCACGGCATGTCGCCGCAAATTATGCTTTGAGGATTATAACAGAACTTAGGGCGAAAATAAACTATAGGATGCATTACTGGCTCTCCTGGGTTATGTGGGTACTTCTTTTAGATTGACATATTCTTAAGCAAGAAGTATTCTAATTACACTATGAATAATAATGACTTAGATCAAATCTCCAAATTATTGGATCAAAAATTGGAAGAAAAATTTACTCAAAAATTAGAACCAATTCAAGGTGAGTTGAAAAACCATGGTAAAATGTTAAAGTCTTTGAAAAAAGATCAGAATACAATGCTTAAAATGTTAGATCGAGAGCAAATGAATCAAAGAAAAAGACTAAAAAAAGTTGAAGAACATCTTAGTTTGACTTCTATCGCTTCCTAAACTCTTCTGGCTATCCTTCGACTTTGCTCAGGACGAGGTGTATGGGAACTTTTTATTCGATGTCCGCGGTTTTGACTTCTCCCGCTCGCTTATAATAGGCAAAGATGACACCACTTGGGGTAACTTTAGACTTAATGAGTTTGAAGGCTGCAGGTATTGTGCCTTTTTCAAATAACCGTTTTCCGGTTCCAAGAGTAATAGGAAATATTTTTAGCCAAAATTCATCTACCAAATCAT
>CAZCCG010000004.1:0-3448 GCA_964497535.1 uncultured Gammaproteobacteria bacterium
TTATAAGTATTTTCATACGTGTAAACATCTACAAAAACTTCCCAGCCCTTTTGTTTTACTCTATTCACCATGTCCTCAATATTTTCTACTACAAAGGCGATGTGCTTAATGCCGCGGGAGTACATAAACGTTTCTTGGGGAGCCGGCTCATCTGCCGGAATAAGAAATTTTGTCAACTCCAAAGTTATCTGGTTGTTCGGCGCCTGCAGAAAAATAATGTGCGACTTAGCACCTTTTAAGCCCACTACTTTGTCTAATAATTCACTTTGCTCCACTGTCTCGCCCTGAACCGAAAACCCAAAGTCCAAAAAAAATGATTTGGCCGCGGCTATATCATCTACTACCACGCCGATATGATCAATCCGCTGAATTTTCATGCAACAAATATAACAATCGTTACCATCGATTGTCAATGAAATTATATATAGGTTGGAGTGTAAAAGTTCTCATTTGTTGTTTGCCTAAAAGTCCTAAATAGCATTCATATCCGGCAGCAACGGAAATTCGAAACTATTCTTGACCAGGTTTCTTTTTTCTGCTATTCTTTCCCCACAGTTTTGGATAAATTGAGGCTATTTTGCGCCAGCAATACATTCACAATTGTATTTTTCAATTGCACGTTAACTTTGTTGCCAAAACCTTGGTAGTAAGGAGAAGAACATGAAAACCAGTGTAGCCTTGGGAATCGTAAGTCTTGATATCGAAGTAAAAGAAGTTGTATCACATATAACTCTTGGACACTTTGGGGTATATGCCTACCAAACGGTAGAAGAACAAGAACAAACGCTTCGATTAAAACTCGTCCAAAGGAGCAAACCCGCAGGGGAAGAACCATCCTGTTGGATTCCTCTTCCGCGTAAGCCTGACCTGGTGATTGAAAATCCCCAGGGTCTTACCAAAGATGAACTTACTGTGGTAGTTACTGACTGGCTGGATGAGGTAAAACCGCTGGTTGAGAGAATGAATATACGATATACATTCTTCACCAACGTTGTGTTGGCCCACCTTTTCAGAATCAGCGGAGGTGAAATCACCCTCAATCTGCCCAGACTCTTCGCACAACCGGATCAGCCGGCAAAAAGCTTCTGGAGACAGTAGCTCTTGCCCAAACTCTTACCCCAGGAGGACAACAACTAACATTGTGACAATTGAATAAGATCATAACACCCGTGGCCGGGCCACCGGCTGATCTGCCACATGGCGGATGGATCATCCCGGGTGTTTCTTTTTTATGAAAAAACGGAGAGGAAAATGATTAATCTTTTGAATCGGTATCTGAAGTCTTTATTTTTTTGACCTCAAGCTCGTCAATTTGAAGTTTTTTAATATGCGCTTGCCCGATAGTTAATTTTCCTATTTTTAATACTCCTATTACTGCCACTCCGACGGCGGCCGCACCCATGGCAAATGCTCCTATAGCCACAGCTCCTACCGCAGCCATACCAAGACTCTCTTTTTTTACTGGCAATGACTTCTCATGTTTCATACTTTAATTATAGAATAGGTCAAACACAAGGAATCAATATATCAATACTTTTTCTCTGCTTCAAATTTTTTGAATAATCTAAGAAATAATATTGTTTTTTCAAACCAAAGCACTATAACAAACCACAATAACCCTGCCGCATACCCGGCAATAATATCACTTGGATAGTGTACTCCCAGATAGACTCTACTAAGTCCAATCAGAACTATTGCTACTGCTGATAAGATAATCAACACCATACCCCATCGTCTATTCCGGATCCTCCTAAAAATGAAAAAAGACAGACAGGTATAAAAAACAAAAGAATTCATCGCATGACCGGAAGGAAAACTATACGATGATTCATGGATAAGAGGAGAAAAAGACGGCCTGGGACGCTGGAAAATACTTTTCAAAAGGATGTTGAGTCCGGTACCAAAAGCAAGAATAAAAGAAAAAATAAACGCGTCTTTTTTATGCGTACGTACTAATAGTAAAATCACATAAATAATAGCTGTTGTCAAAAAGATATCTCCTCCAAAAAAAGTGATTCCTTTCATAATTTCTGTCATTTGCGGACTTCGGAAAGAATACACCCAATGTATGATAGTCACATCAAAAGAAATAACTTCTTTTTCTACAATATCTTCGGCAAGTTTGAAAAATATGAAAAGACTAAGTACTACCAGCCCAATACCAATTATTATTTCCGTAAGAAGCGCAAAAATAGCTTTGGAACTTTGAGAAAACTCCCGAAGTGCCCGGTATTTATTGACAATCTTTTTTTCCATGGATACTATATTATACCGCATGAATCGGTTTTTATTCTTCTGACTGGACGGGATAGCCTCTCTCATGAGAAAATAGGCTCAAACTCTATGACCTTTCAATTTCACCATACGACGATCGGAGGAACCTTTGACCATTTTCACCTGGGACATAAGCGTTTTATTGATATGGCATTTGCCAGATCTCAAAAGGTTACTATTGGCATAACAACAGCCAAATTACTTCAACATAAATCAAATCCACACAGTATGGAAGATTTTGAAACAAGAAAAAAGTCTCTGATCAATTACTTGACCGAAAAAAAGTATGTTCAACGGGTGGTCATTCTTCCAATTGATACTATTTATGGAACTACCCTGGAAGACAAAACCATCAATGCGATTTTTGTCACGGAATCTACATATGAAAATGCAAATCATATCAACTCTCAACGGAAAGAATTGCACTTACCCCCGATGGAAATTGTTCTGGTTCCTTTTACTCAAGGGTCTGATAAAAAAGTGATCTCATCGGAACGAATTAGAGGAGGAGAAATTGATAGAAACGGTAATTCCTACGTGCAGCTTTTTATGAAGGAGGAAAAAATCACATTACCACAACAACTACGGGAAAAACTGAGAATTCCAATTGGAACCAGTATTCAATCACCAAATGAACTAATACCACCATATGATACTAATAGTTTTCTTATTACAGTTGGAGATATTGTGACAATAACGTTTGTAAACAAGAATTATCAACCGGCAATTAGTATTATTGATTTCAAAACCAAACGAAAATCAATTGATGACCCCAAACTTCTCGCTGCGTTACCCCAACCTTACGTTACTGTCATAAATCCTGCCGGCGCAATTGATCAGAAAGCAGTCCTTACTTTTGAATCAGCAATAAAACACTTTTATAAAACAAAAAAAACTTTGACAATCGGTATTGACGGTGAAGAAGATCTGCTGACTTTACCGGCAATTCTTTTGGCTCCGCTGGGATCAACCGTTATTTATGGACAATCAGATATTGGTATGATCGCAGTTCCTGTCACCGAGAAGAAAAAAGAAGAAGTCAAAAAACTGCTGCAGGAATTTTAGTGATATAATTCGTCTGAATAAAAGATGAGAAAAGCACTCAAACTTATCACTCTAAATATTGAGGGAGGAAACCATTTAAATGCTGTTATTCCATTTCTTCAACAACAAA
>CAZCCG010000004.1:3548-80944 GCA_964497535.1 uncultured Gammaproteobacteria bacterium
AATATTGAGGGAGGAAACCATTTAAATGCTGTTATTCCATTTCTTCAACAACAAAATCCTGATGTAATCTGTCTGCAGGAAGTTCGACAGCAAGACTTACAATCTTTACAATCTATTTTAAAAATGACAGGCAAATTTGTTCCAATAACAGATATGGCCTTTATAAACCATAGTAAATCTATATCAGAACCATGGGGAATATATATGCTTACAAAATACCTATCTACTCATTTTAGTTATACCTATTATGTAGGCTCGGATGATTTTCTTCCACAGCTGGATGAGTTAGACCCAAATAGTACCTGTAACCGAGCGCTGCTTGTAGCGGAGCTGGAAAAAGAAGGAACACAGTTTAGAATTATTACGACTCACTTTACTTGGTCCCCTCATGGGCAATCTACTCCGCTGCAATATACAAACCTAGGCAGTATGCTGGATATTTTAAAAACCTTTGATGAGTTTGTCCTCTGCGGAGATTTTAATGCACCCAGGGGAAGAGACATATGGAGTAAAATTATTACCCATTATAAAGATAACATTCCTGCTCATATTACTACGACGATTGACCCGAATTTACATAGGATTAAAAACCTTGAATATGTTGTCGACGGAATTTTTAGTACTCATCTCTATAGAGTCACTGATGTCACCATACTACCAGGTTTGAGCGATCACCAGGCAATTACCGCAACTGTTACACAAAGATAATTGTTTACTTTTGAGGATAGGTGATCTAAGATATCCCTGGACTTATCAACAGGTACATAGTAATGATAGATAACAATAGCTATACAATTCTGGTTGTAGACGACGATGAAGGAATTCGGCAAGCAGTTCGCTCTATGTTGGAGTTAGAAAGATATCGCGTTATAACAGCCGACAAGAGTGAAGATTTAGAACGGCTCGATACAAT
This sequence comes from uncultured Gammaproteobacteria bacterium, assembly GCA_964497535.1. Lineage (GTDB taxonomy): Bacteria > Patescibacteriota > Microgenomatia > Levybacterales > UBA12049 > CAZCCG01. Next base: position 4,462 of record CAZCCG010000004.1, read on the forward strand.
AAAACCTGATTTAATTATTCTGGATGTATTACTGATGGGAGAAGACGGAAGAGACATTGCAAAAAAGCTCAAATCAGACCCTCAAACAAAAGACATCCCACTTCTGATGTTTTCAGCTCAATCCTCGGCTCAGAAAAGTATGGAAGAAGCAGGTGTGGATGCCTTTATCTCAAAACCCTTCAATCTGGAAGAACTGCTCGATCTTATCACCCGCTTGTTGCAAAAAAATCACCCTGAACCTATTAATCATATGTAGGCCTTTGTTTCAGAACCTGAACCAATAGTTCTTTGAATAGTGGTTCTCTCATGTAAAGCTTAGCATTTACAAAAAATTCATCTAACCGTTTACCTTGCTCTTGTTCATACTCCAATGCCTGTATCGCCATTTCCAATTTATCAAGTTGTTTCATAACCACAGCTTCCTTTGTTTGTTGTTCTATCATTTCCTCATACAGAGAAGATACCTCATTTTTTATGTCCGTAAAACCAAATATCTCTTTGAGGGCTAGTGCTTCTTTTTTTTCTTTTTCCAGCTTCAGACTTCTATCTATATTTTCCCCCCGATCAACAACGATGTCACTTGTAGTAATTTCTCCAACGTCGTGAATAAGCGCCATTTTAACTAATTTTGCTGAATCTACATCTAATTTTGGCCCGAGGATCATGGCAAGAACAGCTGTTCTAAAAGAATGGTCAGCAACATTTTCCGCTTTTTCTACTCCTTCTCGTACCCATCCTGTTCTTGGAATAGTCTTTAATTTTCCAATTGTTTTGGCAAATTCTATAATATCCATAGTTATAGTACTCAATGAAGAAATGTGAGTATATGCGGCACAAAAATAATGATTCCAATAAGTACTGAGCCGATTGCTGTCAGAAGTACCATTCCGGCAGATACATCTTTGGCAATCTTTGCTTCCGCACGATGTTCAGAGGTGATAAGATTTACCATTTCCTCAATTGATGTATTAACCATCTCCGCGCAAATAACCAAAAGAATCGTAATTCCTAACAGCCCTATTTCAAAAGCACTCAATTTCAGTATTATTCCCAGGACAATAGCAATTATTGCAATAACGACATGTATCCACAAATTCTGGTTGCAGACAAATGCAAAATATATTCCTTCAAAGGCATAATGAAATGAGAATGCAAGTTTTCGTGGTTTAATCATACTGTTTTATTCTGTACACTCAACGAATCATATCATACATGAATGTTATTCAAGATTTCTTTCTGATACACATCAACTATTTGCTCCAATAATGGCAACCCCTGCTCTTTCCGGGTAAGCAAAAAATATACCGTCTTCATCGAAGTCTTATTCTCTTTTGTATACTGCTTCAATGCCTCAAGCATTTTATCTTTATCACCCCATGTTTTTGAATCAAGTTTTTCCATATACATTTTTAATGTGGGAGCCAGTTCTTTTTCTTGCGCAGAATACTCACGCACAGGGTTTTGCGGTTGAGTAATCAGTTCTTTAAAATCTTTCAGTGTTTTCATGCGTGTTTGGGCAAGACCAATAATTAAATTTTCATTTTCTTTCCCAAAACCAGTAAGAATCATTTTCTGCACAGTCGGGTCATATTCATATAGTTTTTGTTTCAATTGATCAACAGCCATCATGCGCAAATATTCTCCGTTGATCCATTCCAGCTTTTTTAAGTCAAAGATAGGACCGGCCGGTTTGATATCTTTTAGATCAAATAACCGAATGAATTCTTCAAGTGAAAAAATTTCTTTTTCTTCCGGATGACTCCATCCCAAAAGTGCCAGAAAATTGAGGATTGCTTCAGGTAAAAATCCCTCTTCCTGGTACCATCCGATGCTCGTGTTTCCATGACGTTTGGAAAGTTTGGAATGATCAGGATTTCGAAGCGCTGCCGTATGATAAAAATGAGGAGGTTCCCATCCAAAATATTGATAGAGAAGTATATGCTTGGGAAATGAAGGTAACCACTCTTCCCCCCGAACAACATCGGTAATATTCATCAAATGGTCATCCACAATTGCTGCTAAATGGTAGGTAGGAAATCCGTCCGCTTTTATAAGAACCTGGTCATCTATCATATCTGAATCAAATTCAATGTCCCCTCGTATCTGATCATGTACCCTAATCTTGGTATTGTGGGATATTTTCATCCGAATTACATATGATGCCTGGTCAGAACGTTTTTTTTCTACTTCTTCTTTTGATAGATTTCTACAATGATTATCATACATAGGAATTTTTCCTGCCTTCTGCTGTTGATCTCGAAGTTGGTCCAATCTCTCTTTTGAACAGAAACAATAATAAGCATGTCCCTGTTCAATCAAATCCTGTGCATATTTTTTATAAATAGCTAATCGCTCTGATTGCCTATAAGGCTCAAACGGACCACCTTTTCGGGGACTCTCATCTTCTGTCAGACCAAACCAGTCTACGGCTTCATATAATTTTTCTTCAGCTGTTTCTACAAACCGTTGTCTATCTGTATCTTCGATCCGGATAATAAAATGACCTTTATGATTTTTTGCATAGGCATAATCAAACAAAATAGAATATATTGTTCCGATGTGAGGAAATCCGGTAGGGCTTGGAGCAATTCGAGTTCTAACTTGGTTCATAAATTTAATTCAGTTATCAGTTCTCGGTTATCAGTTGTCAGAATCTGGTTAGTCAGTTTTCTGTCACTCAGATTTAAACTGATGACTGGTAAGCTTATATCCCATAACAGAAAACAGAGAACTGATAACAGACCTCCTTGCATTGTACCTAAAACTTCTTTTATACTCAAGATATGACGAGTCTTTCCGCTGTTACTCAAAATACCAAAAAACTGCTCAAATGGGGAGCTCTATTTATAGTAGGGCTCTTTGTTCTCTTTTTTTTAATTAATATTATCGGAGCAATAATACGGGCAAATACTCCCCCTCCCCCTCCCACGGTATCTTTTGGCAAACTTCCTCCTGTTGTCTTTCCCCAAAGTACAATCACCCAGTCATTTTCATATGATTTAAATACTCTGACGGGAACTCTTCCTGTTTTTGCCGATAGAGCAACAGTCTATAAAATTGTGCCGGTCGAACCCACGCTTCTTTCCCTTGACCGAGCTCAACAAGCAGCTGCGAGATTTGGTTTCGGATCAACCGGTATTCCTTTATCAGAAAATACCTACCAATGGATAGACCAGGGAAATCTCAGCAGAATCCTGAAGTTTAATATATTTTCTTATAATTTCGAACTTTCATCTAATTTTATGACCTCACCGGATATCATACAAAATAAAATTATTCCAGATAAAGATTCTGCTCAACAAAGACTCATGGACTTCCTCAGCGGGCTTCCCGTTCCTCCACAAGATATTGATGCAAGCCGTTCATCCTCCTTATATCTATCACTGAGCAATGGCGCGCTTATTCCCGCTTCAAGTCCTTCAAACTCCCAATTGGTACGAATTGATCTGGCACAGAGTCCGGTCGATGGAATCCCGATTTATTACCCACATCCTCCTGAAACCCCTATGACATTTCTTATTAGCCCAACAACATCTTCAACTGATTATCAACTCGTCCAAGCAGATTATACACATCAAACAGTTGATAAAACACAATCTGCCACATATCCGATTATTACTGTCCAACAAGCATATACCCAATTAAAAAAAGGCCAGGCCTTTATTGCATCCTATTATGGTAATTCAAATACTGTCTCTATTACGAATGTGTCTCTGGGGTATTATGTTGGTAAATTCCAACAACAATATCTGTATCCGGTGTATGTTTTCCAGGGAGAAAATGGCTTTTTTGCGTATATCCCTGCTATAACCACTGCATGGATCCAAAACGAAAAATAAATTCAATTACCTTTGTGCTGCATATCAGCTAAAAAGTTTTAAAGGTAACTTTCCCTGCCAGATCATTAATCAGAGTTTGTGTATCGGCAAACCGATCAGTACTTCCCATTACTATAATGATATAGGTTCGTCCGTCCTCCACACGAGAGGTAACGAGCACTTCTCCTGCTTCTTCAGTAGTCCCTGTCTTTACTCCATTTACTCCATATAATCCCAGTAAAATATTGCGGTTAAAAACAGGATAGATTTTGGGGAAATTCAAACTATTGAGAACTGCTTGTTTGGTTCCTACAATAGAAGCGAAAATGCTATTTCTCATCATAACAGATGTTAATCTGGCCAAATCCAGTGCTGTTGTATAATCTCCCTGATCATTTAGCCCACTGGGATCTGAAAAATGTGTGTTATACAGATGAAGCTTGCGCGCATTTTCATTCATGGCTTCAATAAAAGCATCTCTTCCTCCCGGATAGTTATCGGCAATTGCGACTGCTGCATCGTTACCTGAGGGTAAGAGCATCCCATACAGAAGATCATGGAATGTTAATTTCTCTCCCTTTTGTAAACCGAGTACTACTCCATCTATACCTTCTGATTGAACTGTCAGTACATCATCCAATTTAAAATGATTCAGCGCAGTATATGCTGTCATAATTTTGGTGGTAGAAGCAAGCGAATACTGCCGATATGCGTTTTTTTCAAAAAGAAGTGTTTGGGAATCATTATCCAAAACTATAGCTGATCGGGCAGTAATTGAAGAAGATACTGAAGCATCGGCTATATCAGAAAAGCTTTGAGCAACAGGCAATGATACTGGAGTATACTCGCTGACAAACTCAGGCGCTGGAATAACAGAATAATTTTTTACGGCAGCTTTTACAGATACGTCGCGCAAAAGAATAGAAACGGAGACCAGAACCAAAATTACTATTGGCAACAGCAAAATTGGAATACTATACCGGTTATAAATTCTTCTTATTTTTAGAATTGCTGGCAGAAAACCTTTCATGTATTTAACTCAGGTAGGATCTTATTGAGTTACTTTTAGTTTTAATTCTTTTAACTGTTCGTTACTTACGGGAGATGGGGCATCCATAACAGCAGTTCTGCCGGTAGAACTCATCGGAAAAGCAATAACTTCTTTTATTGATTGTTCTCCATTGAGAATGGCTACCTGACGATCAAGTCCTAAAGCAATTCCCCCATGAGGCGGCATGCCATATTCAAATGCCTCCAGCATATGTCCCACCCCGTCTTGTATTTCTTGATCCGAATATCCCATTATTCTATATGTCGCTCTTAAAAGGTCTGGACGATGAGCTCGGATACTCCCTCCACCCACTTCCAGTCCATTACATACCAAATCATATTGGCTTGTTAAAATCTCCCCAATATGTTCTCCTTGTAATAACCATTGCTCGTGATCAGGAATAGGAGCACTAAATGGATTATGAGTAAAAGTCCATCCGCTTTTTCCATCCAATACTTCCGCAGCATCTTTTGTGTCTACTTTTTTAAAGAATGGGAAATTAATAACCCATGCGAAAGCTAACATATTTTTTTCTTTTTCTTCCTCTGTTCGGAGATCAAATTTATCAGCACCAAACTTTTTCATTGCATCATGATATGAGAATACAGGGAATTTTTCTTGTTGGAGTACTCCTCCGACTGATTTTACTGCTCCTTTTACTACTGATTCCACTGTATGCATAACCTCTTCCCGCGTAACAAAACTCATTTCTATATCAACTTGGGTATGCTCAAAACCTCGATCTGCTCTTAAATCTTCATCCCGCAAGCAATGAGGAAATTGGAAATATCTTTCAAATCCTGCAGCCATCAATAATTGTTTGTATTGTTGCGGACTTTGAGGTAATGCATAGAATTTCCCGGGTTGAAAACGGGAAGGTACCAGAAAATCCCGGGATCCTTCTTTTGTTGATTTTGTCAACAAAGGAGTTTCAATCTCAACGAAATCTCTTTCCATTAATGCATGACGAACTGCATGGATATAGTTACTTCTCAGTCTTAAGTTTTTCTGCAATCTATCACGTCGTAAATCAATATATCGATATTTCAAACGTACCTCTTCATTGATCTCTCGTCCATCACCCTCAACTTGAATGGGTAATTCTTTTGCTTTATTGAGAACCGTATAAGATTGTACATCAAGTTCAATTGTGCCTGTTTCTATTGCGGTATTAATCATATTTTCCGGTCTTTTTTTTACCAGTCCCGTAATACTGACAACAGACTCGGTTGTTAATTCTCCCATTTTTTGGAAGCCAACACATTGAAGTTTACCGCTAAAATCCCGCAGGTCAATAAAAGTAAGTTTGCCATGGTCTCTTTTTGTTTCAACCCAGCCCGCAACCGTTATTTTCTCTCCAATTTTTTCTTTAGAATCCCGTATTAGCGTTCTTTTTTCTACATTTTGCTCAAGCATGAGTTCTATTCTACCCCAGAATCAGCTTGCTTGACAAGAGCACAACTCTAATGCTACTATAATTTTAGATATGACTATTTCCGATACATACATTCAGATGCTCCCTCACCTTAAGAGATAAGGTGGGAGATTTGATGCTGTAAAAAAATAGTAATTAAACAAATCTCCCACAGAAGAACGGGGGATTTTTTTTGTGAATATGAAAGAAGCATTAAAACCAGGAGAACAAACTTTTACAAAAATTCCAGAGGTTAAACTCTATAAAACTTTTAGCGGTGATCAACTGGCAAGGTTACGATTTAATACCTGGATGGCTGATACGGGAAAAATAAGTGAAGGTCATATGGAAGATGGAACAGATACCCAGATGGCTCAAGAAATGGTTACTCCCCGTGAAGTTAATTTCGTTGCAGAGTTTGATCAAGCACAAATTGACCAATCAGTTTTCCCCACAGTTGAGCCAGGACAAGTAAGCGAAGACCCGCAACAGGAACGTCTGAAATTTATGAGGTGGTTATATGAAAAAGGTCGAATTGGTGATGTATCCACAACAGGTGTACAAAAACAACACGAAGTAACTACGGGATCAAGCATACTTATAGAGCACGGAATGATTACCTTTGATAGTAAATATCCCCCGGTGCCTGAAGAATCAGCACCTGGAAAGGATGGCATATAACGTATGTTAGAAACAGTAAGACACCCGTTCGGGCAATCAAATGATGAAGCTTTCCGTGCAGTAAAACCGCAAAGAGAAATACTCAGAACGGATGCTTTTAATGAGTCTCCACCTGGTTCACCACCAAACCCGGTGGGAGGAGACATAACTCTTTATGATGAGCCTGATGTAGAAGGATATTCCTTACCTCATGATGCAGAAGTGGAGATTAAACTATCTGATAAAACACTCGCTGAATATACCGGAAGAAACCCGAATGAGTTATCCGATGAGACAGTCAGTATGCTTACCAAGCTATATTGCGAGACACTTCAGGAGCCATATGAGAGATAAGAGAATATTTAAATACTGATTTTTATATCTTTCACTTTCAGTTGCAAACTTTTTCTTCCATTCCACTCGTTCATATTTATGGTATAAGCTATGTCTACACGAGTACCATTTTGAATATCTGCAGATTTATCTGCCATCCCAAACGCGATACAATCTATGCTATATTCCCCTTGCGTTATCTTAAATTTCATATGAGTACTCTCTTTCCCTATTAAGCGAATATCAGAAGCTACAACCTGTTTGGTTATAAAGAGTGGCTCAGGATTCCCCATACCAAAGGGGGATAATTGCTGTAGCGCTTCATACAGTAATATGTTTACAGCGGGTAATGACAATTCACAATCTATTTTTAGAGTTCGGGTTAAATGCTCTTCTGTCACTACTTCTTGTGCTTTTTTCTCCAATACTTTTTGCAAGAGAGTCAGTTTTGCCGTTTCAACAGTAAATCCGGCAGCCATAGGATGACCTCCTGCATCAACTAAATAATCAGAAGCAGATCTAATAAATTCAATAATGTTAAACCCTCGTACCGACCGTGCTGATGCTTTTGAGTACTGCTCTCCAATTGATAACACAATTGATGGTCTATAAAATTCTTCAACCAAACGTCCTGCTACCAAACCTATTACCCCTGGCTGATAGGACTGATCAGCAATAAACAATACATTTTTAATTCCTGAGTTACTATTGCGTACTTGTCCTACAGCATGCAAGACTGTTTCAACAGTCAATTGTTGCCGTTCTTTATTAGTGCTACTCAAAAGCATGGCCAAATCTTGTGCTTTTATTTGGCTTTTGGTACAAAGAAGCCGTAAGCTATCCATTGCATACTCCAACCGTCCCATTGCATTCAACCGGGGGGCAATCATGTGGCCAATTTCATATACACCAATTTTTGACTGGTCAATCGCAGCTTCTTTGAATAGTTCTTTCAAACCTGGCCGTTGTGAATTACGTAAAACATCTATTCCAAAAATAGTAAGAATTCTATTTGCTCCGGTCAGAGGAACTAAATCAGCAACTGTTGCAAGAGCAACAAATCCTAAGTGGTCGTTCTCATCATCATTTTTTAACTTCTCGCTTTGCGCTTTTAATTTCTGTGACAGCATCCATGCCACACCTGTCCCACAGAGTTTTGTCGTATGAACAATTGCGTACGCGTTCGGTTTCTCTTGAGCAACAACATGGTGGTCGGTAATAATGACATCAATACCCAAACTATTTGCATAATCTACTGCCTGATTAGCTACTATCCCATTATCAACGGTTATAATCAATTTAATATTTTCTATTTGATTTTTAATATTGTCGATCCCACGAATCGATAATCCATACCCTTCATCAACTCGATGAGGTATATATGGGACAGCAATAGCACCACTATCCCGAAGTGTTTCCCATAATATTGCTGATCCTGCGATTCCATCCACATCATAATCTCCAAAAACTACAACCTGTTCCTTCTGTTTGATTGCTTCTTGGATACGTTTGATTGTAGTAGTAAGTTGGTTCTTATCAATACCGACAGATTCAACAGTTATTTCCTCAAGCGTTGGATGTAAAAATTGTTCCTGTTCTTTTTTGGTAATAATTTCTCTATTTTTCAGAAGAAGATCAATGAGGCCTTCATATTTACTATTTGATATTTTATTTTTGATATGACCGATTATTTCCCATCTCTTCATATATGATATTTATCCATAACTCATGATTCGTCATTCATGATTCATAAATTCTTTGGTATACTATAGCAAATTACCCCAAAGATAAACAAGCTCATGAAAAAGAATATTCCTCAACAAATTATTGAAATCTGCACCAGATTTAAAGATAACGAATATCAAACCTATCTTGTAGGAGGATCTGTCCGAGACCTTCTCATGAATCGCTCTATAAAAGACTGGGATTTTGCCACCAATGCAAAGCCTGAAGAAATGCTTCACCTCTTTCCTGATGCATTTTATGATAATGCATTTGGTACAGTTGGGATACCGATCGATATAGACAATCAACCAACAGTTGTTGAAATTACAACCTTTCGCACAGAAAAAGAATATACTGATTCCAGACATCCGGCCGAGGTTGTTTGGGGCACAACAATCGAGGAGGATTTGTCCCGCAGGGATTTTACCATCAACGCGATTGCTTTTGATATTACATCAGAACAAAAGCTTGTTGATCCCTTCAACGGACAGAAAGATATACAGAATAAGCTCTTAAGGGCCGTCGGTAACGCCAACCAACGATTCAAAGAAGATGCACTCCGTCTGCTTCGGGCTATACGGCTTGCAACAGAACTGGAATTTACTATCGAAAAGGATACATGGAACGAGCTAGTAAAAGATGCAGCGCTGATTCAAAAAATATCTGGTGAACGTATTCGTATAGAACTGCTGCGGATTTTGGCCAGTGCACATCCGTATGAAGGGATTCTGTTATTGAAAAGCAGTGGAATATTAGACTATATCCTTGCCGAACTCACTGAGGGAATTGGTATCTCTCAGATACGCCCCGGCAGACACCATACCACCGATGTGTTCGAGCATAATCTTCTTTCTCTTAAATTTTGTCCTTCACCGGATCCAATAGTACGGTTTGCTACACTACTGCACGATATCGGTAAAACAAAAGTGCAAAGCTTTGATGAAAAGGGTCTTGTTATCTTCCATAACCATGAAATAGTGGGTGCAAAAATGGCCAAGGATATTTGTGATAGACTTCATTTTTCAAAAAAAGACAGGGACAAGATTGTAAATCTTATCCGTTGGCATATGTTTACTGTTGATGAACATATCACCGATTCCGCAGTACGACGATTTATCCGTAAAGTTGGGGTAGAAAATGTGAAAGACATGATGGATCTACGAGTTGGAGACAGATTAGGCGGAGGAACCCAAACTGCAGAAAGCTGGAGATTGAAGAAATTCAAGCAGCGTGTAGAAGAACAACTTCAACCGGCTCCTTTTTCTATTAATGATTTGGCAATAGATGGGAATGACGTAATGAGGGAGCTGCATATGAAACCAAGCAAAAAAGTAGGAGAGATTTTACAACAACTATTTGAAGAGGTAGATGAAGATTTATCCAAAAACAATACAGAATATCTGACCAAAAGAATCCACGAATTTGCAAAAACTCTACAATAACGATATAATTACTCGTAACAATGTGAACTCCTGGAGATTTCCAGGATAAAAACTGCCAGACGGTATGGTTACAAACTTATTAAGTCGAGTAATACTTCCTCGGTAATCCCCTTGAATTCACTACATATATTCTATGGATAAACCAGTACTTGAGGTAAAAAACCTCCGAAAACAATTTGGGAAATTTGTCGCAGTCAGTGATGTTTCTTTTCAACTACAAGAAGGGGAAATACTGGGACTGCTTGGTGTTAATGGGGCAGGAAAAACAACAACCCTGCAAATGCTGCTTGGGGTACTGACTCCTACATCGGGCACTATCCAGTATTTTGGGAAAGATTTACACACAAATAGAGAAGAGATTTTAGAACATGTTAATTTTTCCTCTACCTATACCAACCTTCCCTGGGTAATGACTGTTAAAGAGTGTCTGACTTTTATTTCTTATCTCTATGATATCCCTCACCGGAAACAAAGAATTGAAAAGATCACTAATATTTTTCAGATCGATTCATTACTGAATAAACAAATGAGTGAATTATCAGCTGGACAAAAGACGCGTGTCAATCTGGCAAAATCTCTCCTCAATTACCCGAGAGTTCTTTTGCTTGATGAACCTACTGCCTCTTTAGACCCTGATATAGCAGGATATATTCGAGACTTTTTAGTAAATCAAAGAGAAAAATTTCAAATGTCTATTATTATTACTTCTCACAATATGAATGAGGTAGAAGAAATTTGCGATCGTGTAGTTTTTATAAACAAAGGGCAGGTCATTGCAGACGATAAACCTGATATCTTGGCAAAAAAGATCGATGTTAGCCATATTGAACTTCTGGTAAGTAAAGGCTCCGCAGATCTTATCCAATACTGTAAGGATAAAAAGCTTGCATATCATAAAGAAGGCCATTTTATTATTATTGATGTGCCTGAAAAACAAATTGCGAAATTTCTCCATGAAATAGTGACGGCGGGAATTACGTATGATGAGATAAGTATTGAAAAACCAACTCTTGAAGACTACTTTTTACAAGTAGCTCAACAGAGTCACAAAAAAAGCGAGAAGGAGGATAAAATATGAAACTACATCGTATTTTCGGAGTCATTCTTCGATTTCTCTATCAGTTTCGTCATAGCTATGATCGGCTGTCTGATGCGTTTTATTGGCCAACGATGGATTTATTGTTATGGGGACTCACCAGCGCATATTTCACCACCTATGTTCCCAACCAGTCTCATTTTATCACTATTATTGTATCTGGAATTTTATTGTGGCTTATTGTTTGGCGCGCTCAATATGAAATTACAGTCGGTGTTTTATCTGATTTGTGGGATAAAAATTTTATCAATATGTTTATCTCTCCGCTCACCTTTTCTGAATGGCTCATTTCTTTTGTTATCATAGGTCTTATTAAAGGCCTCGTCAGCATCCTTTTTGCTATGGGTGTCGCGTTCTTATTATATAAAGTGCAGATATTCTTCTATGGATTTTATTTTATTCCATTTCTCATATTACTTTTTATGACAGGATGGTGGGTTGGATTTTTTGTAGCAGGTATTATTATTCGATACGGTACTAAAATTCAAACACTTGCTTGGTCTGTTGTAGCACTTCTTATGCCTTTCTCAGCAATCTATTATCCATTATCGATCTTGCCAAAGTGGGCACAACAGGTATCACTTTTTATCCCAACGAGTTATGTTTTTGAAGGATCACGGCAAATAATTCAACATAAAACACTTGATATGAATATGCTTCTTATAAGTTTTGTCATTAATCTCATTTACTTAATATTATCAATTTGGTTTCTAAAAAGAAGTTTCAACTGCATGTTAAATAAAGGATTAGCAAACTTAAGCTAATCTTGTTATAATCCTCTTATGACAAAGAAACAGCTTCAAGAAGAACTCAAACAATCAATGCTGGCAAAAACTGCTGTTAAAACTTCTGTGCTGCGTATGCTTCTGTCGGCAATCGGTTATTATGAAATCCAAAAAGGAGGCGCCGGATACGTCGCCACCGAGGAAGATGTTTTGACCATTATTCAGAGAGAAGCAAAGCAGAGAAAAGATTCAATTGAGCAATTCCAAAAAGCGGGACGCCAAGATTTGGTTGATAAAGAACAAAGTGAACTTGAAATGTTACAAACTTATTTGCCGGCTCAAATGGATGAGGCACAAATTCGGGTCCTTGTCAAAGAAGCAATTCATCAAACAGGAGCAACATCAGCACAAGATATGGGGAAAATCATGGGTGCTTTGATGCCAAAAGTCAAAGGGAAAGCAGATGGAAATCTTGTCAACAAAATCGTCCGCGAACACCTCCAACCAGCATAATAGGGAATGGCATAGAGCATATGGGTAAAACTATACGCTATACGCTAATAACTAAACGCTATTCGTCGCTTTACGCTTCCTACCCAGCTCATCCCATAAAACCAGAAGTGGAGCTGCGTTAAAGATTGAGGAATAAGTACCTGAAATTACTCCTACAAGAAGAGCTACAATAAACCATTTTGTGCTTTCCCCTCCAAACAGAAGAAGTGTCAACAAAACCAAAATAACCGTAAGTGAAGTATTCAAAGAACGACCTAATGTTTGAATAATTGATTCATTTACAACTTTTGCAAAAGATATACCTGGCATGCGGCGTAAATTTTCTCGAATACGATCAAACACAACAATTGTATCGTGGACAGAAAATCCGATCACCGTCAAAATAGCGGTTACGAACAAGCTATCTATTTCTACATTGAAAAAATGCCCAAGAAGTGAGAAAACTCCCAATAATATCAATACATCATGTAAAAGAGCTACAATTGCGCAAATACCAAATCGGATACTACTGGCAGGTTTGGGAACTTTTCGAAATGACCAAGCGATAAAAAGTACAATAAGAACCGATGAAAGAACTACTGCTTTGATGGCATTTATTGTCGTTTCGCTACCCACTGTTGGTCCAACCGTTTCAAAACTTACCTCGTGGCTTCCAGGGAATTTGGTAGCAATATTTGTAGTAATTTGCTTATTTTTCAAAGGTGTGACTTCCTTGGATCGAATAATATACGTTCCTGATCCTGTTTTTTGAATGCCACTTACTTCAATTTTTTGTTTTTGTAGTTGTGCAGTTATTTCAGTTTTAACTACATTTTCATTTTTATTTAGAATTTGGAACTCCATTCGGCTCCCTCCTACAAAGTCAATGGATGGTTTTAGCCCAAAAAGAACAAGAGAAATAGTCCCCGGAATAATAACCAGCAGGGAAATGATGAAATAAAGATTTTTTTTACCAATTATGTCCATACATTAAATTTAAAGCTAAAAATGAAAAGTTAAAAGTAAAGGTACTCAACTATAAATAAAAGTACCATAATTTTTAATTTTGCACTTTGATTTTTTAACTTTGTCTATCTATAGATTGTTCTCAAAAATGTCTTGGTTACTACAATTGCTGAAAACATTGATACCAACACTCCAATAGCCAACGTTAGCGCAAACCCTCTCACTATTCCAGTTCCGAATTGGAAAAGAATTGCACTGGTAATAAGACTTGAAATGTTGGAATCACGAATTGATGTCCATGCCCGTGAAAAACCAAGCTCAATTGCAACATGACGGGATTTACCTGCTCGAAGCTCTTCTTTCATTCGTTCAAAAATGAGAATATTGGCATCCACTGCCATACCGATCGACAGAACAAAACCGGCAATTCCCGCAAGAGTAAGAGTTACAGGAACTAACTTAAAAATTGCCAAGATAAAAAGAGTATAAAGTATCAATGCAAAACTTGCTACCACTCCAAGTCTTCCATACAAAACGACCATAAATATGACAACCACAATAAATCCTATAATCCCGGCAAATAAACTTTTCTCCAACGATGACTCGCCAAGCGTTGCACCAATCGTTTGCTGATTTAAAAGCTTTAATGGAACACGCAACGAACCGGCATTTAAAAGTGTAGCCAGCTGGCTTACCTGAGCGCTGGTGAAATTACCACTTATTTGTCCGTTATCGCGAATCGGCTCTTGTACAACAGGGGCTGAAATTACCTGAGTATCTAGGAAAATAACCATGGGTTTTCCTACTAACTTTTGGGTATTATTAAAAAACTTTTGTTGGCTCTGGGGGATAACCTGAAACGTGACAACAGGCGCCCCGGTTTGTTGATTAAAAGATGCTTGCGCAGTTTTCAGATCAGCACCGGACAAACCGGTAGGTATCGTATTCTCCAGGGTTGGAAGAGCAGAGGTTGTTGCATCTTTCATCTGCCGAAATTCCAGTTTTGCAGTAGTTCCAACCAATCCTACTGCAGCATTGAGATCTGTCACTCCTGGTAATTCTACAATGATTCGTTGCTGGTTATTAACGGTAGCCGTTTGGACCACCGGCTCAGATACTCCAAATAAATTAACCCGTCGTTCAATAACTGATTTTACACTTTCAATTGCAGCTTTTTGTTGATCTTTGGGAGTATCTTTCATGTCAGCTTGCAATGTTATACTTGTTCCTCCTTCAAGATCAAGACCTCTATGAAAAGAAAAATCACGAGAGATATGAACCATGTCCAAGATTGATTGAAAACCATACAGAGTAGTATTTATTGAGATTGGTTTTTGAATAAGAGGAATAGTTGTGCGAGAACGGATAGGCAATACCTGAGGCATATCAATAAGAATTGCCAAAACTGTTACTGCAATAATAATCCAAAAAAAGAGTCGAGGGTTGTTTTTCATGAGAGCATTGTTTCTTCATCTCCAATGATCATTACTCTGGAGCCGTAAATAATAGAATAAATAAATGGGTCACTTTTTTTCTTTCGGAAATTAAATTCATCTTCTGTCATTGCCGTATAGTTGATTTCTCTACTAATTCTATTCTCTTCATTTCGAACCAGTAATGCGAGTTCGGGTAAAACTACGGTGCCTACAATAAGAAGGTCAACATCTTCTGCTTTCTTTTTGATTCTTCTGGCGAATCGACCGGAAAACATTACATATTTGAGTCTCCCCAGTTTGGATCTGTTTTTTAAAATATCTGCTCCCAGACCTAACGTTTTTACTCCAAGATATAGTAAATCAAAGTAAAACGGATAATCTTTATTGAAAAAATAATAGAGTCTATTGGCTCGCTGTTCGTGTTTGAGAATCCCCTTTTTCTCCAAAAAAGCCAGTTCACGACGCACTGCATTAATTTCATCATCAGTTCTCCGCACCAATTCGCGCACATGAAACATCTCATACGGAAACGTAAGAAAAACATTGAGCAGTTTTACTCTAGATTTCGATGTAATTAAATCTGCAAACATATATGTCGGCCCCCTTTATATTCAAGAGCCGCATTCCCGAAGAGAAGGCAGGGGTAAACCGGTAACATGCTATGGGGACAATAGATGTTACTGTACGTCTATCACTCCATCGGTAGGCATAATCTCAAACCACATTTTACCACGTTCAAACTTAATTGGCGAGCCGCTATTATCATATATCAATGTTCTGGCCGTGCGTGAAGCTTTTTTCCATGTTCCTTTTATCTGCTTCCCATCCATAAAGATGTATGCTTTCCCTGTCCCTGTGGTATCAAAAAGTAAATGAGCATTATTTTCATAGCCATCATCCGCATGAGTCTGATCCATTGAAAGCACTACTACATCACGGGCACTTAACTGTTTATTGGTATCTTTATCAATATGGGCAACTCCACCATTTGAGCGCATATATAATCCAGTTTTGGGATCATATTTCCAGTCCACAAAGTATGCTTTATATCCTGACCAGAACTCCAGATGAATTAATTGCTGATTCGTCCCTTTTGTGCCATCTTCAAACGTATAAGGAACGAAATCCTGATTCCATAATGCTCCTGTTTTATCTACGTTGGTGAGATTTCTCTTTTTTGCGGCAAAATCCCACAGTTTTGAGGTAGTGGAATACATAGTATGCTCGGTAGCCGTATCATGACCTAATCTATCGTAATCTCTCCAAAATGTTGGGAAGCCGATTGAAAATTGATTTAGGTCGTTATATCCTGCCCAACCATACTCTTCAATTTGTCCCAAAGCATCTGCCGGTCCAGGTGTATTTGCCCCTCCTACATGAGCATAGAGCGGATATGCACCATATTCTGAAATCCAATCCAAGAAATATGTTCGGGCTGACCGTACCGGGCCTACCTGTCCCCCGTCTTGGCAATAGAATACATTCAGGGTACGGGTAATTCCTCCCTCTGCTACTGTTTCATAGGTAATATCCGCAAATGAAATTCCCGATTGTGGCCTGGCATCTTCATGGTTTTCAATCATGATTCCCAATGGACGGTGGTTACTCCACCAATCTTTTTGCTCTTTTGAATACTGTACCCCATTTATGGGACATGACTCTGTTTTTGGAGCATTTTCATCAAAAGTGACTCTCCCGTCGGTTCCTTTTTTCAGGGGAGAGGTAGGATTACTGGTCACATTTGTTGTAGGCTTACCCGGTCTTGAAAAGACGAGATAAGAGATACCAACACAAAGCAGATATGTAATAACCATAATTACTCCCAATACTAATTTTCTATTCTTCATCTTTTTGTATTTGTTTTAAAGCCTTTTGCTCCTCTACTGATAATTCGTGTGGTGTACCTTTTCCTTCAGTGACTTGTTTGGCATACCATCTCGTGCCTGACCGTGAGTAAAGACTGGAAATAATAACTCCTGTATTTTTCTTATCGACAAAGGCTAACGTAAAACTTTGATCTCCTCCGGTATCTTTAAATGGATTAAATCGTAATAATCCTACTTTTTGCAAATGTGACACCCCATCTTTTTCAATTTTATCACACCAGAGCTTAAGAGAGTCAATATCCTTTTGTGTTACTTCTCCTTGTTTGAGCAGGTGATTTAAAACATTCGTCAATGTTTTGTTGGAGATATCTTTTGTAAGGTTATTATAGTGAGATTGCTGCAGCCAAACAAAAATACTCAGGGCAAGAAGCCACAAAAAAATAACACCAACGATAACAACGGGGATAATATTCTCAGGCATAGTGTTGCTTTATAGTAGCCTCTTGACAGGCTCGTGTCAATAGTGTAATCTTTTGCGTATTGCCATGAGTAGACGAAAAAAAACGCGCGAGCAAAAAAAGATTGCGGACCTGAGAAAAAAACTACAAGAACAAACTTCTCCATCAGTCATGCAAACAAAGGCGTCAGGGCTGCCTTCCCAACCAATGGTACGCTATAACATTCCTTTAGCCATAAAGAAAGACTCCTTATATAGCCCTTCATCCTACGTAACAATTGTCCATGATGTGCGTAAAACCTTTCTATTAACAACTTCTATAATAACTGTTGAACTGATTCTCTTCTTCTTATTGACACATCATATTGTTACAATTCCAATGCTACGGTATTGAGAGTATATACCTTGAAAGGGGGTGAATGTTTATATGGCAACTATGTATTGCGTAAAATGCAGAGCAAAAAAAGAAGACCCAGATGCACAAAAAGTAACCATGAAAAATGGAAAACCTGCTCTGAAAGGAAAGTGCCCAACTTGTGGCACAGCAATGTTTAAGATCGGAGCAAAGTAAGCTTTCATCTTTTACATTCTTGAAAACCCACTCGAGTGGAAACTTCAAGATAATAAAAACCCCCGTCTTGGGGGTTTTTAGTTTGATTCCAAACTTTTAAGAAAAGAAATTAACGAAGTTCTTCAAAAAGAGGATTGATGTCGATTGGTTCAATCGATTGTTTGACCAATGGTGTTTGGGCAATTTGGGGGATGCCGTCTTCCCAGGTCGGTCTTTCTTCTACATAAAAGATGCCTGTTGGAACCCGTTCTTTTGTTCCTTCGGGCAGCGGACGTTTCAATGGCCATTCTTCTGCTCTTGCAAATGCCTTTGTTTTGTCATGTGGATCATGTCCTTCATTTTCTATCTTGTATATCCTTTCATAAAACCATGCGAAAGTATTTTTGTGATTGAAGGTTACACAAGGCTGCATAGAATCAACAATTGAAAAACCTTTATGTTGTATGGCTGCACTCAAAAGCTCAGTCTCTTGTTTATTATCTCCTGCAAATCCCCGAGCTACAAAGGTAGCGCCAGCAGAAAGAGTCAATGACAATGGATCAATAGGTGCTTCCACAGTTGGTACTGGCGTGGCTTTGTTTGATACTCCAATATCGGTTGCCGGCGAATATTGCCCGGTCGTCAAACCATAGATCTGGTTGTTATGAACAAGCAGCGTCAGATTTACATTTCTTCGTGCCGCATGCATTAAATGTCCCAAGCCTTCTCCGTACTGATCCCCATCTCCACCGATAACAATAACCGTTAACCCATTGTTTGCCAATCTAATACCTTCAGCAACGGGCATAGGACGACCGTGTAAGCCGTTAAATCCGAACGTTTTTACCCAATAGGGCAATTTACTCGAACAACCAATTCCGGAGATCAATACGACCTCCCAGGGGTTGAGATTCAGTTGGACAATAGCATTTTTGAGAGAAACCCAAATTCCAAAGTCTCCACATCCCGGACACCAGTTTGGTTTGTCATAGGTAATTGTTAAATCCTGTAATGTTGTTGCCATAAGAGTAAATTGTTTTGGGTTATAGGTTCATTGTTCATTGCTACTATGAACTCTGAACACAGAACTCATAATTGACTTATTTTTAAATAAGCGTTTGGACTTTCTCCACAATTTCTTCTGCATAGAATGGTCTTCCGTCATATTTTCTCATATTATGGTTGACAGATAAACCTGTCTTTTCACGAATCAGTCCTTCAAACTGTCCGGTAAAATTTTCTTCTAAAATTAAGGTCTTTTTTGCGTTCTTAATAACTTGTGCTACAACTTCTGAAGGAAATGGATTCATATAGGCAACTTGTAAAAAATTTACGGTTATTCCTGTATCTTTTAATATACGCATTGCATCTAGAATTGGAAGTTTGGATGAACCAAACGCAAGCAGAGTTATTTGTGCATCAGATGGCCCTTGTAAATCAGGTGAGGAAATCTCCAATGTTGCTTGGTCCAGTTTTTTGAATCGTTTGGTCATCATTTTCACCCGTACCGTTGCTTCTTCATTGTATAACCCCTTTTCATCATGCTCATCAGAACCTGACAAGCCAATTCCTCCTTGTTGTCCCGGTATACTACGGGGAGAAACCCCATCATCTGTTAATTCATATCGTTTGTAATCTTGGATTTGTTTTGCCTGATCATCGTTCAATAATTTCCCTCGCTCAAGCTTAAAAGCTGCAGCATGATCTTTCAATACTGACTCAAGAACCGAAGCATGAGCTTCCATAATATATTTATCAACCAGTACGATTACCTGTAACTGGTATTTTTCAGCCAAATTGAATGCCTGCATCGTATAGGTAAAAAGCTCGACCAGATCTCCGGGCGCTACAATAATACGAGGAAAATCACCTTGTGCCGCATGCATTACAAACCGCAGATCTCCTTGATCCGTCCATGTCGGCATACCCGTTGCCGGTCCGGGTCTCATACCCATGATAATAACCAACGGAGTCTCTGTTTGTGCAGCAAGCCCCAGACTCTCTACCATGAGCGAAAAACCACCTCCGCTGGTAGCAACCATACTTCTGGCTCCGGCAAACGATGCACCCAGAGCCATATTGATTCCGGCAATTTCATCTTCTGGCTCTTTTGCCACAATGTTGTATTTCAATGCATGCGCTACAAGAGTTGTCATAACGCTATTAATGGGAGTCATGGGGTAAATTGCGGCGAATTTAAGTCCTGCTCGTATTGCCCCCAATGCAACTGCTTCTCCCCCTCCAAGAAGTATTTTTTCTTGAGGTTTTTTTTCTACCAATGCTTTGCAGGAAGAGGCAAAATGTTGCTTCACGTAATCAAACCCTGCCTTTGAAGTATTTATATTTTCCGCAATGACCGTTTCTCCTTTTCTGCCAAAAATATCCTGCAAAATTTTCTGTAATACTTCGTAATCAGGATAAAAAAGAGGCAGAGATGCCCCCACAGCGACAGTATTAACCATCAGACGATCGGCTTTTACTTGTTGAGTCAACTCAAGAAATGGAACCGCCAACAATGATACCGTTACGGGAAATTCTCCATCTGCAATTTTTGTCATTGCCGGATCATAGAGAACAAAAGCATTGGGTGCCAGTTCATCTTTATGCTTATCTATGGTATCTCGATTTAACGCAACCAGAATATCTACCGGCATTTTTTGAGAATGTATTTCGACATCCGCAGCTCTGACATAATAAGCATTATGTCCACCCCGAATTAAAGAGGGATATTCCACATAATCAAAAACAGAAAGTCCAAGACGGGTAAAAATTTTTGACATCATCGTACCTACCGTCATGATGCCATATCCTGCTTCTCCACCAATTAACCACTGAATATCTACCATACTAGTAATTCCTGAACCAATTATAAACTAAATCCACATGAATTCCAATATAATCAAACTATACGCTAAACGCTTATAACTAAACGCTGATTATTCACCATAGTGTACTTGAAATCATTTGCATTACGAAGATTCTAATTTAAAACTTTGCGCTTTGAACTTTCAACTTACTGAGGCCAGACTTGTTTTACTTCATTTCCCGCTTCATCAACTTCAACGATAATTATTGCGTTCACCGGACATGATTTTGAAGCATTCAGGATATTTTGTTCTGTGTCATTGATATCGGCATAGTTGACAAAATCCGATGTCATCGTGCCGTCCTTTTTCTTGATAACAGCTTTACCTTCACTATCCAGATCAAATGCCTGAGGAGCTACTGCGACACAACTTGCCGCACCAATACACATTTCTCGATCAACTTTTACTTTATATGGCATAGTTTTATGTTAGACAATCTTGAAGTACCGCAAAAGCCAACAGCGCACATTTCTTTCGTGTCTGCGAAACTTCAATTCCAAGTAAATTCAGCATATCGTTTTCGTTCATTTTTGTCAACTCTGCTTTTGTTTTTCCTTTTACGTGTTCGGTCAAAATTGACGCACTTGCTATAGCGATGGCACATCCTTTACCCTGAAACGAAATGTTTTTAATCCCTGTGTCCCTCCTGTCCCTTTTTCCCCCTTTGTCCCATTTTATATACAGTTCTATTTCATCTCCGCAAAAAGGATTTAATTGCGTTGAGGTACTATCAAATACGAACGGTTTTCCATAGTTTTGCGGCTCCCGATAATGCTCCAGAATTTCTTCTTTATATAGCATGTCCATAGGATAGTTATTTTACCATATTCACTACACCTCTATTGTAACTATCAAAGGCAGATGATCTGAGATATCCACTTGAGGCATACAATGCTCTGCAACCGCAATATCCGAACTTACAAATACCATATCTACCACTGCTGTTGCATACCCCGGATTTTTCTTTTGTTTCATATTAAAAGTAGAAACCAGTTCGTCTTTAAAAACATTTTTGAGATGTTTTTGGATATTTTGAATCGTTTGGGTAGCCGGACGTAAATTAAAATCTCCTGCCAGAATAACTGAATCCATATCTTGAATTTGGTCAATAATTGTATT
Organism: uncultured Gammaproteobacteria bacterium; assembly: GCA_964497535.1. Lineage (GTDB taxonomy): Bacteria > Patescibacteriota > Microgenomatia > Levybacterales > UBA12049 > CAZCCG01. The sequence continues at coordinate 26,439 of CAZCCG010000004.1, forward strand.
ACTCATATGTATCCTCCGCGGGTTATCCCCACCGTCTAATCCCCATATCCCATGAGTATTAAAAAGATGTAAATTTTTATGAGGCAATTGGACGATTACATGTTGCAGGTTATGCGGCCAGAAAGTAAAATCTCCATCTTTTTTCGCATTTTCTTCATTTTCACTATATTCACCATACGGTACATCATAAAAAATTGTTTCTTTTTCTTCCAATGGAAATTTAGAAAAAATTGCGTTTCCCTGATCTACTTTTCCAAAGTCTGCCCTGTCTAGCATCTCGGCGGCAAAACGTACATAAGGAAGTGATAACTCAAGCTGTAATACCTCAACTGTTCGATATCGCCGCTCCCACTTTGAATTGGTACCGTTATAAACTTCTTGGAGACAGAGTATATCTGCATTTGCATTTTTTAAAAAATGCAAAAGGTTATCCATGAACCTTCCCCCATGCAAAATATTGAGATTAATTATTTTTAGTTTCATCTTCTGTTAGCAGATTGTATAAGACAGGAAACAGTTTTTCTTCCCATTTTGAATATTCTTTTGCACTCGGATGGAGACCATCATATGTCTGTAATGTTCTATCATTTCCCATTTCTTTTGACAAGCCTGTTACATCAACAACCGGTATACTGCGTCTTTGTGCTTCTTCTTTAATAATCTGGTTGAATTGGTTGATTTGTACTAGAACAGTATCTTTACCATAATATTTATGCCAAAATGGTGTCACTGAAAAATCAGGAATTGTCAAAAGTACGATCTTATTCTTTTGCGGCAGCCGTGATTGAATATAATCTAGAATATAAGAAAGGTTTTTTGCAAATGTTTCAGAAGAAACTCCCTGGACTATATCATTCGTACCCAGCATTACCGTAGCAATGATTGGATGAGATGAATCAACAACAGGTAATTCAAATTCTATGGCATCTTGTGTTGTATACCCTGTTATCGAAGGATTTGCTACTAATGTAATCGGTATTCCCGCAGATTGTAAGTGCCGGGTTACCAGTGATGGGTAATTATGAGCAGTATCAACATTTTGACCAATAGTATATGAATCACCAATTGCGATATAAGCAATTGTAGCGTTATTATTTTTTATCGGAACGTTGGGGACTTTCTGCATAACAATAACTACCAGAAATAATACCACTACAATCGTTAGAACTTTACGCACATTGAAAGTATACCAAATACTATATTACTGTAGGTTATATTTTTGTTTGAGGTTATACAAAAACCGGTCTTTTACTACAATATCCTGCAATATTTCAAGTTCCATCTTATCAAATAACTTATCTTTCTCCTCTTTAGATTTTTTAAGCCACGAGTACCACTGTGATTTTTTGAGTGATTGGTAATTAGCGGCAATCCTGATAATTGCATTTTCTATTGTCGAATATACGTTGTGTAATTGTTCAACCGAATAGTCTTCTATATGTTCTATTGATTGTTTCTCATGTATTTGAGCCAGTGTTGCATAATCATGCTTGCGATATGCTATATTAATCTGCTTCATAATTTCTTCCCTGTTTTTTCTATCATCCGGGCTTTGTGCCAAATCCGGATGAAATAAATGAACTAATTTTTTCCAAAGTTTTTTAATATCTTCTTTTTCTTCTCCCTCAGTTTCCTCAAAAGCACTCATATCAAAAAAGAACGATTCATCGGATTCATCTGATTTCCTGAATTGTTTCTTTACTTCTTTCAAAGCCTCTTCATAAGACAAACCTTTATCCATAAGACTATTTATCTTTTTATATTGTATGATTTGCAAATCCAAAGCATTATCGCGAATATAGTGGGTGCCGACACGCCGGTTATATTCCTGTTGGACTGCGGTAATTCGCATTTCAAGCTCTTCATATTTTTCAGTGACGGTAAAAAGAGCTTTTTTACGCTTTTCGATCACTTTTTGCAATCGTTGTTGTTCTTTCTCCAAATCGCTGAGATGAAGTATCAGATTATTTTGCATATGAATTGTATATGATATCAAAAATGTGGGAAAATAACAAAAAGACAGCCTGAAAACGCAAATAGCGCCGAGTGAAAAAGGCGTTCTTGCTGACGAATAGTCAAAAACTGTGCAATGTACAGTTACTGATATGTATCGATCGGAAACCAATCACTCGGCGCTTGAAAGCACCTGAGAAAAGAATTGTTAGGCAGGGGAGAGACGGGGAATATCCCCGCCTCTCCCCACAACCACCCGCAAGAGAAGCGTAGCGATCAGCTCCTGGCGAAGTGGCCGGCCAACGGGGTGAGGGCGGACGAAGTCAGGCCATGGATCTTTGGCACATGCTGTGCTAACATCGGTACCTCCCCGAAACGACACTCGGGACTACCCCGAGTTGTCAAAAAAACCACCAAGGGTTTGCCAGAGAAAAGCTCCCGCTAGGCCGTAGCGAGACGGGAGATGTGGCGAAGATGGACGAAACCCAGACCCCCCTGATCAGATCCCAAACCAAATGGGCGAGTCGCGAGACCGAACCATGTGGTACCCCCCATTAAAACGGATCCGCAGTTTATTCCTGCAAGGGCAGCCCTTTCTCCACACCACCTACAGTCCTAGGTGGCCAGTGGAAAGAAAAGATAAATAGTTATCTACTCATTCCACCGGTCACACTAAAAAATGGTATACAATTCTTAATAAACTCAACGTGCTAAAAAAAGAGAGGAATTATTTATATGGCTGAATTTAGCTCTACAATAACTCCTGCCAAACGAAATACTAACAGAGATGATATACAAAATCAATAACCATTTCTTTGATATAATCACGAGATGGAATACAAAAATGTAGTTACAAATTTCGTGAAGGCATGGAATTTTACCAGGTCCGAAACCGTAGAAATCCTGCAGAGTCTCGATGATGATAAATTACAGTTTCAACCAAAAGGAGAAAAGTGGCAATCGCTCTATTGGCAATTTGGCTGCATGGGGCGAACCCAGATAGTCTATACGCAGGCAATTATAACTGGCCGTATGGATTTTTCGCTCTTTCATTCAGACCAACTTCCGAAAAAGAATGATTTTCAGACAAAAGAGCAAATACAGGATTTTTTGGGAAAAGCGAATAAGGATTGGAGAGAGGCAATTGTATCACGAAGAAAAGAGGAAAATTTTACAGTGAAGTGGCCGGGATTTAACAAACCATTCATTAACCACATAGCAAGCCTTGCAGAACATGAACGGCTCCATCATGGACAATTGATTTCTTATTTTACAATGGCTGATTTTCAATTACCAAAAATCTTTAAATCAAATTGGGCATTATAACTACCTCTTTAAACGATTGAGCGCCGTGAATTAAAAGAACTTGAGAGATTGTGGTATACAACTGTCACTTCATTATGCAACAACTGTTACGCATTCTCTTCTGCTCCAATCCACGGCGCAATGGGAACCAAAACATACGAAAATCCTTTCGAAAAAGCGATGGAACACCCACCGGACAGCAAGGTAGGGCTCCTTACCGATCCGATGGGTGTCTCCCAAAGCTTTAGCCAGACGGCTGAGTTGCCATCAGGCTACCGGATAGATCAACCGGGACGGGGAGACAGGCCGAGCTGAGTTCTCATCTTGGGATCGGACAAGACCACCACGAGCGTAGCGACGAGATACAGAACCACGAGGACTGGGACTGCCGGCAAGGCTAAATTTGCCACTGCCACCCAAGCCAGGACGGCACCGCCGCCGTAGACCCCGAAGGCTACCAATGCAGGGGTCGAGCCCTTCTCCAGCATGAGAAGCACTACGCCCAAGACAATCATGGGAGCCAAAAGCGCCACGCCGAGCATGAGCCGGTCGACCAGGAATAAAGAAACCACGTAGGCTGCCAGAGGCACGAGAACTCGCAACATGTTGTTGTCCTCCTTGGACTGAAACGAACCACGTGCAGCTTCACCTATCCTCCTTTCTCCATGACTCTACGAGTCTTGAATGAAAGTGCCCTGTAGGACCAGGCGAAGAACCGCCAAGAAAAGACTTATATAAATCTTCTCTTGGCGATTCTCAGCCCGAACACATACCTATCTAAAAGAATTTTCGTAATTGTTAATGTACAGAAAAATTGGCAGAATAATACAAAACGCATTTTGCTTTGTACTATGGATTGCCAGAAGCATCGTAACAACGGACGAGCAAAAAGAATGTAATTCAGATTACATACTTACAAGTCATAGAGGATTATAGTTTATTTTTCGAGAAATATTTTTTGTGCCTTTTTAATTCCTTTTATCAGATTATCTACATCTTTTTTATCATTATAGAGATAAAAACTGACACGTGCTGTCGCCGGTAATCCCAATGTTGTATGCAAAGGCATTGCACAATGATGTCCGGCACGGATACAAATCCCCTCTTCACCTAAAACTTGCGCAATATCATGAGGATGGATTCCATCAATTGTAAAACTAATAATTCCACTCCTCTTGGTACTAACTTTTGGTCCATATATTCGCATTCCTTCAATCTTTTCCATACACTCTAAGCAATACGCTATTAGCATTCTCTCCTGTTTTGCAATCGTATCCATTCCAATACTGTCCAGATAATCAATAGCTGCACCCAGACTAATAATTCCCGAAATATCAGGAGTTCCTGCTTCAAACTTATCGGGAACCTTAGCAAACGTTGTCTGATCAATTGTAACTTTCCTAACCATTTCCCCACCAAATAAAAAGGGAGGCATGTCCTCAAGTAATTTTTTCCGACCATATAAGACCCCTATTCCTGTTGATGCCATCATTTTGTGTCCGGAGAATACCAGAAAATCACATCCCAAATCCTGAACATCAACTTTCATATGAGGGACAGATTGCGCAGCATCTACTAAAACTATTAAACTCGGATTTATCTTTTTACAATCAGCTATTATTTTTTTTAATGGATTTATTGTTCCCAAAACATTTGATACATGAGTAATCGCTAATAATTTCGCCTTTTTAATATTTAATATTTTATCTTTAATATCGAGGAAACCATTATCATTAATACCAATAACTTCAAACAAAACTTGCTTTTTTAAAGCAAGTTGCTGCCAAGGAACAAAGTTACTATGATGTTCCATAATCGTCCCTGCGATTACATCATCAGGATTTATATTTATATCTCCCCACGTATTCATGACCAAGTTAATTGCCTCAGTAGTATTGCGAACAAAAATAATCTCTGATGATTCTGAAGCATTCAGAAATGCTGCAACTTTTTGTCTTACTTCTTCAACTTTTGCAGTAGCTCTCTCAGCAATTGGATAAAGCCCCCGCTTTACATTCGCATTATAATTTTTGTAATAGTTCATCAGGGCATCCAAAACTATCTGAGGTTTTTGACTCGTTGCCGCAGAATCCAAATAAACTAACTTCTTATTATTTTTTAAAATCGGAAAATCGTTTTTATAACTTTTCATGCCAAAATATGGTCCAATTGTTTTTTTACAACTACTTGTTCTACCCCTGGTAATTGGAGAATAAGCGGGTTAAAAAATCCTCGGATAATCAGTTTTTCTGCTTCTTGCTCCGACAACCCTCTGCTTCGCAAATAAAACATTTGATTCTCATCAGGCCGTCCAATCGTTGAAGCATGACCAGCTTTCAGATCATTTTCATCAATTTCCAAAGAAGGAACAGATCGTCCTTTTGAGTCATCAAATAACAAGATTTTTGAAGCAAAATATCCATCAGCACCCTTAGCACCCTTGGCAATATGGATCATCCCATCATTGTTAAATGTGGCATGGTTTTTAAATACCCCCCGTATTGTGGTAAGACTTTTGGTACGCTGCCCTTTGTGAGTAACATGAGTATTAAATACTATAGAAGAATTCCCCGTTCCATAAAATAACCCTACGATTTTTGCAGTTGAATTATTTCCTAACAATTTGACAGAGATTAAAACTTCCGTTTCATCTCCGTTTATCCATACAAACGGAATAACTTTCTCTTCTCCAGCTTTTATAACAAACTTTAATTCCTTCATTTTTCATTTCCTATATACTAAATACTAGATACAATATACGATTTTACCCCACGGCACCGGTCATTTCCAGTTGAATCAAACGATTCAGCTCAACCGCGTATTCCATTGGTAACTCACGAACAATCGGCTCTACAAATCCATTCACAATCATTACTTCTGCTTGTGCTTGAGAGATTCCACGTGATTGAAAATAAAACAATTGTTCTTCTCCTATTTTTGAAACAGAGGCCTCATGCCCGATTGTAACCCGCTCCTCATTAATTTCCATCGTGGGATAGGTATCAGAACGGCTTTTTTCATCTAAAATAAGCGCGTCACACCTGACAGTAGATTTAGAATTTTTTGCACCTTTTATAACCTTTAGTAATCCTCTATATGACGTCCGCCCGCCATCTTTTGAAATCGATTTAGATGTAATAACGGAAGTTGTTTCAGGAGCTAAATGAATTGCCTTTCCCCCCGCATCCTGATGTTGGCCCTTGCCCGCAAACGCGAGAGATAATATTTCTCCCCGGGCCTTTCTTCCCTTTAAATAAATGGAAGGATATTTCATTGTAAGCTGGGAACCCAAATTACCGTCAATCCATTCTCCAAAGCCTTCCTCCTCGACAAACATGCGCTTGGTTACTAAGTTATAAACATTCTTACTCCAATTTTGAATAGTAGTATATCGAACCCGCGCTCCTTTTTTGACAAGAATTTCTACAACAGCGGAATGAAGGGAATCGGTTGTAAAAATAGGGGCAGTGCATCCTTCAACATAATGAACATATGACCCCTCATCGGCAATAATTAATGTTCTCTCAAATTGACCCATATTCTTAGCATTAATACGAAAATACGCCTGGAGCGGCAGTTCAACGTGCACTCCTTTGGGAACATAAATAAATGACCCTCCTGACCATACGGCAGTATTTAAAGCGGCAAATTTATTGTCTGCCGCAGGAATGATTGTTCCAAAATATTGTTTGATGATTTCAGGATATTTATGAATTGCCGTATCCGTATCACAAAAAATGACACCCTTTTTTTCGAGCATTTTTGAAATACTATGATAGACAACTTCCGAATCATACTGTGCTCCTACCCCTGCAAGAAATTTTCTCTCAGCCTGCGGAATTCCGATTTTCTCATAGGTATTTCGAATATCATCGGGTAGAAGATCCCAGGAAGCAGCCTGTTTTTCGGTAGATTTTACATAGTAATAAATATTGTCAAAGTTTATCCGGGTAAGATCTCCTCCCCACATTGGCAATTGCTTGGCAAAAAAAAGCTTTAATGCTTTCAGCCGGATATCCAGCATCCATGATGGTTCATTTTTGATTCCGGAAATTTCTCGTACTGTTTTTTCCGATAGCCCTTTTTGAGTTGAATAAAATGGTTGCTCTTTATCATGAAAACCAAATGGATAGGACACATCAAACTGCTGCATATCCCTCCTTTTCAATAATTCTTACCAGAGCCATTTTCCCCGACTTTTTAATTAATCCATCCATAAGGACATGAACATAGGTGGGTCGTAAATAATGAAGAATTCGTTGGTAATGAGTAATCAAAAGTATACCAATATTATATTGTTTTACTGCCGATTGTATTGCTGTCGCAACAACTTTGAGACTATCTACATCAAGACCTGAATCTATTTCATCCAAAATTGCGAATTTGGGTTTGAGTACCAAAAGTTGCGCTATTTCCGCACGTTTTTTCTCCCCTCCTGAAAACCCTTCATTTAAAGATCGTTGCATAAATTCTTGTGGTAAATTTACAGCCTTCAATGCTTCCCCAACTATCTTTTTAAATTCTGAAAGGGGGATTTTTTGCTCAGGATATAATGCCTTATATGCTGTTCTTAGAAATGCCAGTACAGAGACACCGCTTATCTCAACAGGCTGCTGGAAAGAGATAAATAGACCCATTCGTGCCTTTTCCTCAGGCAATAATTCCTTCATATCTTTTGTGTTTATTTGGAACTTGAACTTTGAAACATGATCTTGAATAGTATATCCGGGACTGCCCATCAAACTTAATGCCAATGTAGTTTTTCCTGCACCGTTGGGGCCCATAATTGCATGTACTTCTCCGCTTTTTATTTCTAAATTAATTCCTTTTAGAATTTCTTTATCTGCAATACCTGAATGTAAGTTTTTAACAGTTAAAATATTTTTTTTCATAACGAATGTGATGATTTTAAATCTTTCAGACTCAAGGTATATATTTTTTCCAACAATTGATTGTTTACTCGTCGAATGGAAAGCCCATGTGGACATGTTTTTACAGAGCATTTACCATCTTTTGTATCTTGGCAACAGGAAAACAATGATTTTGTGGATAAACTCTCCAAGACTTTTCCCAATTGAATATCTTCAGGTTTTTTTGCAAGCAGATATCCTCCCTGTTTTCCTTCTATTGCGCGGATGATTCCGGCATTTCGTAAAAGTAACGCGATCTTCCGCAGAAATAAAATTGATAACTGATGTTTTTGGGCAACTTCAGATAAAGGCAACGGCTTACTCTTTACGGCATCAATAAGCTCATTGAGTAAAATAATGGCGTAATCTTCTTTTTTTGAAACCTGAATCATACCAAAGTAACCTCTGTATTATCTATACTTATACCAAAGTAGTGTTAGTTTACTATGTGCTACTGAAGATGTCAATTCTTATTTCCCAGAGGTACTAACTTGTAGATTTCGACAACGGATATTTTCCAATGTCCCGCAATATCAGCAGAACCAAAACCTGCCACTTCCCATAATGAATTGCCTAGCGGCTTACAATCAGGATATTCACAAATAACTAGAAGTTGTTTTGTCACGGTAGTACGATTAGGATCTACAACAGAATTTTGTATAACAACCGGAGGGTTCCCCCACAATGTCAAAAAATATCTATATGCATGATCTGAGTTACCACTGGTCAGCAGTGCCAGATTAAATGGTTTTCCCTGGGCTTTATCAAAAACAAACCGTGAAATTTCCTCAGTCTGATTCAGTTGTTTATTCGCGGGATATAGAACCGGTGATTTTTGCAGACAAAGAAACAAAAAAAGAACAAAACTAATTACAGCTATCCCTTTGTACAAATGATTCTTCTTCCATAAAAACGCCATAAATGCGCCTAAAAATAAAAATGGTATAGGAAAAAGGAATTGAAAATAGTAATCATAAATCGGCTTTTTATAAAAGCCAAACATTACTATTCCAATCCCAAACCAGAGAAGGAGTAATGTATATTCAAGGAATTTAGTATCACGCTTTTTCAAAGTCTGCCGATAGTGCCAGAAAAAGAAGAGAGTAAGGACTACCCCTACCAAAATCGATACAATAAACAACACTATATCTCGTGATGTTGCCATCTGTTCAATATGAGAATACGGAGGAAAATCCACCAGCAGTCGTGAGAACAATCTGAAGAAAACATTACCGATATTGGCTAAAAAATCTGCTCCTGCTCCGGTATCTTTTGAGAAAAAAATAAAATTGATTATATTTTTACTATTTTCAAATCCATGCCTGAATTCAAAAGCTAAAAAGGGCGAAAAACCTACAAGAAAGCCCACTAGGATTATTAATCCACGCTTGATATATTCCTTGATATTTGTAACAAATTTTGTAGATTTATAAAAAAATGTTCCAACAAATGTATAAAGAATAATAATTAATCCCAAAAATGTTTCAATGTAATGGAGTTGAATATCAATTCCGTAGAGTATTCCGACAATAAGAAAAAGCCATATTTTATTTTTAGCAATTGCTTTATACAAAACATACAACGTGAGCAGCGTAAATAGCGGCATAACATTAGGATTCCAAGAAGATCTTGATGAGATAACAGCAAGCGGAGAAATTGCATAGAAAAAGGCTGCAATTAACCCTGAAGTTTTATTATAAAATTCTGCTCCAACTTTATAAATAAACCAAACGGTCACAACACCAAGCAATGCGACAAAAATTGATGGACCAACCGGATGACGAAAGATAAAATAGAAGGGGGTTACTAAATAGTAATAAATTGGCCCCATGTAGAATCCCCCTACAGATGCGGTGGGACCCAGTAAGGTAAATTTCCTATGTACAATATTCTCAAGAACCAACGAATCTCTCCCTTCATCGCCAAGAAAAGTCATGTAGTCTGCTATATGATATAGTCTTAAAAAAGCAGCTACTACTAGAATAAGAAGAAGAATTATTATCTCTTTTTTTTTAAGAATTTTTTGCATCTTTTAAATATTGTGTCTTCCAAATAATTTTATTGTAAATAAGGTAATTGAGGGGAATAACGACTAAAATAATTGTTGGAATTAAAATTGCAATTCTAACCGGAACCGTATAAGAGAATAGTTTAACACTCGTGCCCATATAATTAATAGCAATAGAAACTGCCAACACTTGAACTAAAATTGAAGCCAGGGATGTAAGATTGAATTTCAGTAACCGGATAATTCCGGGTGAACTTTCTTTTAATTTCCTTGTATCTCCAAATGTCCAGAAGTTATTAATTAAAAAATTTGAGATAATTGCTGACTCAGCCCCAATTCCTACAGCAATTGCATTCCCCAGTCCCGCAACAGTATCGTGAAAAAAACCGGCTTGGTACGGAAAAAGAAGTCCTGCCAAGCCAAAAGCCACCCCTGTTAAAATAGATCCTTCCTGAGTCCCTATTTGTACAACAAATCCTGTTCCTCCAACAATAAGGAACCGGATAAACCGTTGTGAATCACGTAATCTCAACCGTACCACCAATGCAAAGGAATCATAAAGATTATTGGTATCCATTTTACTTTTTCCCTTTGTCCGCTCATAAAAAATAATAGGAACCTCTTTTACTTTCGCGCCAAGTTTGGCTATTTCATATAGTATTTGCAGCTTGTATGCATAATCCTTTGAATAGAGATGATCTAAATTTACTTTTTTAAGGTATGCTGTCTTTGTGAGTTTAAATCCTGAAGTCATATCATGAATATTAAAATTAAGCCAAACAATTCTCGCAAAAAGACTCCCAAAGATGCTTTTTATTTTTCGATCAAAACCCCATTCTTTTGGAATTTGACCACCGGGAATATACCTACTACCAATAACATAATCTGCACCTTCATCCATTGCTTTAATAAGACGAGGAATATCATGAGGGTCATGTTGAAAATCAGCATCAAATTCTATAACTGCATCTGCATGCATTTTTTCCATTGCATATTTCATTGCCCGTATATATGCTGACCCTAACCCTTGCTTATCTCCTTCCAATAACTCTATATTTTTCCATTGCTTCATATAAGAACGGACAACATCCGCCGTACCATCAGGAGATTTGTCATCGGCAATCAGTAAATACATGGTATGATTTTTTACTTTTGGGAAAACTTCTTTTTCCAAAAGTGGAATCATTTTCTCCATATTTACTTTTTCGTTATACGTTGGGGAAATAACCACTATTTTCATATATTTATTATACCGATGCGTTTTCTGTAGTTTTATAATTATTTATATGATGACTCTTCTGATTTTTCGCTGAATAATGCTGGGGGTTAACCAACAATTCTTTCATCCGTGCACCAATGACATATTGCATCAAGTTAATAATATATTGTACAGGAGTTATTTTGGAATGTCCAAGCACCCGATCCGTAGCATGAAAAGGCACCTCTGCGATTTTAAATCCATCTTGTACCGCCTTATGTAAAAAAGCCACATTAAATGTATATCCGGTATACATTTTTGCTTTATTTTTTTCTTTTAGAATCACTTCTTTTCTTATTGCTCGATACCCGCCTGTCCAATCATGGATAGAAAAACGGAACAATATTACCCGTACCAAATAATTTCCGCAAATTGAGAATATTTTTCTATGGAGTCCCCAATTGGAAGGGATTGATCCTCCATTACTATATCGGGTCCCAATTACAATATCATATCCTTGATCAATTTTCTTTAAAAACTCCCCGATTTTTAATGGATCATGAAAAAAATCGGCATCCATAGTGAAAATAATCTCAGCATGCATATTTTTCCGAGAGTAATCCATTCCTCTTACATAAGCTGCACCTAAACCTTTTTTAGGACCACTGCTAAGCTCTAGATTTTTCCATTTTTTCATCATTTTTTTTACTTCATGTGCCGTCCCATCTGGCGATGAATCATCACAAACTAAAATATTCATAGAATGTTTTTTAATCGTAGGGAAAACTTTACTCTCCAATATTGTAATTAGTTTTTCAATATTGCCTTTTTCGTTATATGTTGGAAGAATAATAACTACTTTCATTGTTTATATTTTCAAACTGTTTTAAAATAGTCAATTGTTGCTTTAAGTCCATCTTGTAAACTTACTTTCGGTTTCCAGGAAAGTAATTTTTGTGCTTTTGTTATATCCGGACACCGTTTTTTCGGATCATCCTGGGGAAGCTGTTTGAATATAATTTCTGATTGTGTTGCAGTCATTTCCTTGATAATGGTAGCAAGCTCTTCAACAGTCCGTTCATCAGGGTTACCCAGATTAATAACCTCACCCTTTGTCCCGGAAGTAATCATTGCACTAAGAAGTCCCTCAACTAAATCGCTGACGTAACAAAAGCTTCTCGTTTGTAGTCCTTCCCCGTAAATAGTCATAGGACTCTGGGCTAACGCTTGAGTTATAAAATTTGATACCACCCTTCCGTCGTCTTTTTGCATATAAGGTCCATAGGTATTAAAAATCCGTACAATGCGAACATCGATGTAAAATTTTCGAAGATATGCAAATGTTATTGCTTCACCAAAACGTTTTGCCTCATCATAAACTGAACGTACACCATTTGGATTTACATTTCCAAAATAGGTTTCCACTTGTGGTGATATTTGAGGATCTCCATACACTTCAGATGTTGAAGCAAATAGAAAAGTACTATTATTTTTTCTCGCTAATTCGAGTAAGTGATAAGTACCGGTAGAATTAACTAGTAAAGTTTCTATAGGATAATTAATATAGCTTGTTTTACTCTCCTTATTTGGTGAAGCGGGACTTGCAAGATGGAAAATATAATCAATCGTACCGAACTTTTCAAGAGAGGATATATCTTTTATAATATCAAGTTCAACAAAAGTGAAATTTTTTTGTGAAGAAAGGTCTTTTATATTGTCTTTATTTCCCGTAAGAAGATTGTCAACACAAATTACGTCATAGTACTGTTTCAGAAGCTTTCTGCAAAGATGAGAGCCAATGAAGCCTGCTCCTCCTGCTATTAGTGCTTTTTTCATTCAGCTCTTCTCCTGTTCACGCTCCAAATCTGCTTTTACCATCATTTCAACAAGCTGCTTAAAGCTTGTTTTTGGTTCCCACCCTAAAACTTTTTTTGCTTTACTATAATCTCCAACCAACAAATCAACCTCTGCCGGGCGGAGATATTTGTCATTATTAGACTCAACATATTGCTGCCAATCATGTATACCAACTGCATCAAATGCCAACTCAACAAATTCACGCACAGAATGAGTTTCTCCAGTAGCAATTACATAATCATCAGGCTTATCTTGCTGCATCATCAACCACATTGCCTCTATATAGTCACCCGCAAATCCCCAATCTCTCTTAGAGTCCATATTCCCAAGTACTAATCGAGATTGTTTTCCCAGTGAAATTCTGGCTACCGCATGGCTTATTTTCCGAGTAACAAATTCTAGTCCTCGTCGAGGTGATTCGTGATTAAATAATATACCGGAGCACGCGAACATATCATAACTTTCTCTATAATTCACGGTTATATAATGCCCATATACTTTTGCAACTCCGTAAGGACTGCGGGGATAAAAACGAGTTGTTTCTTTTTGCGGTGTTTCGATAACTTTTCCAAACATTTCTGAAGATGATGCTTGATAAAATTTTATTGAAGGATTAACCCGTCTCACTGCTTCCAATACGCGCGTAACACCTAAACCCGTATACTCTCCGGTTAGTACTGCTTGATTCCAGGATGTTTTTACAAATGACTGAGCCGCGAGATTATAAACTTCATCCGGATGAGAATATTCTATTGCTTCTGTTAATGAACTTTGATCAAGTAAATCTGCAGACAGAATTTCTATTTGGTCCTCAAAGTGCTTGATACGTTCATTATTAACGGTACTGGTACGTCGTGTAGTACCATATACTTTATATCCTTTTTTCAGCAATAACTCAGCCAGATAAGAAGCATCCTGGCCAGTAACACCTGTAATAAGTGCTCTTTTCATATAATCCTATTTTATACAATATTTCGCCAATAGTCGAGGGTCCTTTTTAGTGTCTCTTCAATCGGAACTTTTGGCTGCCAGCCCGTAATCATATGAAGCTTTGAATAATCACATACAATATCTGCAATATCACTGGGACGAAGTAATTGTTGATCTGTTTCTATAGTAATTTTTGTTAATGAAAGTTCAAGCAATTTTTTTAGTATGTCTGCTATTTTATAACTTTTTCCCGAACCGATGTTATACACTTCTCCTGGTAGCCCTTTTTCCAGAATCAAATGATAAGCACGCACCATATCGGAGACATCGGTAAAATCACGCTTTGACTCAAGATTTCCAACATGCATTATCGGTTCTTGTTTCTTTTTTTCAATCTCGGCAATCTGTTTGGAAAAAGCAGATATAACAAATTGAGGAGATAATCGGGGACCTACATGATTAAAGGGTCGAATCCGAATAATGGGGATGTTATACGTTATGAAATATTGTAGACCCAAGTAATCCTGTGCGATCTTAGAAACTGCATAAGGACTTGTTGGACGCAGAGGTGTATTTTCCTTAACTGGAAGATCCTGCGGAGCTATCATCCCATACATATCTCCTGATGCGACAATGAGTACTCGTGTATGAAAAAGTTTTTGTTTTCGCAGAGCCTCAAGGACATTCACTTCTGCGGTAATGTTATTTGTCAAAAATGATGATGGGTTTTTAAAACTATCCGCAGGAGAAGGTAATGCAGCTAAATGATAAATAAAGTCAGGATGGACAGAGCCAATGATATCTGAAATTTTTTGCTCGTCTTGTAGATCTACCTGGATTAACTGAATATCTGCAGAAGTTATATTTTTTTTACTATCTGTTGTTAGGTATGTTCCAGATATTTCAAATTCATGAAGAGATTCCAGATAATGAGCTAGATGGCTTCCTGCAAAACCAGTAATTCCTGTTATAAAAACTTTTTTCATCTGCCAACACCTATATAGGTAAACCCTAATTCGCGGGCTTTATGAGGATCATAAATATTTCTTCCATCTATTAAATTTGGTTTTCGCAAAAGTTTTTTGATTTTTGAAAGATCCAGTTGACGAAATTCATTCCATTCCGTAGCAATAATTAAAGCATCAGCATCTTTTGCTGCAGTATAAGCATCCTGAGTAAACAAAACAGAATCCCCCATTATCCGTTCCGCATTTTTCATAGCAACTGGATCATAGGCTTGAATTATTATCCCTGACTTCAGCAATTCTTTTATAATAGTCAAAGCCGGTGCTTCTCTCATATCATCAGTGTCGGGCTTGAAGGATAATCCTAAAATGCCTACTTTTTGTCCTTTCAGGTTATCTCCCAATAATTTTCTCGTTTTATCTACAATTCCTATCATTGCTTGCTTATTGATATGTTCTACAATCTTGAGCAATTGGAAATCATATCCATAATCTCCGGCGATTGAAATAAGAGCTTTGACATCTTTAGGAAAACAGCTACCGCCATACCCTGCTCCTGCATTGAGAAATGAACCACCGATACGCTTATCAAGTCCGATTGCTTCCAAAACGGTTGGCCCATCAGCATATGCATGCTCACAAAGTTGTGCAATTGCATTAGCAAAAGAGATCTTTGTCGCTAAAAATGCATTTGATGCATACTTAATCATTTCTGCAGTTTCAATCGTAGTAAGTACTAACTTTGTAGGGTTGGTCTCATTATTTACAATAGGCATATGAAGTTCTACCAAAAGATTCTTAGCTTTTTTTGACTCTGTCCCAATAACAACGCGGTCAGGATGGAATGTATCTCCAATTGCCTGGCCTTCCCTCAGAAATTCCGGTACTGATGCGATATCAAATTCTGCACTATGAGATTTAACCTGCTCAATAACTTCTTTCACTTTTTTATTTGTGCCTACAGGAACGGTACTTTTTGTAATAACGACTGTATATCCTTCTAGGTTTTCTCCCACTTTTTTAGCTACATCAAATACAACAGAAAGATCTGCGGAACCATCAGGCTGGGGAGGAGTACCAACTGCAATGAACACAACATCAGACTGAGGAATTGCGGGAGAATAATCTAAGGTAAATAAGAGACGTTTGGCTTTAACATTTCTTTTTACAATTTCATCAAGACCAGGTTCATATATAGGAATCATACCTTTTTTTAAGTCTTCCACTTTTTCAGGAGTATGTCCAATAACCCAAACTGTATTTCCTAAGTCAGCAAAAACAGCAGCCGTAACGAGTCCTACATATCCGTGTCCAATAAATGTAATTGTCATATTATAATTTAAAAAATTGAATTCTACACTCTCATTTGGTCTTTCACCTGTATTAGTCCTTCTTCCAAACTCTTCGTCATTATCCCTAAGGTTTCTATTTTAGCATTTTTTAGCGTTAAATTAAAAGGCCGTTTTGCACGACCATGAAAAAATTCGTCGCGGGTTGTTGTAGCAATCAAATCTTCTTCAAAACCAAATACTTTCGCAACGAGACGTGCCGCTTCATAAGGAGATATTGCTTGATTTCCTACCGTATGAAAAATCCCTGTCAGCTCTTTTTCTATCAAAACATCAAAAATAGTGGCAAAATCATCAATAAACGTCGGGCAGATAATGTGATCCGTGATCATAGAAAGTTTTTGATTTGCAGATAACCGTTCTATAATAAAACGGATAAAATCCTTTTTAACAAAATCTGACCTATAAGGATAGGCAAGACGCATAATAGCCCATGGTATCTTACTCTGTTTGACCCTATTCTCCCCCTCATATTTCGTCCTCCCATACCAGTCTATAGGATTTGGTTTATCATCTTCTGTATACCCATTTAACGGAGCATCATCTCCACTAAAAACAAAATCCGTCGAGACATATATAATTTTTTTACCCGTCTGTTCACATGCCGATACAACGTTTTGAGTACCCATTACATTGATTGCCCACGCGGTTTGTTTTTCTTTCCACTCTTTTTCTTGTTCTTCTATATCTTTATATCCCAATATCTTACTGTCTTCTTCATGATCTCTTTCACATCCGTCGACATCGGCTTTTGCAGCCAGATGGAATACAACTGAAGCGTCTGATTTTTTAATTTCATGATAAATCAACTCTTTATTAGTTATATCTATTCCACTACTTCGGCTAACAAATTCAAATTCATATCGGTTCTGAAGTAGTTGCTCCACTCGTGAACCTACTAATCCAGACAATCCAATACCAAGAATTTTATGTTTATTCATATGCTATTTGCTCGTGAAAAAGGGTACAGAAAATGGCGTTTCTAGATAATCATAATATCGTTTGATAGTGGACAAATGATCAAATGCAAATTGTTCGTCGGGAGGTAAATCTGTTTGTGACACCCATTTAATTTCTGTTACCTCCTTATTCAAAGTCGGTTTACCCCCAATTACTTCTGCTATAAATCGGAATTCCACATTCTGTCTATCTTCTTTCGGTCTATGAGGACTATCTATTATTTCAAAAAGCATTTTAATTTTTCCGTTAAATCCTGTTTCTTCTCTCAATTCCCGTAATGCTCCTTGCTCTACATTTTCATCTCTGTCCAAAAATCCTCCCGGTACAGTATATTTATAGGGATTTGTAACATTTTTTGAGCGTTTTATGAGAAGGACTTGCTTCTGTTCGTTTAGGATAATTACTGCAACAGTTACGTGTCTAAAAAGAACCTGATGGCCGTTTTCCAAGGTACATTTAATCATCTATTTTGATATTGCTTGGTGTAATATTCATGGTATGCACCACTTTTAACTCGTTTCCACCAATCCTGATGTGTTGTATACCACTGTACCGTTTTTATAAGCCATTCTTCAAAGGTATGTCGTGGCTCCCATCCTAATTCTGTTTTGATCTTAGACCAATCTACATCATATCTCCTATCATGTCCCGGTCGATCCTTTACAAATTTTATTGAGGCTTCATTTTTATCCATAATTTTTAAAATTCTTTTTACAACTTCTACATTGGGAATTAATTTGGTCATCCCTCCTACAACATATGTTTCTCCGATTTTTCCATCGGATAACACCATATCAATTGCCCGACAGTGGTCTTCAACATACAACCAATCCCGGACATACAACCCATCACCATATACGGGCACTTTTTTACCTTCTAAAATATTTGTGATTGCCAATGGAATCAATTTTTCAGGGAACATATAGGGACCAAAGTTATTGGAACAATTTGTAATGGTAATCGGCAAATTATAGGTAGTATGGTAGGCCCTTACAAAATGATCTGAAGCAGCTTTACTAGCTGCATAAGGACTTCGAGGAGCATAAGCAGTATTTTCGTCAAATTTTTTCGGATCATCAAGGCTTAGGCTACCAAATACTTCGTCTGTTGAAACATGATGAAACCGTTTTACTTTTAACTCAAGGGCAGCATTCAAAAGTACTTGAGTACCTAATACATTTGTCAAAACAAACGGGGAGGGATCCATAATAGAGCGGTCAACATGGGTCTCTGCTGCAAAATTTACTACAATATCACACTCCTGCATTGCTTTCTCAACAGCTTTTCCGTCACAAATATCACCATGAACAAATATATAATTTGGGTTATGCTCAACTTGCGCAAGGTTCTCTAAATTTCCTGCATACGTCAACTTATCAAAGTTAACAATAGAATCAGCAGGGTGGTTTTTCATCCAGTATAAAATAAAATTTGAGCCAATAAAACCAGCTCCGCCTGTTACAAACAATCTCATATTTTATCCTTTCTTATAATGCATTGACGGGTGGCACGACTGGAAGGGCTCCCGACAGCACGCATCTTGATAAACATCAAGGAGTACTGACTGAAGGGAAAGTCGCGATAGGAGCCGTCAAAAATCATAATTTTTTTTCCTTTCTCAATTTATCTAACATCAGTATCCCAATCATGCTTGCTGAGTGATTAATTTCACCACTCATTACTTTTGCCACCGCCTCCTGCAATGACATTTTTATAACTTCTATATCTTCATCTTCTTCCGGTTTTGCTTGCCCAAATGTTAAATCTTTTGCCAAGAATAAATGTGCTTGAGCCCGAAAAACGCTTCCTGCCAGTTCAATACGCGATAATTCCTCCCATTGGTTTGCGGATATTCCTGTTTCTTCTATTAATTCCCGTTTTGCTGCCTGGACTGAAGTCTCTCCTGTATCGATAAACCCTGCCATTGCTTCAAGTGTTTTTTTCTCAAGCATGTAGCGATATTGGGATACAAGATAAAGTTCATATGAATTGGTTAATGGAAAAACGGTAACAGTTGGATTTCTTCTGGCAATATGATGTATTTTTTCTTTTTTATTTGGGCGCTGTAGCTTGAGTTCTTCAACAGTAAATAGCTTTGCTTTAAAAGCAGTCTTTTGTGAAACAATCTTTGACTTCATTTTACTATTCCGTTTTTAAGGTCCTCTTCACTATACTCCACTTGTTCATCTTTCAAATTTGGGTCATAGGCAGGATCCGGATAATTTATAAGCCATGCTTCCTCATCACCAATATTAAGCAATCCTGTTGCAATATCTTTGGGAATAAATAACCGTTGAGGATTGGCTGCATCTAGTATATGTTCTTCACGATCTTGTTGTCCCGGAGTCTGAAGAATAATCTTCATTTTCCCTTTCAAACAAATATACCGTGCTGCCCGTACTCGGTGAAGATGATACCCTTTGAATGCACCTGGAGCTGCTGAGGTAAGATAAGCAACGGTCTTTTCTCCATCTTTGTAAAGCTCAATGAGAAACCCATTTTCATTATTATTGTGATCTTTCGTTAAAACTTTTTTTGCTTCTTCTACAACTGCGATACTCATGACAAGTCACCTGCCTTTATTTTTTCTGCAACTAAATTATTTGCCCGTAGCAGTTCATCATATGATGTTCCCGCATCTATCCACCAATCCAAAAGTTCCCCATGTAATGTTCCTTCTTTTAAATACATGTTATTCAAATCAGTTACTTCTAATTCACCTCGAGCAGAGGGCTTTAACTGTTGTATAAATTCAAAAACTCTCTCATCGTACATATAAAGACCTGTCTGTGCAATATTTGATTTCGGATGCTCCGGTTTTTCCTCTATAGACAGAACTTTCCCCTTCTCGTCCATTTCGATTACTCCATATTGTCCGGAGTCTGTAGGCATTTTTACTCCATAGACGACTGCTCCTTTATCTCTCTTATAAAAACTTTCTATAACCGGTTGTAAATCTACATTAAAAATGTTATCTCCCAGCGTAACTAATATTCGCTCCTCTTTTGCAAATTCTTTTGCATATGAAATTCCGTCGGATATTCCTCCTTTGGGATTCTGTTGAACTCCATAATAAATTCTTAAACCAAATTCTTCGCCGGCTTTAAGTAAATTGGCGAAATGGCCTGCGTGATCCGGAGATGTAAGAAGAAGAACTTCTTTGATACCTGCTTTTACCATAGTATCAATGGAATAATAGATCATCGGCTTATTGTATACCGGAAGAAGATGCTTATTAGTAACCCACGTAAGAGGTCGAAGCCTCGTAGCTAATCCTCCTGCTAGAATTACGCCTTTCACTTAGAATCCTCCTTTCACAAAGAAGAAAAATATAGCAATACCGATACTGCTCATAAGTACATATTCTACCACAATTTTTACTGTTATGTTATGGTCTAGATAATGATGCAAAATACCCAAGATAACATAAAAAAATGCCATCAGGACAACTATACCCGTTTGTAACTGGAGATTTGTCCGAGATTGCAAGGCTACAACAAATCCTAACAGTAACATGAAAATGAGAATTATGTAATATCCCCGATGATGTCTCAAGTCTTTTAACATTATAAGGTAATCCCCCTTCCAAAGAGAAGTATTAACATAAGTATTGTCGTTAGGAACAAAATATGATCAACATTATGCCCTACAATTCTCACAATCCTTCGTCGTTGTACCAGTATCATATCGACAATTAATACAAATATAAAGAGGAAAAGTATAAGGATTGCAATATTTGACGCAATTACTTTACTATCAAAAAATGGTTGTTTTATGATCGAACCAATAACAATACCATTTGAAGACGGTAGCACCGGCACAGTAGGATTCACAATCTGAGCCGGTTGATCTGTGATCGATCCAGTGGCTATCGTATCTGTCTGGTTCCCAAACATCTCAACTACCAGTGTTGTATTCTCACCCAAAAGCTTCCCATCCATAATTGCGAAACCAATATCCTGATAATTAGGTGATAACATATTTTGACGATGTGTGGGACTTGCCATCCATGCATCCACTACATCAGATGAGTCTGTAAAGCCACGAGCCAAATTTTCTCCTGCATACACATAACTATAACCCGAATTTTTAATAAATACCCAAGGAGTAGTTCCATCAGGAGCATTATGTGCCCAGAAATTCTTTACAAACATATATTTTGCTTTCATAAGTGCTGCCTGAGACAATTCAGAATTAAGGCTGAGTGGATTCATCCCATGAGCGATACGTTGCTGGTTGGTTAAGGCCAAAAGATCCTGGGCGCTGATATCAGTCGTTACACCTAAAACTCCGGAATAATTTGTTTTAACAGAAGAAAGAAATAACCCAGTCAGTATCAAAAATGTAATAAGAAGTATAAGGGAGAAATGATGAAGGACTTTGGGTCGATGATTATTGGAAGACCGCGGTAAAAAAAGATGGTGCAGAAAATCTTTCATGAAATAAAGTCTTGATTGTATATCTACTTCCAGTATATCACTCATACACCGGCTCGGCAAAGTCACCAATCGGTTTCCCATTAACAGGGATAGTAAGTGAGTATGCCAATGCATTTGCGATAGAAATTCCAACCCGAAGTCCGGTAAATGATCCCGGTCCCTGCGCAACTTCAATAGACGTAATATCTGTAGGGTCTAAATGGTGTTCTGCTAATATTTCTTCAACCAATGGTAAAACTACCTGTGACTTTTGCACACCAATCTCTTCTCTTTTTTCATAGGATTTCCCATCAATCCTCAAGCCAACCACAATTTCCTTATTACTCGAAGTATCAATTGATAAAACTATCTCCTTAATTCCTAATTCATAATTCATAATTCTAAAGATACTGCCCCTTCCCGTAGAATTTTCCAGGGTTTTTGAGTACAATCAATAACCGTCGATGCCTGCTTGAATAGTACTTCTCCTTGGACTACACAATCTACCAGTTTCAAAAGTCTTGAATCAAGTTCTTCAAAAGAATATGGTGTTTTTTTTCCATGAAAGTTCGCAGAAGGACCAAGAATTGGAAGTCCAAGTTCACGAATAAGCGTTCGTGCTAGCGGATGGTTGGGAATACGAACTCCAAGTGTTGTACTTTTTCCCCGGACAAGTTCCGGAATTTTTTCTGTTTTACACGGCAGAACAATTGTCAAAGCACCCGGCCAGTATGGCTCAATAAGATTATTAATAACCTCTTTCGGAATAGGTTGTAAATAATCCTGTGCCATTTTGACCGTATCAACCAGAACCGGGGTTGCTTTCGTTGGCGGCCTTTTTCTGATTTCAAATAATCGCTTGACTGCTTTTTCATTATCAATCCTGCATCCGATTCCATAAGCAGTATCGGTAGGGAAAACTACAATCCCCCCGTTTTTTAAAACATCAATCGCTTCCTTAATATTTAGATTATCTATTTTCATATGGTATAAAATATCAAAAATTAAACATTAAATATATTTCATATTTACTATTTAATATTTACTATGAATCATTATCTCTCTCCTATTTCCTCCCAAATCTCTGAAATGAATTTCTGTTCTTTTTTCAGGTAATAACTTCCCGAGCTTTTCCGGCCATTCGATTACTACAATAGCATTTTTATCTTCTAATAACTCCCCCAGACCTATATTCTTTAAATCAACCTCTGTTTGTGTTCTGTATAAATCGATATGATACAAACTCTTTCCTTTTATTTCATATTTCCTTGCAATAATAAATGTAGGAGAAATGATGCGTTGTTCAATTCCTAACCCTTTTGCCAAACCTTGCACAAAAGTAGTTTTACCACTTCCTAAATCACCATATAACAAAAGGGCAACTCCGGGTGTTATTTGTTTTGATAAAATACTACCCGCTGATTGCGTTTCTTCAAAGCTCTTTGTCTCTATTCTACTTTCTCCCATAATAATTTCTTAATTCTACCACGAAATTGGAAAACGGCACAGCCAAGGATCAGGAGAATTCCACTTATCACTGTGGCTATCGGAAACAAAGACTGATTGGTTACCCCCTGTACTGATACTTTATTTATTTTGTGGGGAGTCGGTAGTATCGGAGCAGAAACACTGGCAGTAAGCACTGAGGAGGAGGAACTTACCAATACCTGGGTATCAGATAATTTAGATAAAGCGGTAGGGGAACTACCGGTAGAAACGTATACAACACTTGATGATAATTGAGATATTTTTGTGGTGGGATTAGCTGGCTTTGAAGTAATTGTTGGAGCAAATGTTACCGTAGGTTTTGGAGTCACGCTCGGCTTAGACGATGGTGTTGGTGAAGCCGGTTTTGGCGTGGAACTAGGTTTTATGGTCGGTGTAGGAAGAGTTGTTAGGGTAGGAGGAATAATTGTAGGGGTTACCGTAGGCGCTGGTATGGAAGAATTATTGCTTGACCCTTTTGAAGGTGAATTAAAAATCACCCATCCTCCTAATCCATCTGTATTTCTCCCAAAAGTTGCATTTACACCCGGACTGATTTCATATGCATAACTATCTATAACGGTTGTTCCATTCAGAAGTTGTAGGACATCAGATGTCGAGGTATTTAGGTTAAAATAACTACTTTCGAATACTTTAAATTCGTGCGGTGAAATAATAGTTCCCGACGGAATTACAAACTTTTCCGATCCACCTGAGTCATCAATGAACCATCCGCCAATATCGAGAGGACTTGATCCAATGTTATAAAGCTCTACCCATTGCTGGCTGGAAGGATCAACAAGGAATTCATTAATTACGATATCTGCAGCAAAAACTTCTTGAGGAACAAAAAAACAACCTAAAATAAATAAGGCAATAGAAAACAGGTGGGCAGTCTGTCTTGGGCTCATTGCTCTTCTTTAAGAATAGCATTCTTGTGTAAAAAAACAAGAGGAGAGAACGTTCTTAAAATGCTACTCTATCAATTTCAAAAATGCTACCAACACTATAGTTATCTGTAAAGGAAATTTTATGACCTCCTTCAATATAGGGATCATTCATGGTATAACTTCCATTAGAACCGCTCAGAATGACAACAAAATGAGTACCGCCATACGCACGAATACCTACAACTACCGGACCACTTCCCAAAGCTGAATCAAGCGCTGCACCGATACGTTGAGAGGTAGCACCATCGGCTGAAATCGTATATTGTAAATATGCAGGATAATAAGAAGCAAAATTAGAAGAGTTTGAATTAATTGTTTGAGGTGTTACACCCCGATGGCCATAGTGAGTATACATCATTGCCATAGACGTAACCAGACATCCATCACTCGCTATAGTATATCCTGTTCCGTTAAGAGAGTTCCCTCCCCACTGACTATCTCTTTGATTATAATAACACCCCCAATCATCACACACTGTTTGGTTTCCAAGTAGTGATGCTCCTCCAAAATTTGCTGTAAACCTGGAAAACCCTGCTAGTTGAGCTTTTGCCTGTGAAAGTAACCGCTGATAGTTTGCTTCGCTTCCTTGTGTCTGAGCAAGCAGCGCCTGCTTGTTTTGTTTATCAGCAGCCAGTTGCTTTGTGTAACCCTCAAGCTGTGTTTTTAAAGCTTCTACTTTTTTCTTTTTATCCTCAAGAATACCTTTTTGATTTTGATAATCGTCTTTTGCTTGTTGAGCTTCTGTCAACAATTTTTTATCATGAGCCTGTACGATTCTTAAGTAATTTGCTTTGAAAAAGAAATCGGATGCACCATTTGCCGACATAAGAACTTGAAGAGGCGCTACTGAACCAACTTCATAGGTATGGACAACTCTATGGAAAAGCACCTTTGAAAGATCACTTAAAGATGTTTCCAAATGGGAAATTTTGTGGGCTGCCAGGTCAATATCTTCTGTTAATGATTTAATTTGTGATTCTGTAGAATTAATCCTGAGTTCTGTCAATTTAATCTGACTATCCATCGCGGAAATTTGATTAGAAAAAGTGTTTTCCTGGTTTTTTAGATCACCAATTTTATTTTCTAAATCTTTTATCTGCTGCTGAAGCTGCGTCTTTTGGTCAGAGTTTGAACTGGTTGATGTGGGAGTAGGAGTTACCGTTTGAGCAAAAGAAGAATTGTTACCCAATACCAAAAATAAAAAAACCCATAGTATAAAAATTGGAAGAGATAGTTTCCTCATAAAAAATTTTGCTGTTTAATCTTATTTTAAAAGACACCTGTAAATAATTACTTTATATTTAACCTCATTATTTGAGATAGCGAAGAACAGCTAAAAAGCTGGAAACAACACCCAGAAATATTGCAAAAACAAATTCTGCTGCGAGTAATTCCAACAAGAAGAGCGGATGAACCGGCAGAATAGGGATTCCTCGTAAAAAAGTCGTTAGAAGCGGTGTCGCATACCACAAAGCACCTACAGATATCGACCATCCAATAAAGGCTCCAATAAGACCATATATAACCCCTTCCAGAATAAACGGCCATCTTACATACCAGTTGGTTGCACCGATCAACCGCATGATTTCAATCTCTTCTCTTTTTTGGGAAATCTTAATTCCTATGATAATCATCATAATAAATATAGAATCCAAGGCGAGTATTATAATAAGTCCGATTCCAATTTTTCGAAGCGCTGATGTCCATTTTGTCAAATTGGATACAACATCTTTTGGAAATATGACTTCCTGGACAATCGAAGAGTTGTCTAGAGTATGAGAAATACCTGCCAAATCATTAATATCTTTGGTAGAAATTTCCAAAGAGGAAGGCAGCATATCTGCTGTTACAAATTCCAAAAGAAGCGGGTCATCTTTAAATTTATCCTTATATATTTTTAAGGCTTGTTGTTTGGAGACAAATCGCACAGAGGAAACTTTTCCGCTGGATACTAATTGGCTTTTAAGTGCAGTAATATTTTCCGGACGAGCTTCATCTTTGAAAAATACATTTACTTGAGGAAGTGATTCAAAATAAGAAATTATTTTTGCGGATCCGAAAATAATAAATGTAAAAATTGATGCGACAAAAAATGTCTGGAGGATGATAAAAATAGCGGCAAATGCCTGATAAGGGGATCTTCGAATATGATGCCATGCTGTCTTAAAATGCTTCATTTATGATATTTCCCTCCTTTTTCATCCCTGGCAATTCTTCCTTTTTCAAGGGCAATAACTCTTTTTTTAAGCGTATTCACAATATCTGCGTTATGAGTTGCCATAATAACAGTTGTACCTCGTTTATTAATCTCTTCAAGCAATGCTACAATTTCATTACTGGTTTTTGGATCTAAATTGCCGGTGGGTTCATCTGCCAACAAAATATCAGGTGATAAAACCAGTGCTCGAGCAATTGCTGCTCGCTGCAGTTCTCCTCCGGAGAGTTGAACAGGAAATTTATCTTTATGGGTTTCTATACCTACCAAAGCCATTACCTCATCTACTTTTTGGACTGCTTCAGGTTTTTTTACGCCGGCAACTTCAAGCGGCAAAACAATATTTTCGAAAATAGTTCTATCAACTAAAAGCTTCAGGTTTTGAAATACAACACCTATTTTTTTTCTATAATGAGGGAGTTTTTTACGAGGAAGTTTAACCAAATTAAAATCACTTACAACTATTTCGCCGGATGTTGGAAGAGTATCCCGAATAAGAAGACGAAAGAGGGTTGTTTTACCTGATCCGGTTGGACCCACTAAAAAAACAAATTCACCTTTTTCAATAGTTATATTGATATCTACCAAACCGGAGACTCCGGTTCCAAATACCTTAGATACTTTTTCCAAACGTATCATACATTGATTTTCTTTCCTTCGGAAATTAAAATACTATTACAGCACTTCTATCTTCCCAACATCCATTAACCATCCTGCTTTCTGAGCTTTTTGCGTCTGTCCCCATACTTTTACTTTGTGCTTTAAATACTTTGATAAATCAATAATTGATGACGTCAAATATACATTTTGGCTGTCTCCTCCCGGTCGTACTAAATGATATTGACCTTCTCCATCAATACCCCCATCCTGCAAAACTCCTTCTGTTGTATCTTTAAATGTTTCAATATCGTTCGTGCCCTCAACTGTTCCTTTGGCAACTGATGCCCCTCCTACTGAAGGAATAGCAGAACTCAAACTTCCCCCTTGAGCACGAGGAGCTATGATATATCCTGTTCCGATACCTAACATGGCAACAACAACTAAAACCAAAATAACCTTTCCGGTCATCAATGGCCCGTCTGTTTGGTTAAAATCATGAAGTAATGAAGAATCATTCATAATCTGTTATATCTTTCACCTCCCTCTCTTTTTATTACTATTAATAGAAGAACTAAGTCCTATAAATATATTATAGGCAACTCCCGCAAAACCCGATTGGGTGAGAGGGGATAGGTTACTCTTTAAGTAAAGCATAAATCCTTGTTTTTGGCAACCCTACGGCTTCATAAATTCCCTGTTTGAAGCTAAAATCATGTACGAAAATTGAGAGTATTTTATAATTATTACACTAAAATAGATGAGATGTCAAAAATGAGAACCATTAATATAAATCTTTATGCAGAAAGCGTGCAAGAGCAAAAGCAACTCCGTGCTCAACTCCTGTCGCACGAGTTACAACTCCTTTGGTCATAATACCAAACATACCGATTCCTTCTCCTATTTTTTTGGTACCAAATAGCTCATCTACTGCTTGCTCTAAATTTTTACCGTTTTTAATTTTATCAATAACAATTGGGGGCAACACAAGCCCTCCTGATGCTCCCACTCCCACAGAACCCGTTCTGTCAACAATAACAACCAATGAATGTTCAAACCACCCATGTTTGTATTCTTGCAAACCTCCTTCTATACCTACACCAAATTGTGCGTCTTTTACTTTTTTTAAAGCATTCTTAGCACGATTAAATGCTCCCTGATACATTTCATCTATATTCATCGGTTGATCAGAAACTCCCGATGAGACAGTAACACCTGCCACTGTAACATCTTTAAAATGCTTGGAAAAAATAGTTTTGACTGGTGTTATTTTGGTCGGATTGGTAGACCCAACAGCAATAAGCATAGTTAAGAAAGTTTCCGTAGCTCTTCTTCAATAAATCTACCCAAATCTCCATTGAGTACAGCCTCTGTATTTGAAGTTTCATAATCAGTACGGAGATCTTTTACCATATGATAGGGATGTAATACATATGAACGAATCTGGTTACCCCATCCGGGAGTTTTATATCCACCTTTAAGTTTTGTTTCTTCTTTTTTACGTTGTTCTTCCTGGATAATCCACAGTTTTGCGCGCAGTAATTTAAGGGCATTTTCCCGATTTTGTCCTTGATACCGCTCTGTCTGGGCTGTCACGACAATTCCTGATGGGAGATGCTTGAGCCGTACTGCTGTTGAGACTTTATTTACATTTTGACCTCCATGTCCACCCGCTCTATAAAATTCCCACTCCAAATCGTCTTCTTTTATCTCAACCTGGCTGTTGTCTTCAACCAACGGCAATACCTCAACCAAAGCAAAAGATGTTTGACGCAATTTGTCGGCATTAAAGGGAGATTGACGCACCAATCGATGCGTCCCGGCTTCATGTTTGAGCATTCCATACGCATACGATCCTTCTATGGTCACTGTTATACTCTTTAATCCCGCTTCTTCGCCAGGAACTTCTTCGATTACTTCAAATTTCCATCCTTTTTGTTCAAAAAACCGGGTGTACATCCGATATAACATTTCAGCCCAATCCATTGCCTCAGTTCCCCCTTGACCTGAATGAATTGCGACAATTGCAGGTCCATTGTCATAGGGTCCTGAAAAATACAGGAATGTTTCCAGTTTATCCAGAAGTTGGGCGGCATCTTCTTGTTCCCCATTATTGACAAGCTCCTGCAAAAACTCCGCATCCTCTACTTCTTTTTGAAGTACAGAAAGCTCCTTCATTTTTTGGGCGGCTTTTTGGTGCTCTTGCCAAAATGAAGCACTCATGCTTTCAACTTCAATTTCACGAATTTTTTTCTTTTTCTCAGGAATGTTAAGTTTTTCCAGAAGTTTGTGTGTTCGCTGTGCAAGATCTTCCATATTATTAATGAATAATAAATGATCCCAATAATACTAAAGCAGCAGCTGTCATACTGATAGTAATAATCCATCCAGCAATATTTGATGGAAGAGAATTTGTATGCTTTCCCATGATTGATTTATTATTGCCAATAAGCATTATTAAAACCAGAAGAGGAGGTGCAATAATACCATTTAAAACCGCTGTGTAATATAACATTTTAAATGGCTCAATTGCAGTAAAATTAATAAGCAGTCCCAAAAGCGTTGCTATTGTTATAATCCCGTAAAATCCATGTGCTTTGGTAAACTTTCTATATAACCCTTCTTTCAAACCGAATGCTTCGGCAAATGCGTATGAAGCTGAACCTGCCAAGACAGGAACTGCTAAAAGACCTGTCCCGATAATTCCTAAGGCAAAAAGAAGAAACGCAAAATCTCCTACCAATGGCTTGAGCGCTTGCGCTGCTTGATTGGCAGTTTCAATATTGGTGATTCCATGAGTATGTAACTGAGCTGCAGTAACCAAAATAATAAAAAACATCACTATCTGTGAAAAAAACATTCCAATAACGGTATCAAGCCGCATAACATGAATATCTTTATTTGTTATTTTTGGTATACCTTTTCCCATAATTCGTAATTTCCCCTCCGCTACTTCTTCTTCCACTTCTTCCCCTGCTTGCCAGAAAAATAAATACGGAGAAATTGTTGTTCCTAAAATAGCAACAATATTTACTAGGTATGTGTTACTCCATACAACTGTCGGGACAAGAGTTGACCCAAGTGCCTTAACCCAATCAATATGGATTACAAAAGCGGCAATAATATAAGCACAAAGTGAAAGAGTAAGATATTTGAGAAACTTCGCGTATACTTTATAAGAAACAAACACTTCCAAAATTAATGTGATAATTGTCATTGTAATAAGACATATGATGAAATGGACTCCAAAAACCATTTGGGCAGAAGCAGCCATTGCGCCCAGATCTGCTCCGATATTTACCGTATTTGCAATCAGAAGCAATACCACTGCTATATATAAAACTTGCTTTGAATAATGGGTTCTGATAACCCCTGCCAATCCTTTTCCTGAAACGATACCGATTCTTCCACACATTTCCTGGATAACCGTCATAAACGGAAAGCAAAACAGCACTGTCCATAACTGTGCATATCCAAATAAGGCACCTGTTTGTGAATAGGTACCAATCCCTGAGGGATCATCATCTGATGCACCTGTTATAAAACCTGGCCCAAGTATTTTCAATAATTTCTTAATTTTTTTCATAGGGATACCTCGTATTATAAACTATTGCAAATTTGTTGGCAGCTTTGTTTCACTTGATCTTTCGGCGCATTTTCCAGGGTTTTTAGATCATTCAGGATCTTTTGTACTTGAGGGGAGGAAGAAGCAACCTCTGCTATATCTACTTTTTCGGCTTCTTTTTTAATTTCATCAAATTTACCCTGGAATGTTTTAGATGAAGAATCCAAAAACGGGGCTGCAAATGTTGTTCTATTTTGATTACTTGATCCTTCTTTTAACTTTTTATTTTCTGTTGAAGTACCCAAAACGTCATCTAACGTTGTGTCTTTCACTACATATTGATTTCGGTCTGTACGTGGACTATTAAAATATGCATATGCGCCTACTGCAAATAAACACACAACCATTCCCATGACGATTATGAACTTTTTCATGCTGAAACACCATTTTGAGGAGTATGGGCAATATAAAGAGTAATATTCTCAAGAGTTGTATTCACAATTCGCTGCAGAGCTTCTGTGCTATTGAACGCATTATGGGGGGTAATTAAAACATTCTTTCGTGTAAGAAGAACATGATTCAACAATTGGGTTTTTATATCACATTCCTTGAGAAATTGTTCTGTAAGAAGCTGCCGTTCTTCTTTTACCATACATTCTTCTTCCAAAACATCAAGGCCTGCAGCGTGCAGGTACCCTTCATCAAGACCTTTAAGAATTGCTTCTGTCTCCACCAAACCACCTCTGGCAGTATTTAAAAGCACGCTTCCTTTTTTAAATTGAACAATATTTTCTTTATTTATGAAATAATGGGTTTGCTTCGTATAGGGAAGATGCAGGGTGACAACATCGCAAGAGCGTAATAATGTGGACATATCTGTAAATTTGAAACCATACTTCCCTGCTAATTCATCATCAGGAGTATGCGTATATGCAAGGATATTCATTCCCAGCCCTTTTGCGATTTGTATAACTGCCAACCCAATATTACCGGTTCCAACTACTCCCAGAGTTTTCCCATACAAATCAAACCCTCTCAACCCATCCAGACTAAAATCACCATCCCTGGTTCTTTCAATCGAGGGAATAAGACAGCGGGAAATTGCCAGGAGAAGCGCTATCGTGTGCTCAGCAACCGTATGTGTTCCATATACCGGAACAGTACAAACCAGTATATTTTTGTCTTTACATGCAGAGATATCAATATGGTCATAGCCGGTAGATCGAGTTGCGACCATTTGCAGGGCAGGCAACTGAGTGATCATTTCCCGCGAAATTTCTGAGTATATAAAAATAGAAATAATATCCGCATCTTTTGCTTCCGTACTATTTTCCATTGTCAGTGGGTACTTGGTAAAAGACAATGAATGACCAGTGAGTTTTTTTTGAATATATGGAATTTCCCAATCTTCTATTTCAAAAAATGCAATTTTCATTATGGTCTATATCATATCATATGGATACTGTTCCACAGTAGGTACTGATATTTATCAGTATCACTCAAGGATCGACCGCAATTTTTTAAAGTCTTCCATGAATATTTTTTTTAATGGAGGAAATCTGAGTGCTGCTGCAGGATGATATTCTACAACAAATTTTCTTCCATCTTTTTCCACTATATCTCCATGTCTTTTGGCTATAGGAATATCTTCGTTAAAAATTGCCCAGGCTGCTACTTTACCCAGCAAAACGATAAATTGGGGCTGTATGATATCCAGTTGTCCAAAAAGATGTTTTCTCCCATGATAAATTTGTTTTTTAGATGGTGTACCTTGTACTGGCAAGTATTTTACAGCACTTGTAATAAAAATATCATCTTCAATTAGCCCTATTTCACGGATTAAACTCCTCAATAGTTGCCCTGACCGTCCAATAAAAGGACGCCCTGTCAGAGCTTCTTGTCTGCCAGGAGCTTCTCCAACAAATATAATTTCTGCATTTGGGTTGCCTTCTCCTGCAACTGCTTTTCCTGTTGTCCCTATATGGCACTGCGCACATGAATCAATTTCCTGAGCAATTCTTAAAAGCTCTTTTTCTTTTTTCATATCCATATTGTAATCATCAATTATAAGCATTACTACCGGAGGATTTTACCATTAAAGATAGGAGGCATGACGATCTAAGAAAGAAAGAATAGTTTCGGGACCCTTTGTTTTTGGATGAAACTCATCACCTATAACGATTTTTCTTTTTTTCTCAACAAAAGGTATCTCAAACTCATAGCAGTGATCTCCTTTACAAAGACGTTTCTTCATGAATGTAATTTTTTCTCCTGCAAATCGTTCTATTTCTTTTTCTATAAACAAATGGCTGAGCCTGGAACCTCCGACTACTATAAAAGTTGCATTTGTACCTAAACCCCCGAATAACCCCATTGATAAATCAGCATAGCTATCTCCTGCAATTAAAAGATCCAATTTACTTCTTTTTATTCCAAGTAACTTACAAAGCTTTTTTACAATATGTTCTGTAGCACGTACTTTTTTTGCTCTCGGTGGGGTTACGTGCACAAAATATTTTCCCACAATTGGATTACTATCATCGGTAATATCCATATGTATAATTTGTTTAATAACCTCTTTCGGTACATTTGAATCGTTTTTTAATGAATACATGCGTTTTAAAAATTCTTTTTTTGCTTCAAGATTATCAAAAAACAGTTGAATCCTATAATCGGGAGGAAATACATTTGTTTCATACTTATCATATCGATTCTGGATATCGATAGCGGAAAGATTTGCCAACTTACCAAAACTATTGATGTAACTAATCACCTGTAGGGTTCCAATGCGCCATTCATGTGATTTTTGGGAATATCGTTTTTCAAAACTTATATCATGAATATATCCGCCGTTTTTCTGTCGTATTAATATTTTGGTGCCTGATGATCCAACAATAATATCTGGATCAAGTACTCCGAGTGGTTCATAATCCTCAGGAGGTATATAGGAAAACCGTCCATTTTCAAATGACAACCGTGGTTCAGGACGAGAGAATCCAAATTTCTGAGACTTACGAAATTCTGTTCCACTCATGACCATTTCTTCTGTACGGGATGTCACAAAGACAAGAGAATATCCCAATTGAGTAAGCCGTTTCCGTACCATATTAGCTGCTTTTGGAGCTGCGCCCGTAAGTGTTGAATCAATATCAAAAAAGGCAATCCGTAATGGATGTTGGTTTTCCTGAGATTTTTTTAAATGTGAGAGGATAATACTTTCCGAATAAGGAGTTGAGGAACGAGGTTCTTCGGAGGATATGCTAAGGTTTTTCAACCTAGGATTTTTTTTATTAGTATTCAATTGGACAGATTGTGATAAGTCTATATAAAATCATCCTCCTTTATATTTACTATACACTCAAATACAATGCTTGTCAAACTCAGCATTTGAGCTATTATATAGGAGGATTCCTGAAAATAAAGATGATAATTATAAGATCAATAATTAACCAGAGGAATAATATTTGCCTGTTTACGCAGGTTCGCAATAAGCTGGGTGAATTTATTTTGTAATACCTGCTGCTCAAGCTGCTGTTTTATGCTTTTCTTAATCTGAGTCATATTGGCATTCTCAGGAATTGATGCTTTGTTTTGTTCAATGTAATCATTTACTTGTTTATCGGTAATAGTTATGGGACCAACCATTTTCTGCGCCAGCTTTTGGATTTTTATCTGCTCCATTAATTGATCTTTGGTCAAACCCTGTGTAGCAAGTGCTTGATCCAAAGTTTGGCCTTGCTTTGCAAGGCTATCTTCTATCTTTTTCATTTCCTTATTAATATCGGCATCAGAAACGGTAATATTTTTCTTTTTTGCTTCCTGGACAACAAGCGTTTGTACAATTAAGTTTTCAAGAACTTGTTTACCACCTTGTTGTTCCAACTGTTGAATTACTGCTAACCGGCTAATCGGCTGCCCATTTACCACAGCTACCATAAAAAGACTTCGAGCAGAATAAAGAAGAAAAAGGATAATAAGAATAGCTAAGGTAATTATGACTACCTTTTTGCTTACTCTCATTTCAGAAATACCCTCTTTTTTTGTGTATGTTTCAGCAGAAGCTACTGATGCATTTGATTCTACCGGCTTTCTGGTTTTGTGAGATGCAGATGAAGCTTTTTTCGTTTTACTGACTGCCATATTTGAGAATTATAACACAACTTTATTGAAATAAAAGCCCCATTTTAATTAGGGTAATGACATTTTTTATACTTTTTTCCGCTCCCGCACCAACAAGGGTCATTCCGTCCCAATTTTGTTTTATTATTGCTTGCTGTTGACTGACTCTGAGACATATTCGAACTACTCCTTGCGGTAGTCTGTAGACGGTGGACTGTAGACTGACTAACCTCGCTTTCCGGGGTATTTACCCTTATATGCATATGAGGCAATGGATCTTGTCCTTCCTGCTGAACATGTATTTTATAGATTCGGTGAACAATTTCATCATCAATTGCTGCCATCAGTTGTTCAAACATTTTAAATGCTTCATTTTTATACTCAACCAGCGGATCTCTCTGTCCGTACCCTCGAAGTCCAATACCCTGACGTAAATTCTCTATCGCGTCTAAATGATCCATCCAAAATGTATCCATAACTGATAACATAACAAATTGTTCAATTTGTCGATTAACAGAAGTTCCTAAATCTTTTTCACGTTTTTGATACAAATCACTTGCCAAGTTGGTTAAAAATTCAATTTTTTCTTCCAAAGATACTACCTGCTCCAGTTGAGTAACCAGTTGTTTCTGTGATGCTTCATCAAATGGAATAATAGAACAAAAGTCTCCGACAATCTTTTCATTTGAAGAACCCAAATTATCAAGGATATCCTGAGCATGCACTGTTACCAAAGAAGCAATAGAATTTTGGATCTTTTCAATAATTTGAGGTTTTAATACGTCTTCCGTTTCTTGGGAGGAACCCATTTCCAAAATACTTTTTCGAGCTTTATAAATAATTTCCCGTTGTCTGTTCAGTACATCATCATATTCAACGAGATGTTTTCGGGCATCAAAATGAAATCCCTCTACTTTTACTTGTGCCTGTTCAATTGCGCGAGAAACAAGAGGATGTTGCAAAGGAGTATCTTCTGGCATGTTAAACCGCGTCATCAGATTGGCAATCGTGTCTCCTCCAAAGAGTCTCATAATATCATCATCTAATGCTACAAAAAATTGAGAATGCCCAGGATCCCCTTGACGTCCTGATCGACCCCTCAGCTGATTATCAATTCGCCGTGATTCATGCCGTTCTGTTCCAATGACATATAACCCTCCCAAAGCAACTACCTCATCATGATTTTTTTGCCATGTATCCCACTCTTTTGTCCCTCGTAAGTCCCGACCATCCAAACCTTTTGGACTATCTCCTCCTAAAATAATATCGACTCCCCGCCCTGCCATATTGGTAGCTACTGTTACAGCACCTTTGGTACCTGCCATAGCAATAATTTCTGCCTCTCTCTCATGATTTTTCGCATTTAATACCTCATGTTTGATACCGCGTCTTTTTAATGCTTGGGAAATTATTTCATTTTTATCAATAGCTGTAGTACCAACCAACACCGGCTGACCGGTTTTATGTATTTGTTCTATTTGAGAGGCGATAGCGGCAATTTTTCCTCCTTCTGTCTTATAAATAGCATCGGACTCATCAATACGAGTTACTTGTCTATGTGTTGGAATTACAACGACATCAACCTTGTAAATTTTGTGGAATTCTTCCGCTTCTGTTGCAGCTGTTCCGGTCATGCCTGCTAATTTTTCATACATGCGGAAATAATTTTGGAGAGATACTGTTGCCAATGTTTTTGATTCTTTTTGAATTGGAACATTTTCTTTGGCTTCAATCGCCTGATGCAGTCCTTCTGAAAGTCTTCTGCCTATCATAAGCCGACCCGTAAACTCATCTACAAGGATTACTTGATTATCTTTAACAATATAATCCCGTTCCTTCTGAAATAATGTCCTGGCTTTAAGAGCTGCTTCTAAATGATACACCGTATCAAAATCTTTTTCATAAATATTTTGTATTCCGAATAATTTTTCTATTTTTGAAATCCCATGATCTGTCAGATGTGCAGTTTTTAATTTTTCATCAACTTTATAATCAACGTCAGAGTTTAATTTTTCAACAACTTTAGCATATTCATA
Organism: uncultured Gammaproteobacteria bacterium; assembly: GCA_964497535.1. Classification (GTDB taxonomy): domain Bacteria; phylum Patescibacteriota; class Microgenomatia; order Levybacterales; family UBA12049; genus CAZCCG01. The sequence continues at coordinate 63,259 of CAZCCG010000004.1, forward strand.
GTATTTTTCAGAAGGTCTTTCATCCGGAGCTGAGATAATATGAGGAGTCCGTGCCTCATCAATAAGAACCGAATCGACTTCATCGATAATGGCAAAATAATGCCCCCGTTGACGAAGATTTCCCAAATCTTGTTCCATATTATCCCGCAAGTAATCAAAACCAAATTCAGAATTGATCCCGTATACGACATCTGCTTCATATGCCTGTTGTCGGCTAATGGGTTTTAAATGAACAAGTCGGAAATCCGAAGCGGAATTATTGGAGAATTCTGGATCATATAAAAATGCTTGCTCACTAATAATGGAACTGACAGATAATCCCAGGAAATGAAAAATCGGACCCATCCATCCAGCATCTCGCCTGGCCAAGTAATCATTTACTGTAACCAAGTGCACATTTTTTCCAGTTAATGCATTGAGATATAATGCTGGGACTGCCGATAACGTTTTTCCTTCGCCAGTTTTTTGTTCTGCGATTTTTCCTTCTGATAATACCATTGCTGCCATCAACTGTACATCAAAATGCCGTAATCCTGTAGTCCTTTTTGCCGCTTCTCTTACATATGAAAATGCTTGCGGTAATATTTCTATTATTGTTTCTCCATTTTGAAGTCTCTCTTTTAACTCTTGAGTTTTTTTAGGAAAATCTTTATCTTTGAGTTTTTTTGCTTCTTCTTCAAATGTATTGATTTGATCAACAAGGGGTTTTAGTCTCGTGATTTCTTTTTCATTAGAATCAAAGAACTTGTTCAGAAAAGGAATTTGCATGCTTCTATTTTACCATATTTCACCTGTATCTGTCTGTTTTAAAACCAATAAAAACCCCCACACGAGGGTTCGGGCAGGGGTTTTACCAACTGATCAATTGGTAATTGAACACTAATTTGTCAAAAAAGACAATGACAAATTAGCAACTTACCAATTTATCTTCTTGTCTTTCTTTTTGCTGTCTTTTTCTTTGCTGCTTTTTTTACTTTTCTTTTTGCTGCCATGTCAATCACCTCCTTCTTCCTGTCTAAAATGAATTCTTTTTATGCAAGAAATACAGGTTAAGTTAAGTGTGAAATAATAAAAAATATTTGTCAAGCATTTTTCATTGCCTCAAAATCATTTATTTAGATTGATATATCAATAAAAATCATCATGTGTAAATTATTACTTTTTTTTTACATGTGAGGCTAAATAATAAAAAATATTTGAAGCAAAAAATTTTAGATTTCTTATTATAAATTTATTATTACTAAATAAAATTTAATTAACAAATTTTTCAGAAACTAATTGAGTAGAAATTATGGAGTATTATTGAGAAATTGACGAAGTTATTTTATCTTTTCCCATGTATTTTTGTAAAACTTGAGGAACTATTACCGATCCATCTTTCTGTTGGTAATTTTCCAAAATAGCAATAATTGTTCTACCAATTGCAAAAGCTGTACCATTTAATATTTGGATGTATTTCTTTTCCATACCATCTTGGTATTTAATATTAAACCTCCTCGATTGGAAATCAGTAACAGTTGAAACAGAAGTTACCTCACGATATTTATTTTGTCCGGGCATCCATGCTTCAATATCATATTTACGCGCTGCAGGAAATCCTAAATCTCCTGTACACATCTTTATTACTTGATAAGGTATATCCAATGCTTGAAATAACTTTTCTTCCAAAGAGAGCAGATATTCATGTTCTTTATCATCCTCACCTTCCGCAACAAAAGAAACCATTTCTATTTTGTCGAATTGGTGAACACGTAAGATACCACGAGTATCTTTTCCATAAGTCCCTGCTTCTCTTCTAAAAGCGGAAGAAAAACCAACATATCGTTTTGGCAAACTTTTTTTAGGTAATACTTCATTCATAAGCATTGGAACAATGGCGTGCTCTGCTGTTCCTACTAAATAAAATTCTTTTTTTTCTCCTGTATCATTCACATAATAGTAATCTTCATTGCCGCCGGCCTGCCAATATCCAAGCCCTTGAGTAATATCTTTCTGAATTAGAACAGGAGGGATAATTGGAATAAATTCTTCTTTTAGTAAAGTCTCCAAAGCAAATTGAACTAATGCGAACTCTAACAAGACCGCATCATTTTTTAAGTAAGCAAATCTGGTCCCTGACACTTTTGCGGCAGTTTTGACATCAATAATATCCAATGCTTCCCCCAGTTCTAAGTGGTCTTTTGGTAGAAAGTTAAAATGAGGCGGTTCTTTAAATTTTCTAATTACTTCATTTCCAGAATCATCTTTACCCACCGTGACATCTTTTTTTGCCAGATTGGGTATTTTCAAAAGCTCCTGATGAAGCTCTTCTTTTAAATCTGCTAAATCTTTTTCTTTTTTATCCAGGGTATTTTTTAATTCTCTCCCTTTTTCTATATTTTTTTCTTTAGCATATATATTTCTTTCTTGTTGCAGTTGTTGGACTTGAGTATTGAAACTTCTATACTCAGTATCAAGATGAAGAATGTGATCAATGTTTACCACAATACCCTTATCTCTCGCAGATCTTTGGACAAGAGATGGGTTTTCTCTTATAAATTGAATATCTATCATAATGAAATTGTTCTGTGTTCTGAGTTCGTAGTTCATTGTTTCCTCTGAACCATGAACCCATAACTCATTACTTATTTGTTAATTCAAGAATCTTTTTCACCGTGGGTTTAATTTTTACCACTGCTTTATATCTGTGATTATACTCTGCCATTTCTTCTTTGGTCAATTCACTTTCATGATAATGCTTCTCAAGCGTTGGTAAATAGAAAAATGAACGATATGGATACCCTTGTAATAATTTTAAATTTGGTTGTTTGGAAATAATGCCTGAAACCGATCCTATTTCGCTCCATACTGTTCCATCCGGTAACGCAAATGAGATATACAATTTAAATTCGGCTCCTCTATTATCATCAGAAAGTCCTGAAGCAACTTTCTTCATATGCTCAACGAGATCTTCATCAGTAGTATGAGGACCAAGCCACCGATGGCTTTTGAGCCCCGGTGCACCACCAAGTGCCTTAATTTCCAATCCTCCGTCATCTGAGATTGCAGGTAAACCACTTTTTTCTGCGTAGGTTTTTGCTTTCAACTCTGCATTTTCCTGATAAGTTTTCCCTGTTTCTTCAACATCCAAATCTATACCTACATCTGTTAAAGAAACAAGCTCAAGAGGAAGATCTGAGAAAAAATCTTTATACTCACGCAGCTTACCCGGATTGGTTGTACCAATAAGAAGTTTTTTCATGAATTGGAAACATCTATAAATCTATTTTTTATAAATTCTTTGTCCAACGATAGTATGAACCATCCGGCTTTTGGTCCATGGTCTTTTCCGATCAAACTTTTGTAAATTGCCGCAAAGGCATCCTTTGATGGTATATCTAATTCTTTTGCCCATTCAAATAGTTGTTTTTGTAAATCATCTGCATTCCAATCTTTATTTAATTCATCAGCAACCTTTTTTAGATATTCTTTTTGTTTTTCTGTTACATTTTTCGCCGACTCCGGCACTTCTTGCTGAACCAGGAACTTTTCCGATTCAGGGGCATACTTCTCCACCCAGGCACGTGCATACAATGCCCAATCTTTTGCTCCTGCTTTTTCTATCTCCTCCTCCAAATTTGGCATTTGTACCCATTGGGCGAGTGTGGAAAATCTCACGTTAGGAGGTATTTTTACCTGAGTACTGACTTGTGATAGTTCAAAAACTCTTGCTAAATCTTGGTCTGTTTTATGCAAATATGCATCGGCAGCTTTTTGATACTCGTCAAATAATTTTGGTATCGTATCTTTTTCAGATGGGTCAAAATTTGTTTGTTGCCGGATATCCATCTTTACAATAAGAAAACGGATCAGTTCAGGGGGAAGAATCGTCAACATATCTCCTGCGCTAAATCCTCTCCCTTTTGAAGAAGACATTTTTTTACCACCAATAAGCATAAACTCATAGCTAATTGGATACGGAACCGGATAATGCAAAATACGTTGGGCAACCAACGTAGCAAGATCATGTGAACCTCCTGCACTCATATGATCCTTTCCTGCTCCTTCAACTGTTACACCAATTGCTTGCCATTTGACAGGCCATTCAACTTTCCATGGCATTTTTCCTTTCATACCTGACTCATTACTAAAGGGAGAGGTTTTCCCTTCATAATCGCATCCCTTTGTCCAATTTGTTGCATCCACCGGACAACGATAATATACATACTCACCATCCCAATTATAGACACGTGTTGTTGAAACTTTACCGCATGATTCACAATATACTTGGAATGGATACCAGTCTTTGGCAATTTCTTTTTTGTATAATTCCCGGTAGATATCTCTTACTTTTTCAGCATTATCAAGTATTGTTTTAATGCCTGCATTCATTTTACCGCTCGTATACAAATCTTTTGTCCAGAGAATCTGGGGATCAGAACCAATGGTATTGAATACTTTTTTAAATTCAAGAGCATAATACTGGGCAAAATCCTTATAACCCTCAACAGGAGATGGAATCATAAAAAGCGGCATACCCAGGTATTTTTCAAATTCTTCTTTGGGAAGATATGACGGGATATCATCCATTGGGTCATGGTTTTCAAAAACATAGGTGTATTTTGCTTTTACTCCCTGAGCCAGTAAGGCTTTATAGACCAGATCATGAAACACCACACCAAATAAAGCCCCAACATGGACTCTTCCGGAAGGAGTTTTCATATCATCTACCCACTCAAGTGGTAGCTTTCTTTCTTTTAAATCTAATGCAACTTTATCAGCCCAAAACATAATGTAATGATATCACCTTCTATCTTATAAATGCACCATACAGAGCACGAACGGTACGGCTAATGTCTTCTTCAGGAACTGCGATAACAATACTATTTCCATGAATCCTTTGTATCTGAGCAGAAACATTGATTTGTGCTTCATCAAGAGCTGTATAGAGTAATCTATTTATATGAGTTGCACGACTTGGTATGCCTTGCCCAACTATGGATACTAATCCAATTCCTGTTACAATCGAAATATTGTCAGGTGCTATGCCTCTACGAATTTCATCCATAACCTCTTGTTCATTTCCTCCAACAGCTTCTGTACTTACTACAACAGACATTTCATCTTCTCCGGTAGGAACATGCTCAAAAGGGATACCTTTTTCATGGAATGCCTTTAGTACCGCTTCCCCAATTCCCTCTTGCGCATTCATTCCATACTTTTCGACTTGAAAAGACTCAAAACCTCCTTTAGCCGCAATACCAACAATGTTTTCGTGAGGCAAACACTCTCTGTTGCGTACAATCATTGTCCCTGGATGAGCTGGGTTAAATGTATTACGAATATTTATTGGTATTCCAATCTCAGCAACCGGTAAAATTGAATCCATTTGTAAAACTTCTGTTCCTCTTTGTCCCATTTCTCTTATTTCTGCATATGTCATTTCGTTGACTAATCGTGCATCAGGAATTATTCGGGGATCTACCATACTAATTCCTGACACATCTGTCCAATTCTCATATAATACCCCTTCATTTCCTTCTTGGCTTGCCACTCCCCGTGCAATTACTGCTCCTGTAATATCTGACCCCCCCCGCGCAAAACATTTAATAACTCTGTCTCGCGTTTTACCATAAAATCCAGGAATTACATACACAGTACCCGGGGATAATTGTTCTTTCATAGTTTCATACGTACTTGGGTCGACCTCTCCATTTTCTTTTAATGTTATTAAGCGTGCAGCATCTACAAATGCTCCTCCCATAAACTCTGCAAATACTTGTGCAGTTACCCATTCTCCTCGTGAAGCAATCCAGTCGCGAGTCTGTTCTTGAGCAATCCCTTCTTGTACTGTATTTAACCACCCCACAACAGAGGAGTGACACTCCAACTCTCTTCCAATCCCCTCAAATCTTTCCGAAACATGTGTAAATGCCTCATCAAATGGCATACCCTGTTCAATACAGCTATTACACGCCAAAAGTAAATCTGTAACTTTGTTGTCTTCCGGATTCCGTTTACCCGGAGCAGATACAATAACATATCTTCTATCAGTCTCTGCCTGAACAATTTCTACTACCTGTCGGATTCTTTCTCCATCTGCTAAGGAGCTCCCACCAAATTTTGCCACGATTGGCCCTCTCGGACCTTCTTCAATACCTCTCATACACTAAAAAACCCCTCTGCGAGGGGCGTCTTCTGTCTATTTCACGCAGAAAAACCCCTTAGAAGGGTTGTTTCTTGGACGTTTTGGTAATAAATATGCTATTCATATATTATTCTATTTCTACTACTGTATATAATATTTTTCCTGCCGGTGCTTCTACTTCTACTTTTTCTCCAATTTCTTTTCCTATGAGAGATTTTCCCAGCGGTGATTCATGGGAGATCTTTTTTTCAGCAGGATCTGCTTCCCACTCTCCTACAACCATATATATTTCTTTTTTTCCATCCCGTTTTACCGTCACTTTTGACCCTAATTGAATTGCCTTGCCAGCCTTTCCGGTAGTTCTCTCTTCCTGGATGACAACCGCTTGTTTTAATAATTCTTCCAGTTCATCAATCCTACCATCAATAAAGGATAGCTCATCGCGTGCTGCAACATATTCTGCATTTTCGGATAAATCACCCATGTTGCGTGCATCAGTAACACGATTGACAACCTCGGGGCGTTTTACTTTAGTAAGTTCATCGTGTTCTTTTTTAAGAGACTCAAGACCTTCGGCTGTAAGATAAATTTTCTTATTTGTCATATTTACAAAGAAAGTCCTCTTTTTATCAAGGGACTTTTCCGCTATAAATTAGCCTAGTGCATAGTATAGTATGAAATATTTTTTGTCAATAACCTCTAGTATGACCAGCCTCAAATTCTATCTTATAGGACTTTGAATGCAGCTTCCGTACTATCGACTGGTATTTGTTTAAACTATATGTTCGATAGTCAAACGGATGAAAAGCAAGCAGAGTATCCGATATAGTTTCATTGGTAATTCCTTTTTTCATATACCAATATTGAATTTTTTTAGCAATGGGTTCCAATAGTAGCGCTCCGTGTAATAGAATGGAATTTTTATGAGGCTTTTTAAAAAATGGTGTACTAAAGGCCCTGGCATTTGGTAAATAGACTTGTGTCCATCTGTTCTTTTCAAAGAATCGTTTATATACATCAGAACGTTCAAACAAAGGAACCATTTGAGTAATTTCATGTGCCGTAAAAAGATCATGTCTTTTTTTTGGAAGTTGCATGGAATCTTGCGTGACAAGCATATTCACACATATTTTATTTGAGGTATGCTTTCCCAGTTTTTTCCGTCTTTTTCCCAAAAATTCCAAAACTATGAGTAGTAAGAAACGGCTGATCCATAATGCCCTTGGATACGTAATAATAAAAAAATCAATATCGTCGTTTTCCGAAGCATTGTGGATAGCAACTCCTCCACTTAATCCTATAAAACTAATTGTAGGAATCGCACTTAGTAAGCGTGCTACCTTTTTTGCTTTATAATATTTTTCTTGGCTTATTTTTTCTCTTTGTAACCGCTTTTTAACAATAGATTCACTCCCTTTAAGCATATAATACCCTTGTTGATAGGAAACAACGGAGGAAACCTGGGTAAGAGCTTTCTTCAATGCACGTTTTGAATAGAATTTATCTGCTATCAGATATCTCCATAATTCATCTTCATTTAAAGGAAAATGAAAAATACCGGCATAGATAAGGGTTTGAAGAATGAGACTACCGTCCATATTGGTTCAATACGGAGTTTACTCCTTGAGCAAGAGTTGCAACTACAGTCTGCACTGAAGAATTACTCAGCAATGAGTTAATAGCATTTTCCATATATCCATTGAGGACAGCATTAAAGCTATCTTCCGCCTTTGCATTTACCTGAATAAAAGGAGAAGAAACAGCAGTAGCCGCCTGACTTACAAAAGGTGCTACAAGTGGATTGTCTTTCACGCTGGCCGCTAAATCAGTCCGGGCATACGGCTCGCCAAATAAGCGGGTTTTTGATTCTTCCGCGAATAATTTCTGCTCTGTTTCTTTCTGAGTAAGATATTTCATGAAAAGTAAGGCTTCCTTTTGATGTTTGCTTTTTGCAGATACCCCCTCTACCCAATAGCTGGCTATTGTCATGTCGCGTCCCGGTAAATGAGGCACCGGATATACTCCGAAATTCAAGTTGGGATTCATACTTTTTATCGTAAATATATCCCATGAGTATCCTAAGTACATTGCAAGATTCCCTTTGGAAAACGCAATAATAGATTCATCAAGTGTATCATTCCAAACGTTATTTGAACTTTTTGCAAAACCCGTATAATACTCAAATGCTTTTTGAGCATTGGCAGATGTAGCGGTAAAATCGGTAAATTTTGCTCCGGATTGCGCTAGAAATAAGGAAATAATATCAGGTGCATGGGTAATGTTGCTATAAGTACCCAGTGCAGCACCGGCTGTTTTTATTTTACCATCACTATCTTTTACTGTCATTTCCTGTGCAGCTCGTGTAAAATCATTCCAATCAGTTGGAACTTGTCTTCCGCTTGCCTTGAGAATATCCTCATTAACAAAAAGTGCCAGATTATCAATTTCAATAGGAATTCCATAAATCGCGCCATTTTTTACAAGATCGGAATATGCAACAGGATAGAAATTTGTTTTGAACTCTGCTGGCGTAATCACGTCCGATGACATGGGAAGTAAAATCCCGGATAGTGGCAAAACCCAGGTATTATGGAAACGGAAAATATCAGGACCGGTACCGTTTTTAACCCGGGTAAGAAGGCGCTGCTGATATTGATCACTATCCTGCTGTACATACTCTATCGTAATAGTAGGATATTTATGCCCAAAGTCTGAAATAATACTCTGCATTGTATTTTTATCTTCCCATAACCCCCAATAGGTAAGTGTTACCTTTTCAGGTTTTTTATTGAAGAATGAAGAAACCCCAGAGATTATTAAAAAAAGTAATCCACCCGCAATCAACACAGCAACTATTCCTATCAATAGTTTTTTTATTGGAAATGATGAAGGAGGAGATGGTGGAGGCATTGACGGCGGAGGTGATGACACAACAGGAGGAGATGGTGGCACAGCCGCAGCTTCTTGAGGCTGTCTACTATCAGGCTCTGGCTGCAGTTGTACCGGTGGTGTACTGGTTGAAGCCGCACTCGGTGCAGCTTGCTGATTTTTTGAGGGATATAAATTATCATCCATAGCTAATACTACATTTATAGTATAATATGAGCGAAGAATCAATGAAACAAGTTATTTTTATCCACAAGAAATACATTGCCCCAAAATTACGAGTATTTTTTTGGTTTTCCACCGGAGCACTTCTTGGACTCTTTTTTTTGGTAAGTTTTGCTTTTATTTATTTCGAAAAGACATACTCCAATCAAATCTATCCTGGTATTATGGTCAACGGAACAAACTTTGGCGGGAAAACAAAAGATGCTGTTGAAACATTTTATGCTAAAAAAAATAAATCAATTGAAAACACAAAATTTGTATTTCAAATTATGGACAGCCAAGCTTCAATTTCGGCTAAAGACTTAAAATTGGGATATGACGAAAAGCTTTTAGCAAATCAGGCTTACAGTATTGGCCGTTCGGATAATGCATTTTCCAACATCAGCTTGATTATGCAAGCGTATCTGAATGGTCTTAATCTTCCTCCTTCTTATAAATACTCTCAAAATGCATTGGATACAGTATTGTTACCCCTCAAAAAAGACCTGACAGTTGCTCCTGTGGATGCTCTTTTTACATTTGAAAATGGAAAAGTGACAGCATTTCGACCTTCGTCAAACGGACAAGAACCAGACATACAATCTGTACAAACAAAAATCTCATCCCTGATACCTACTTTGTTTTATGAAAGGAACCCTCAATTGGTTAAGCTTACCATTCCTATCAAAGATGTAAAACCTTCAGTATCAACAGATGAAGTAAATTCATTTGGTATCCGAGAACTCATTGGAACCGGAACATCTCTTTTTCAAGGTTCATCTGATACTCGAATTTTCAATGTTACCCTCGCATCCAGTAAAGTAAATGGGGTATTAATCCCACCCAACGAAACATTTTCATTTAATAAGGTCTTAGGAGATATCTCATCGTTCACGGGATTTAAGCAAGCATATGTTATAGAGAATGGTAAAACAGTACTGGGTGACGGTGGAGGAGTATGCCAAGTATCAACCACGCTCTTTCGTGCAGTTTTAGATGCAGGGCTTCCTATTGTCGAACGCCATGCCCATGCGTATAGGGTACATTACTATGAGGAAGACTCACCACCCGGTATTGATGCTACTATTTATATACCAGGTGTAGATTTCAAATTCAAAAATGATACTGGACATTCAATCCTGGTTCAAAGTGTTGTTGATCCACAAACACTTCGATTAACATTTTATTTGTATGGAACAAAAGATAATCGTGAAATCAGTATGAGCCAGCCGGTTATAACTTCACAAACCCCTGCTCCGGAGCCAAGTTACCAGGATGATCCTACTCTTCCAAAAGGAACAGTCAAGCAAGTTGACTTTGCTGCAGCAGGAGCAACTATTTATTTCACTCGTACGGTAAAAAAGAATGGAAAAACAATTATTACCGATCGTTTCGATTCAAATTTCAAACCTTGGCAAGCAGTATTTTTACGCGGCACAAAAGAATAAGATAACTGAAACTTTAAGACCCGTATGAGGAAACAACTCTATCTGGAAGAAGCTATATTGGTAAGTAAGAAGTTACATGATCAGGGGAAAAAAATTGTTTTAGCAGGCGGTGTTTTTGATATTTTGCATGCTGGTCATATTGCGTTTCTTCAAAAGAGCAAAGAGGCTGCAGATATTCTTTTTGTTATGGTTGAAAATGACCAAACAGTACAACGAATAAAAGGTCCAAATCGCCCCATAAATACACAGAAGCAACGAGCAAGCATTGTTGCATCACTTCCGTCGGTTGATTTTGTAATACTATTGCCACCTTTAACTAAACATGACGAGTATGATTCACTTGTACAACATTTGAAACCTGATATAATAGCCACAACCGCCCCCGATTCACATCGGGTTCATAAAGAACGCCAAGCACAAAAATATAATGCGCGCGTTGTTGATGTGCTGAATCGGATCGGTACCATCTCAACAACACAACTTATTGCATCAACGCATAAAAAATAATTATGAAAAAAGTTCTACTGGGATTGGCACTATTATTGTTATTATTTATAATCGGCCTATTTATTATACTCAATAAATCTCAATTTACTCCAAATACGCCTACTGCAAAAATAGGGGCTGCTACTTTTTCTCTGCTTATTGCGCGCCAAGAACCAGAAAGACAATTGGGGCTCTCAGGCCGGCCAAATCTGCCACAGGATCAAGGAATGATTTTCCTTTTTGATAATCCCGATTATTACTCATTTTGGATGAGAGATATGAAATTTCCCATTGATATTATTTATATCCGTGATGGGCAAATTGTTACCATATTTCCCAATGTTATGCCTCCCCGATCACCTCAAGATACTCTTCCTATTTACAAACCTATGGCACCGGCCGATCAAGTACTGGAAATCAATGCCGGCCTCTCACGAAAATACGGCTTTAAACCAGGAGATACCGTAACTATTAAGAATCTCTAATCATGAAAATACTTGGTATTGAAACCTCGTGTGACGAAACAGCTGCTGCAATTGTAGAGAGAAAAGATAACAATCTCCCTCTTACAATCCTTTCAAGCGTTTTATCGACCTCTCTCAATCTGCACGCAAAAACAGGAGGTATAATTCCTGAGGTTGCGGCACGTCAACAACTCAACTATATTCTCCCGGTACTAGAAAATGTTTTGCAAACCGCCAAAATCAAGCCACAAGAATTGGACGCGATTGCAGTAACGTATGGACCGGGGTTGATTGGCTCACTCTTGGTGGGAGTAGAAACCGCAAAAACACTTTCCTATATTTGGAAAAAACCGCTTATTCCGGTAAATCACCTCTATGGACATATCTATGCAAATTGGATTTCACCCACACTGACAGAACAAATATCCTTTCCCGCTATTGCCCTGATTATTTCAGGTGGACATACAGATCTGGTATATATGGAAAGCCATGGAACACTGAAATGGATTGGGGGAACAAGAGATGATGCGGCAGGAGAATGCTTTGACAAATGCGCCAGACTTTTGGGGTATGATTATCCCGGTGGGCCTAAGATATCGCGACTGGCCATCTTTGGTAAACCGAATGCATTTTTACTTCCGAGACCCATGATTGACAAAAGTGATTTTGACTTCTCGTTTTCTGGATTAAAAACTGCCTTTATGAGACTGGTCTATGACCATTTTCCGGTCAAAAATACATCCCCACATTCAGATAAATACCACTGGCAACACATAATATTAGAAAAAAACATGTCCGAATCTCAAAAACAAACCCTATATAATATTTGTGCATCATTAGAACAGGCCATTATCGATGTCCTCATCAAAAAAACAATGACAGCTGCTGAAAAATACAACGTAAAGAGCATACTTGTGGGTGGTGGTGTAGCCTCGAATAAAAATTTGAGGACTCAATTAGAACTAAACGCTAAACGCTTACAACTAAACGCTGCCCTATTTGTTCCACCACCTCATCTGTGTACCGATAACGGTGCTATGATCGCGTCTGCGGCTCTCTTTCATTATCATCCTCATGACTTTGAAAATGTAACAGCAAATCCACAACTTTACTTTGACTAACGATATTACTCTTGACATCAATTGGACTGTATCAATAATTCAAAAAGAGAATTACATCTTTAACTAAGAAAGCAATGGTATAATAACCATATGCAAAGTGAACTGCTCATTATCGCTGTCGTTCTTATTGTTGGATTTGTAATCCTCTTCTATCTTCTGAATAAAAAGATTTCCGATTTAAGCAAACCCAAAGATGATGGTGTACTCTTGGAATGGCTCAAAAGTATGCAGGTATCAATAGATACTACTCAAAAAACTCTCAATGAGGCCATGCGAACTAATTCTACAGACATGGCAAAGGTTTTACAGGAAAATTCAAAGCAACTCAATGAGCGTTTGGATAAAGCGGCTGCAGTCATTCGGGATGTTGGAAAAGAAGTAGGACACATGAGTGAAATCGGAAGAAGCATGAAAGAACTCCAGGATTTTCTTAAAAGCCCCAAGCTTCGAGGCAATATTGGAGAACAAGTATTAAAAGATCTCATTTCCCAAATGTTTCCAAAAAATAGCTTTCATCTCCAATATCTTTTTAAAAATGGCGAGCGGGTTGATGCGGCAATCCAAACAGATGCGGGCATTCTGCCTATCGATTCTAAATTCCCCATGGAGAACTTTCAACGTATGATGAAATCTCAATCAAACCCCCAGGAGTATTCTGCCATACAGAAAGATTTTACGAGGGATGTAAAGAAACATATTGACGCGATTTCAAAAAAATATATCCTCCCTGATGAAGGAACTATGGATTTTGCACTCATGTATGTACCAAGCGAATCAGTATATTATGAAGTAGTAAATGATATGACACTAATGGAATATGCACGAAGATCGAGAGTGTATATTGTGTCTCCTTCGACATTATATGTCCATTTACAAACAATACTTTTATCTTTTGAAGGAAAAAAAATCGAATCGAAATCAAAGGAAGTTTTTAAGACTCTGCGCGCAATACAGATTGATTATGAAAAAATACAGGACAATTTGGGAATACTGGGCAGGCATTTAAATAATGCATCCTCACAACTCCAACAAGTAACAGGAGGATTTGTACAACTCGGGCAAAAAATAAATTCCACAAAATCTCTGGAAGAAAAGATGCTCCCTTAATAGTTTCATTGAAAACTATTTCCAGATATGCTACGGTAAATAGAGAGATAAAATATTGAAACTAAAGGAGGTGAATGAATGAGTAATAAAATAATTATTGCACTGGTCGTTTTGATTGTTGTGGTAGGAGGAATACTTCTCTTAGTAACCGGGCAAAAGAAATCTTCATCCGAGATGACGAGTTCAAACCCGTCACAACAAACGAATCCAGCCAATAGTCCGCAAAATCAACAAAACGCTACAGTAACTCTTACCAATTCTGGTTTTGATCCTGCTACTCTTACCGTAAAGCCTGGTACTCGAGTCATATGGGTAAATAAAATGGGGGAGGCAGCTACTGTAAATTCAGCTGAATATCCGAATAATTTGGCATATCCGCCATTAAATTTAGGCGAATTTAATACCGGATCATCAGTACAACTTGTATTCGATAAACCAGGTACTTACAAGTACTACGATTATAAACACCGAACAAATACCGGTGTTATTATAGTCAAATAGACGAATTAAGATACTGGAGATCGATATTTTTCATAGCTTTTTAAGAGGCATTTGTTTTTGTACCTACGCCATTATATGGTAAAATAAATGTATGGCAGACTCCCCTCTTTTGAATCCCAATCAAATAACTGCAATTGAGCATACTCAAGGACCGCTTCTTATTATTGCTGGTGCAGGTACCGGCAAGACAACCGTTGTAACAGAGCGGATCAAACATCTCATTCTCAAAAAAAATGTCCTCCCCTCTCAAATTTTAGCATTAACTTTTACTGAGAAAGCTGCACAAGAAATGGAAGAACGTATAGATATGGCAATGCCATATGGCTATAGCCAAATGTGGATTCTTACCTTTCATGCTTTTTGTGACAGGATTTTACGGAATGAAGCCGTACATCTGGGACTCACTCCCTCTTACCGGCTCATGACTGAATCCCAAAGTATCCTTTTCCTGCGTAAAAATTTATTTAAGTTTGAATTGGATTATTTCAGACCATTGGGAAATCCCCATAAGTTTTTGGAGGGAATGCTTCAACATTTCTCAAGACTTTCCGACGAAGATATAAGTCCCCAGGATTATCTGAAATACGCACAGGAAATTTCAAAGGGTGCTCATGATGCTAATTCATCTCTTAAACCATCAGCTGATAGCATGGAAATCAAAAAAACTGTTGAACTTGCAAAAGCGTTTGCGATGTATGAAACGTTAAAAGCAGAAGCGGGAGTTATGGATTTCTCAAACCTCATTACAAATACACTTGCATTATTTCGAGAACGTCCCAATATATTAGCCAACTATCAAAAGCAATTTGAATATATCTTAGTCGATGAATTTCAGGATACCAATTATGCCCAGAATATGTTGGCCATTTCACTGGCAGGAGATAAAAAAAATATTGCTGTTGTGGGAGACGACGACCAAGCAATTTATCGATGGCGCGGAGCAGCTTTATCCAATATGCTTCAATTCACTTCCCATTTTCAAGATGCAAAGATTGTAACCCTAACCCAAAATTATCGTTCCACTCAAGAAATTTTAGATAAATCCTATCAACTTATCTCTTTTAATAACCCTGATAGACTTGAAGTTCAGCAGCACATTGATAAGAAGCTTATTGCAGAAAGAAAAACCAAACAATACCCGATTGAACTGCTGTACGAAGAACGAGTTGAAGATGAGGCAGAATGTGTTACTAAAAAAATTGAAGAACTAATGCAAAAAGAGCACTATACCTATAGAGATTTTGCTATTTTAATCCGCGCCAATGATCATGCTCAACCATTTGTAAGATCATTACAACGTAGTAATATCCCCTTTCAATTTCTGGGTCCTGGTCGGCTTTTTCGGCAAGAAGAAATAAAAGACCTTATTGCGTACTTAAAAGTTTTATATGACTTTGGGGATTCTTTGTCTTTGTATCGTCTTCTCTCCCTACCTATATTTGATATTTCTGCCCGCGATATTGCAGCCCTTATGATCGTAGCCCGCAAAAAAAATCTTTCTTTATTCGAAGCTCTGGAAAAAGCATCAGAAGAACCTGGAGATCAAAAAGAATTTCTCTCAAATGAACAAACAAGAGAAAAAATTATAACAATTTTAGAAATGCTTAGACGACATCTTAAACTTGTCCCTCATGAAAATGCCGGACAAATCTTATACTATTTTATTCAAGATACCGGCCTGTTACAAAAATTTTTGAGTGCAAAAACAGAACAGGAAGTAAAACAATATCAAAATATAGCAAAATTCTTTGACAAACTCAAGTCGTTTGAAGCAGAAAATGAAGACGCACGCATATTTCCAATTATTGAATGGATTGACCTATCAATGCAGATGGGGGAAAGCCCCTTGGCAGCAGATACCGATTGGTCTGATAACAATGCCGTTAATATACTAACTATTCATTCAAGTAAAGGATTAGAATTCCCTGTGGTCTTTTTGGTGAATTTAGTAAGCCAACGCTTTCCCACCAGACAACGTCAGGAACAAATTCCAATTCCTCAAGCGCTTATTAAAGAAATCTTACCAAGCGGGGATTATCATCTTCAGGAAGAACGACGTTTATTTTATGTAGGAATGACCCGAGCAAAAGACCATTTGTTCTTAACAGCAGCAAACTTCTATGGAGAAGGAAAAAGAGATCGCAAACTTTCACCATTTATTTATGAAGCTCTTAGCCAGGAAAAGGTAGAAATACTTTTGAAACAAAAGCATTCTACAAAAATGCTGATTCAACCGTCGTTGTTGGATTGGGCGGAGAAAAAAATGGATAATCCTGTACTGTATGATTCTTCTCAAAGCCAGAACAGTAATTGGAGACTGAACTATATCTCTTACTCTCAATTACAAACGTATGATATTTGCCCCTTACACTATAAACTACAATATATCCTTAAAATCCCCTCAGAACCGGCTGCAGCGCTCAGCTTTGGAACATCGTTGCACGGTGCTCTCCGTGATATTTATCAGGACCGGATCAACAATTCTTCAAGTCCGTTAAATACCATTGAGAGCGTATTACAAAAGAACTGGATTATTGAAGGGTACAAGAGCAAAGATCATGAACAGATTGCATATAAACGTGCACAGGTAGTATTACAACAATATTTAGATAGTGATCATACCAATAGCAATAAAAAAATACTTGCCGTCGAAACTCCCTTTCAATTTTTTGTTACAAATAAAGATATTCGGCCTTCCAGTCTGAAAGTTGGAGGAAGAATTGATAGAGTTGACTCCATAGATTCAAATACCATTGAAATTATTGATTATAAAACAGGAAGTCATGTACCAACTCAGAAAGAAGCGGACTCCAACTTACAACTCACTTTTTATGCCCTGGCAGCAACTCAAGTGCATGATAGCATCTTTGGTAAACCACCTGAGAATATACTGCTTTCTCTTCATTACATTGAAGAAAATCAAAAAATTACAACAACAAGGACGCAAGAGCAGCTGGAAGAGGCAAAAATAAATATTCTTCAAAAAGTTAATGAAATAGAAAAAAGCGAATTTATTTGTAGCCAAAGTATATTCTGCCATAAATGTGAATATAATATGCTCTGTTCTATTTCCTGAGCTATAAGCCTATAATATTTGCTTGTTCCTGATTCTATGGTATAATACATCTGTTCTGGGAAGAAGAACCGCTAGTTCCGATTGCATCGGGACAGGAAAGTCCAGACAGATGGAAAGCTGGGGATGGAACGTAAGTTCCGACTGGTAACAGCTGGTGTCCCGATTCCTGTCTGCCGCAAGGTAGACGCTACTCACATATGGAGTCGGGAACAGATCCTGAATTGACAGGATTTGAGAGCAACAGAGACGAGTGAGTATGAAACGGG
>CAZCCG010000005.1:0-54025 GCA_964497535.1 uncultured Gammaproteobacteria bacterium
AACCAAACGCAAGAAAAACAGAGAAATCCATAGAAAACCGTAGAAATGTGAGCCGCACAGGAATCGAACCTGTAACCGTCTCCTTAAGAGGGAGATGCTCTGCCAATTGAGCTAGCGGCCCATGTGCGCGCTCGAAGGGACTCGAACCCCCAACCCTCACGTCCGAAGCGTGATGCTCTATCCGTTGAGCTACGAGCGCACTAGCTTCATTTTATCAGAAAGCCAATTTGAAGGCAATTTTTACACACACTTTACACACACCCGGTGTGTGGTAGGTAGACACATCGGGATTTCCTTTTCCCTTGCCATATTTTTCTTATTTTACAAACTGCCATTTCTGTTATAATCTTTCTATAGAAAGGAGATGAAAATATATGACAGGCACAGTAAAAACAAAAACGGATAGAGGATTCGGATTCATTAGCCGAGAAGGTGAAGATAAAGATCTTTTTTTCCATTCTAAAGATTTGAATGGTGTAACTTTTGATGAAATTCAAGTTGGTGATGCAGTAACTTTTGAAGTTGTAGACGGCCAAAAAGGCCCAAGCGCAAAGAATGTATCCCGAGCACCCGTTCAAGAATAACAGTTAAGTTATTTCGGAAAGGCTCATCGAAAGGTGAGCTTTTTTGTAGATTTACACACACCCGGTGTGTGGTAGCTAGACACATCAGGTTTGACACACCGGATGTGTGTAATAAAAAAAAGACCCCCTTTGGCTTTCGCCGCAGGGGGTAGATGAGACTAGGTAATATCCCAGCCTGAATCGGCAGTTGTATGCCGACTACAACTAAGAATCCTCTTTCTTCTTCCCTTTGTGCTCGACTACAAGCGTTGGACAGAGAGCATCCCACTTTGCTACAAGTAAGCTGCATCCTCTGCGCCAGATTCGTAACCCCCAAATTTTATACGCGCTCAAGACTACAAATGCAAAGATTGCCGTGGCGAGCACCAGGATTAGCAGCGCAGATATGAGATCCGGCAAGAGAGAAACAAATCCTCCTGATACATAACTTATTCCTCCGAAGAGCCTCTGATCGATAACCAGAGCGAAGCATCCCCAGACAAACAATGCCATCAGGATAAGCTCCCATGGCGCGAAACGGACTCGGTATCCTCCCGGAAGCTCCTTGTACTCAAGAAAGAGATCCCCATGAGCTAGATGCTCCTTCTGTTGAGCAGAACCAAAGTATGCTGGCACGTACCCTATGAATAACCCAACGAGACAGAAAAAAGCAGCAAGCACTCCTAGCACTGCCCATCCGAGCAACGAGGTAGGCAGTTTGAACCACCAATAGGAGCAGGCCTTTGTTTTGTCAATCGTATACCAAGGCTTTATGATTTTGTAGTGCAGCTGCGTGTCGCTGATATGACTCATACGGTTCTTGAATCTGATCAACCAATCAAGCACTGGATTCTCCTTGCTGCGGGTACCAATCAACAACTTCTTGAACTATTCAAGAAGCGGGTAACTCAGCAGCAGTTAACCTTGAGCCAAGCTAACTGCTACCAGCTACCGAAGGTTCTATTGTTAAAGGACATCTATTACTGACGGAACGTAGTATAGCAAAAAAGTCTAAAAACGACAATTATAGGATAATAATTGTTATTGTCCCTGCATGCAGGCCGCGTCTCTTTGGGAGAGCCAAGGCGAAAGTTGAGAGCTGCAGAAAGGATTATATCCCCGTTCCCCAGTATCCGGTCTGCCCACTCCCAAATGAGTATGGCAGGGAATAAATCCGGTACTCCCGCTTCCCGAACACCCGATCCTTCCGATCAGATCTCCTTGCTTAAAATCTCTTTTTTCTCCGACCGGCACTACTACCTCTCTCATATGAATAAGCGAATACCCCTGAGCATCACAACCTGGTTTTTTGGGATAAAAATGATAACCCAATACAGCGTTGGATCCGGGTATGGGTACTTGGAGGGAAACAGATTCATAGGTACCCTCTATGGGGGCATATACGGGCATTCCGCAGGCGTTTTCTGGCTCCAGGTCTACTGCATCGGAATTGCCATGAGTGTTATAAGGAGGAGTGTTCATTTCACATCCCTGAGCAATTCTCATACTGCAGGTTGGTGACATCCAAAATCCACACTGTGAATTTAACCCAACACCCGGGCAGGGGAGATTGGCATTTGGGGAAGGACTACCACTCACTGAACTATATGATGGCACGGATGTTGGTGCTGCAATTGGAGCAGCTGGCAGTGGAGGCGGCGGAGTATACGAGGGCATGAAGCCTGGAATAATTCCCACAAATAACAACCCAAAGATAAGCATCAGCAGAATAAAATAGATAACCATAGGACTCTTCCTTTAGTATAGAGGAAATTACTCAGATTGAGAAAGAGGAGACTTAGAACGAATTGTTTTGAAATAGAAATACAGGGCAATACCCGCTGCCAAAAGGACTAACGCATCGATGCGTATCGCAAAAAATGGACCAAAATGCTCGGAAAGCACCCCTATTTGAAAATTTCCCAACGGCGCCATACCCATAAACATAAGGACATAAATGCTCATAATTCTCCCGCGAAGCTCGTGAGGAACCAGCTGTTGAATAGTAGTATTAACAGTGGATACCTGGACGATAATTCCAAGTCCGGCTATCGTCAAAAAAAGTAATGACGGCACCAAATGGGGAATACTGGTAAAAAGAATAATGCTGACAGAAAAGACAAAATTTCCTATAACTATTAGTTTTGTATTTGTTACCTTTTTTGACAGGTACGATACCAGAACTGTACCAATCAATGCACCAATTCCGGCGGCCGCGTAAAAGTACCCAAGACCCGAGGCCTTTTCATGGTATACCTGTTGTACAATAACCGGAATAATAGTTGAATACGACCACCCAAATATTGCGGTTAAAGCAGTAAGGACCAACAGAGCTCGAATCATTGGATGAGAAAATCCATATACCAACCCCTGCTTGATTGCTTTGATAGGATGAATCGCATGGGTCGGGGGTAACTCCTTTACTTTCATTTGCACCAGAGCAATAATCACAGCAATATAACTTACGGCATTGAGTAAAAAGGCAGTTCCCGAACCATACAATGCTATTATGACTCCTGCAATGGCAGGTCCAATAATACGCGCGCTGTTAAAAATCGCGGAATTTAATGCTATTGCAGATGCTAAATCCTCTCTTCCTACAATTTCTACAATAAATGCTTGTCGTCCCGGTTTATCTATTGCATCAACAGTCCCCAAAAGAAATGCCAGTATACACACTTGTAACACGGTTATATGACCGCTAATGGCTAATATTCCCAGGAGAAATGCCAATATCATTGAGCATATTTGAGTAGCAATAATAATCTTTTTTTTGTCAAAACGGTCAATAATAACTCCCCCGATCAGAGCAAAAATAAAAACAGGTAATGTCGCGCACGCCGCGACAACTCCTACCCAAAATGCGGAGTGGGTTAATTGTAATACCATCCATCCCTGGGCTACTTGCTGAAGCCACGTTCCAATCAGAGAAATTAATTGGCCTCCGAAATACAATTGATAGTTTTTATGCCGGAGTGCCGGAAATGAAGAAAAAATTTTATCTGTCCATCCCGGAGACTCGTTAAAATTGACCTCATCGCTTTCACTAACAATATATTGATCTTGTGGATCGAATTTATTATCCATATGATTTTTTTGAAAAGAAAAACGTCACGTCAGCAGAAGAAGTACTGCATGGAGAAGTTGACCCTTTTAGTATAGCATACAGCTTCATTTTCAAAAAATATTGAATTTTACAGATACCCTAGATTCCCACTTTCGTGGGAATGACTACTAATCAGAGGGGAGTTTTCTTCAGTTTGATGAAATATCCTACATGGGTTGCCAGAATATGTAATACAAACCACGTGATGAGTATGAGAATATATTGGGGAACAGAAAGCGGAATGTATAGTGCAGTTGTGATTATTGCTCCAATGATAAAATCTATCTGGTCAAAAGGAACCCAGGCCTTTCCCGGAGTAATCGATTTTTGTCTTTTTATAAAACTCTTGAAAGCATCTCCTCCCAAAGCACCAACTGCACATAAGATACCAAAAAGAAATGGATTAATAGAATTATAATTGATTGAACTGAGCTGGGAAATTACAACCCAATGATTATAGAAATATTGCTCTAAAAAAACCGTGAGTATCGCCAGTAGTATGCCGCTTATCAGTCCACGAATTGTTTTATTATCACCCAGTATTCGTTTACCCCTATATTTTTTGTAACAATCGAGCGGATAGTTCCATTTTCCCAAGATTGGGCTATGTGCTGCAAAAACAGGTGCCATATTGGCAAAACCAACCGGTAGAAAAAACCAAATCGCGAAAACCAATTCTTTCATACAATATAGGGCAAACTTTCCAGAGGAATCTGGGAATCTTCGTTTCGTAGAAATGTTATTGCTTTTGGCACTATCTGGATTTCAATGGATTTGGTAAAGAGAACCGGATCACCATCAATCTGAGCATAATGCTCCCCATCGATTCGAATATGTTTGGCACTAAAAAAAACTTTATTATGATCCGAATAGAGCGGATGTTTAAATCCTCTCATTCTTAAATTTGTCATATAGGCATACTGAGAAGAAAATAAAATACAGTCAAGTAATCCATCATTTAATTTTGCGTTTTCTGCAAGAATAAAATTCTTTCCTATTATCGGCGCATTGGTAATAACCAGACTTGATACGGTACTGGTGAGAGTAACCGAATGATCAATTGTAAGCGTAATTTTTTTCTGGACATGTGTCAGATATCGAATAATTGTTGAGATAATATACGACCGCATTCCGATATAACGATTATGCATGCGGGTATGTACGATCTGACCATCAAATCCGACTCCCATTCCGAAAATTCCTACCGGAATCTGGGGAATTGTTGTAGTAAAAATATCTATCGTTATCGTCTGCGATCTCCCATGGATAACCTTCATTGCTTTTTGGATGGTATCCACCCCAAAACAATAAGAGAGGGCATTCCCATACCCAAGTGGCAAAATAGCAAGAAACGGTTTTTGTTCCAAAGGCAAAATTGCGTCACAAACTCTATTAACTGTTCCGTCCCCCCCTGCAATAACAATTAGTTTCGGTTTATTTTGCTGAATATAACCGCGCAGATTGTCTATTTTTGTTATATCTGTAGGTTCTTGGGGAAGATTCTTATTCAAATGTCTGGCCTGTTGCCACTGTTTAATCGCATTTTTTTCATTTGACTGCGGATTTATGAGATAGATTGTTTTTTGCATGTGGTATGATTACATCAATAGCTATGGTAAGCAGATTCAAAAGCAAGTTCGAGCCGGGCATTGGTATTATAGCCAAACCATTCCTAAATATCCATCCAAATACACTCACATTGCTTAGCCTCCTTTTTTCTATCTTATTTTTTTTCTTCCTGGGTATCCATAATTATACCCTGGCAGTAGTGTGTTACCTGGGCAATATTTTTGATGCAATTGATGGATATGTGGCCAGACACACCCAAAAAGTCTCTGCATTTGGTGGGTTTTTGGATTCTACCCTGGATAGAATTTGTGACTTTCTTATCATTTCCGCTTTTGGGGTTGCCCATCTGGTTTCGTGGGAAATTGTAGTCCTTACACTCTGTACCAGTTTTTTAGTAAGTTATAGTAGAAGCAGAGGAGAACAGGCAGCAGCTGGGAAAATAATGTTGAATGACGGTTATGTACAACGATCAGAACGGTTACTACTTATACTTGCGGCATTCTTGCTATACCTTATCTATCCTCAATCCCTCTTTCAAAATCTCACTATCATAGAACTTCTTTTTCTGATTGTTTCACTCTTCAATGTGGTTACGGTTATCCAGCGAATCCACAGCCTCTTTAATGCACTTTCCCGGTAACATCACTAAATTTATAATAATGTGAATCATCCTGAAAAATATAATTTCTGTCAGGTAAAAGCACATAATTTGTGCCAAAATACGCATTAAATATTACTTTAAAGGAATTAACCGGTGTAATAGAAGGATACAGTTGATCATGAGATACTCCCGGCATATAGTAGGCATTGAGAATCGGAAATTTTTCCCGATATGATCCGATATCTGCTGTACTCCAAGACTCATCCGGAGAAAGTGGACTCTTCATAGGAAATGGTCCTTCATCAGACTGCAAAACAATAACCGGAGGTTTTTTAGATTTACTAATTACATCTGTAATAATCTTTTCTATTTTTGTGTTGGCACATTTTAGCTGGTCGAGGTAATTTAACACTAAGCTTCGCTTAATTGCTTCAGATTCGGGTACCGGTGTACAATCTTCATCAAAAACAAACGGATCATGAGGGAGTAATATATGAACAAAGACAAATTTAGGACTTTTTAGAGAAATTGCTTGCTCTGCTGCATTAAATTCAAAAAGAGCAAGTTTTCTATGGATATTATTATTAGGATCTATTGAGACGTCAATAGAATCATGGAATACATACGAGAGAATAGGAGAGAGAATAGTTCTATTGAGAAATCCGGTAGTGAAAGCATCTGCACGAGGGTAGGTTTTATTCGGCATAACATAATTTTTGTCAGCGTAAGGATTTTTGCTTGTTGGTGTCCATGTTAACGGTCCGATATTTATGAACGAATATCCTTTAGATTTTAAAAATTGTATTACTTTTCCGTTTTGGATCAGAGGTGTTACAATCGATTGATCTGAGCTTGCTCCTCCGTTTGTCTGAACCGTTAAGAAATCCAAGTATTCCATATTAAAGCTGGAGCCAAGTGATAAAAAGGTCTTAGGATAATTTGTTGTAGCATCTTCTGCCAGATAAAATCCTTTATTTTTGAGAAAATTGAAAAATTGACTGTTATCAAAGTTGTATTCATTTTTCCCGGAACGTGGCCCTGCATATTCTTCAATCATAAAATAGTAAATATCAGGAACATCTCTGAGAGGAGCTAGCGTAACATTCTTTTTTGTAGGAGCAGGCACAGAAGGCGTCTGTATTAACCGTTTCGTTTGTACTTCAAACGATAATATGTTAAATAATGAAACAACTATCAAACCCAAGGAAATAATAGTTAATAATTTATTTGCACTATAAAGATTCGTTTTTGTTCGAACAATAAAAAAAGTTGGAACTAGAAAAAGAAGAATTGCCGGAATAAAAAATAAGTTACCATTATAAATAACAAAAGTGTAGGTAGTAGTATTTAAGCTTGAAAGGTATCCTAAAAAACTTCCGTAGGACAGACATATAAAGATAAACAAAAAACTTATCAGAGAAGCTTTTTGTATGTTTTTGAAAAGGAAATGAAACAGGGCAAAAACGATAGTCGCAAAAATCAACACAATAGCACAGGGAGCTAACAATACGTTCTCCGGATATTCATGAATATTGCGAGAATATAAAAATACCAATGGATACAACGAAAACAAAAAAGGATGGATATAGGGAACTATTTTTTTCATGTTATCTTTTTTTCATGAAATAGAGTGTACGCTTACTATCTTGTATCGCCACTGCTTGTTCTATAGTGAAAAACTCCTTGAAAGCTTGTTCAAAATGCTTTTGGGTATAGAAGGGGAAAATATCTTTTCGGTTCGACAAAAGAATCTGGACTTGAGAATCCTGCTTCTCTACAAATTCTATTATAAGATTTTTCCCCAGCTTTGCAAAACATTGCGCCAGATATGAAAATGGCATATTATGGCTAATTGCCAAATGATGGATCAGTGCCAGAGCCAAAACCGCATCTGCAGGACCTCGTTGAAACAGTGATAACCGTTCTTCATTCATCCACCCCACAGAGGCAGTAGGATTGGTCAAGTCACAAAACAAAGGCAGAATATTTTTTTCTTTGGTATGTTTTATCTGGTGATAATTTTTCTCCAGTGCTCCATAATCAATATCAAATGCAATAACTGATGCTCCTAGTTTTACTCCAATTCTGCTGAAATATCCGGTATTTGCTCCCATATCCCAAACAGTTTTGGGTTTTATACTTTTCAAGAATTTTTCTACCAGTTGTGCTTTATGCCCAAGCGATCCCGTATTGTAATTATTATGATCTTGCTCATAATATTCTGCCCATTGAGTACCCTTGGGATTCCATTTCATTTTGTGTATTGTTCTTTCCAGGTTATCCAACATTCCCAAAAGTGACTGTTTACTAAAACGGCTTACCTCACCTTTTTTCTCCAGTTTAGTATGGGCAAATTTCCTCTGGCTTGAAGCATGTGCGTGAATATGTATGAGAAGTCCAAAATTAAGCCGTGTCTGAAGTGGCAGCATCGGTGAAACCAAATCAACAGGGATACCGTCCAGAAAAACAGCAGAGAGCCTATTCAATCGTATATCCACTTTTGACATAAGAGTAAGAGGAGTAAGAAAATGTTCAACAAATTGTTTGTACGCTATCCAGGGTTTTCCGGTCTCATATATCTCAAAAGATAACGTGTCAATCAGAATCGGTTTTCCATCCACAAATTGTATATTAAAACCGCTGGCATCTTTCAAACTCATCTCATGCATAAGGGCTTTTTTTTGAATATGGAGTGTCAAAAGCGCTGCATCTTTTACCATACCAAAACACCATTCATAGGGATAAGAAATAAAGGGTACGTGGTCAGGGCGGATTATTTTCCATGCATCAGTTGTAGGATTATAACCGATAGGTTTTGCTTCCACATGAGGGATAAGAGAATGAGAGGAAACCAAGTCTTTATATAATCCGGATTCCATAAGCTGTGTATAGTCGTCTTTATATCCTTGATTAATTTGACGGTACACGGATCCACTGTGAGTAAATACAAAACCACTGGGATCACGAAAAGAAGCAGTAATATTATTTTGCTTTGTCGGTAGTTTTTTCAGAAGTGCTTTTATCCTTTCTATGAAATAGCCTGAGAAAAAAATGCTTGATTTGTTTCCACCATGTTGTAACTAAAAAGACTCCTCCAAAAAGAGCAGCAGTCATAATCTGCAATAAATAGCTACCCGTCCCCGGATCCAGATAGGCATGTGCTTTCGCAGGGAAAATAAGCATTAATAACGCTGAATATAAAATAAGATGTTTCTTGGGAATTTTCATATAGAGAATTTCACTTCACCTATTATTCAGGAGAAAACTGAAAACGTGCTGAAACAAATACTGACCTTGCTTCATAGTTTAATTATTTTTAGGCTATTTGTCAAACATGAAATAGGAAACTTACTTGTAAAGTTCCTGTATTCCTATTACTATAAAAGAGGAATGATACAAGTACACAAAGCCAACGGTAAATTTGAGCCTTTCAATGAAGATAAATTACGGTATTCTATTCAACGAGCCGGTATTGCTGCTGATCTGCAAGATGAGATAGTGGAGCATATTAAAAATAAGCTCTATGACAAAATACCCAGCCGTGAAATATTTCATTGTATCGAAGAGTATCTGGAACAATCCCAAAGACATTCCATCAAGGCAAAATATAGTCTCAAACAAGCAATCATGGAACTGGGTCCCAGCGGTTTCCCCTTTGAAGATTACATTTCCGAAATCCTAAAAAGCCAGGGATACGAGACTCAGGTAAGACAAATTTTAAAGGGCGGTTGTATAACTCACGAAATTGACGTGGTTGCCCAAAATGCATCACAAAAGATTATGGTAGAAGCCAAATTCCATAATAGTCCGGGAATCCGGACTGATATTCATGTTGCACTCTATACCAAAGCACGGTTTGACGATATAAAAGAAAAAAATAACATGAGTACCGTCTGGCTTGTCACCAATACCAAAGCTACCCCTGACGCTATTGCGTATGGAGACTGTATGGGAGTAACACTGATTAGTTGGAGTCATCCTGAAGGAAAAAGTCTTCGGGATATTATTGAGCAGGCAGGCCTTACCCCTGTTACTGCATTAACAGCACTTTCTCTTTCTCAAAAACAGCAGCTTCTTCAAAATCACATAGTTCTCTGCAAAGCTATAACGCAGAACCCGAATGTACTGGACGTATTGTATTTGGATTTTGAAAAGAAAAGAAAAGTATTGGAAGAAGCGCAGTATTTATCCAAAAAATAAATTTTCTGCGTAGTTTCGCGTTTGAATTTCGAAGTAAGTTTATAGTTTGGCGTAGTTTAGTGTCTTCTTACTTATTACAGGTAGAGAAACAATAGCCTTCGCTGGTATAGCACCAGGTATCGCCTTTTTTGAAATCTGATCCCACATCTTCTTTCAGGCTCCCGGTAACACGACCATCTTCACATTTACCCCCAACTGGAGGGACACCCACGTTGACACAGCGGTTAAAACAGGAATCAAAATTAGATTGGGTTTTGCCTGGTTGAATAATTACCAGAAAATAGGCCAGAGCGAGAGCGGCAATAAAGAGAGAGATTGATGCGACAAGGTAAAATTGTTCCTTCATAAGCCTATATTATATACTATACATACTCATCTGTCAATATTATAAGATTGAATAGAAAACTGCCTCCCCTACGGGAAAGGTGCTACAAAGATAGATGGCTAACTTAGCCTTGGGACGAGGGGTCTTACTCTCTCCAGATACCTTCACAACCAACTCCATACGTGCCACGTGCAATAGGCCATAACCCATATGCTATATACCCACTTCTGTTAATTTTGTGCGTTCATATCGGTCGCCGAGCCAGCCATTGGGGACGGTTGTAAGTTTGTCGGCATACAGCAGGAATCCATTGCGGATCGTATGATCTCCATAGCGATCATTGATATGGTCTACGGCTTGCCAGACCGCTTCCAGACGATTTTTGTAGGTAAATAGATTCTGAGCGGTATCTGCAAGCTGTGTGACCCCCACCATAATACGTCTGGTATAGCCGGTCTCAAACTCAGGCTGTTGTTTTTGGATGAGCCGTAATGCAGCCTCAAACATCTCTTTCGATGTATCAAAATAGGTGGTATAGGTACTTTGTCCCGCAATCGTATATGAACCATACAACCCCAACCATACTGTTCGCGCTTTTTTCTCAAGCCGACGTAACTTGATAGCTAATTCTTCATACAGCTCATATACATTCTGAAGGATTCGCCGGGTATTGTATTCATTTTCCGGCAAACAGTACTGCCTTCCTACTGATTTAACGGTAGGTTTTTGGGTATAGAGATTGAGGCAACTCGTATCAATTCCATAGGCAACATCCCGCAAAAAATGTGCCTGTGCGGGACCAAATTCGGAAAGAAGCTTATGAAAGGCAAGACCCCGAAGATCAAGAAGAGTATACACCCCCAATGTATTTAAGCGAAATTTAATTCGCTCTCCAATACCGCAGATACTGGTCAATTTGGAATTTTTGTATAGAACATCTAAATTCTGCGGGGTAATCTGGGTAATCCCATTTGGTTTTTCCAACCCAGACGCCATCTTTGCTAATAATTTATTATATGAGACTCCTACTGAAACCGTTAAGACTTCTCCTACTTCTTGAGCCAACTGTTTTTTCAGACGGTATATCAGCGGATATACTCCTCCAAAAAGCCGAGCGGTTGCTGTAACATCCATAAATAATTCATCAATAGAAAAAACTTCTATAAAGGGGGAGTAATACTGACACACGCGTAAAAACTTTTTGGATATCTCCAGGTAACGAGTAAAATGTGCTGGTACCAATATAAGGGAAGGGCATAGTTTTCTTGCTTCATGGGCACGGGATGCAGTCTGAATTCCCAATTTTTTTGCTTCACGGCTTGAGGCAATAATACAATTTCTCCCATTGTGGGCAGTAACCCCCAACGGCTTGCCTTGATACAGAGGATTTGCTTGTTGTTCACAACTGGCAAAGAAGGAATCAAAGTCCAAATGTAAAATAACCCGCTCCATACATAAAAAATAGCAGAAAATTAAACGAAATAAAAGAGAATCTATCTAGTCAAATGCTGTCAAACAATCTCAACTATAGTTTACCTCTGTAGTAACCTTTGCTTTTGCAGAGTTTAACGTTTGGTTTGGCACAGTTTAGCAATAGGTATAAATCCGCCGTATATCTCTTGCTCTTTCTTACAATTGTGCTATAATCCACACATGACTCACTCGTTGTTAATTGTAGAAGACGACAAGGGACTGCAAAATTACCTCAAAGAAATCCTTCTCGATAATGATTATTCTGTACAGACGGCTTCAGACGGAGTAGCTGCATTGGAACTGATCAAGCACGCAGAACCCGACCTGATTATCCTGGATTTGGGTCTGCCAAATATCAGCGGTGAAACAGTCACTGCAGAAATCAAGAAAAAATACTCTCATCTGCCGATTATTATCCTCACCGGTAAAGATTCTGTTCAGGATATTGTCCATGGGCTGGATATTGGGGCAGATGACTATATGACCAAACCATTCGTAGCAGAAGAATTGCTCGCCCGTATCAAAGCCCGGCTGAGAAACCAGGGAGAAGATAATGGGACCAAATTGACCATTGCGGATCTGGTACTGGATCGAAAGACATTTGAAGTCAAAAGGGGAGACAAAATTTTGCAACTTACTCCCAAAGAATTCAAACTCCTGGAATATCTGATGAGCAACCAAGGAAGGATCCTTACCCGCGAAGTTGTACTCAATAGAATCTGGCTCTCATCACCTGATATTGAAACACGGGTCGTTGATGTATACATGGGATATTTGAGAAAGAAAGTAGACTCGGGTTTTAAGAAAAAACTCATCCAATCCGTCCGCGGCTTTGGCTACATGATCAAAGAATAATAGTTCACGCTGCGTCTTCTTCAATCGGAGCCACCGCATATTGATTTCCCAAACCACGATAAAATGGGATAGTTAAACCAGGTATAAATCTATTAACTCGGGTTATAAAATGAGGAGCTGGGATTTTTCTGGGAATTGCAAATTCATGATTAAGCAAATACAACGCTCGTGCTTTTAACCATTTGGTCCTCACATCATCTCTTTCAAGTTCACCTCTTGATAATGTCTTCGTTCTTCCTGAATGAGCATACATGCTATATCGAGCCTGATTGCTGAGTAAATCATCTCTTGCAGCATCATCAATAGTTTTACGTGCTACTTGATTCCCCCAACTTTTCATTAGTTGTTCTTTTCGTCCTTCTACAGGAGTATCCATTTCTACATTCATTGCCTCAAATGCGTGCCGGAGATCGTCATCAGTTGCTGCTCTGCTGATAGCTTCTCTCATTCCAATAACTCTGTCTTGCAAATCTTTTGTTGGAACAATATAGACTGCAAAAACGTTATAATGAGGATCTGTTTTTGCCCGTTGGATCGACGCACGAAATGGCTCAACACCATAATTTTTGGTTGGGTAACCATGTACCACGGTTTCGATTACTCTATAGAGAGGTCGCTGTCCGTGTTGATATGATTCTTCCAAAAACCCTTCCATGATTCCATTTGAAATCGCTATTTCTCTATCCGTAAATAATCCCATAGGAGAGGTAATTCGTTCTTCAACAGGCCTATCTTCCTGTTTTCCCAAGGCATTACACATAGGCGTATTGATATATTCATAATTCATGGAATGACCCATACGAGCCTCGAAAGGATCAATAATTTTTCGTGCACGGGGAGCATATAGTTGTTGATACAACCAATATTCACTATTTAGTTCTTTACCTGCGCCGGGTGGTCCCACAACGAACACATCTGTTACGGAGTCTGGATCAGAACATGCTACAGCGAGAGTATTTCTGTGCAATGCCCACAGATTTAAGTAATCATAAATAGGAGCCTCCGGCGACAAAATCCTCTGCTGTTGTTCCTGTTCTGCTTGAAACTCCATTCTCTGGCTATAATCCGGGGAATAATTTCTTCTAGGATCTGCCTCCCATACATTTCTCATATCTTTGCTCGTGGTAGTATTATTTTAAAAGAAGTTTCTTTATTGGGGACTGAATTCAGCTTAATAGTACCCTTGTGTTGCTTAATAATACTTTGCGCAATAAATAAGCCAAGTCCCATTCCTTGTTTATTTTCATTGGCGTTACTTTTATAAAATTGCTCAAATATCTTAGACTTTTCCTCAACCGGAACGCCTTTTCCGTAATTTTTTATTGTAAGGATATATTCTTTTTTACCTTTTTCAAGCAGAATATCAACAGGGGAATCCTGAGGTGAAAATTTAACTGCATTATCTAACAAATTTAAAATTACCTGAAGGAGCTTGTCATAATCCGCAATCAGAAGCAGAGATTTTTCTTGAACTATAGAATCTTTATACTGTAATTTCCTTTGAGGATAACTAAAACTAAAACTCTTAGTCGCTCGTGAAATTATTTCTCTCAAATCGCATGCTTTCCAGGAGTATTGCAACTTACCCGTATTAATTCTACTCAAGTCTAATAATTCATTGAGAAGATATTTTATTCGTACCGATTCATTAACTATTTCCGATATCCACGGCAATTGTTTGGAGTTTTTCAACTTTTTTTGCAGCAGTTGTGCATATCCATAGACGGTAGTAAGAGGAGTACGGAGTTCATGAGCAGCCATTGAAATAAAAAGGTCTCTCATTTCTATTGCTTTTTTTTCTTGCTCGTGAACTTGGGCTTGAGCAATTCCCAAAGAAGCAAGAGCACCAAATAGTTTTAATATCTGCAGTTGGTCACTTGTAAAAAATTCTCGGGTATACGAACGAGCAATCAAAACTCCAATAGATTTATTTTTATATGAAAGAGGAATAAAGAGTATAGATTCCACTCCTTTTTCCGCAGCCCTGGGATCATTTTTTTCAAAATCTTTCTGTTGGATTAAGAATGCCTTTTGCTTTTTAAAAGCTTTATAAGCAAACCCTCGTCTTCGTATTACTGCCTTGTTGGCTGATTTTGGGTATGCATACATTTTTTGCAGTTCTCCTCTGGATTCTAAAATAATCAACCCTTCATCAGCTCCAACCAGCCGTATCGCCTCATGTACAATGACTGAAAAAGTTTTTGTCAGGCTCAGAGGTTCCAGAAATTTTAGGGCTGATTTATTAATTCGCTTGAGAATAGTATCTTTACTATTGATCTTACTCATACAATTGCGCATTATCCCACTTTACCGTTAGCTTGTAAATAAGCTCACAAAAAGAGCCTCATCCATAACCTTTTTTGTAGATGAGGCCCTTTCTTTCAAACATGTTTTTTTAAAGAATTACCTGAAGGCTTTTCTTGTATCCTGTTTTGAGCTTGATGTGACTTTTGTTCAAGCCGCTGCTGAGCGGTTTCGAGCATGTCATAGGTTCGCTCGCGCATGTCGTCAAGTCTGCTGGAAGCAGTAGATTTTAGTTTACTTACTTTCTTTTCCAGCTCTTTCTTTTTGGTTTTATCAGTCATTGTCATGGCGACTGCAACTCCAGCTGCACCAAGTGCAGCACCTGCAATGACAGCGCCGACTTTTCCCATATGTTCATTATTTGTATCTGCCATAGTTACACCTCCTTTCTTTGTATACACTATTTATATAAATTCAATGCTCAAGTGAAGGCAGGAAAATTATGTGTTATTCCTCCTGCCCTCAAATCTCGGGCATCCTTTTCCTTTTCATATCAAACAGCTCTCCTGAAAGCTCGTCCAATATAAAGAAGCAGTAGTGAACCCAGCAAAGCGACGATAAAGGAAGTAAAATCAAATCCCGCTACGCCGACACCAAATACCAGGCTTGCCAGAAATCCTCCTACCAGGGATCCTAGAATTCCCAGCACTATTGCTCCTACCCAACCCCCACGACTGGGAGCCGGATCAATAGCATTTGCAATTAATCCGACGATCAAACCAAATACTAGCCACGATAAAACGTTCATTTCTCTGTATCACCTCCAATCTGTATTGGCAAAATATTCATAATATATATTCAATGGTAGTGCAAAGGGTTAAGAATCGAACCAAAAATATGTAAGGATCAGGAAAGAAAAGGTTGAGGTGAGATCTGTTATCAGTTTTCTGTTCTCTGTTGTCAGATTAAGGTCTATCGGTATTCGGTCTACCAGTTTAAACCGAAAAACTGAAAACAGACTAACTAAGATCTGAAAACCACCTGCCCGCAATGCTACGCAAAGCGTTGCAGGCGGGAGACTGAAAACCGATAACAGAATTATATATCTCTTCTAGTGATCTTTGCCGGGTTTATTGTCACGTCCTCGCTGCTCGGCTACTTGCGACTGCGGGGGAGCTGACGACGGTGGTGTGAGAGAAATTGGAATGGTGGGAATAGGGGAAAGCGATTGAGAAGGTATCACTGTGGGAGGGGGCGATACAACCGGTTGCTTGGCTATCGGTGCCGGTGGAATATAGCGACAAGGAGCTGACGGCTGGGTACCAGCAATGAAATATTCCATAACGCCGGAACTACTTGCTATAAGAGGTCCTGCACCTGAAGGGATACATACAGACTGGGCAATAATATTGCCTGGAGGGACAAATGCTTCAACTGGAGTATCTCTCAATAAATCCTCCATGAGTGATCTCCAGATTGGAGCAGCTCCCAAAGACCCTGCAATTTGATTCATTGAAGTATTATTGTTATTTCCTACCCATACTCCAATTGTAAGACTTGGCGTATATCCCAGGGTCCAGGCATCCCGATAATTTTCGGTTGTTCCTGTTTTTACTGCAGCCGGTCGTGAAATTGTGAGGGTAGGCCCAAATTCTTCTGCTCTGGCTTTATTATCAGACAAGATTGAAGAGATAAGAAAGGCAACTTCTTCCGGTATAACTTTCTCATTTTTAGGCGCATAGGAATATAAGATATTGCCACTTTTATCGGCAATCTCCAAAATGAGCGTAGGATCATTTTTATAGCCTTTATTTGCAAAAGTTGCATACACATTGGTCATCTCCAGTAGCTTTACTTCTCCAGCTCCCAGTACCAGTGATAAGCCATACTGTGATGGATCCTCAAGTGTCGTAATACCCAGTTTTTTGGCATAATCAATCCCTTGTGCCACTCCTACCTTTTGTAACACTGCAACTGCAGGAATATTTAAAGAATTTGATAGTGCCCTGCGGACTGTTACTATCCCGCGGTATTTTTTATCATAGTCCTGTGGTGCATAGTTACCGGGAAAAGTAGTAGGACTATCAGGTAGGGTACTCATAGGAGTTATTAAGCGGCTTTCCAAAGCTGCAGCATACACAATTGGCTTGAAAGAAGAACCCGGTTGCCGATTGGAAATTGCGATATTGACCTTTCCAAACGAATTATTATACCAATCTTTACTTCCCACGAGAGCTTTGATTTCGCCGGTTTTGGGATCTTCAATGACTACAGCCCCATTACTAGCACCATCAACTGCCAACTTTGCTACCTGATTTTTTACTACCTCCTCTGCCAGTTGTTGCCATGCCCTATGGAGTGTTGTCTTTACCCGAAATCCTGATCGTGC
The DNA here is from genome assembly GCA_964497535.1 of uncultured Gammaproteobacteria bacterium. Classification (GTDB taxonomy): domain Bacteria; phylum Patescibacteriota; class Microgenomatia; order Levybacterales; family UBA12049; genus CAZCCG01. Next base: position 17,326 of record CAZCCG010000005.1, read on the forward strand.
TACTGCTTCTTCTCCAAATTTATCTATGAGACTATCACGCACCATGAGGGCAAAATGGGGCGCCACAGTATTCAGGGTATCACCAGAAGGGTTTAGAGCAATAGGTTGGTTTGCTAACGTAATTGCTTGTTGCTGCGATATAAAATGGCTTTTTACCATTTCTTCCAGGACATATCGCTGCCTCTGTTTTGCCTTACTTACATCACCGGAAAGGGGAGAAAGCTTTGAAGGCGCAGGCAAAATACCCGCAAGCAGAGCAGATTCTCCAATCGAAAGCTGACTAACATCCTTATTAAAATACGTATGAGCGGCATCCTCTATACCAAAGGCCCCTTCTCCAAAGTAGACGGAGTTGAGATACATTTCCAAAATCTCCTGTTTGGTATATCTTCTTTCAATTTCACTTGCCAAAATAATTTCCTGCAGTTTTCTGGCGATGTTTTTGTTGGAGCTCAGAAGTGAGCTTTTTACTAATTGTTGCGTAATAGTTGAACCTCCATATGCAAATTCTTTTTCATGGATATCCAATACCAATGAACGCACTATCCCGGCAATAGAAAAACCCGGGTGTTTATAAAAATTTTTATCTTCTGATGATATAAAAGCTTCTTGAGTGGTAAGAGGAATGCTACTAAGCGGTACTTCAGTTTTATTTTTGGCCTGATAAAATGTGAAAAACGGCTCGTTATCCTGATCCAGTAAAATAAGTCCGGTGTCATTTTTATTCATGATACTTTCCTTACTTTTTAAATCCTGTGCAAAATAGTAATAGGTAAAAAACGGCACAAAAATTGCTAGAAATGAAATAACAAGAAGGATAATAAGAAGCTCTGTTTTAAATTCCCAGAATAACCTCTGAAGTATTTTCATAGTTTCAATACACAACAATACCGCTTAGGTGTAAATAAAAAGCTATAAGATTGATATAGTTGTGTAAGAAAGACTCTTAATTAAAGTATTTCCAGGAGTGGTACTTTTCTTGGAGCTGATCCGGATTCACCGCAACGGCAGGTAGTGATTGTGTTTTGGCAAATCCAATATCCAAAAGGTGTGCCGCCCATAAATCACGTTCCAATACTCCCGGAGCACCCAATACTACTACTAGTATAGTCTTATTATTCCTTTTTGAAGCTACTACGGTGGTCGTTCCTGCTTGATTGGTATTACCGATTTTCATACCGATAACATGAGGATATACCCCCAAGAGTCCATTCCAGTTGTATAAATCAAATTGTTTGTGTTGGGAGGTTGCCGGAATAAACTGATACTCTTGTCTGACTATCTCCCCAATAAGTGGATAGTTTCGCAAAGCATAGAGTGATAGGGTAGCAACATCAGCTGAACTGCTGTAATTATTACGGTTGTCATATCCCTGAGGGTTACTGAAATGACTCTGGGTTAACCCAAGTAATCCTGCTTTTTTATTCATTGCTTGAATAAAAGTTCCATTACCGTATTGTTTATCTACTTCATCCCGCAGAGATTCTGCCGCATCATTGGCAGAAGTAATAAGCATTGCATGAAGAAGTTCTGAAACGCTCATGTGCTGTCCAGCAACAACACCAATTGTTGTAGGCTCAACAGAGCTGGCTCTTTCGTCAATAGAAACCTGAGTAGTGGGATCCAAAAGATCGAGGGTTACAATGGCCGACATAACTTTGGTAATAGAAGCTATTCTATAAGAACTTTGTGCATTTTTTTCCGCGATAACCCGATCCGTATCTCCATCGACAACAATATAAGAAGATGCACTATTAAATTCATAGGAAGGACTTTGTGTCATATCTAAAGATGCCTGATGGTTTAATTTGATAGTGTTTGGTTTTTTCTCAAGTTTTGGAGTAATAGAATCCTTAGCAGGCGCCTGGCTTTGTACCGGAGTTACCACTTTTGGTATTTTTACTCCCAGGTAACTAAGCGATACGACGATAAATGCAGGAATAAAAGCCATGAGAAACGCTTTCACCCTAAAAAATGAGGGGTTTTTGGGTTGTTTATTATCGTTTTGCTTTTTAAATGAAAATTCAAATTCCATACGGTATTAAATCCTGCTATCTGCCAGTTTGGTTCCAAATTTGTCCCGAAGAAGTGCCCATAATTCTTTTTTGCCGTCATCAAACCCCAGTGCCCAAATCCCAACTCCTCCCAGATGCTTTTGTTTAGCAAAATCATATTTAATAGAAAGTGATTTGGAATCCTCGATAAAAATCATTCTCCAGGTTCCTGATTCTTGTGAATAGTATGCCTTCCATCCTACTTTTCCGGCATCATCCCATCCTTCTTTATAACCGCTGATTCCTTCCATAGATGGTTTCACGTTATCTTTTGCCAAGGTGTACGTCTGAGTTGCCGGAGCTTGACCCCAATACCAGCTGGGTTTGGTTTCTGCTTTTACTTTCGGCTGTCCATAAATTGCATAGTTATATCCATACCACGGGGTTCCCAAAATAAGTTTTTCAGCAGGCATTTGTGCCAGAAAATCATCAACTGCCGTGGAAACGTCATACCAATATGTTCCTTGTTTGTACCCATAGAGTGGGGAAGTGGGCATAACCTGATCTGAACCGCTATAACCAAAGTCATAGGCCATCATAAATACCTGGATGTCCTGTTTGCCCAGCGCCCGGATATCATACAGTTGAGGATCCTTTGCTGCTGATGCGTATACTGAAAGGGAAACTGAAGAACCGGGTACTTGTTCATGCATCTGTGTCGTCAATTGGGACATAAAAGAACTAAATTCATTGCGATATACCGTGCCGGGATTTCCACTATATTCAAAATCAATATTTACTCCATCTATATCTCGATTCTTAACTTCGTACACAAGCTGGTCAATCAAAGTCTGTTGGCTCCGAGGATCATCCAATAGTGCTTCAATTGTTGCGGCGTCCATTTGTGTGACTGTTAAAAGGACTTTGGTATTAAATGAATGGGCTTTGGCAAAAATACGGGTAGCTTTATTACTAATAAATGTCTGATAACCAGCGCCAGTTTTATCCAGAGTTCCATCTGACTGAGCATCAACCCCAAAATAGGAAAAGGTAGTTAATACATTGAAATCAACATTGTCTAGCTTATCAAATGTCCAATACGGGGCAAAGCCAAAGACTTCAAAGTTACTTTTTTTAACTGTTTGAGGAGAAGCTGAAGCTAAAGGTGAAATTATGAAATGAGTGATTTGAGTAGGAGAAATCTGTATTTTAAATAGAAAAATGAACAGTAAACAGAGTAAATCCAGAAGAATAAATAATCGGTATTTTAAGTGCTCTTGTTGAGTAATGACACGATCACTCGTTTTGAAAGGTTGCACTTGGGCTAAAATTTTTACAAAAAAACTACCAGCTTTTTTTAGCATAACAGTAAATGGGATGTGTATATTAGAACGAGTTAATTAATTCTTGAAAGGCAAATAAATTCTGAGGATCTAGATGTAAGAGATTTGTAAGAGAAAGTATAACAAAAAGTAAGGATATGTCAAGCTGAACAGCAAATTTTGCTCTTTTTTGAAGCTAAATATTATAAGGAGTGTTTTGCGACTAATGACACAAGGTCATCTATATTAAAAGGTTTTGGCAAGAAAATATCGATACCCATTTTATCTACTGATGTCTCAATATTATGATTTGCCGAGATCATGATAATGGGAATTCCTGCAGTCTGACTATTACTTTTTAATTCACGGGCTATTTCACCTCCATTTTTCTTGGCAGGTATCCAATAATCTAGCAGTATTAAGTGAGGATGTATCTGACGAATTGTGGAGATAATAGTATCTCCGTCTGTCAGGGTAAAAACTTCATATCCTTCATCTTCCAAAATTATTTTAATGACTTCCAAAATGGCTAAATCGTCATCCACAATAAGAACTTTCTTATTCATAGTTATGCGTAAGTCTGCCGAATCGTTGAAAGAGGTATCATGTTGTATATATTCGTCCATGTGTAATCCTATGTCTGTCCATTCGCCTTATTAAACTAATATACAGCATTAGAATAGTCATGCGTTGTAAGAAAAAAGAAAGAATTTGGTAAATTCCCTGCAAGGACTTACCGGTTAGCCTCATTTTTAACAAATAGATAGGTACCTACCACCAAAAATATGATAAAACAGCCCATGATTACGCTAAAATCTATGAGGGGATTATACAACACAACTTTACTATATTCAGGGCTTCCCTGATAGTAAATGCTACGAACAAAATCTACCCCATATGTCATCGGGGATATACGGGATAGAATAAAAAAATACCAGGCCCCGTTTTGGATAGGACTAAATACACCACTTAGGAAAAATTGAGGAAAAATAATAAAGGGGAAAATCTGATTTGCACTGCGTTGGCTCTTTAAATTTCCTAATACTAAAATTCCAAATGCACCCCCAAAGAGGCACACAATAATCATGGCAGGAATTGTAGCAAGGAGGGAAGGAGCAGACAAGGGTATTTGAAGTAAAATACCAAATACAATAATTCCTATTACCTGAGCCAGAGCTACCAATGATTCTCCCAGGATTTTCCCAAAGATTATGGTGTAACGTGATATTGGAGAAATAAAGATTTCCTGACTGAAATCATTTTCACGATCTTCAATGAGGGAGATTACTCCGGATGCAGTAGATTGAAAAAGCGTCTGAGCCAAAACTCCGGTGAATACAAATAGTAAATAATCAAATCCGGCGAATTTCCCAATATTTGCCTGAAGGCTTCCTCCCAAAATACCAATAAAAATAAAAGGGAAAATAAAGGTAGCTATAAGACGGGTACGATCTCGTAAGAATTTGAGAAAATCCCGATAAGCAATAATACATATAGCGTTTAGTTCCCGTTTCATATTATTCTTTTTGATTGGTGTCCTGGACAACTTCAATATATGCCTCTTCAAGGGTAGGATCATGAATCTTAATGGTATCAAGTCGGGTATGGATAGACTGTACCAGCTCCTGGATATTTTTCCCATCAGTTAACTGAACTCGAAACTGTGTGCCACTTTTAGAATAACGAAACTTCATTTTCTTCAATTCATCTTCAAGTTTTGTTGATTCTTTTGCCCGCAAAACTACATATTGCTGTACCAGATCATGTTTGATTTGTTCGGGGGTTCCATATGCCACAATTTTGCCATTATTCACAATACAGGTGTGGTCAGACCCTTCAGCTTCTTCCAGATAATGAGTAGTCAGAAAAATAGTCATATGATCCTGCTCTCGCACCGTTCGCAGGTACTCCCATAGATTATTACGGCTAATTGGATCCAGCCCCACTGTCGGCTCATCCAAAAATAATACTTTTGGTTTGTGCATCAAGCTTCTCACAATCTCAAGTTTGCGCTTCATCCCTCCGGAAAATGTTTTGGTCGGTTTGAATATATCTTTTTTTATCCCCAGTATCTGGGCTAATTCATTGACTCTTTTTTGATATGAGATCGGCATTAGAGAGAAGGTTGGACGAAATGGATAGAGTCCATACAACACTGCATGAAATCTGATATTCTCCTCACCGGTTAAATTAGCATCCAGACTGGGATTTTGGAAGATAATACCAATATTCTGGCGGATACTCTGAGAATCAGTATCCATATTAAATCCGGATACCTCTACAGTTCCAGAAGTTTTAGAAAGCGATCCGGTAAGAATTGATATCGTTGTTGTTTTTCCGGCCCCATTTGGCCCCAGAAAGGCAAATAGCTCTCCTTCTTCTACATGAAATGTAATGTCATCAACCGCATTTTTATCAGCTTTTTGGTATCGTTTGACCAAATTTCGTACTGTAATAATATGGCTCTTTTCTTTTTCTTTCATATAGTGTATTATATATTGTAGAGTCACTATTCCACAACAGGAAGACTTCCGCATTTATTTTCTTCTACCCTTATTCTTACGAACTTATTGCTTAATTATCACGAATACTCAGTAGTATATTACCTATGATCAAAAAGCTATGCATGGTTTGTGAGGAAGGATCCTCCACTCATACCGTTACTATTTTAGTAGAGAATTCTTTCAAAAAAATTGAGGTTTGTGAGGATGACTTTGAATCAATTCAAGAACTCAAACACTATTTCTTTCCAATTGAGCCCACTGAAGACCCTCTCTTTTCCCATTTGTTTCCCAATTAATGCCAAAATCTTCTCATTTTTCACTTCTCCTTCTTTTCAATAATCTTCTTTCGAGATCTTTTCAATTGTCGCTTCCAGGAATAACCGGGCAATATCAATTGCAGGACCGCTGACAGGATATTTAAACCATTTCAAGCCTGGGGATGCATTTACTTCTAAAATAAAATAGTTCTTCTTGGTATCAACAATGAAATCTACGGCTCCAAAATTGAGATGTAAGGCTTTTAGACAATCACGTGCTATGGCAATTAATTGCTTATCCCACTGCTTTCTGGGAAGGGCTATATGTGTATCACTCATAGGATTATAAATGAACCCATCCAAAATTCGCTTATGTACTGCAATAATATTGTTATTCAAAACTAAATAACGCATTTCTTCACCTTGTATATATTTCTCAAAAATATAATCAGTTAATACCAAATCTTTCATATCATCCAAAGTTGTTACTAAATGAACATTCTGCGAACCTGTTCCCATAGTAGGTTTTATAATAATATTTGTATGTTTTTTTAAAAAACCCTGAGCATCTTCTAGCGTTTCCGGAACAGCAAAAGGGATATTTGGAAGATTATGTAGTTCTAAAATAACACGAGTTGCGTGTTTGTTACGGGTTAAATAACTACTCAGATGCGTATTAAGCATGCTGGTACCGGCAAAAACATAGCCTATCTTATTCCCAACTTTTATTGAAAATAGTCCATAGCTATGCAGCCAGTTGGGATGTAATCCCATCTCGTGTGCTTTATCAAAAAGAAGCTTTGAATTATCCAAAAAGCTTGACATATACCCTGCATTATAGTGTAAAAGGCGGCGGGATTAAACAAAAGTTCAACTATTACATTCTATTGATACCGAAGATTAAATCGTTGGCAGTTCCGTTGACACCAATCCCTACATATGACCAATTCCCCAGTTGTAATGAATCATGATCTGAATCACCAGCGTAAATCCACTCAATCAAATGAGTCCCGCTCATGGTGTATCCTATTGCGCTATTTTCTCCCAAACTATAATAACCCAGTTTTTTGTAATTGTCAGGATTTTTAGCATAATCTGAGAACCCTTTATGTCCGTCAAGATTATGGATAGAAGCAAAATAATCGGCACGTGTTTGGGCATACGCTGCTAAATTAGCATCCCAGGAAAGGATACTTTTACCTTTGGCTTGACGATAGGAATTTAACGCCTGAAAGATTTCTGAAGAGTTAGCCATGGAAGCATCATTTCCTACCTTTATCGTCCAGGTATGCTCATCAATTTGTCGTGCTACGCCCCACGGGGGAGTAATCTTGGGTTGGGGCTGTGCTTGTACTAGTTGAATTCTTTTGGTCTTTTGACCCAAAACACTTTTATCCACGGCTATTGTTGTCTGATCAGCTACAATTTTTTCTCCATTCCAGTAGGAAATACGGGCAAGTGATACAACATATGATGACGCGTTCTTTAGTGTAATTGTGTATTTGATTGAATCATGAGGATTTATTTTATAAGGAATTATTATCTGTTTATCAGAATTATTTTTTGCATCTCTCAAAAGCAGAGTTGCATGAAAAACAGGCTTATTGCCATTATTTTGAATCTGAGTACTAATAGTAGTAAATGTTATCAACGGTTGCTGCAGTGTTACGACCATACCAGCGGGTTTCTCAATTACTCGTAGTGTTGAATGCGGTGATAGTCTAATAAATCCTACCTCAAACACTACCAACAGAGTTGCAATTCCAAGACAGGAATATAAAATGGTGTGGAATATGGTAGAAAGTGATGGATATTTTTTCATACAGAAGAACTATTCTTTGCAATCAGTTTGTAATAACTGGTTTTTGTTTTTCCGAATTTTTCCAGGAGCTCTTTTCTAACCAAAGACGCCAACAAAGCATGAGCCTGCTGACGGGTTACCGAAAGTGCCTGTTCTATATCTTTTGTTTTGATGGCTTTTTTATCCATGACAATTTCCAGCACTTCTTCCTCACGAGGTGTTACCAGAACTCGTTTTTCGCCGGTTATATCCTCCAAATCAACCCGCTTCAATTCATTTATCCGACCCAATGCGGCTTGCAACGAATTAGCAATACCTTCCAGAAAATACTCAATCCAGTGCGTTTCATTTCCTTTATCCGCAGAATGTAACATGTCGGAATATTGATTACGGTCAATATCATAATAATCATCTAAAATAAAGAATTTGGCCACCAGGTAATCTTTCAAAAGAAGATAGTACTCAGTAAGAATACGTGTCAACCTCCCATTTCCATCGAAAAACGGATGGATATAGGCAAACTGATGATGAAAAATAGCCGCTTTTATCAAAGGATGTAATTCCTTTTCCTTCTCTAACCAGTCAAATAAAGATTCTAAGGCTTTTTCTATTTCTACTCGTGTGTGGAAAGGGGGACTATGTTTGACTACAATTTCTGTCTGAGTCTTATGTCCCACAAAAACTTCCCCATCACGAAAATTCTCAAGGGATTTTTGATCAAGATCCTCCATAATAATTTTATGTAATTGTCGTGTTAAATCCAAGGATATTGGAGTATGTTGTTTTTGGAGTAAAAATATTTTATTCAAAGCTGCAAAATAATTTTTGACTTCCTTCTCGGATTTGGTAGTAGGTATTTGATCCCCTAATACGATATTTGTCACATCGTAGGGAGAAAGGGGATTGCCTTCAATACTGGTAGAATAATGAGTAGCCAGAATCTGGTTTTCCTGAGATAACTTGAGCGCCAAAGAAGGTATCAATTTCTCTCCCATAAGCTGCCCATATAACCGCTCAATGCTGGCTAAAGAGTTAAACATTTTAGAAGTAAGCTGATATTTTGGTTCAAACATACAGGTATAGTATACTACAGTCAGGCACGATTGTCAAGGTATTTGTAAACTTATTTGTAAGCCTCGAGCCTTGAAAAAGTCTTATAAGTCAATATATTTGTAAGCACATTCGTAATGTGTCTTTTTTATTATAGGCATAGTAAATTTTAAATTACAACTGCTTAGTTGTATTTGATATACTCATGGATATGGAGTTCCATATTCAAACTGCAGATCCTTTTGCGGTCTTATCTTCCACCAAAACGATTGTCCAGACCCTGCATCATATCACCATTCATACCGACAAACTTGCAGATACGGCACGGATTATTCATACCAAACTTGACCAAGGACTTGATATCGCAGAGACACATTTCGGGTTAACAGAAAGATTAGAAGACGCGGTACAGCTCATTTTTCTGGAGGATGTTGTGAATTTTTGTTTTTGGGCTGAGAAAGACAAACCAAAATGGTATGTTGAATGGCCAAAAGAAACGGTAACCACCGGTGGTTGGTATACCCTTACCAAATGTTTTCAGCGGGCGCTTACCCAGAAAGTACCCATCCTTGATGCGGAGTATGTGGCAAATATAACGTTGCCCCAGGTACAATCCTTATTTGCTGGGGCAGACAATACTCAGATACCGCTTCTTGAGGAAAGAATGTACAACCTGCAGGAAGCAGGAACTATTCTGAATGAAAAGTATGAAGGAGCTTTTATAAATGTACTTGAGACTGCTTCTTTTGACGCAATAGAAATCGGAAAGATTCTTTTGAGAGATTTTCCCAGTTTTGCAGATATTGCTCATGCTGAGGGAAAGGAAATTTATTTTTTGAAACGTGCCCAGATTTGCTCCCAGGATTTTTCTTATCTGACTCTTGCGTATCCATCAATTACCATAGAACATATTGATCAACTGACTGCCTTTGCCGATTATAAAATCCCTCAAATGCTTCGCAAATATGGTATTATTTCTTACTCTGAAAGTTTGGCAAAAAAAATTGACAATTATGAATTAATTGATCAGGGAAGCCGGCAAGAGATAGAAATACGATCTGCAACTATCTGGTGTATCGAGCTTATCCGTCAACAACTTGCGGAGTATACCGCATCTGAAATTGATAACGCACTATGGCTTATCAGCCAAGACCAGACAAATACCAAACCCTATCACCGCACTTATACAATTTATTATTAATCTTCATACAATCTCTTGCAACAAATATATTGTTTAGTGTATCATTAATTTTTGTATGCTTAACTCTTCCATAATAAAGAAAAAAAGTAAAATATCAGGCTATGGATTATATGCGGCTGCATTTATTCCGAAAGGCTCAGTAATATGGTGTATTGATATAGATGCGCCATTATATAGCTACGAAGACCTGGTTAAAATGGAGATAGACATTGATTTTTCAGCCTATCGATACAAAGATAACTATATTATAGCCACGGGTGACGACCACTATATGAACCACAGTTGTGAACCTAACACCTGGCATGAGGGAGATAACCAATTAGTAGCTATGAGAAATATTTATCCGGGAGAGGAAATCACCTACGATTACGCAAGCTCAGAAATTGGATGCAGTGAAGGGGAGTGGAAATGTAATTGTGTGTCAAAAAAATGCCGTGGTTTTATCTCCGATAGAGACTGCCTGGACAAGAAATTCCAGAAAAAATTTAAAGGACATCTTCCCACGTGGGTACTGGCATATATTGAAAAAGAAGAATCTAAAAAGTTTTTCAAAAGATTATGGAAACCAAAGTTTATCCACGCAATTACGACTTTAAGCCATAATGCATAGCGCGTATTCTCCTGTTGAAAAGTAGAATAAAAACTATAGAAAATCAATTAATATGCGTAAACGATTTTAGGAGTTACTACTACATTTGGTAATGTAGTAATTTTAAGCGGTGTTGAATCTTTGGTTGAACTGCAATCATTGACACTTTTTATAGTAAAGTAATACGTAGTATTGGGATTAAGATCATTGATTTTTATTTGTTGGACACCCGATGTACTATTGGCAATTTTAACAGTTGTTGCATATCGATTATCTCTCGGGGTAAAACCATAGAAGACTTGAAAGGTATCTGCATTTCTTAGACGAGGATTGAAGTATAATGTAGCAGTTGTATTGGTATAGGTAATTTGAAAAAGATCAGGCGGGCTATTAGGATCTAATTGAGTACAAAGATACGGGCCAATCAGCGCAGTTTTTCCGAAAGTTCCTCCTTGATTGGAAACGGATGAACTTGATGACGGATTTGAATTCGGTGTAGAAGTAAGGGTTGTAAGTACCACGTCATTCCCATCTCCTCCTGCATATGTAATCTTAAAGGTAGCACCCCCTGCAGTAATAGTTGATCCCTCAGGATAGTTAGAAAACGTACCGGTAATAGGTCCTTCACCGGTATTGTTCAGAATTGTAAACTGACTCCCTACAACTGGAGTAAAGGTATTATTAATTGTCAATGTTCCATTTAGATCAGCACCATCTTGCGTAAGAATCTGATCATATCCGCTTCCCGCTGTTGGTCCATTCAAATCAATGATTGTATCTCCACCGGTTGAATCAACAATAAAGTTCTCCATAGTATAGATTCCGGTACCATTATTCCCGGGCATTATTTTACCGCCATTTTCAAGCCGAACGCAGCAACTCGAACCTGTTCCATTAATGGAAGCACTACTACCATGAACAAAAACATCACTATTACCCACAGAATTATTGATAAAAAGAACTCCTCCCAATACATCATTTGATCCGGTATAGGTATTGTTTCCATTGAGAGTAAGCGTTCCCGGACCATACTGAACCACTGAAGTAGGTCCTCCAGTGAAAGCCAAGCTAATCGTAACTGTTTCGCTCCCGCTGTCTGATAACCCTACTACATCATTGATGCTATTACCACTCAGGGTATACGTGCCGTCAAAGAAAAAAATAGCGTTGTTATCCAGGCCTGCAATATCATTGTTCATGCTGGTATTTGAGGCACCGGTATCAAAATTGAGCGTGTCACCGGAGGTGGGAGTTGTACAACCTGACCAGTTTCCATTGGTGGACCATTTATTATCGATAGCTCCTGTCCAGTCACACGTAGCAGCATATGCCTGCGAGGGAGCATAGAGAAAGAATAAGCCAAAGAGGGTTAAAAATAAGAGTAAAAATTTTTGCAGCATGCCTGATTTCAGGCAGAAAGAGCATTATACCCGACAACGTCCTATAATGCAACGGAGGAGTAATTATTATTGGTTTTAAAGCCGTCTTTGCATGAGGTCTCTAATTTAGCTAGCCGCTTGTTTACTGGGTTGTTTATCTATTCCAAGTACTGAATCTACCTCATTCATAGTAGCTTTTACTTGTGCGGCAAGTTCGCGTTTTTCTTTTTCTTCTTGTTCTTCTGCTGATAACGGTCTTTGCACTTCTTGTCTGATTGACTCTGTCATGGTAGGAGTAGGTGAACCTTCATCCGTTTCCATAATCCCACCAACGTCATTAGATTTTGTTTCCTTTGAAAGAGAAATCTTTTCTAATCTTCTACGCAAAAGCTCTTTCTCTACAACTTGGTCATCATATGGATTTTCTAAAGCTAAATCAGCAAGTGGTTTTGTGGGGGGATCGGAGACCTCATCTTCATACATGGTTGTATGTGCAATCTTCAGTGCAAAAATAAGCTGTGGTGTTACATAATACCGTTCTCTGATGACAGTCCCATCGTCTATACCGTCTTTATAAACAGTGAGAATTTCAATCTCCTTTCCATCCCTGTACTGCCTTTCTAAGATATTTGACCTTGCCAGCAATCGGTTATACACAACAGCGCGCAGTTCTTCCCCTTTAGTGGGTGTGCGACATTCTGGAGCTGCCAAACATTGAGTTACTTCTATTGAAGGAAGAGCTATTCCCCCAAGGCTGATATCTATTTTATCCTTCATAGTTTCAACTTGCTGTGCAACTTGTACAAGTTCTTCTGCAACAGATTGCCTCTGAGACATATCTACCACCCGTTGAGGTTTCCTCTCCCGTATATCGAAATGAATATATGGCCGACTTCTTCTCGGCAAAGCATCCAGCGGAGGAGGAAGAGTAGAAAGGGTGGTCGCTTCAATAATAGGTTCATCATTTGATCGCCCCGGAATAATTATCTCAGGACGATCTCCTGCACTATCTACAGGATTAACCATCAATTCATGTCTTCCTAACATTGCTTCATTTTCTGCCATATATACTCCTTAATAAAAAATCCTCCTTTGGGGAGGATTTGTACATGTCTTTACCACAATCCTCCTCGTCACTTATCAATGACGAGGCACTTTTTGATTGCAAAGACTGAGGAAATACTATTCATGGTTTGATTGTGTAACAACCTGAAGCATTTGTCAAGAGCGTGAGCCTCAAATTACCGAGGCAGTTACTTATTTTTGTTTGGTATAATACCCGGATGACTCAGAAAAAAGTGATATTTATTATTCCCGGGTTTCGCCATAAAGCCACCAACAAAGCCTATAAAAAACTTGCCGGCAATCTGAGGAAAGTTGGATATCGCCCCATTCTCGTGAGTATTCCTTGGAAGCAAACAACCATTTCACAAAATACCGAATATTTTCTGAAAAAATACAAAAAAATAACTACCCGTGAAAAATACATTTTGGGATTTTCTTTTGGCGCGATGATTGCATTTCTTGCTTCCACCAAAGTGGCAGCTTCGGGAGTAATACTCTGTTCTCTGTCTCCATACTTTCAGGAAGACCTGACAAAAGGAAATGAAAGCTGGAAGTCTTCTATTATGAAACAACGGTATGATGATTTTTCCCGGTTACACTGTGCCACACTGGCCAAAAAAATAAAGGCCAAACAAATTCTCATGTTGTATGGAACAAAAGAAGCAAAAGCATTGATCCATCGAGTAACAGAGGCATTTAATCAGATTTCTACAAGACGGAAGTATCTTATTCCAGTGTTACAAACCGAACATAATATCGCACATAAAAACTACATGAACAAAATTCATCAGGTAGCCAGAGCCTTTTATTAAATCCCCACTATCGTACTTTAGTAGTTGACAATGCTATCATAATTTTCTAATACTTTACTGATGAAGAAATATATCCAGGCAAATAAAAAATGGTGGAATGACGTCACTCCTATTCACTCCAGCTCCCAGCTCTATAACCTCCCGGCATTTAAAAAAGGTGATAGTACATTGGGATCTTTGGAAAGAAAAGAAGTAGGGGATGTAACAGGAAAAAGTATGCTGCACCTGATGTGCCATTTCGGGATGGACACACTGTCCTGGGCACGGGAAGGAGCTCTCGTAACGGGAGTTGATTTATCCGATAGCTCCATTACGCTGGCAAAGAAATTAAGCACAGAGGCAAATACTCCCGCAGATTTTATTTGCTCCGATATTTATACACTACCAAAAGTTCTGGATAAAAAGTTTGATATTGTTTTCACTTCACATGGTGTACTACTCTGGTTATCAAATTTAAAAGAATGGGCCAAAATTATTAATCGGTTTTTAAAACCCGGCGGCATGTTTTATATCGCCGAGGTTCATCCTTTTACCAGTGTCCTGAGTCACGATTTCCAAATGAAATATAACTATTTCAATACAGAGTCGTATATCGATGATTCACCCGGTACTTATACCGATTGGAATGCAGATATAAAGGGAACTACGTATCAATGGAACCACACCATAAGTGAAGTAATAAATGTACTGGTTGGACAAGGGCTAAAAATAGAATTTATCCATGAGTTTCCTTTTACTACCTATGACCAATTTCCCGGTTTTATGAAACAAAACAAAAAAGGACAATATGTTCTCAAGAATAACAAAATCAAAATCCCGCTGCTATTTACTTTAAAAGCTACTAAATAATCTGAGTGTAAATTATCTGTTTTAAAATAAAGGCGCTCTCCCGATAAATCGGGGAGCGCCTTGTTATATGAGGAAAGTTTTACTCCGGCAGCTTTCCTGCAAGAAAATCCTCATAAGATATCGGCTGGCCTGCTGGACTCTCATCCGTAGTTATAAGACAGACAGTTTGGATTCCATCTTGCTGCCTCCGTTGGCTGAAAGGCTTATAGGTTAGATACAACCACCCTTCTCCAGCACACCTGCGGCAGAGGATAGCAGTATGTGGGTGTTGAGTGGAGAGGATAATACCTCTTGTCTTACAGTCGCTACACTCAACTTGAACGATCATACTACCATCAGGTTGTACACCGAGCGTCTTCTCTTCAGATCGATGCTCTGCTATGATTAGCCGCACAGCATCCAAGCGATACCTGTTACTGACGGTTGTTATAGTATCCCCAGGATTGGCAACCAGGAGAACACCGTTGAACTCATAGGTAACCTGGTCACCTTCCCGGTTGGCTACCTCAAGCATCTTCTCTGCTGCCAGACTGAGCTCTCCCATATACTCATCTATGTGGATCGTCATCCGTCTCCTCCTATGGCTCACTTCGCGTAGAGTTTGGAATTCTGAGGCAGTATAACAAAAAGAAGAAGGAATAACAATTATAGGACTTGATGCTATATTAAACAATTATTATAAATTTATTTGAAGTATAAATGAAGAGGCCGTCCACTCCAACGGTGGGAATAGACGGCCTGAAGGAGGTAAGTTTTTGTTTTAGGCTTCGGCGCCCATCTCCTGCGCTTTACGCAGACCCGTGCCGTTGCAGGCATCGCAGCGAACCTCAAACCCGCGTGCGACCATCGTCGTGGATCCGTTGCACTTGGTGCAGACTTCAGGGTCCGAGGCGTACCCTGTACCCTTGCATGTGGGACACCTACCTTCAAATCCCATAACAGCTCCGGCACTTCCCACCGTGCCTTTGGCAACTACAGTCTTTCTACCTCGACATGTGGGACAAAGCTCGCCAGCCATTTTTCCTCCAGCTTCCTGTTGAATTTCAACCTCCTAGGTTGCACAAGAAGCAATCAGGAGAATATAACAAAAAAAAAGGAGCAAGTCAATAACTATGGGACGATAATAGTCTACGAAACCATGACCGAATTGTTTTGTTACATTAAGCTTGTGGCGGATCGAGGAGTACCCAATTGTGTGACACAGCGGGTTCGCTACAGAGATTGCGGTTAAAGCAGCAGGGTCGCCTCATTCCTTTGTTAAGTTTATCCAGTGCGACTACTATATGTTTTTGGCGCGTCTGCGGCGTTTTGACAGCACGTATCCAGCGAATCCAATCCCAGTGGGCAATCGGGGTAATATCCTTCCATAAAGCTTGGGCTTTGGGGGAAGTAGACAACGCTTTTTTTAAATCATCAGGCACTTCCGGCTCTATCCATTCTTTAGATGGTGTAAGCGAAACTTGTACAATATCGCCTGCTGCAGCGTTAGCACCATCAAGCAGCTTTTTGTCAGGAGCAAACCAATGGCTGGGTTTTTTCCCTGGTCCATACCTCCCGTCCGGTTCGAGCACGGCTTTAAAGGCAACGCCGTTGATAGTTCCTGAAACCATTGTCATGCCACGTGATGGAAGATTTGCCGAAGCACTCTCAGGTAAGCGAAGAATAGTCCATGAGCCGATTTTAAATAGTTTAGTTTCAAAACGAATTGCTGACATATAAGGTAGTATACCAAAGTTTGAAGAATTAGAATTTTACAAAATCTTTGAGTTACGGCTAGCTCGCAACTCACTGTTATTTAACAACTACAATTTTTGCAGTCGCAGGAACATGTACATTTACTTTTATCTTTTTCTTCCACCAAACTCACCTCCTTTCACGTCTTTTGATAATTGACTGAGGATATTACAGCAATATTTACTGTTATCACAATTTTCATCTATCATGATGTTCCTCCGCAACAGTGTTAATTGGGTGCGCAAATGGGTTAGCTGATGAATTTTTTTATCAAGTAATTTCAAATAAGAATCAACTTCATTTTCGACATACTCTTTTGTATGATCACAGTTTCCATCCTTACATCCACTTATCAGTTTCTTGATCTCTTCGATTGGCAACCCTAAGTCTCGAGCATTTTTAATAAGAGAAAGTTCTTCGATTACTTCAAGTGAATACATACGATAGCCATTTTCAGCTCTCTTTGCAGAAGTTATAAGTCCAATTGATTCGTAAAACCGAATTGTTTTTGTAGGAAGGTCAACTTTTTTACTAATTTGTCCAATCGTTAGGAACGGTTCCATGAACCTACTGTATACCTTCCAGTAACTGGAATGTCAAGGAGGAAAGTGAAGACTTCATATCCCAAAACATTTGATTAAATTGCTATATCAGTCTAAATAAACCTTGGGGTGACTGGCTGGACGCAGTTTGTACCCAACTGTACTATTTTAGACCAGTGATTACGATTCCTAATTTTTCTTCTTATTAATATGTTGACATCATTAAAGTAGAGTAATACAATATCCCCACGGGGAGGATATATGGCTTACAGACCAAAGGACACTCACGAACGAATTACTCATCGTCTCAAAATAGCACGAGGACACCTCGACAAAGTCATCAAAATGATGGAAGAAGACGCGTATTGCATAGATGTTATGCATCAAATGCAAGCTGTTGAATCAGGACTTAAAGAAACTGGTAATCTTCTCTTAGAAAACCACTTAAAAACCTGTGTTGCTGAAGCAATTGGAAAAGGAAAAAAAGACGAAGCAATTGCAGAAATAATGCAAGTTTTTAAAAAGAATTCTTAAACTGAATTTAACCTATGGTATCGAAAAGAATAAAATTCCTATTTCTTCTTTCCATTCCTCTTTTTGTAGCTCATGGTATAGAAGAATATATGACTGGTTTTTACAATTTCGATCCTATCCTTTTTAGCCATCTAAAAACACATTCAAAAGAACTTTATATAGTTAGTCAAATTGGTTTAGTAGTGTTTGCATTATTTACTTACTATTTTTTATTAGATAAGAAAATTGGATTAGTTATTTCTTTACTTTGGGGACTCTTACTCATTCTTGAACTTGAACACTTCTACAGAGCACTTAGTCTTCATATGTATACATCAGGATTTATCACAGGTTTATTGTTAGTAATCCTTGGTATTTTCTATTGGAAAGAATTAATTACCACTTTCAGAAAGAAGAAAAGACCATATGCCAGAAATTAAAAAAACATTTGATATTAAAGGAATGCATTGTGCTTCTTGTGTAAATGTACTTGAGAGAACACTAAAAAAAGTTGAAGGGGTCAAAGACGCAAATGTTAACTTAGCAACAAATAAAGCGACTGTACATTATAACGACCATACCTCGGAAGACGCTCTTGCTTCTGCGGTGAAAGAAAAAGGATATGAACTTGTGCTAGAAGAACCTAAAAAAGGTATGGAAGATCATATGAACCATATGGACGATGAGGTAAAACTAAAAGAAAATGTTATGGTTTCTTTACCCCTTGTTGTTATTAGTATCTTAATCATGCTTTCCGAAATTTTCCTTCCCCTAAACTACACTATCAAAGAATTTTTCCATCACCTTCTACCAATATTTGCTACTTATATGTTGTTTGTCGTTGGAAGACCTTACTTAGTTGGAGTTTTGAGATTTATAAAAACAAGAAGAGCAGATATGGACTCTTTAGTTGGAATCGGTACTCTTGTAGCTTTTGTTTATAGCTTTATTCTTACTGCGTTTGAACAACCTCTCTCAAAATATTTGAATACTGAACATACTTACTATGATGTGACTATTATTGTCATTGGACTTATTACGTTAGGTAAATACCTTGAAGCAAAAGCAAAATCTCACACATCTGATGCAATCAAAAAACTTGTAGGTCTTCAAGCAAAAACCGCAAGACTTGTTAGTGATGGAAAAGAAATTGATGTACCTATTGAAGAAGTAAGAGCAGGTGATTTGATACGAGTTAGACCGGGTGAAAAAATACCGGTAGATGGAGTACTAGTTGAAGGAGAATCATCAATTGATGAATCAATGGTAACAGGAGAAAGTATTCCGGTTGATAAGACTATGAACGATCAAGTTATTGGAGCAACCATAAATAAATCCGGGAGTTTTGTTATGAAAGCAACCAAAGTAGGATCAGATACCATGCTTGCTCAAATTGTGAAACTGGTTGAAGAAGCGCAAGGATCAAAAGCACCAATACAACGTATGGCAGATACCGTGTCTTCTTATTTTGTTCCAGCAGTTTTAATAATTGCCGTACTTACTCTTGTTGGGTGGGTGGTATTAACAGGAAGTTTTGTGAATGGGTTAATTAGCATGATTGCCGTTTTGGTTATTGCTTGCCCTTGTGCAATGGGTTTAGCAACCCCTACAGCTATTATGGTAGGTACGGGTAAAGGAGCAGAGCATGGAATACTAATTAAAGATGCAACAAGCCTTGAGATTGCGAATCAAATTAAAACCATTATCTTTGATAAAACAGGAACACTTACCAATGGAAAGCCTGAAGTAACAGATATTATTCCTCTTAACAAATTGAAAAGCGAAAAGGTACTACATTTGGCAGCTTCACTTGAAAAAGGCTCTGAACATACACTTGCTGAAGCCATTGTTAAAAAGGCAGAAGTAGATAAGATACAACTTGAGAAAATCACTAAGTTCCAAGCAGTTACAGGACATGGGGTAGAAGGAATAATTGGGAAAGAAAAAGTCTTCTTAGGTAATATAAAACTTATGGACCGAGAAAAGATAGATTACAAAAGTATTATTAAGCAAACAAATAAACTTGAAGCTGAGGGGAAAACTGTAATGTTATTAGCGGTAGAGAGCAAGCTTGTTGGTTTAATAGCAGTAGCAGATACCTTGAAAGGTTCTGCAAAAGAAGGAGTTAGAGCCTTACAAGATACAGGTATAGAAGTTGCCATGATAACTGGAGATAATCAAAGAACAGCCAATGCTATTGCACAACAACTTGGAATAAAACGAGTACTCGCAGAAGTATTGCCAAACCAAAAAGAAGCAGAGGTTAGAAAGATTCAGGCAGAAGGTAAAAAAGTGGCAATGGTAGGAGATGGCATAAACGATGCGCCAGCTTTGGCAGCAGCAGATATAGGGATTGCGATGGGAACTGGTACTGATGTTGCAATAGAAGCGGCAGATATAACGCTTATCAATAAAGATTTAAGAGCAGTAGCATCAGCAATTAAGTTATCGAGAAAAACAGTCAGAACAATCAGAATGAATCTTTTCTGGGCTTTTGGATATAATGTTTTTCTTATCCCGGTAGCAATGGGTATTTTGTATCCATTCTTCCATGTTCTTTTAAATCCTATCTTTGCTGCTGCTGCAATGGCATTATCTTCTGTATCCGTTGTCTCTAACTCATTACTTTTAAAACGAGCAAAGATTTAATGGTAAAATAAAAGTATGCAAATACCTCAAGATATTAATTTATGGGCGATATTTTTAACAGGCCTATTTACAGGAGGATTAACCTGTCTAGCAGTCCAAGGAGGACTTCTTGCTGCAACTATTGCTCAGCGTGAAGAACAAAAATTGACTAAAAAAACACAAAAAAGTGGGAATGCACTACCAATTCTTTTTTTCCTTGCTGCAAAACTTGTTGCCTACACAATTCTTGGATTTTTACTCGGTTGGTTGGGATCAGTCGTCCAACTTTCCTTGACTGCAAAAGTTATTATGCAATTTGCGGTGGCAATATTTATGATTGGAACTGCATTAAATATCTTAAATGTCCATCCTATTTTCAGATACTTTGTTATTCAACCACCAAAGTTTTTGACAAGGTTAGTCAGAAAACAATCAAAGCGTTCTGATTTATTTGCTCCTGTTCTTTTAGGTGCACTTACGGTACTTATTCCCTGCGGAACGACACAAGCTATGATGGCATTGGCAATTGGCTCTGGAAATCCCATTGTAGGTGCTGCAATACTCTCTGCTTTTGTACTAGGAACATCGCCACTCTTTTTTATTCTTGGCTATTTTGCTACAAAACTTGGAGACGCACTTCATCAAAAATTTATGAGGTTTGCTGCAATTGCTCTTCTTCTTCTTGCTCTGTACAACCTAGATGGTGCACTTGCGTTAACAGGGAGTAGTTTTACATTAAGTGGCATGCTTTCAAATGCATGGTGCACTGTTAGCATTTGTAACGATATTCCGACAAATGCCATTCAAGCCCAACAAGGCCCTACCAGAAATGCAACAATTACGATTGGTAATACAGGATATACTCCATCCAGCTTAACTGTCAAAGCAGGTTCGCAAGTTTCACTTCATCTAACTAATACCGGTGGTGCAGGTTGCACACAGTCTTTCACAATTCCAAGTTTAGGTATACAAAAAACTGTTCCTCTTGGTACATCTTCTGACATTTCGTTTGTCGCTCCCAATCAAGCAGGAACAGTACCATTTATGTGCAGCATGGGTATGTATAGAGGAGTAATCAACGTTATATGATAAAAAAGAGATTTAAAATATCAGGAATGCACTGCACAAATTGCGCTATGAATATAGATGGTGAACTTGAAGATATAGAAGGAGTAAAGTGTTCTAATACAAGCTATGCAAAGCAGGAGACCGAAGTTGAATTTGATGAAGGGAAAATTAAATCACAAGATATTATTAAACAGATTAAAAAAACTGGGTATACAGCAAAGACAGCAGAATAAGCATATCAAACTATATCTGTGGGTGGCTAACGGGGTTCGAACCCGCGACCCTCAGTACCACAAACTGATGCTCTACCACTGAGCTATAGCCACCATATACGTGAATCGAGAATTATGAATAGTATATCATATCCGAGGCTGAAGAAGAAGTTAGCGAGAGAATTTACGAGTCTTTTTTTTAACAATTTTAAGCTTTTTATTAAAAATCTTCATACCACTTTTATCATCCAGAAAATGGAAGGTTCGAAATGCTATCCCCACCAAAAGAAATAATATGATTGTAGACAGAGCCAAGTCTACCGATGTAATACCGGGGATTGTTACTCCCAACAGAATTGAGCGAATACCCCAAACTCCCAGCACCAACGCTCCTGAGTTGATGACAATTTCATTCAATGGTCGCATAAATATTGCGCATGCGGCAGCCACAGAAATCAGAAGGATAAGAACGACAGTCAACACCCGAATATACAACGGTCGATTAAATGAGAGCAGCTGTACGTTGGCGTAGGCATTTTTGAGAGAAGTATCTTCCACTTTAGTAGGAGGTATCGCTTGGGGACGCGCCATAACAATTCTAGGTACTCGAGCCTGAATAGCTAAATCGATATTTTCATTTGCCTTGTTATTCTCAAGTACAACATTCCCATTTGCATTCAGATCTTCTACCTCAACACCGAGTCCTAAATCATATTGATCAAAAGGATAATCAATAGGATCTCCAAAGATAGGCAAGGAGAAGTTTTGGGTAACAACCTCCATAGGAAGCGGAATATTTACAGAATTTGCCGTAGGAATGTCTTCTGTTTTTTTAAGGGTATCCAGAACCGAGGAGAAGACAATACGTTTTGGCGTACAATTCTTCAAGCAATTATTATAGGCACTTATTCGTAGCATTGCAGTACCATCCCATTCATTGACTCCGATAATATCCACATGAGCATGAATGTTATTCTGGGAAAGATCTTGCGTAGCCTTCTTCTCTACCGTATAGGTCACATTTGACTGATCAATAATATCCTGAAAGATACTTCCTATCGCAAAAGGAAGCATTGCAACCACAAAAAGAAGAAGAATTGCTACAAGCACAAACGCGACTTTATGCCTCATTAAATAGATAGACTTTGCCATAGGTAATAGGGGATAGTATAGCAGATTATGCTACGATTAGCAAACTATAGGGTTAATAGCGCGCCCGGAGGGATTCGAACCCCCGACCCTGACGTTAGAACCGTCCAGCTCTATCCACTGAGCTACGGGCGCTCGTTGCTGAGGATATATTACAATCTGAGCGGGTGAAGAGAATCGAACTCTCGTGACAACTTTGGAAAAGTTGCGTTCTACCATTGAACTACACCCGCAGTATAAAACAAGAACTCTTGTATTTTACTCGTTTTTGGCTCTGGGTTCAATATTTTAATTTGGGTTTTGTCGGGGACTAGGGAATTGAACCCTACGCCTCTCGGTCCCAAACCGAGCGTTCTACCGATGAACTAGTCCCCGAGAATTAAGTCAAAACTAGGCATTCTATAAATACATAATTTTGAACTTTATACTTCAAATTTTGCGCTCATTACGTACCGCGAGAGAGACTCGAACTCTCACGCCCAAAGGGCAAAGGCTCTTAAGGCCTTCGTGTCTACCATTCCACCACCGCGGCGTAAGTGCTATTGTAGCTTACGCAGCCTCTTTCTTCAACTCCCTGTGAACTTGGGTGGTTTGATTCCTAAGCTGGTGAGAGAAAAATCAAGCAAGTCTTTCATTTCGCCTCTACGGTTCTCACTTCCCAGAATCACCCCGATAATCTGATGCCGGTCATAATCCAAATACGTTACCAAACAGAGTCCCGCTTCCGGTGTATATCCTGTTTTTATCCCTTTTACTCCCGGATAGGTGGTCAGAAGATTAGTCTCATTTTCCAGATCAAATTCTTTATGTGTTGTGGTTTGCGAAATAGCATAAGAGGGTGTCTGAGCAATCTGGGCAAATAATGGAAAATTAGACAATGCATACCGGGTAATAACCAATAGATCCGATACTGTTGTATATTGATCCCCATCTCCTTCCAGTCCTGTGGGATTGGTGAAATGCGTATTTGTAAGTCCTAACGCTTTGGCTTTATCATTCATTGCCTGGATAAACCCTGTTCTGCCATACGGAGAATTAATTGCCAGTACTTCTGCCGCGTCATTTCCGGAATGAAGCATCAACCCATATAATAATTCCGGTAGCGACAATTGTTCTCCAGTCGTTAATCCCATCGTATCTTCTCCAACCAACGCAGCAGGTGTAACCGTATACAAACCCTCTTTGGGATGTTCCAAACTGATAATTGCCGTCATAATTTTAGTAAGGGATGCCATCGGAAGTCTTTTTTTTGCATTTTTTTCAAAAAGGACTTTATTCTCTGTCAAATCATACATGAGCACAGCCTGTGCTGTAAGCTGATGAGTATTAAATGGCTTCGATTGAAATACTTCCAGCAACGGTTCCCAAATATTGAGGGTAGTTACCTGTTTATTCTGGGTTTGGGATAAAAAAGCGGGGAGGGGAGAAAGAAGGGTCTTGGAATACAGAGAAGGGGAAACAATATTTTCCATCATCAGATATACAAGTACTATTGCCAGTATCATTGTCAGGTAATAAGATATCCACCACTTCTTCATAGATATAGGATTGATAATTTATTATTTATCATTTTAACTTTAAAGTTAACTGAAGAGATTCAATCATAAATGATACATGCTAAATAATAAATATTTGACATCTTCCCAAGTGATTCTTATAATGATCTTCTTCTGCCCCAAGCAAATGAATAGCTATACCACACCAACTTGGGGCTATAAAATTATTTCTGAAAATGAAATTAATTTTTATCATATTTTGATCTCTAAAATTTCACTGGATATGTTGAAAGCATCCCTTCCATCTCTTGAATCTATTCGGTACGAAAAAGACGGTAGCATTACCGTCCTCATATCTGCCGGAAGCAATATACAATTAACTGCCGAGCGTATAATCGAATTTGTTAATAAAATTTCCTTTACCCATCTTGATACCCCTAAGTTTTATTATAAAATTGACTCTAGGGTGAGTCAAATATTAAAACCATGGGCGTTAACATTTGAAGGATGTCTGGCAATTCTACTTACTCATGATACTCAGCTTCCTCAATTGATCAACAGCCACTGGGAATTATCTAATTCAACAATTGGAGGTATTATTGTAGGACTCTATACATTATTGCTTCATGCCAGCTATCCTCAAATTATTCATCCGATAACTCTGCAAAATTATCAACTTCGTTACGATATCGAACAAAAGACAACGGAATATGTGAAAAAAATGATAAAAAGAATCACACAGGCACAACCCGGGTATGAAGGGCTTGCAATTCTTTCTATGTTGGAAGAAAAAACCAATATCGATAAGAGTATCCTTATCAAAACGCTTCAGGATAAAACATTTAATATCCAGGCTCCGGTTACCTCACCGTTTTTCAGCGACTAGTTACCTTGTCATTGCGAGAAACGAAGTAACAATCGTATGTCATGTTGAGCCCTTCGATTTTACTCAGGGTAAACTCGGCGAAACATCTTCGGTGAGATTCTTCGCTCCGCTCAGAATGGCAAAATGAATTCTAGCATCATCTAAACCTTTGCTATATAATAAATGCTGTGAACTATCTACAAGCACTTATTTTATCTATAGTCGAAGGGATTTGCGAGTTTCTTCCTATATCCTCAACCGGTCACCTCAACCTCACCGCAACACTTTTACATATCCAAAAAACAGAATTTTTCAAAAGTTTTGAAATTTTTATTCAATTAGGGGCAATTGCAGCGGTTATTTTCCTCTATTGGAAAGTTATTCTTCAAAACAAACAGGCATGGAAAAAAATTCTTGCCGGTTTTATTCCTACCGCTCTTGTAGGATTAATATTGTATAAATTTGTCAAACACTATCTTCTGGGAAACGACGCGGTAACTGTCGTGGCACTTTTAATTGGTGGTATTTTGTTAATAGTTTTAGAACTCGTATATAAAGAAAAAGAACACCATGTTTCAAAGATTGAAGATATCTCCTATAAAAATGCAGCACTTATTGGTATTGCCCAGGCTCTTGCGATTATTCCCGGCGTATCCAGGTCTGCAGCGACAATTATCGCAGCATTATTTTTGGGAACCAAACGTAAAGCGGCTGTTGAGTACTCTTTTTTACTCGCAGCACCAACGATGCTGGCAGCAACTGTACTTGATTTAAAAGAAAGCAATTTGGCCTTCTCGTCCTTTGAATTACAACTGTTGGCAATCGGATGTATCGGCTCATTTGTAACTGCTATTTTAGCCATTAAATTCTTGCTTCAATTTGTCCGAAACCATACTTTTATTCCCTTTGGTATATATAGAATTATAGTAGCAATCCTCTTTTGGCTTTTTGTGTTGAGGTAAGACTATTGTTCGAACAAAGTGAGAACTGAAAAGGTTATTTCGACTTTACTTCCTCTTTTTTTCTTTTTGGATCCGAATAGTCTTAATTCGTCTCGCGTTTACTTTTTCAATTGTAAAAACGAGCGATCCAATTTGTACTACATCATGAACTTTGGGGATTCTTCCCAATAAGCCAAAAACCAACCCGCCAATTGTAGTATATGATTGACCTTTCAATTTTAGTTTGAATTTTTTTTGGATTTGTTCCAAAGAAACAGTTCCATCTACCAAAAAGCTTCCATCTTTTTGCTTGATAATAGAGGGCAGTGGTTTGTCAAATTCATCCTGAATTTCTCCAACAACACTTTCCAATACATCCTCCAGTGTTACAATACCAGCCGTACCTCCATATTCATCCAGAACAACTGAGATATGAATCTGTCTTTTTTGCATTTCCCGTAACACCTCATGTGCTGTTTTTGTCTGCGGGATAGTTAATATATCGCGGATAATACCTGTTTGTGAAAGTTTCTTTTCTTTTTTTCGCTCTCCAAATGCTGTCTTATAAATATCCTTTACATGTACAAATCCAACGATTGTCTCAATCGTTTCGTTATATACCGGGAATCGACTGAATGTATGAGCTTGTACTTTTTTGATAACATTTTGCAATGAAGTATTCATATCAAAGGCGATAACATCGGCACGCGGTACCATAATCTGCGAAACGCTCGTATCACCTAGCCTGAACACGTTATATACCATTTCCACTTCTTTTTTGGGAATTTTGCCTTTTTCCCCACTTTGAAAGAGAATCATTTTTACTTCTTCTTCTGTATAAACTGAGTCTTTTTCTGAAGCAGGAGAACGGAGTAGTTTGGTAATACCCATGCCTGACCAATTTAAAACCCAAATAAAAGGCATAAAAAGAGTTGTGAAAAATGTCAGCGGGGGAATAAGAAGCAATGATACGCTCTCTGCACGTCTGAGGGTGATTGTTTTGGGAACAAGCTCACCAACGACTATATGCAAAAATGTTATCAGCAAAAATCCGATAAAGATTGCTATGGTATGTGCTGAAAGAATCCCAATTGTTGTGGGTAAAAAACCAAATAGCGGCTCAAGGATATGAGCCAACGTAGGTTCTCCAATCCATCCCAAAGCCAAGCTTGCCAGCGTAATCCCCAGCTGCGTTGCTGATATATAAATAGTTATCTTATTGAGTGATTGTTGGACCAGCCTTGCTGCTGTATTTCCTTTTTTGGCCAATTCGTCAATACGGCTCCTACGAACAGCAATCAGTGATACTTCTGATGCCACGAAAAATCCGTTGAGTAAAATCAGGACTAAAATAAGGATCAGTTGAAAAATGACATCCATGCGCCACGATTATATCATCTGTCAGACGATTATGAAGTTCTAGGACCGAAGCGGATATTGTTATAGATCACGACTACCAAAGCGATAAAAGGAACAGAGAGCAAGGCGCCACCGATTCCCAAAAGCTCTCCACCGATAATAATACCCAACAAAACAATCAAAGGATTGAGTCCCACAGCGTGTTGCATAATTTTGGGAACGAGCAGATTGCTTTCAAGCATTTGAATGATGAAGTAAATAATAATAACTGTTACTCCCAAAGGAACCGAAGTATTTAATGCCACGATTACAGCCGGAATTGCGCCCAAAAATGGCCCGATGGTAGGGATAATCTCAAACATTCCCGCAAGCACTGCCAAGGGAAGGGCAAAATCCAATCCGATAATTGAATAGGCAAGCCAATTGCCTAATCCAATGGATAGGGAAAGTACAATCTGGCCCCGAAACCACTCACCCAGCTTTTCTTCAACCTGGACAATAACCCCTGCAATTCTCTTTTGGGATTTTTGAGGAAATAGTTCGGTAAAGTTTTTGATAAGATTATCATGGTCAATCAAGAGATAAAAACTAATTACTATCAATGTAAGGGCGAAAAAGACAGAACCAAATACCACTCCGGTTACGGCAAAGACATTTTCCCCGACGGTTCCAATCGTTGATCCCAACGAGGCATTCAGAGCGCTCGCATCAATATTTTTTCCAAATAGATGAGCTGCCTGGGTGGTGTAGTTAGGCAAGTGCGAAATAAATAACTGTACCTGGGAAAGAACCAACGGAATTAAGGAAAATATCAATAACAGCGCTATCAGAAGCACTACTATATAAGGAATAATTACTGCAAATACCTTTGGAACATTCCGCTTACGAAGCGTAACAACAAAGGGATACAATGATGCCATCAGAATATAGGCTATAAAAATAAGAATAAGGATATTAATAATACGAAAGAGTAACCAAGCAATAAATACGAATAGAACTGCCACTATAACCTGGTTTTTGGAAATATAGCTTAAAATAGAATTGGAATTCTTCATGCCCCACTATTATAGGTACCGGGAGATACAAATACAAGAACACAGCAGTTGCAACTGTTGAATGAATAAGATATTATACTAACCACTATGGTATTTTCGGTAGTAATAGCTGCCTTCAATGAAGAAGACTTTCTGCCAAAAACACTCCAATCCCTCAAAAACCAGACATATAAAGGCCCCGTGGAAATTATTGTTGTTGACAATAATTCTACTGACAATACAGCCTCTATCGCGGCGAAATATGGAGCACGGGTAATCAAAGAAACAACGCAAGGATATGCTTTTGCTTGTAATAAAGGCTTTTATAGCGCCAAAGGAGATATTATTGCCAGAGCAGATGCCGATTATGTCCTACCCGACACCTGGTTAGAAAAAATAGCCAACCAATTTGCCAAAGATCACTCCATAATCGCCCTGGGAGGCCCCGCATATCCTTTGGAAAGTACGTGGTTAGAAAATATTTTTTATTACCCGGGACTATTACTTTGGCTCTATGGATTAAAAATATTAGGAAGAGGCTTTCTGATTCCGAATATGGCTGTAAAAAAAGAAGCTTTTTATAAAATCGGCGGCTTTAATACAACGATACAGTTTGGGGAAGACAACGAAATCTGTATGCGTCTGAAGAAAATAGGCAAAGTCGCTTTTTGCCCTCATATTTATGTCTATGCATCAACCCGTAGATTGAGAGCATTGGGTCTTTTTGATTTTATTGTAAAGTATGGATTTGGGAATCAGATTAAGATGTCTCAGGGCAAAAAAATAACCGTTGGACTCAATCCGGTACGGTTACAGCCGGTACCTTTGGCCAATACTTCAAACCCCATGATTTACCTCATCAGCGGATTTACATTCTATTGCCTCATGGTAGTACTTATGTTATATTGTGTGATTGCATTATTTCATCATTTATGAAAATTTCAGTTGTTATTCCTGTTTATAATGAAGAACAATATATAAAAAAATGCCTGGAGGCTATCATGGCACAAACCCGCCCTGCCGATGAAATCATTGTTGTAGATAACAACTCTACAGACAAAACGATCGAGATTGCAAAAACGTTTCCGGTAAAAACAGTAAATGAAAAAAAACAAGGGATAATACCAGCACGCAATAGGGGATTTGCTGAAGCAAAAGGAGATATTATTGCCCGTACCGACGCTGATACAATCGTTGGGAAGAATTGGCTAAAAAAAATAGAGACAGCTTTTGAAAAAGATTCTGCTTTGATGGGACTCTCAGGGCCGGCCCGTTTTTCCGAGGTACCCTCTATGGTTCAAGTATCCAATTGGCCAACCAATATGTTTTTTAAATCTCTCAAGCAAATCCTCAAACATGACTGTTTGTTTGGTCCCAATATGTCACTGCGTAAAACGGCATGGAATAAAGTCAAAAAAGATGTTTGCCTTAAAGATACGCAAGTCCACGAAGATATAGATTTATCAATTCATTTAGCATTTTACGGAAAAATAAAATATGATCCGAAACTCGTAGTAGAATCCTCTCCCAGAAGATGGAAAAAACTTGCTCCTTACTTTAATTATTCATATCGTTATTTTCGGACCATTCAGCGTCATAAGCTGGCACTCAATAAAGGAAGAAAATTGATGAAGAAAGTGTCAAAAAAAATATTAAAAAATACTGTTTCAGCAATTTTTCCTCAATAATAACTGTTTCAAAACAGCTTGCTCTTTTCCCTGCTTCAACCTATAATGAATCTCAGACCGATATTCCCTATGGCTTTTAAACGAACAAAAATTGTTGCAACGCTTGGACCTGCTTCTCAATCTGAAGAAATAATTAAGGAATTGATTGAATCAGGTCTGGATGTAGCACGTCTCAATTTCTCCCACGGAACTCATGATGAACATCTAAAAAGAATTGAAGTAGTCCGCAAAATTTCCAAACAGATTGGAAAACCTGTCGCGATTATGCAAGACTTGCAAGGCCCCAAAATGAGGCTTGGGACATTGACAACCGAATCCATTATTGTAAAAAAAGGTGATGTGATTACATTGTTCTTTGGAACAACACAAATAGATGATAGAATTCCAGTACAATTCAATATTTTTCCCTATCTTACTCAGAATACATTGGTCCTGATAAATGACGGAGTAATCAAACTGAAAGTTGAATCTTTTACGCCCACTTCGTGTACCTGTAGTGTTATAGCAGGCGGAGAGATTCGCTCACACAAAGGAGTAAATGTTCCCGGAATCCATATAGAAAATGCAGAATTATCGGAGAAAGACAAAAGTGACTTACAGTTTGGTATAGCCAATAATGTTGACTATATTGCAATCTCCTTTGTACAAACCGGATCGGATATTATTGCAATCAAAGAACTTTTGAAAAAAGAGTCATATCAACCCAAAGTTCTATCCAAAATAGAATGCAGAGCTGCAATCCATAATCTGGAAAGCATTATAAGAGAATCAGATGCTGTAATGGTAGCCCGGGGCGATTTGGCAATTGAAGTAGGACAGGAAGAAGTTCCTCTCATACAACGAAGAATAATAACCTTAGCAAAAAAATATGCCACCCCGGTTATTGTAGCCACTCAGATGCTTGAATCAATGATCCATAGCAGTGAACCAACCAGAGCAGAAGTCAATGATATTGCCACTGCTGTTTTGGATACGGTTGATGCCGTGATGCTCTCGGCAGAAAGCGCCCATGGAGACTACCCCGTAGAAGCAGTACAAATGATGGACAGAATTATAAAAAGAGTTGAGCAACATCAATTTGAACAAAGGTATTCCTACATACCACAGGATCTTGAGAAAATAACCGATCAAACAACCGCAATAACATCCGCAGCAGCCCTCCTGGCTCACGAAATGCAAGCATCGTGTATGTATGTCCTGACCTCCAGCGGTCTGACCGCTTTTAAATTGGCAGCTCATCGTCCGCACCAACCAATCATCGCGATAACCAATAGTGAATTGGTACAACGCCAATTATCATTAATATGGGGAATCAAGGCATTGCTTTTTGCTTCGACATCATCCAATGAGGACATTTTACGACAGGCTATAGTAGAAGGGAAAAAAGATAACTTCCTTGCGGCAGGAAATATTGTAGTGATGGTCTCAAGTAATCAACCGAGCGTTATGGGAACAACGAATATGATAAAACTGGAAACAATCCGATAAGTTTTAGCGGGATCTTGAAAGTTTTTTGACAAGCTTTACCGTACTGACAATTTCTCTCATTTCTCCATCTTCTCCTTCAATTTCATTTACTCCGGTCATTCTCTGATACTCTTTCAGATAATCTGACAACGACATCTGTCGTTCTTTCAAATCTGTCTGCATTGATTTCACCTTATTGGAGATCTGCATAACGGCGGGACGCTTCATAATTTCTGCCCGGGTTTGACCTTTTACTTTTGCCGCTTCTTTTGCAGCTTTTGCGTGTTCCTGATAGGTTTCATCACTTACGAATACATCTTCCAACATTTCTTTTTGTTTTTTTAATTCTGTCTGAAGTCGATCAATTGCTGAGATATTGGTCTTGATCATGCTTTCAAGACTCAGCAAAACTTCCGCTTGTCCACCATCCGTTGGCTCGACAACTTCCGCTTCAATAATATCTGTCTCTTCCACAACCTGATTTTGATTATCATCCATATGTTTTACTACTATACAAAGTCTGACGTGCTAAAATCAAGTAGGAATTTGACAAAACTATTTTATGGCGAGCAGAGAACAAAGGGCGTAACGGTTTGTGAAGTGAATGACTCAGGGGGAACCCGCGCTGTTACGTAGTCCGTAGCGCGGAGGGGGTGTTATCCCCCGAGGAATGAACGAAACAAAATAGCCCGACTTCGATGCGAGCGCTTTTGGGCGTCTTTTCTAAAAAGACGCAAAGAAAATATGAAAGCAATAACAATTAAGGTTTATTATGCAAAAAATCTCTTTCAAAAAAGCAGGGGATTGCTTGATGTAGATAAACCTTATCCACTCTATTTCAAAACCCGTTTTGGCATCCATACTTTTGGCATGAAACAACCCATTGATGTTGTAGTGTTAAACAAACACAATGAAGTTATAGGTATAAAAGAAAGGTTAAAACCTAACCGGGTTTTTTTATGGAATCCTTCATACAACAATGTTTTGGAACTACCCCCAGGAACAATAAGAGTAAAGAAATTTAAATCAGGTTTGAAAATTGAACTTTTATATGATTGATTGAAAATTTTAAATTTAAAATTGAAAATTGTTAGTATGGTATCATATACGCATGAATTTATTTATTGCAGACTCATGGAGTGAATACGAACTTCTGGACAGCGGCAATAGCAAACGGCTGGAGCGCTTTGGTATGTATATTGTAGATCGACCTGATCCACAAACCATTTGGCAACCCACCCATTCTGCCGAATTTTGGCAAAAAGCAGATGCGGTTTTTGAACGAAAATCTGAAGACAAGGGACTTTGGAATATCAAAAACAAACTGCCACAACAATGGGAACTACCTTATAGAAATATTAAACTTCTGGCGAAATTAAGTCCCTTCAAACATACCGGCATCTTCCCCGAACAAACAAATAACTGGGACTTTATAGAAAAGAAGATCAAGCAAAAAGAAAAGGACTACCAACCTTATATCCTTAACCTCTTCGGCTATACAGGAGGAGCAACACTTGTTGCCGCAGCAGCAGGAGCCAAAGTTACCCATGTCGATGCATCCAAACCGAGCACTGCCTGGGCCAGGGAAAACCAGACAGCATCAGGCCTTGGGAATGCACCGATTCGGTGGATTTTGGATGACGCGATGAAATTTGTACAACGGGAAATAAAGCGAGGAGTAAAATATGATGGGATCATTATGGATCCCCCGGCTTTTGGTCATGGAATAACTGGACAGATGTGGAAATTCAACGAAGACTTTCCCAAACTCATGCAGGCATGCACTCAACTTCTGGTAGATAATCCTTTGTTTGTAATCGTAAACGCCTATGCTATCTCAGCATCAGCAATTATGCTGGAAAATGTTATGCATGATTTTTTGGAAGGCGGCATAATCGAATCAGGAGAGTTATGCCTAAAGCAAACCGACTCAGACAAACTCCTCTCAACAGGGCTTCTGGCACGATGGCATACTAATCCATAGTCATCCTTTTCCTCTCCCCATGGTACAATACACTCATCTAAGAAGTGAATTATGAAGTACGAATTAGGAATTAAGGAGATTGCTCATAACTCATAATTCTTAAATCATAAATAACTATATGTTGGTAGATGATATTACACTCAAAGTGATGGCGGGAAATGGAGGAAACGGCAAAGTTTCTTTTCTCCATCTCTCAGGGAATTATAAAGGCGGCCCCGATGGCGGCAATGGTGGCAATGGGGGGAGTGTTTATTTCGTGGGAGTCAACGATATTACTGCACTTCGCAATTTCCGCTATAAAAAATCTGTAAAAGCAGAAGATGGGATCGGAGGAGGAAAAAGAAACTTATTTGGGAGAAATGGAGAGCATTTGGAAGTCAAAATTCCTCTTGGCACCACAGTCACCAATATCCAAACAGGCCAGGTATTTGAAATAACCGATACCACTACCAAACATTTGGTTGCCCGGGGAGGAATCGGGGGAAAAGGCAATAATGAATTCAAATCCGCTACAAATCAGACTCCACGATATGCAGACCCTGGAACCCCGGGAGAAAAGTTTGATTACAAACTGGAACTGGGACTTATAGCAGATATTGGGTTTATCGGTCTTCCCAATGCCGGAAAGAGCAGTCTGCTGGCAGTTTTAACCAATGCCAATCCAAAGATAGGAAACTACGCATTTACCACCTTAGAACCCAATCTAGGGGCTTTAGATGGTATGATCTTGGCAGATATCCCCGGACTGATTGAGGGAGCCAGTACCGGACGGGGACTGGGCACAAAATTTTTGCGTCACATTGAAAAGACAAAAATGCTGGTACATTTCATCGATGCAACGCTTGCCGATCCGCTCAAAACCTACCATATTGTCCGAAAAGAATTGGAAGAGTATGGCCACGCTTTAACCAACAAAAAAGAACTCATTCTGTTAACAAAAACAGATCTTATCGATAAAGAAACGCTTGGCAAAAGAATAAAAGACCTAAAAACCCTGGGAAAACAGATTGAAACAATCAGTATTTATAATGAAGCAGATATAGAAAAGCTGAAAAAGCTCCTGCTGACCCAAGCTTCGTAATTCTACCTGTTAACTGATAATTCTTAATTGTTAATTCAGTTATAGTACTGAAGTATGAGGAAGTTTTTCTCTCTTTGCGTTCATTTCCCGCTCAAAAAACACCAGATCTTGTCGGGATCTTGTTTCCAGATCCATATGTAATGCATCTTCAAGATCATGCCACTCCAGATGTTCTTGTCCTTTTACTGCTTCTTTTTTGTTAATTTCATTCCAATACGCAAAGTACACATATCGTTGGATATTTTCATCATCATTAAAATAGTCATATAACTCATGAAGAGCAGTCAAAAGAGGCCGTACTCGGGTCGATTCATAGAGTGCTCGTTGCACAGTCTTGAGGGGAGTTTCACCCAATTTTCTGACACCACCAAAGGTAGACCACACCGGGTCGTGTCCTTCTAGAGGCTCATTTCTTTGAAGAAGAACCTTGTTATTTCGGGGGTTATAAAAAAATCCTGCTGAATAAAATCTTTTGTTCATAGCATATCCTTTCTATGCTTGACCTAGCTTCAATTATACTACAAAAGGTACCAGAAATCAATCTTTTTGACCTGTTTTTAGCCTCCCTCCAGCCGTGATTGTTTATTGGGTATTTCTGCTCAGTGGGTGGGAGCTTTGACGATATTTTTCTTCCGGTCCAGGTCAATGGAGAGTCCCACCCGCAGGATAGTTTCCTCCAAGACTTTACGCATATCTGAGCCTGGCTTGTAATTTGCCGTATATGGCCCAACCGTAATCCGTTTCCCTCGAGCCAACTCATAGCCTTTCTTGAAGGTTCCAAAGGGAGCCGAAACCCCAATTCCGACCCCGCCTTCCCGTATTACAGGGGAAAGACAGGGAATATCGCTTGGGCCATCACCGATATAGATAATCCGTGAAAATGGAATCCGTTGCATTGCAGGTTTTATGGCATCATTAATTCTATACGGATCAGACCGCAGCGTAACCACATCTATTCCTTTTCGTATTCCATGAAGAAACCGTGTCTTTTCGGTAAATGAGATAGCCGATTGTATACCAATTGGTTGGATTTGATCATCATTGTAGGCAAAATTGCATCCAAAAATCCCATTAATAAAAGAACTGAGTCTGGTTGAGCGGATTACCTCTTCCAGCCCTCCGCTTAATATATAAAATTCCAGTGTTATTCTGGATTTGCTGAGTAACTCGTTTTGTTGGGAGTAATCTTTGAGTTCTTTCAAGGCGTGAGGCAAGCCGGGGAATAGGGGAAGTTTTTTACCCAATTTTCGAAGTTTTTTTCTGGATAAATCAAGCCTTCCTTTCTGAGATAGTGTCAACATTTCATGCATATACGCCAGCGGTGGATCCCATCCCACATCGACCATGGAATTTACTTGTTTCCAAAACCTGAGAGGATCTATATCCTGTTGTTGCAATATAAATGAGATGGTATCCGTGCCCAGGGTTTCATCGAAATCAAAGATAATTGCTATAACCGACTCTG
This sequence comes from uncultured Gammaproteobacteria bacterium, assembly GCA_964497535.1. Taxonomy (GTDB): domain Bacteria; phylum Patescibacteriota; class Microgenomatia; order Levybacterales; family UBA12049; genus CAZCCG01. The sequence goes on from CAZCCG010000005.1 coordinate 53,375, forward strand.
CCATAAAGTACTGCAATAGTAGCACAGTTTTTTTTCAAAAACATCTCAAAAAATTACTGCTATCAACTTTGTGTATTTTGATTTAAACTAATAAAAAGAGTAAGGAGGTGAAAACTATGATAACTGCATTACAACTAATCAAAGAAGAATTACAAAACGCCCGTGAGACATTTGAAGGTACAGTAGCCGATGTAACACCAGAGCAACTGAGCAAAGATCCAGGTGGCAAAGCATTGACCCTGGGAGGAACGTATGCTCATTTGATTTTCTCAGAAGATGCTATCGTACATGGCATGCTCCAAGGCAAACCACCCCTTTTTGCTACCACGTGGAAAGACAAAACGGGTGCTAGTGCTCCGATGCCTCCAATGGATGAAAAATGGGAAAAGGCACATGAAGAGTGGGCAAAAACAGTACAAATTGACTTACCAAAACTAAGAGACTACTCAAAAGCAGTCTACCAAGCAACCGATGGGTATGTAAATTCACTCAAAGATGAGGACTTGGAAAAAGAAATAGATTTAGGTAGTTGGGGTAAAAAAACTGTTGCACAACTTTTGTATGGATTTATTATTGGTCACGCCAATAGCCTAGCAGGTGAAATTTCAGTACTCAAGGGAATCCAAGGAGCCAAAGGCTACCCATTCTAAA
>CAZCCG010000006.1:0-40524 GCA_964497535.1 uncultured Gammaproteobacteria bacterium
AGTTGCTGCCATCCGTAGATGTACTGCCCGTGTCTCAGTGCAGTTGTGGCTGATCGACCTCTCAGTCCAGCTACCCGTCATTGCCTTGGTGGGCTTTTACCTCACCAACTAGCTGATAGGACGCAGGCTCCTCTCTCGGCGACCAGTTAAGGTCTTTACTCTTGCGAGACTATGGAGAATTACCCTCGATTTCTCGAGGCTATGCTCCACCCAGAGGTAGATTCCTACGCGTTACTCACCCGTCCGCCGCTATCTTGGTATTGCTACCAAAATCGCTCGACTTGCATGCTTAAGGCACACCGCCAGCGTTCATCCTGAGCCAGGATCAAACTCTCAAAAAAATGGAAGTCCACTAGAAGTGGACAATTCCTACCACATCCTGATTCTCAAGAAACGCTTTAGCCTCCCAGAGGCTAAATAGATTTCCTTGAACAAAAAATTCCACCCTAACACCTCACTCGTTAGTGGTGGATGTACGTTGCAAATGTTAAAGAGCATGTATGCTCTGCAATCCGCTTAAGATCGCTCCATGAGCCGTGTACGAATAGTACCTGAAGGCGAACGGTAAGATCAAGCGGGCAAAGTTCAAGTAGAAAGTACTTCTAGAGACAAAAAAGCCCGCCAAAAGCGGGTTAGTGTTCCAATACCTTTTGGCGAAGTACTTTACATACTTAGTCTATTATAGCCTTATTTAATAAGATGTCAACCCACAATCATATATCTAAAAAATAGGTGGGGTGCCTGCGGCGACCCCACCAAAAACGTTTAGAAAAGTCGAACCACCACAGCTCATGTAAGGATACTGATATCACGCATATTCCAGCATCCTGGGTGGAATCGGCGTGGGCAAACCGTACTGTTCCCTCATCCGTAGAAGGAAACGTAAGTGATCCCAACACAGTTCACTATCAGTGAATACTCTGGCTTCCCCCAATACGCACACAGAGATAACTTCTCGCCCCCGGACCTCGATAGTCTCTCCTTGGACGCTGATACAGACACCACTGCGCGTTTCACCTTCAAAGGTGGGACACCGAGCCAGAACCTGGACATAGCTGCCAAGAACAGTCATGGATCTCCTCCTCTGCGCTAAACTTACACCCATTATAGAACGTGATTGGGTAGGTGTCAAAAACTAACGAGGAAGATAGGAATGCAATAACTGCAATAGATATTCGACATTACCTTTAGTATGACTGGGAAAATTGGCAATTCTGATTTGTTTTTCTTTCCATTTTCCATAACCGCTCCCGACAATAATTCCATGATTTTTTAAATAGTCCATCAATGGTTCTGTTTGATCTCCTGTTGAGATAACTATTACAGTATTCGATCGATACAGTGGATTCTCTATAAAGGGTTTTAAATTTGTACTCGATTCAAAAAATGAGTATAGCATGTGTGCTTTTTCTTCAGTTTCTCTTCGTATATCAGCAATTGTCTTTTTTTTCATATCCACCAGTACTTGATGGAACAAATACATCCCCAATACATTTGGCGTTTCGGGTGTTTGATTTTTTTCTCGGTATTTTTCCATCGACAGAAAGCTATGATAACTTCCAATACTCATGTGATCCGCCAGACTCTGCGCTTTTGCAAACGCACGAGGACTGACAATCATAACCGCGAGCCCTGCAGGTAATCCAAACCCTTTTTGTATAGAAAAGAATACACAATCGAGCTGTGAGTAATCTAAATACACAGACGGTGCCGATGAAACAATATCAATAGTAATGAGCTTATCAGGATACCGCTTGTGTGTTTGATATATATAGTCCAAAGGCACCGCAAACCCGGTACTTGTCTCATTGTGAGTAAAACAGATCAGATCGGTCAATCTGTGTATTTCAAACATGATATCCATAAACCCTAATCCATCAGCAACTTCGAGTCTTTTAGGACGTTTTCCAAGTTCTTGAGCAGTTTTGAAAAAACGATTAGAAAACGACCCATTCACAAAATGGAAAGAATATTTTTCTACACAATTTTGAATCACCCGCTCCATACATTCGGTCCCTGAAGAAAGAAAATAAATCCGATAATCTCGTGGGATATTGAGTAGTTCTTTTAACAATACTTCGCCACTCTCAAGTATTTGACACACTTTTTTACTACGATGAGCAATCGACAGAATATCCTCCTCTAGAGCTTTTTTTATATGAAACGGTACTGTTGGATAGAGTTGGGTTGGTCCGGGAGTAAAATATATGTTATTCATAATAAGTTGAGCGTTTAGTTAATAAGCGTTTAGCGTCTAGTTGAATATAGTCGGTGAGTTTTTTGGTTACATACACGGCGATATCTTCCTGTGCTTCTTGTGTACTTCCACCAACATGCGGAGTCAAAATCACATTTGGTAATCCTTGAAGAACACATTCAAACGGTTCATTTTTGCTTGCCGGCTCATGCGGGAAAACGTCAATAGCCGCACCTGCGACATTGCCTGTTTTGACTGCTTGGGCAAGAGCGCTCAGATCAACAATAAATCCACGACTTAAGTTGAGAAACACTACTCCTTTTTTCATTTGAGCAAATTCTTTTTTCCCAATCAGATTTCTGTTTTCTTTTCTGCCGTCGACGTGAATTGTTACGATATCAACAATTGATAATAATTGTTTTAGTGTTTTACACCGCTTCGCATTGTTAAAATAGATCGTGTCATTGGGATCATAATAAAACACATACATACCCAACGCTTCTGCCAGTACAGAAACTTGTTTGCCAATATTACCGTAGCCTACAATACCAAGCTTCTTTCCCCGAACTTCAAAACATCCGGCAGCCGACTTATCCCATACCCCATTGTGAAGACTGATACTTTTTTCAAAAACACGGCGAGTGAGCATTATGATTTCTCCAATAACAAGTTCTGCAACACTGCGAGTATTACTATACGGAGCATTAAAAACCGCGATATTTTGATCCTTACATGCAGCAAATTCGATTTGGTCGGTACCAATACAATATGCACCAATGGCTTTTAGCTTTGGGGCATGATTCAATACGTTTTGTGTAACTTTTGTCTTTGAGCGAATCCCAAGAAGTGTTATGTCTTGTATTTTTTCAATAAGTTCTTCTTCAGAAAGCGCATGCAGCAATAACTCAACAGAAAAGCCTTTCTTCTCAAATGCAATAACTGCATTGGCGTTAATATTCTCCAGAAGTAAAACCTTTGGTTTTTGAACACGTATCTCAAAACCTTTATCATTCTCGACTTGCTTACTCCGTGGAGCTGGAAGAACGAAGTGGTGATGGGGAATCTGGTTTCCCGCTTTCGCGGGAATGACGAGGGAAGAAGAAAGTAAACTTATTACTTCGTCAAATGACTTAACTGCAGTGTCAGCTTTTTCTACAACACTCTCTCTATAAACATTTTCAGTAAACGCAATAAAAGTATTGGCTATACCTTCCTTTTTAACCATATAGTCGGTATATCCATCCCCTATGACAACAATGTCTCCCCTCAGTTTCAACTGTTGTATTGCCTTAACTTTTCCATTTTCTTGAGCAAGCGGTTTTGCTTTGTCAAATCCAATAACCCTTCCTTTTTTATCAAAAATAAATGCATTTGCCAAAACGTGTGTCTTGTCTATTCCAAATTCCTGAATAATAAGAATAATATATTCTTCAAACCCACCTGAAACAATATATACCTGATCTTTATGCTGTTTGAAGTATTCCTTATTCTTTTGAATAGACAAGGTTATATTCTTCCGTAATTTCTGAATAAGCAGTTCAATGTGATCCCTTGTTGGGGCAAACAAAGCGAGTCGTTTCTCTAAACTCTTAGGAGATTGTAATTTGCCTTCCATTCCAAGCTTCGTGATGTGTTCTATTTGCTTAATAATGGAATCACTTCGAGGGTTACCTTGTAACGCAATCTTTGCCAATTCTTCCAAACCCTCCACTGTAACAAAGGTACTGTCAAAATCTATAATTAAAAATGTATTTTTTTTCATATTCATCACCACAAAAAAACCTCCCGGGCCGGGAGGCTACTGTCTGTTTATAACGTTGTTTTTACACCACAGAATCTCCCGGCATGCCAATCATGCGGGATGATGGTGAAAAATTGTTATTTACGTCTACTCTACTATTCATGATAATTGTATTGTTGTATTTTTTTGAGTATTTGTCAATATACTAAAACCCCAGCATCCCCTACTACTTACAGTAAGGGATGCAATGGGCTTGGTTATTTTTGGTGGACATTTACATCTACCTGACTTGGAATAGTTACTTGTGGACCACTCCGGGAAAAGGACTGGGAAAGATACGGAAGTCCATATGCAAAGAGAAATATTACGAAAGCAATGAGCAAAACTACCCCCAGCAAAAATCCCATACCATTATCACCTGTTGTTCGGGGAGTATTCACGATTGTTGCCATACTGTTAACTTCTAGCTTCTTACTCCTAACGATAGGTTAGATGTCAGTTGTTAGCAGTTAGTTGTTATATTTCACCTCCTTTCAAAGTATTCCAATTCTATAAATCACGCGTGAGATAGGGATTACAGATGAGTAAGAAGGATGTAAGAACTCTTATGCGTACCATAACCACATCATTTGACTATAGGCCTAAAATAGGCTATAATCCGTTTCTATTAATCAGGGTATGGAAAATTATTCACGCCGAGGAATTTTTGAGAAGTTCCGAGCTCATCATACTATTCCAAATCTTTCTGCACTTGAAGATAAGCTTGAGGCAGTCCCCCTATGGTTGAACCAACCAAAAACAAGACGCGAGGCTATTTCCCTGGGAGCAGGTGCGGCTATTTCGTTTGCTCAGGAAGTGGAACGTGGGCAGGATGAAGAACCCTCTGTTGAGTATGTCCGGCCACTCTGGCCAATCCTAGGCATCCATGATACTCCTGAAGCTGGTGGAAGTCTCTATAGAACAGTAGCTGTTTCAGACATGAACCGGCTTGGTGCACTCTGGGCGCTGGTGATACAACCGGAACGGCCATATATCGACATGCTTTCTCAAGCAGGTATTAAGATAATTGCGCGGATGTATCAACCAGGCAGCCGACCCAGTCCTCGTCATATAAACGAGATTCTGCAGCAATTTGATAGACTTCCCGCCAATATTATTCCCTATAACGAAGTGAACCTTAGTTGGGAAACAGAAAATGGAGTCTATATTCCAGCTGATGTTCACATCAAGCGGGATTTTATCCCCGTAGCCAATCAACTTGTTGCAGCGGGACATAAAGTAGGTCTTACTCCTTTAAGTCCTAATCTCTCTCACTTTAATATTGCGCCGCAAGAGTATTATGAGGACATGTTAAAAACCCTCGTTGCTGAAAAAGGACCTGCGTGGGTACGCACAAATATCTTTGTAGCGCTTCACTTTTACCCTATTGATGATAACCTTGACCAGGAGTGGCAACGCCTTGAGAAAATTCACAAATTTAATCAAAGCCAAACAGGAAATGCAGGCTTACCCATCCATATTACCGAAACATGTTTTTTTACCAGTGATGGGGCTCCATCAACGCAGGGAATTGCAGCCCTAAAAAATATTGAGATGTTACAAAAAGGCATGCCTGATTTGCCGATTGAGTCCTTTTGTCTATGGGTGCTTTCCAATTTGTCACAACGGCCGCCTGCTGCCAGACAAAATGCATCACATATTACAGAATTTGAACGATCTGTACTTCGTCGGGATCGTACCCCTGAAGGAGAAACAGAATTGTTTAGATTATTAGCACAGATCAAGTCAGAGGGCGCATATCTACCGGTAGGCAATTCAGCACTGTACCTCCCAACCCACTAATATTTTTATTGACTCCAAAGTTAAGCCTCTGATATACTCGTTTCACTATCGTGTCAATCATGCAGATAGGTTCTTTCACAGCAGGTAACTTAAACGAGGAGCAAAATATGAGACGCCCTCCTTTCATAGCATGGTTCCTTCCTGTTTATCTTCATGCCTTAAATATGTTAACGGTTGGAGTCATGGCCACCGTTGATGACCCGAAGCTAAAGCTGGACATGTGGTCAATTGATACCGGAATGCAACTGATCCCTCTGGTTATACGAATTCTTGTCCATGTAGCCTACCCGAGGTATCCCATCAGAGAGGTTGAGGTAACTATTTTAGAACCTCCTGATTCATATAATGGTCTCTCGTAACCAATCGCCCCGCCTGAAAAAACGGCGGGGTTTTTTTATGGTGTAGTCAAAAGTAAATTGGCAGGAGCAGACGCGAATGACTATCCCTATACAGCTTCATGTTCATTATAATGAAGAATAAGAAGTACTGTCAAAAATTAGGAAGATTTCTGTGTAGATTCTATGACTTGATACAAGACAATTCCTAAAGATACCATAACATTGAGGCTTACATTGATACCAAACATCGGCAACTCTACAACAGCATCACACATATCCAATACTTCTTTTGAAACACCATCCGATTCATGGCCGACAACCAATGCAACGGGAAATTTATAGGCAAATTCATCGTAGGGTACACTCCGTTCATCCTGTTCTATCGCCACAATTTGTATATTCGCTATTTGATCTTTAATATTTGATATCGCATCTGTTACGCTTGCAGAATATTCCCATGGAACCCATTCGGTGGTATTGATTGAGGCTTTTTTGATCCGATGATTCGGTGGTATCTCAGTCTGCCCACACAAAAATATCTTCTCTGCCGCAACAGCATCTGCCAAACGAAATATGGCACCAACATTATAGGTATCCAACACATTATCCAAAATAATGTAAATTGGTTGTCTTTTGATATCTTTTTTCATATCCGGATCTGCCTGGACAGTACGTCGCAAATCCCATGCCTTCAATTTAGTCATCTTATCATTATACTAAACTCGCTTTTTTATTTCAGCCCTTATTTCTATTCAATAACAAAATAATTTTCAATTTTAAGTTTTCAATTTTAAATGAAATCATAATTTAAAATATTAAATGATTTAAACATTTAGACTTCAATGAAAATTTCGAATTTTAAATTTCAAATTTCCTAGATAGTTGTAATATCCTCACTAATTGCTTGCCCTTTATGACCGCTATACTTTATACTGTATACTCTATACCCTTTTATGACTGCTACTGCACACGCCATTATTGGAACTGTCATCGCCGCCAAAGTTGGGAACCCGGCACTGGCAATCCCAATTGCAATACTCTCTCATCTTGCCGCAGACTCTTTTCCTCACTGGGACTCGGGAACCAATGAAAGAAAAAAAACAAAACGCAGGATTACAATCGAAGCAGTAATTGATGTATGTTCCGGTTTTGCCGCAATGGTTCTTTTGATTTACTTTCTCTTTCCCCAAACATCGTACATCTATGCATTTATTATAGTGCTCTTCGCCCAATTTTTTGATTGGACCACAGCTCCTTATTATTTTTGGAAGTGGAAATTCCCTCCGTTTACGTGGTCTTATAATTTCGGGATGAAATTTGATAACAGGCTTGACGCACCGTGGGGAGTTATAAATCAAATACTCATCTTAGTTCTACTTGTTGTCCTAGCAAAAAACCTTTAGGAGAGCTCCCATAGATATCAAAAATGAAATATTAAAAAGTAAATATACCTCAAACAGACACATTTTCCATATACATCTTTGATTTTTAATATTTGATATTTTATATTGGTATGGTGGATCCTTTTGTACGAAATATTTTTTTATGGCTTTTTGGGATTATTGTTGTCCTTGTTGGAGTGTTTCTTTTTATATTCACCCAACAATACCTTACCATCCACGACTATGAAACAAAATTGGAGCTGTTGCAAAATGCATATTTGACCAATAAAGCTAATTTTGAAAAATACAAAACGCAAACTCAAAATTTAAAACAAGTTGTTATTAAAGTAAATAGTCCAGATTCAAAAACAAATCAGGTTGCCACAATTATCAATCGATATGCAAAACAAGTCAAAGGAGATATTAGTATCTACTATAAAAATCTTTCTACAGACGAATCGGTTGTCGTAGATGGAGAAAAAGAATATTATATGGCAAGCCTCTACAAGGTAATTCTGACTATTTATATTCTGGATCAAATCAAAGACGGCAAGGCAAGTCTTTCAGACAACGTCGGTGACCCGCCAATTACACTAGAAAAGGCACTGAACAAGATCATCACCGAAAGTAATAATGAATATGCAATCTCTCTGGCGCAAAAGTATGGCTGGATCAATATAGAGAAAGTAATGAAACAAAAGCTGGGGATTGATTTCAGTTTTGACCAGAAACTGCAGACAAATGTCATCAATATTGGAACATTATTTGAAGATATAGCACTATCACTCAAAGTTGACGATGTAGAAGGCGCATATATACTCAGACTTCTGGGTGACCAGACAAAAACCTCAAAACTTCCCAAATACCTCCCCGATAATATCTATGTACACAACAAAACCGGCGAGCTGGATAATTATTCACATGATGCAGCTATTATTTACTCCCCCAAAGCCAATTATATTTTGGTCTTTATGAGCAAGACTGAAAATTCCGGTGACACAAATGAAAAAATGGCAAAAATGTCTCAGGAAATCTACCAAACCCTCAATGACATCAAGTAACGAAACTAGTCTACAGTCTCTCGTTGTCAAAGGCCTCCCCTTTGACGCACGAAAGGCGTCGCCTTTGGAAGCTAAATATATCTTTCTAGTACAGAGTAAATTGACAAGTACATCCCACTTCTGGAATACTTGAGGTATGGATACAACACCTATTGAATCTAAACCTCAAACACAAACCCAACCTCCACCATTCCCAACAAGAACTCATCATTCTTCAATCTTTGCAATTTCCCTTATTATTATGGGTATTATTGAAGTGGTGATCCCGTCAATATTCTTACTGTTTGTCATTCCTCCACTTGCCACAATGTATAAAAGTTTAGGTCAAAATTACAACTCAAGTATTATCTCTCTGGGACTTGGGGTAATGATTTTTATATGTATTGCTCAGATTATCTACGGCCCCTATTTATTAATACGGAAGAAAAGCCATACTCATTTCGTTGCGGTCGTACTGTTAGTAAGTGGATTTGTTATAAATTTTTTATTAATCGTTATTTTGATAGTAAGTGTTATAAATCCTATTTATAACCTCACCAACTCAATTGCAGGACCGATACCCTCGGTTTCTCCCTCACCAGAAGCAAATTCAATAGCAAACTCTGATAAAATCGGAGCAAACTGGAAAACATTTACCAGCAAATCTCGAGGACTTTCTGTACAATATCCTCCCAATTGGGTTACGAGCTATGATGAATTTATCTCTGAGATTCCGTTTACCCCTGGAGAATTAGATAGAAGTAAAATATATAATATTATTGAGATTCAAATATATACTAATCAAATGTATGAGGGTTATACAAATAGACAATGGTTTACTACGATTGCTAATATAACTGGCACCCAATCTGACCAAAGAGACAAAAGGACAAATTTAGCAACGGGAACAATTGCAAGCGGAGAATCATATGTAATATTTACAGACGAGCCCAGCTCTACAGCTATAACAGAAAACTTTCATCAGGTAAAGGCATATATAGTTAAAAACCAAACGATCTATCAATTCAATCTACAATTATATAACCAGGAAGGATTGGATATTTTTAAAGAGATTGTCCCTACAGCTATTGTCAACTAAGAATCTTGTAGGAGTTGATCATTCTTTGAGGCTTTAGGGGGGGATCTTTTTACTTTTCCCCGTTTTACTACGTGTTTGGAAACAGAAAGATTAGGAGTTTTGCCTTTTTTCTTTGCGTTTCTCGCTTTACGCTTTGCACTTTCCCGTGCCGGATCATAATTTTTAACGTCATTAAGGTTCCATGCGGCAAAATCACACGCAGGGTAGTTAGAGCATCCATAGAAAATGCGTCCTTTGCGGGTTTTTCGCACGATTACTTTTCCGTTTTCCCGACCATCAAGCAGACACTTCGGACAGTCCTGTCCTGTTTCTTCAATATATGGCTTGGAAAAATCACAATCCGGGAATTTGGAACATGATAGAAATTTTCCAAATCGTCCGATACGAATTACTAGATTTGCTCCGCATTTGGGACATTTCTCATCCACTTGCTCAACAGCTATTTTGACCCGGTCTGCTTTTTTGACAATTTCCAATTTTTTCTCAAATGGCTTGTAAAACTCTGCCATCATAGGCTCCCATTCACGTTTACCCTGGGCAATTTCATCAAGCTGATCTTCCATATCCGCTGTAAAAGGAATATCATCAATGTCTGAGAAATTTTTTACCAAAAACTCATTGACTGCATCTCCAATAGTAGTTGGAACTAATCGTGCATCAAGTCTCTCTACATACCGGCGCTCCTCAATAGTTGAAACAATTGATGCATAGGTGGAAGGCCGGCCGATGCCTTTTTCTTCCAAAGTCTTTATCAATGATGCATCATTGTAACGTGGGGGAGACGATGTCTGGTGGGCATCTGAATGCACCGAATCGGTTTGCAAAGACTCTCCCTGTACAAAGTTTGGCAGCCGGTTATCCTGCAGTGCCTGAGGATTGATTTTGAGGAATCCATCGAATAACAATACCGAACCGTTGGCCTTAAAACGGTATTGTGATGTTTTGTCATTGCGAGGAGCCGAAGGCGACGCGGCAATCTCTTTTTCTTGAGATTGCTTCGCTCCGCTCGCAATGACAGGGGATGTTGAATCAACCAATACGGTTGTTGAATCAATCCGTGCATCACTCATTTGAGAAGCTACTGCCCGTCTCCATATAATTTCATAGAGCTTCCCATACGCTCCTCCAAGTTCTTGTGATACTATTGCCGCTGATACCGAAACTTTGGTTGGTCTAATCGCCTCATGTGCTTCCTGAGCTAATTTCTGTTTGGCCGAGTAGTAGCGTGGTTTTTCCGGTGCATATTTCTCTCCAAATTCTTTTGTAATGTAATTTCGAATTGAACCAACAGCAGAACCGGCTATAGATACTGAATCAGTACGGTGGTAGGTAATAAATCCTTCTTCATAGAGCTTTTGAGCCAAACTCATGGTTCGTTTTCCATTCAATCCCAACCTTCTTGCTGCTTCCTGTTGCAGCGTTGATGTGGTAAGGGGTGGACCGGGAGACCGTTTGGTTTCTTTTTGGATAACATCCGCAACTGAAAAATTGCTTTTTTGTATATCTTCAGTTAGTTTCTTGGCTTGATCTTCTGTTGTAATGGTAGTTTTGCTAACTTTATATTCACCATCATAGAGAGGAAAAGTCTTTTGTTCCTCAATCTTTTTACCCTCGATTTCTATCAGCTCAAAATCAACAGGGATTTGTTCTTTTTCTGGTTTTTTGAAAAAAGTACCAATTGTCCAATAGGGTTCGGATTGAAATTTTTTAATTTCCTTCTCCCGCTCTACAATCAGACGTAACGCTACCGATTGTACCCGTCCTGCGGACAATCCTCTTCTTACTTTTTGCCAGAGAAGCGGTGACAATTTATACCCGACCAATCGATCCAGGACACGACGAGCAGTTTGGGCATCAACTAAATTAAAATCTATATGACGGGGATGAGTAAGCGCTTCCTGAATTGCTTCATTGGTAATCTCATGAAAGACAATGCGTTTGTATGAATCCAGTACTTTTTTCGTTTTTTTACCTGATAAAACTTCTGCTACATAATATGCAATTGCTTCCCCTTCCCGATCAGGATCAGTGGCAAGAATTACTTCTGTGGCAGTTTTGGCCGCTTTTCTCAGTTCTGCGATAACTTTTGCTTTATCGGGAATAACTTCATACTGCGGAGCAAATTTATCATCTACCTCAACTCCCAACTTGCTCTTGGGCAAATCCATAACATGACCCATTGAGGCTTTTATCTCATAATCTTTTCCCAAAAACTTACCAATGGTTCTGGCTTTTGTAGGTGATTCAACAATAACTAAACTACTCATATTATGTTAGGAATTTTCAATTTGAAATTTAAAATTTGAAGTGAATTATAAATTAGATATTAACAACTAATTGAAAATTTGAAATTAGATTCTATTGTATGTCCCATTATACAGGGCATGTCAAGCCCCGATTGATATTGACAAAGACAAAGAAGTAGTTCTACTATAGAAGTGTATGGTATCTGCACTGAGAAGCTTTTTGAATCATCCGGCTCATTATCCGATCCTTATTCTTCCCTTCTTTCTATTCGCATTAACGCTTCCTATTACTGTCGGATTGATACTAGCACAGGCAACAATGCCCCAATCAAATTCTCAGACGCTTGGTGTTATGACCTATGAAACACGGGCAAGTACCTCTGCCAAACAAATTCCTGTTGATAATATGCGTAAGCCTGCGGTACTGGATTGTTCTATGTGCGGCGATGGATCTTTGTGTCTGGATCAAAACAATAAGCGCGCTCTCTGTGTACCCTCTTCTTATGCCTCCCGAGCTGCGGCCATGACAAATGTCACTTGCATCTCTTGTGCAAAACCTACCAGTGTACCCTCTTTATATCCCTCTCCAAAAAACTGCCGGTATGTTGAGGTACAATGTGTGAAAGCCCCCTGCCCCAAACAATATATTTGTAATTAACTACTAACTAATAACTACTAACATCTAACTTAGAACAACTAAAAATTCCTTATTTTGTTAGAAGTCAGTAGTTGACTTCAGTTGAATTGTTCCGTCTGGAGAATTTTCAATTATTCCTTTTATCTCCAACATGGAAAGAATACTTCCTACTATTTTTGAATCTAGTTTGGTTTGTTTTACCAGTTCATCAAAACTCAACGATTCATTTTGAAGCAATGCAATAATCCTTTGCTCCTCCTTCGTTTCTCCTACCATTTTTCTAGTGGTTCCTTTCCTTAATTCACGTGTCCTGAGCACAGTCGAAGGATAATTCATTATTCCTAATTCTTTTATAATATCTTCCGCGCTTATCACCAGTGTTGCTCCTTTTGCAATTAATTTGTATGGGCCTTTGGACATTGCTGAAGTAATTGGCCCCGGTACTGCAAAGACCGGACGATCAAACTTAAAGGCATAATCGGCAGTAATCAACGACCCGCTGTCCTCTGCGCCTTCTGTCACCACAACTGCTTGTGATAACCCAGCAATAATTCTATTTCTGGAGGGAAATGAACCAATAGTTGGAGGGGCACCCAAGGGATATTCAGAAACGATAATGCCCCCCTTTTCGATGATTTGATTGTAGATATTTTGGTTTTCCCGAGGAGTACAACAATCCACACCGCATCCCAAAACAGCAATTGTATTCCCTCCATTTTCAAGCGTTGTTTGGTGTGCCACCGCATCAACCCCCAATGCCAAACCGGAAACAATAGTAAAACCTGAGTGAACAAGTTGCTGGGTAAACAGTTCTGTTACCTGCATCCCATAGGAGGTGACTTTTCGAGCTCCGACAACGGCAATACTACTCCTGTCATTGCGAGGAGCTGAAAGCGACGAAGCAATCTCTCTCTTTTGAGGGTCATCCTCATAAAAATGAGGATCTGATTCTCGCATTCGCGAGAATGACGATACAAGGAGAGCAACATTGCCTTTGTAATATAAAACAAATGGCGGATTGTGAATCTGTTTTAATAATTTCGGATAATTTTTATCCGAAATGGTAATAAATGATACTTTTTTGTGTTCAAGTTGAGAAAGGTATTTTTCAATTGAAAAATGATTTCGAAACTGCTCGAATCTTTCTGAAGTTGTTGGCCCCAGTATTTGTTTGAGACCTTCCTGAGGAGTATTCCATACGGTTTTTGCTGTCCCAAATGTTTTTAGAAGAAGCGAAAACTTATGAGGACCAATCCCGGGAAAAACGGAAAAACCTAACCAATAATATCTCTCGTCCATATCGATAGCTCCTTACTAATAACTTCTAACTACTAACCTTTCAAAGCTTTGGAAAATCCCCCCAATTGATTAGAAAGAATGGTGAGTTTTAACTCAAAGTAGTCGAGCTGTTTTTGAGAAATAAGGTTTAACTCTAAAGAAATCTCCAAATTAGCACAGGTTTCATCCACAGAACCTAATGCAATAGCCAAATATCTATTGAAATCTTTATCTGACTGTTTTGATGAACCTTCAGCAATATTTAAAACAATTGATAATGAACTCCTTTTTAGTTGGTCGGATAAATACCAATAATTGCGAGGGAAATTATTGATGAGAAACACCAATTCTTTATGAAGTATTTTAGCTTCCTGATAGACTTTAAATTTTCTAAATCTAAAAGCCATATCTCGACTATACATCATCTTTCGTCAGTATTATTGTCAGTTACTGGTTATATGTTAGAAGCTAGTTGTTAGAAGCCAATGTTAATTCCGTTGACAAATAAAGCATTTCCCAGGATAATATGCTGATGCATGGAAGAGAAATAGGAAGTATGACTACGCTCAAGATCATCCTCTTGACTATTATAATGACCCTTATCGTCGTCGGAGTCGGATATGTCGCATATACCTATGGCAAACAAACTGCCGCTGTAACTCAACCCACTCCTATCCCGACCAAAACAGCAGACTCACCAACTCCAACTATTGTCAGCGGAACCAGCCCGATAACAGAAATGGAGACAACACCGGCGGTAGCAATGGCATCATTCACAACTGAAAAGGTTCCAGATTTATCTTTCTCAGCCTATATGGTACAATACCCAACTTCATGGCAAAAAACCATTACCTATGTCAATCCAGCAACAGGAATAAAAACAGGTTACACACTCACTTTTTCAAAAAATAACTATGCCTTAAAAATATACCAGGCAGCAATAGGAGGAAGTGTGTGTCTCTTTGATGGGGATCCGATATTTGATGGACCTTCTCAAAGTTTTAAAGACAAACAATTTGTAGATCTGTCGGGATTCGGAATCCTAAGAAGGGTGCAAACAAGCTCAAATAATCCACAGTCAGTCGTATTTACCGTATGCCAAAAGGGTGATGGAGCCACAGCGTATTATGGAATACCGACAAAGGTCGGGGCGATTACCTATGAAGCACCCCTTGCCTATGACCAAGCAACCATTGCGGAAATGGATTCAATCCTAAAAAGTATCCAAATAAAATAGCTTCTTATTATCCTTCATATCAGCTTGTTTCATGTATTTGCTAATATACTGGTATATTAGCATCTGTATTTATCTCACGATTTTCTTACTAGAATTTGCTATGATCCTAGTATATGGTTTACCCAGAAATTATTGAATATATAAAAGTAGCCCGTGCTTCAGGTACCTCTGATGATACAATAAAAATAGCCTTGATTAGTAGCGGCTGGGAAGTGAATTCTATTAATGAAGCTTTTCTCACCCTACCGCAAGCTAATGTAATTCAAAGACTTCTGACGTCTCCTTGGAACAGGCAAAAACTGAGTTATACTATTATTGGTATTTCCGTATTGTCAATCTTCTACTATAGCCTTAATAGCCTCAGCGATCTAAAAACAACTTCCCTTGAACATTTTACAGAGTTTTTCGCCCTAACAGCTACATTCGATATTATGATTTTGTTGCTATTTATAAATCCTATATATCTAGTTAAAGGACGTTTTAAAAATATCTCTGCTTGGATAATTCCACTTCTTACACTTTATCCAGCTTATTTTTTATTGGGGGGCATTGGTTATATTTTAAAACATTTTCTGCTTGGATTTGGGTTTTTTATCTTCCGTTAGAAGTGAACCAGGCTTCCAAAATCTGTTTGGCAATGGGACCGGCGATATTGGATCCTTCTCCACTACTTTCAGATAATACTGTAACGACTATTTGCGGATTATATGCCGGTGCAAATAGGGTTATCCATGCATGGGGAAGTGTCTTTTCTCCTCCATGTTGTGCAGTACCGGTTTTGCAAGCAATGGTTACTCTGCGATAATCCTGTCTATTTTTTAATTTTGCCGATGCACTAGACAAGGGAACCTCTAAATAATTCTTCCCGTCAATTTTGAGATCCGGATTTTTAACAAAGAAGTCAAAAAATGGCCAGGCAACTCCTCCGCTTTGACATGCCTCTATCATTCCCTGCCGGATTAAATTGAAATTCTTTTGCGATAACAACCCTGATTGTAACGTCCGAGGTGACTGCTTGATCAAATGAGGTTGATAGAGCGTTCCTTCATTTGCGATTGCCTGCGTCCAGGCATTGACCTGAAGTGGAGTCACCAGTAAATATCCCTGCCCGATTCCATAATGGTAATTGTCTCCCAAATACCATGGCTGCCCAATGACTTTTTGTTTCCATTCTTTGGTAGGAACCAGACCTTTTGCTTCTCCTGACAAATCAATTCCCAAAACTCTTCCCAGGCCAAATTTCTCAGACATGGCTGATAATTTATCTACTCCAATCATATCGGCAAGTTTATAAAAGAAAATATCATTGGATCTTTTAATTGCCTTAACGACATCAACCGCGCCTTCTGTGCGTCCATAATCAGTATAAAACCAGTTGGCAAAAGAAAACGCACCGATTTTGACAATACCCGTGTCTTCAATCTGGAAATGCTCGTCAATAATATTATTTTGCAGACCGCTTGCTGCAGTAACTAGTTTGAATGTAGAACCGGGAGGATACGTACCACCGATTGCACGATTGAGAAGCGGCTGGTCTTCTGCAGTCAGGATTTCCTCAACAGTATGGTACCCTGAAGTCGTAGCAGTATGATAATCTTTTCCCATGGTAAACAAATTCGGGTCAAAATCAGGCTTGGAAACCAATGCCAGAATCTGCCCATCAGGCGTTTGGACAATTGCAGCACCTCGTCTTACACCGTTCATCGTATCCCATACTTTTTGCTGAAATGGCAAATCAAGCGTCAGGGTAATATCATCGCCGGGAATTGGATCGGTCTTGCCTAGATTTCTCACTTTTTTACCTACCGCATCAACCTCTATCAACTGTCCTCCGTCAATTCCCTTCAGCTTTTTTTCATATGTTTGCTCAATACCCGCTTTGCCAATCAAATCATCAAGACGATATGCCGTAAAGGCAGGATTTTTGATTTCACTTTCTGAAATTTGACCAATATAACCAAGTATTTGAGATGTTGCTTCCCGATAAGGATACTGACGCAAACTATCAATTTCAAAATTTCCGGCGCCTGTGGCAATTTCCGGTAATACCTGGTCTTTTTGATATACTTCTGTTTTACCATTCACCGTTTTTCGAAAACCGGGAATATTAAAGACAAGCGGGGTGTCGTTTCGGTCAAAAATAACTCCACGCTGTGCATGAATTGATTGTGTCCGGATACGGTTCGTATCGGATAACTTCTGGTAATGATCACCTTGAAAAATCTGGACAAAAACAAGCTTCCCAATCAGCAGTAAACTTGCAATTACCAAAAAAACAGGCAATAGATACCATCGCATGGTATTGGATCTTGAGACATCATACGAACTGGTTGTATGAAACCTTCTTTTGTTGGTTTGGCTCGTATGAATTGCGTCGGAGAACATGACTCCGGGCTTGAGTTTTTTCATACCTTCATTGTATCAATAAAACAGCCCTGTTATC
This sequence comes from uncultured Gammaproteobacteria bacterium, assembly GCA_964497535.1. Classification (GTDB taxonomy): domain Bacteria; phylum Patescibacteriota; class Microgenomatia; order Levybacterales; family UBA12049; genus CAZCCG01. The sequence continues at coordinate 17,481 of CAZCCG010000006.1, forward strand.
ACCAATGAGGAGTATCTCTATAAAAAAGATTGATTATTTGAGAGATGCAAGTGGATGGGAATATTCACCAAAACCGTTTTTTTGTTCCGGATAAATGTGTGTCAACACAATATAGGAAATAACAGCTATCACAGTACATACTCCCGCTTGTAAGATTGCATCGGTATGATAATCGGAAAGCAAAAGGAAAACTAAACTGCCAAAAAATGATGAAACGACTACAAATTGCAGGCTTGCGGTCTCAAACTTGCGTTGATACAAAAACAGTACAAAGATAAAACAGATAAAAATAATACTGGACTGACCGATCGTCTGTAACCGGGAAATATCCAGTAATACTCCCCGCAAAAACCCCAACAAAAAAACTGCCTGGTTTTTGGTTACAATGTAATACACTCCTAAAAATATTAGAACCAGAGGCAACGTCGTAACTGTTGATTCAAGAAGAGTAACAACAGAAAGAAACAATGCAAAAACAAGAATATCCAGGTTTAATTTCATACTATTGTTGTGTTATTACAAAAACAACAGAAAGACTGATAGGATGGATAAAACTTTGTACCTGGGCAGTCTGGAAAAGCGCACTTGGTTTTTTATCAATTGATATGATTTTTCCGATAATAAGCCCTGGAGCAAAGCCATTTGTCGCTATATCCTGATCCCCTGCCGTTATCAGAATATCCCCTACCTGTAATTTCTCAGATATCAAAACATTATTCAAATACATTAACTCTTCCCCAGAGCCTCGTATAATACCTTTGGCTCCCGAATTTAAATCTTTTGCCGTAAAGTGGATATCTGTATGAGAAATAAGCCTCACCTTAGACGCGTGGTCTGTTACCTCAGTAATTTTACCAATCAAGTTATTTTTATAAATAACCGCCTGACCCACAGCAACCCCACTGGTAGAACCCTGATCCAGAATAAACGATTCAACCTTGGTGATTCCGGGGAGAAATCCGGGCATAGCAATAATATGGGCCGGAAGGAGTATTTGAGGGTTAATATCCTGAGTCTGGAACTGATCATGAAGCGCCTGATTTTCCTGCTCAATTTTTTTCATTTCTATCAGCTTTTGGGAAAGCTCCAGATTTTTCTCTTCTAACGATCTTATCTCCGACTGATGCGGTTGTGAGAAAAATAGAAATGTGTTTTTCTGGACCGGCAAAATCCCTGCCTCAAGAAGTGAGCGACCCGAAAAACCATTGAGTCGAAAAAGTAGTACAACAATGATTGAAGAAATTAAAAAAAATAAAAACGCAGGCACTGCGGAAGAACGAGACTTCATAGTACGAGTATACTGCTAACTGCTAGCTGCTAACAACTAACTGCTATGCTAGTTATATCCACCCTGTTGAGAATAACCTCGTTGGTATGGTACAAATAAGAAAGCTGAATTTTACATGAAATTATTGCCAACTCTCCTGGCTTCCAAATTTACTTCCCTGGCAGTTGTTGTAACATTGGCTGTAGCAGTCCCCGCAACAGTATTCGTCGCGCAGCAACAACAAAACCTTTCCCAACAAGCCGCAGCACCCGCCTTAAGTCCCACACCAACAAGTCAGGTTTGTCCTACCCCGAATACGCCAATTGACTGCGCATCGGGATATCAGTTGGGACAAGTTCCTTCTCAAAACGGCAGCTGCACAACATACGAGTGTATTCAGGAATGCAAGATAGATTCTGACTGTCCGAGCGGCTTTACGTGTCCTATTACTGTATGTGAGCAATCTCCCAGAGCAAACGGATACCCATGTCCGTCTCGGGTATGTGTATCCAAAAATGGATCTACCCCATCATTTTCTGCCAGTCCTCAAAAAGTAAAACCTGGTGAACTGATTACTCTGGTAATAAGCTCTAGTGACCTGGTTAAGAAATCGGCATATCTATTTCAGATAAAGGGAACTACTCTAGAAATTGCTGATGTAGCATGTTCGGAATGGGGAAAAATGGGAGCCATCAACAGATTCACTTGCTCAAAAACAACATATAATCATATTCCTCCTGGAAGATATGTATTTATTATTAAAGATGCTTATACAGTAGACAGTAAAGAGTTAGCACGATCAAATGAAATTGAAATCGTTGGATCAGCAACTGTTTCTCCAACGCCTTCATCATGTACTAGAAATTCCGATTGTTCTTATAACCAGGTATGTACAACCGACAGTATAAATAATAGAAAATGCGCTTTGCCAATTTGTGCACCTCAACCCGGCGTATGCCAACAATTACACTGCGGTGGAGATGTAAATCCAGGACCACAAATAACCCCCGGTCCTCTGTGTCCATTTGGCTATACCTGTGAGGGTGATGGGTCAGGGTTTGGAGGGTGGTGTATCCGCCAACAAGATAAACCAACCCCAACACCTACTCCAAATCCCTGCGCTGTCCCAACGGGGATGGTATTTGTAAAACTCGGCGGACAACCTGATCCGACACCAACACCTTGCGTTTCTCAGGCTATTTCTCCAACACCGGTTGCTTCTCAAAAACCCTTTGATACCCATTGTGCTGTAGATAATGACTGCACCTTCTTTAAAATAGGAAGTGATCCTAGTGATCCTTGTGCAAATTCGTGTCTTGACTATAGTTCTCCCCAGGTAATTGGGGTAAACCGGAAGTGGTTACTATCTCAGCAAGGAGACAGGAGCTGTGCGGCAGGCTATATGTGTACTGAGCCTGTTACGCGCAGCCATCTGAGCTATTCTGTAGCCTGTAAAAATTCTGTGTGTCAGAAATATTCCAAGGATACCGGTTATCCAACTGATTCTCCTCTCCCAACTCCAACTGCCCAAGCCTGTCAGACTCTTTATCAGACATGGCAGCAATATTTTGGAAAAACCTGCGGACCCAATAGTTCTCTGGACTTTAATAATGACGGGCTGATTGATATCCGTGACCAGGGGATCATCAGGCAGCATAGTAATGATGGAGGGTGGTGTAAGCAAATTCTAAATACCGGCAATTTTTGCACAGCAGTTCTTCCTACTGTTACAGGTTCACAATTAGGTCCAAATTGCCAAAATTACTTTACCCAACTTCAACAACAACATTGGGGTGCTACATGTTCGAGTGGTTCGTATGATCCCAGGTTTGATGTTGGCGGCATTGATTCAACCGGGAATAATGTTGAAATAGCAGATGGCAAAATAGGCAGTCCAGATTTCTGGGCCTTTTTACAACATTCCGATGAAAATTGGTGTGCGCAAAGACTCAAGGGAATATTTACGAATGTTTGTAAGACACAATCTCAATCATGTAACAGTTTTGATGGGAATATACAGGCGTGTCATACTGCCGGATGTTCTTATTATGCCTGCGGAAATAAATGCCGGCCTGCAGGTACACCCACAGATCAGGTATGTCCGGTATGCCGAAATTATGATAGCAGTGTGCATAGTTGTGATAACCATGGAGACAGCTGTGCTTATTATTTCTGCAGTAACCAGTGTTGGAATAAGGGTACAGCAAATAGTGTTGCATGTCCTGGTAAATCGGATGTTCAAGCAGCAGTAGAAAATTTCTGGGGAAATGCCACGAAGATATTTTGGAAGTAGGTGGTTATAATAATTATAAATGTTATATCGAGGTGCACGTTGTTAACTCAATCCCCCTGTTACTTTTACTCGAGAGAGAAGATCCGCGTTCTCTAATACTTTTCCTGCACCCCGTACTACTGTTGTGAGAGGATCCCCTGCAACAATAACCGGCATGTGAGTACGCTCCACAACCAACTGGTCAATTCCCGATAGCATTGCTCCTCCGCCGGTTAACAAAATTCCATGCTCCAAAATGTCACTGGTAAGCTCAGGGGGCGCGTCTTCCAATACATTGGCAACTTCTTCAATAATTTGAGACAGGACCGGTGCCAGAGCTTCTCTAATTTCTGATTCTGTCACTCGCAAACTTTTGGGTAATCCCGATTCAATATCCCGACCCCGGACAATAGCCATCTTCTCTCCATGTCCATCTTTTTCAACCTGAATATCTTCTATTTCCTTTTTATTAACCTTTTCTTCTTTTACGCTTTGCGCTTTCACTTTTACGCTTTTTTTGTAAGCACTTCCAATACCGATTTTGATTTCTTCTGCTGTTGCTTCTCCGAGCAACAGTCCATGTCGAAGCCTGATGTAATGCATAATTGCCTGGTTCATCTCATCACCTGCAATTCGCAGTGATCGGCTCACCACAATACCACCGAGTGAGATCACGGCAATTTCTGTGGTTCCTCCCCCAATATCCACCACCATAGCTCCAGTTGGAGCAAAAACGGAAATCCCCTCACCAATTGCTCCTGCCATAGGTTCTTCTATCAAGTATGCTTCCCTGGCTCCGGCTGCCAAAGCTGCTTCCCATACCGCACGACGTTCTACTTCGGTAACGGATGAGGGAATCCCAATTACCACTTTCGGCCGGACAAATGACATAGACAATCTATTGGAAAGAGTATGGACTTGCTTAATGTAATGGGAAATCATAGCAGCGGTAGCATCAAAATCGGAGATAACACCACTTCGAAGCGGACGGATCGTAAGAATTGTGGCAGGAGTCTTTCCCCACATTCTTTTTGCCTCAGCGCCTATCGCGATAATATGTTTGGTTTTTTTGTGCATTGCCACAACAGATGGTTCGCGAATAATAATACCCTTGCCTTTTACCCAAACCAGCGTATTGGAAGTACCAAGGTCTATAGCTATGTCATGACTAAATAAAGAAAAAAACTTATCAAGCATAGGAACCCTCCATGTTCAGCTCGCCCCGTTGAAGCCGCTCTGTGAGCCGCAGTTCGAATGAACTAAGGCGAACAGCAAGGCTATACGGGGTACCAAGGTCAATAGCTATATCATGACTGAATAAAGAGAAGAATTTATCTAACATAGTAAGTCAATTTTCAATTTGAAATTATAAATTTGAAATGAATGTTTAAATACTTCGGCTATGCTCAGTATTAACCCTGAGTTTATCGAAGGTTTTAAAATTTAAATTTAAAACATTTCAATTTGATTGAAAATTTAAAACTGAAAATTTCAAATTCGTAGTTTGATTCTAGCATCTTAGCTTTGCTTTGCCAAGCAGTCCGGTTATCTGTTCTCAGTTTTCTGTTATCGGATATAAGTTTACCAGTCGTCAGTTTATCAGTTTAAATCTGCCTGATAGAAAAATAAGGTTCACCCTTACTTTCTTTTACCTTTTTCTACTTTTACTACTTTGTATCTCTGGTGTTATAATAAACTATCTCATGAATATTGAGCGATTTTGTCAAAAGGCAATAGAAATTTGTTTTTACGCAGTATTCTTTTTTGTACCGATTGTTTTTGTCGGAGATACCTCAGAGCTTTTTGAATTCAACAAACTTTGGCTTACCTTTGACATGGCAATTCTGATTGGTGTCTTCTGGATTACCAAGATGATTTTGCAAAAAAGGATATGGATACAACGTACTCCACTGGATATTCCTATTATTCTTTTCCTCGTCTCCCAAATTATCTCAACAGTTATATCTATGGATCCTCATGTTTCATGGTGGGGTTATTACTCCCGATTCAATGGTGGTTTGTTTTCTCTGCTCACCTATGTATTTCTTTACTACGCATTTGTCAGCAACAATACCTTTTCCAAAAAATCCCAGACAACTTTGGAAAATTCCGATACACCGAATACATCTTTTTCATTTCTAACTCGCACCTATCTCTATATTCTGGCTGCTGTGATTTTTGCAGTCGGGTTCTATTTATCCGTACTGCCAAGTATCAGTGATCCCAGTGTGGCGGGAAGCCGCGCATGGATACTGGTAATTTCAATGATTTGTTCTTTTGCTCTTTTTGTAAAAGCGCTCCCGGGAACTATGGTAATAAAGTCATTGTATATCAGCCTGACATCGGGACTGATCGTCAGCCTGTGGGGACTTCCTTCTCATTTCGGATATGATCCAACCTGCCTCCTATTCCGTGGCCAGTTTGATGTAAAATGCTGGACTGACGCGTTTCAACCAACCATCAGAATCTTTTCCACTCTTGGCCAGCCAGACTGGATGGCAGCATACCTGGCAATACTCATTCCAATCGCAATTACACTCGGTCTAAAAATAGTAAATATGAAATATGAAATAGCAAATAAACAATTTTTTCTTACTACCTGCTACATACTACTTGCTACCCTCTTTTATACCTGCGTACTTTTTACTGCGGCACGATCGGGAATACTCGGGCTGGGAGCAGGAATTGTCGTGTTCCTGGGATTACTGGTCATATACTCTGAGAAAAATCGTTTGATCCAACTCGGGACGCTGATATCGGGAGCATTATTTTACGTGTTTTGGCTTGCCAAAGTAGCCCATCAGACAGATCTGCTGGGAAACCTGGCATTACTTTTTCTTTTCCTCTACATTTGTGGTGTTCTTTACAGTGCATTCTGTAAAAGAGTAACCATCCTTTTTATCAATAAATGGCTACTTTTGATTCTTATCGGGGTAACCTTGATACTCTCACTTGCAATAGGAACCCAAGATACCCCACCCCTTTCCCAAACCCTGGCTAAATTTTCTGCTCCTACAACGGCGCAAACTGCTCAACCAACAAAACCCCAAACACAACAACCCTCTATCGCCGGCGGTGAATTTGGTGGTAGTGATTCGGGGAAAATACGAAAGATCGTATGGAGAGGTGCGTGGGAAATCTGGAAACACAACCCAATTTTTGGAACCGGTGTTGAGACATACGCCTTTGCCTATTATCAATATCGTCCCCAGGAACACAATCTTGTTTCTGAATGGGACTACCTGTATAACAAAGCTCATAATGAATACCTCAATTACCTGGCAACTACTGGAATCGTTGGACTAGGAACATATCTTGTAATGATTGCATGGTTCCTGTTCTTCACGGTGCGAGGATTAATTTTCAATAAAAGTACCACAAACGAAGAGGCTGTAATTTCGCGGGAGAAATTGCTGGCTGTAGGACTCACTTCCGGATACGTGACCATTCTTGTTACTAACTTTTTCGGGTTTAGTGTTGTCATTGCCAATTTGTACTTATTCCTCATTCCGGCACTGGTATTGTATCTTCTGGGAGAAATTCACCCTGCCGGTATTCTTTCATGGAGAGTACAGCAACCGTTTGAAAAAAATCCAACAAAAATAAAAAATGAACTGTCGTATATCAAAACGCATAAGCTACAAGAAAAAGAATTTGTGATTGGCCCATTTTCATGGATGGGAATTGTAGCAGTAAGTCTTCTAGGACTTTTTCTTCTCCATGTACTTAATGTCTATTGGGAAGCGGATAAAAAATATTCGATGGCAAGCAACCTGGATAAATCAAGTGCTTATACCCAAGCCTATCCCCTCTTACATGAAGCAGTGAAAGACCGCGATGATGAACCGGTCTTTAAAGATGAACTAGTCGTGAATGACGCAGTAATAGCGGCTGCTTTATATGGTCAACACCAGGCAACAACTGCTGCACAACTGGCAGAAGAAGCAATTAATACCAGTGATTATCTTGTGCAAACATACCCTCATAATATTCTTTTCTGGAAGACCCGTGTCAAGCTTTTTACGTTGCTTGCAGAAAGCCAGGATGAACGGTGGTATCAGGAAGCAATCAAGGCAATCAAAAATGCAGCAGTGCTGGCTCCAACCGACGCGAAAGTTTCCTACACCATGGGTGTGTTATATGGAAAAAATGGAGACTATCAAAAAGCGGTTGAAACCCTGGAACATACGATTGTACTCAAACCCAATTATGAAGATGCCTATATGGCACTTGGACTTTTTTATCACGCGCTCGCGGTAGATAAAAACAATCGCGTAATAAATCCCCTATACGAACAAAAGGCAGTGGATGCGCTTCATAAGATATACATTGGTTCTGACGGAAAACCAAGCAAAGCAGTGGTTGACCTCCTCCATACATGGGGAGAGGAATAAGAAATACTAATAAAATACTCTCCTTGACAATACTGCTGAGTACTATCTACTATTAACGTATGCAAGAAGCTATCCCCCCACTTCCCCCTCCCTCATTTCCTCTTCACCTAAATCCTCTACAACATATGAAAAAAAAGATGCTTATTGTAATCGGCATATTATTTCTAGTATGCATTGGAATTATTTTTGCTTTTCAACAGGGGAGTCTACTCAACAAAAAATATCCGGAGAAATTCAAACTGGTAGAAAGTTTTCCTGAAGACTATGCGACTTCGGTTTCAGCAATTTCCCAACCAATGTTTGTCTTTTCAAAAAAGATTGGAGTCACGGAGTCTAAAATAAAAGATTATGTCAAAATAACACCAGCCGTCAACGGATCATGGCATATAGAAAAAAATGGCCAGGTACTCATATTCAGCCCCAATGAAACGACTATTAATCAATTCCCAACTACTTTTCAATATGACACAGTCTATACAATTACTCTTAATAAAACCCTCCGTTCAGATGATGGCAAGATATTAGATAAACCGTTGGAGATACGGTTTCGTACACAAAAAAATAACCAAACATATTCTCTTACGGCTTCCTACAAACTCTTAAATACATTTACAGAAAAACCCATTACGGTTAACCTTGTTTATAACCACCAGGAAGCACCTCCCCCTGATCCTATTGCAATCCATACTTCAATTCAAACCGCAACATTGGATCAGTTATTAGAGTATGTAGCTTACCGCAATAAAAAGGAACCTTTGTACCAATTCCAAAAAACCCAGGCAAACAAGGAAATTGCTTCTGAAAGTAAAATACTCCAGCAAAATATTACTCCCGGAGGCTATGGTGATTCTCACATTACTCTTGACCCTATTTCTACACCAGGTATCTACTATGTCACTGTAGAAAATAGTAGGGTTGGTAAAGATGGATTTTTCCTGGTAGTTACCAATCATATCAATACTGTTTTTAATGAAACCAAGAATACGCGAGTATGGGTAGCAACTGCAAAAAACGGAACAAGTATACCCAAGGCCACAGTACGTCTCTATTCCGTCAATGGTAATCCTCACCAACTATCAACCGGACAAACAGACTCAACAGGCATGATTACTCTTACCAAGGGTAGTAAGGATGCTGACATAGTAGTATCAGAAGCCAATGGTTCAATTGCTATCACAAAAACCGCAACATATGAAGGACAAGTCTGGAATACCTATACTGTTTTTTCGTACTCCGATCGACCGCTGTATCAACCACAGGACAAGGTGCACTATAAAGCTGTTATCCGTACCAGAAAAGATGGAGCCTATACCATTCCAACCGGCGACCTATATATTCGACTTGTAACTCAACTCACCAGCTCTTTGGAAACTCCCCAGTATCAAAAACTAGCGGTAGATGACAACGGAACGGTAACCTATGACATACAGCTTCCAAAAATGACCCCCACTACTTATCCATCTCTGGTTCTGTATACCAAAAACGGTAATTCTTATGATGTAATAGATACGTTTGCCCTAAATATAGAACCGTATAGAAAACCTGATCTGGATATTACAGTCCAAACAAACGAAGCAGAATATATTAGCTTAGATACTGCACATTTTACTATCATATCGAAAACCAACTATGGGAAACCATTATCAAATGTCCCCTTTTCCTATCGAGTGCTTGCCAATGACTATACAGAAGTAGAAGATAGAAAAGACGAAGGAACTTTTTCTTACTATATGGATTACTATGGAGGAGGAAAAGTATTGAGTGAAGGGACAGGAACATTTGATAAAAAAGGCAAAGCTGCTATAGAATTTTCAACGGATCTAAAAGACTTTGAACCATCGCAAATTGTAACTCTGGAGGTAACTCCCAAAATTGGTGCTTCACCCTCAATTGCACAGATGGTAAAACTAGTCCATCGGGGAGAATTTGCCCTCTTTTTCAATACTGTTTCAGGCGATAGTGAAAAAGGTATTGTCGGAGAGATTACAGCACTCAACCAGCAAAAACCCCGGCAACCAGTGGCAAATCAATCGATTACACTATCCCTGTATAATTACAATACAGATTCCACGTATACTAAGACACTATTGGAATCCAAAGAAGCCACGACTAGTGCAGAAGGAACCACCACTTTCTCATTTTCTGATCTGAAAGAAGGTAATTATGAACTCGTTGTGCAGGGAAAAGATACCCGAGGCAATACTGTTACCAACAGATACACAACCTATATTACAAAACCGGTGGCAATACAAGGAAATGACCAACCAACCTATACTCTTAGTCTTACCAATCAGAAAGAATCCTATCTTCCTGGGCAACAAGCAGAAATCACAGCTGAGGCAAATTTCCCTGTCGCAAATGCCGTTATTGTTACTTCCACATATGGAGGCAGTGGCACGTATTACCGCAGAAACGCTGATATCCAAACACTTACCCAGCAACAACCGAACGCACCAAGCTGGAAATTTTCTGTCCCGATTGGACAAAATCAAATACAAGCGTTGGGTGTAGATATCATTGTAATAACCCATGACACGGTAGTCAAAGGACATACCAACCTGGAAGTAAATACAGCAGGCAAACAACTTACAACGACGCTTTCATTTAATAAAACAGTTGTAAAACCAGGAGAAAAAATAGAAGCAGAAATTACCACAAAAGATGCCCAGGGTAATCCTGTTTCTGCAGATAATTCACTTTCTCTGATTGATGGTTCACTTTTGCAAATCGCCCAGGATAATAATAATATATTCGATATATTTTATGGCCCTGCTGCCAATACCTATTCATATCTTGATGTCTATGATTCTACTCAGGGGATTTTGACGCAATTTGGCGGCGGTGGTGGGGGTGGATGCTTTGTAGGGGGAACAAAAATTCTTACGAAAGACCACCAGCTGAAAAACATCGAAGATATGAAAATTGGGGATGTAATTTTGACACGAAAATCTGATATATCCAATCAATTAGTCGAAGATGTAATTACGAATACCTACCGACATACGGTGGATGAATATCTTACTATCAATGATACCCTCCGTGTGACTCCTATACATCGCATGTATATTAATAATCAGTGGCAAATAGCATCAGCAGCAAAAATTGGGGATACCTTACTCGACACAAATGGCAACAAAGTTGAAATTACTTCAATTGTGTATCATTCTGGTCAAATTCATGTATATAATCTTACAACCGCAACATATCATACTTTTTTTGCCGATGGATTTTATGTACATAACGATAAGGGTGCTGCACCACGATTTAACCTGGTCGATACGGCCTACTGGAATCCTCATATCAAAACCGATTCAAATGGGAAAGCTCATGTAACAATCGCACTTCCTGATAACCTCACCAACTTTGTAGCAACCACCTACAGCAATACGAATCGTTCACAATTTGGTCAAGCACATGCAACTGTTATAGCACGAAAAGATATTAATATACTTCCGGCAGTCTCTCAATTTTATTATGAAGGTGATCAACCGGTTGTTTCCGCACTGATACAAAACGCAAGCACTACTGACTTTAATGGTGCGGTTACGTTAACAGTAAAGGACTTGGGATTAATAAAAAAACAGTCAGTCACGGTTAAAAGCGGAGATTTTGAGCAAGTTTCTTTTCCCCTAAATTTGGGTAATCAAAAAAATACCGTTTCTTTTGAGTTTCAGGCGCAAGAAGAATCAGAAACAAAAGATGCTATCCTTTTGAAACGCCCAATTCTTCCTCGCGGCACGATCCAACCGGGATGGGTATCTTTTGATGAATCAAAAACCTATGATATTACCCCCCAGTTCCCCGATGTTGACTTTAATATAGTACGGCTTGATACTATTCCCCATCTTGCCTATACGCTTATGGGTAAAAAGGATCCTTATTTTTCTGAAGCCTCATCCGGCTTGGGACAACAATTGTATGCCTGGTCTTATATTTTGGGACAAACAGAGCTGGGAAATATCCGGCCTGACTTTTACCAATACGCACACAGTAAAAATAGCCTTCGTGAAGCAACAAATCATGCACTCATAGATGCAGATAAAACAGGCACTCAAATATACTGGACTCCTAAATATGGAAACCCGCTCCCGGAATCAGATCTCATTACAGCTGCATGGATGTTAAAAGGCCTTACGGAACTCAGAAATAATAATCTTCTCAGTGGCATTTCCAATAGTTCGGCTATCATCAACAGCGTAAGGGAATATGCAACTGATCGGGCTGCTAAGCCAATATTTTCTTTACAAAATAGTGCTCCCCAACCCAATATATTGCCTGATGGCAGTAAACCATTATCACCTGATGGAACCGAACCGATCCCTCCTATTATTATAAATCCAATCCAGCAATCACTCAGTGATGATACTCAATCTCTATTGGAATTTACGGGAATACCCTATCCCAATAGACAGGTCTCAAATTCACTACAATTTTTTGCTGCAAAAGCTTTGAAGGGTGATAAAAAGGCACTTGATGAGTTAAGAAACCTCAAAATTCATTCGGCTTCAGACCGCTATATTTGGTCAGATACCAGTACCTATGGAGTAGCCTTTACTATTCTTGCGATGATAGAAAATGGCTCACCAATTGATGCTGCAAAGACAATCAAAGGAGCCAGTATCAGAGCAGGTATCAATGGCGGATCTGTAAGTGATCTACTATTTCTTGCCGCTATCAAAAATGCAATAAAAAATCACCTCCTTGATCAACCAACGGTATATTCAGCACGAGTAAACAATACACTCTTGTTTGATTCCAGCAATAAAGATAACTATACAACAAGCTTTTCAGATATAGTTCCTCCGGCATCTTCGACTGACAAAACAATACACATAGAAATCCAAAAAGATGGGCCACTCCCCATCTATACTACTATCAGCTCACTTCTCTATGGAACCTCACCAATTGAAAATCAGGCTATTGTGAGTCCTGACCAAATAACACGAGAGTTAAAATCTGTAGAGAATGGCACGGTATTATCTCATCTAGATTTCGGACAAACAGGAATGGTCGTGTTATCTTTTAAAAATCCTTATGCGTATCAAGCACAACAAGACCAGACATTTCCTTTGTCATCCATTCTTTCAGAAGATGCGATATCTCCAGCCTATCTGTTTTTAAATCAACAAGGCGGCAATAGCCCACAATATCAAGGTGTTTTAAATACTTTTTTCCCCGCCACCTCTCAATATAGTCAAGGCTATATGTATCCTTCAAATTATTCTACCCAATCAGTATTTTTCAACGGTTCGATACCACCGGAACAACCAATTACATATATGCCATATATTGTGTACTCCCTGATTGATGGGGTCTATTATCAACCAAAAACATCTCTCATTTTCCCGTACTTGGGTATAATAATAAATGAAAAATAAATAAAGTAACCCACCACTGTATTTCTCACTATTCGTAAATTCATTAGCTAGCTCAGCCGTGATATAATAGCCACATGCGTAAGATTATCACAGCTCCACAACCGGTTTTATCACAACAGGCAAAAGAGATTACAAAAATCGACAAAACCGTCTTAAGACATATTGAGGAAATGAAAAAAACGCTGGCCGCAACACGGGATCCGGAAGGGGTTGGGCTGGCAGCACCGCAAGTAGGATTATCATTACAACTCTTTGTCACCAAACCAACTGCTCAGGCAAAATATGGCGTGTTTATTAATCCTATAATCCAAATACAGAAACCAACAGAACCGCACGTCTCCAAAAATCAGCAAAAATCAGCATCCAAGAAAGGCAAATCCACAAAACTGGAAGGATGTTTGTCGTTACCGGGAATTTGGGGTGAAGTCACCCGCCATCCGAGTGTCACCCTCCGCTACCAGGATGAAACCGGGAAAAATCATACCAAGACTTTCAAGGGATTTCTTGCGACCATCATTCAGCATGAGGTTGACCATCTCAACGGAATATTATTTCCCAAGCATGTACTTGAGCAAGGACATAAACTCTATAAATCCCACAAAGACAAACAAGGCCAGGAAGTATTTGAAGAAATCGAACTGTAATGCTAATTTCTACTAATTTAACGCAAATTCATTCGAATTAATTCGCTATAATTTGTAATAATTCGCATAACTTATGAATGTAGTCTTTTTCGGTTCATCACACTATGTCATTCCCCTTATTGAAGCATTGCATAAAAACTTCAATCTTGCTCTGGTGGTTACGACAGAACAGCACCCTACCGATGCGGTTCCCGCGTATTGCAAGCAACACCATATACCCTATCTTTCGATCCACCGATTTACTGATGAGGTGATACATCGTATCAAGGAATGTAATGCTCCTGTTGCTGTTTTGGCATATTTTGGTGTTATTCTTCCCCATTCGGTACTAACCTTATTTCCTCAAGGAATTATCAACAGTCATCCATCCCTGCTGCCGAAATATCGGGGCCCTACGCCGGTCCAAACCCAGATTCTGCAAGGCGAAACAGAAACCGGCGTAACTATCATTGATTTGGACGAGGCAGTTGACCATGGACCAATCCTTGTCCAGGCAAAAGAACCAATTCTTGCTGCTGATACAACCCATTCGTTACATACCCGGCTTTTTACCATAAGTGCAGATATCATCACCAAACTTATTCAAACCATGCAGGAAAAAACACCAAAAAAAATAGAGCAACAACACGCAGAAGCTACTCATACCAAACCGCTTACTCGCAACAGTGGATATATAGATTTTGATACTCCCCCAACTGCGCACATGATTGATCGTATGATCCGGGCATATTACCCATGGCCGGGAGTGTGGTTTAGAACATTACTGGAGGGCAAAGAAAAAATCATAAAATTACTACCCGAGCAAAAAATTCAGGTTGAAGGGAAAAAACCGATGAGCTATAAAGATTTTATCAATGGCTATAGCAGTGGAAAAAATATTTTGAAACAGCTTGGACTTATATAAAAAGGGCATATCTCCTCTATTTCTTGACTTTCCTCTTTTATTCCTAAATACTTGAACTATATGGAAAATCATCCTCAACACGTTCCTCCTGTTCAACCGATAGCAATTCCTCCTACCAATAATTCTCCAAAACCCAAGAATAAACTTCCTCTCATTCTTGCTGTAATTGTTTTGCTTCTTTTTGTAGGAGGAGCTTATTATTTCAGAGCAAAAGATAATACATCTGCTACAATTCAGAACTCCGGTGAAAAACGATTTACCGGAACAATTACCGAAGTTAATACCGGATGTTGGTCAGATGGAACATGTAGCCTTCGGGTTGATAATACATGGATTATTACAGAATATGGTGGGTTAACACCAAATGGACCTACTCTTCCTGAAGGAAAACTAATCGGGTTTTCATTTAGGAATGACGTGCATACCTATATAGGTAGAATGGTTGAGGTGTATGCAAAAGATATGTCAGATGGAAAAACCTTAACTATTTATGGAAGTCCAAACTATTACGTCAAGCTACTCCAAGAAACCACTAGTACCCCAGTTCCACCTTCTTATAAAACTACAAAGTTGGCAATATATACCAACACGCTCTACGGTTTTTCTATACAAATACCTGCAAGATGGTATTTATATCCTGCAACAGGAAAACCCGATGGAACTCCTGCCAGCAGTGATACATTTACCGCTACAAACTATGATTTAAATGACTCAAGCAATTTTCACCCATCAGGACAAGGATACTCAAGCAAAGTGAAAAATCCTCTTGGAATCACTATTAGTATAGTGACATATGAAAAAGCCACCCTCAGTGATCTAAAAAAAAGGTATCAATCAGAAGTAGGAAAAGACGTAAGCAACGGTGGTGATACTGGACCGATACAACTTGTAAGCGTCACTGATAGTACTTTTGCAGGATATCCTGCGTTAAAAGTAAGATATGATACCCAACCATTAGATACAATTGTTTTTGTCAACAATAAAAGATATACCTTTATGATTACCTTTTCGGGAAGCACTAATCTAACAGAGGAATCAAATAAAAAAATCCTTGACCAAATTCTCTCAACATTTAAGCTCATTCAATAATATATGGTTTAAGAACCTCATATGTGAGGCTCCTTCATTGACAACTTTCTATAAAGTACCTATGATCAATGTATCTATGGATCAGTCAACGCCCCCACAACCACCTGTCTCCCCACCTCCTATGGTTGCCCCTAAAAACCAATTGTTGAAAAATAAATTTCTTATCATAGGTATTTGCATTCTCCTTGTGATTGGTGTAATTGCGCTTATCTTAAAACTTTCAGGTCAACCGAGCCAAACCAAAATTGCCAAAGTAGGAACAGAGACTCTCTACCAAAAAGATCTTGATACAGAACTGGCTGCCTATCCGGTAATCAAAGGTGTCGATGCTTCTAAACTATTGCAAAAGAAGCTCATATCCGACTCCATTATTTTACAAGGTGCTGCTGCTGATAAGATTATTACGCTTGATCCAAATGTTTTTAATTCGGTTGACAAGAATTATGAGAAACGGTTACAACTGATTGCTCAAGCAAAAAAGAGTATCCAAGGGCAATCAGACCATATCCAGGGAACGATTGTCTCGATCTGGTTTTCCAACTCACAACCCGGTCCGGCAGGATATGAAAAAGGCAAGCAAATCGCGTATGCGCAAATTTCAAAGCTCTATAATGACGTGAAAAGCGGAAAAATAACTATTGAGCAAGCCGGTGAGGCAATCAAAAATGATTCCGAACTGGCACAGGTAGATCCCGCATATGCAGCAAATGCACTAATTCCATTTGAAGCATCAGGAAATAGCGCAATTACTTTTGATAAGCCATTTAATACCATGCTATGGAATCTTCCCCAAGGACAGCTAACACCGCTGTATTTAGCAAAAGATAAAGATTACAAAACAAAACAGATGATTGACGCCGTCTATATGTTTGCGCAAGTATCACAAAGAAAGACAGATACGGGTATTACTGATTTCCAAACGTGGTATGATCAAAAACAAAAATTATATGAAGTTACTTTGTATTAAATTTATCCTTTTTGTAATAATCAGTATGTTCTTTTTGAGTGTGGTACCTGTTGCGCATGCTTATTTCCCGGCTACTCATGGCATAGTAAAAACACAAACGGGAGCACCAGTTGCAGGGGTCTGGGTAAAATGGACAGATAAATACGGTAATTTTGAATTCGCCAGGACTGACAGTGACGGAGGTTACCGCTTCCCTGGAAGTGATGATCCCTATTGGGACGCCGCCAAAGATATAATAGTTGATACCAATCTGGATGGGACACCCGATCAAAAACAACGAAATATCGTAGTAGGAGATCAAAATGTACCCTTTGCCTGTCAGGCAAACCCTCATACCTTTAGTGTGGTCCAGCCTGTTACTATGGAAGGCGCTTTTAGTCAAGTTACTAAAGACCTCCTCAATAATATAATAGGAGATCAGGAAAATAACGATATTATATTTAATCCCCCTGGTCCCACCCCAACTCCCTTAGGACGGTGTGATACTGATGCCAACTGTACTTCGGGAGAAATCTGTGTAAATAATACGTGTGTTATTCCAACCCCGACTCCGGTTGGAAGGTGTAATTCAGATGCCGAGTGTAGCAACGGACAAGTATGCATAAATCATACCTGCGTTGCTCCTACCCCGACCGCAACCCCCAGCGGCACTATTACCCCTACACCAAGCGCAACTCCAAGTGGTACCATAACCCCAACCAGAACACCGACACCAACTGCCACTCCAAGCGGAACGATTACTCCAACACCTATAGCGTCAGGGTCTGCTAAGTGCTCATGTGATGGTATTTCCTCATCAGGACTCTTTGGTGGCCAAAGTGTCACCTTTAATGGATTTGCCAAAGTAGAAGGCACTGATGTACGCACATCTCAAGTACAGTCACTGACATTTGTCATGGCAAAAGGTGACACAATCATTGCTAACTCAGGACCGGTTACAGTACAGATTGTAGAAAACACCGCGACAAAAGTACGATACAAAGGCAGTTGGCAAACTACCCTTCCTCAAGCTGATCCGACAAATCCACAACAATATAGACTCTGGTATACCCCAACCTGTACCAATAAAGTTGCTATGACTGCCAGCCGAACTGTTCTGGCTGCCCAGGCTCCATCCGGTGGAAATCTGCTTGATGGTATTCTACGATTCTTTACCCAACTGTTTGGCGGGAATGGAGCTCAAAATCCACTCGTACCGACTCCCATCCCATCTGTCACTCCAAATCCAAACAAACAACTCAAGCTGGATAGCTTTACTCCTGCTCCGACGCTTGCGCCAACTGACCCTGCCGAAGCCTGCTACATGATACGCTTTGAGCTCTAACCCATCCTATCGTTGACAGCTGTCTAAAAATTCCATATGATTAAAGTATCTATGGAACAGTCAGTGGAAAAGACACCACAAAATCCTTCAGTAACACAGAACCCGGTACCTCCACCGGCTCCTTCCCATCCTGGCCATTTTTCTAAAAAAGGCAGTATGATCATTGGGGGACTTTTGATTATACTTTTGGCAATTGGAGTCTGGCTATTATCCCAATCCAAACCTTCTTCCCAAACATCCCAGGTTCCCACTCCTTCCCCGATTCCTTCTGCTACAGGGCTTATGGTTGCCCAACGTATTGGTGGATTTTTGGATAAAGCAGCCAGTCCTGACGGCAGTTTTATCCAAACGTATATCTGTAGCAAATCTCCAACGCCAAACTGTAAATCATCAGATCCGACAGATCCTCCCCGATTTGGATTTATTGCTCTGGCTTATTATAATTTGTACACAGCGACAAATAACCCGACATATCTGCAACAAGAACAAAAAACCCTTGCTTATATTCTAGATCGATGCGACAAAGAGGTAGATTTTTGTGATATTAATTTTCCTCCGCTCTATCAACTCTACAAATATACCAATGATCAGAGAATAAAAGCAGCACTGCTCAAAGTTGCACCGCTATATGCTACGAAACGTACGCTTGAGCAAGGAGTGTTAAATGACCTTGGCCTGTATTACTCAGCGCTCTATGACATAACAGGAGACAAAAAATATAAGGATTGGCTGATCCAAGATGCCGATGATTTATATGCCAATGCATTCGAACTCAACCCCAACAATACCCTTGTATACAAAAACGGTACCTATATGGTGAGATATTATAGTGCCCCGATTATAAAATCGTATTATATCCCGGCTTATATGCTCACCCGTGATCCGCGGTACCTTCATGCTGCTGAACAATTCTTTGACAATGCTGATATTGTCAAAAACTTTGGCCAATATAAAGATAAAATCAGCGGACTTGACTTAATTACCTTAGAACCTCTGATAACCCTTACTTCCGTTTTGACAGGAACGGAAAAACAAAAATATCAAACTATCGCACAAAAGTTTGCTCAGTTAGAATTATTAGCACTTATGGATAACCCCGAAAATATAAAATACACCGGCGATAATGGTTTTTTAATAATGGCAATTCCTATGAAATGGACGATTCATAATGCCTGGAGATTGAACCAATTTTTGAGTTTAAAAGATTTCCAATTTGCGTTAAAATAAGCAAGTCATATGAAAAAGAAATTATTGAGTTTTATTTTATTTATAACCGTATTCTTTTTCTGGAGTCAGAATACTGTTCCACAAGCTTTTGCAGCAGGACCAGCATGCGGAAATCCCGGAGCTTTTTTAACCTGTGGTAATCATTACGAAGCATTACGAGCAGGCTCTCCTACCGGTCTTGGGTGTGCACAAATGGCAACATCTTTTATCACAGGAATATGCGATGATTCATTTCAATGTGTTTCAACATGTGTGACCGATAGAGGACAACTACAATTGCGATATCAATGTGGCGGTCCATCGGACTGTCCCAGAGTTTGTAGTGGAGGAGGAAATATAACCCCAACTCCCCCTCCCCCACCGGTACGAAATGTAATTTACCAATGTAAGGAGAATGCATGTCAAGTATGCCAGGATAGTAATCCCAGTAATCCTTCTACGTGTGACGCTGCCAACCTGACCTATATTGAAGCTGATTGCCAGAGCCAATGCTCAAACGCAAGTACTCCAACGCCTCCTCCGATTCAGGCTTGCGGCGTGAATTGTATTGATGACACAATATGTCAACCGGCCCAAGATGGCTGTACAAAGTGTATCTTAGGAACATGCCAGAATCCCAATGTCACTCCTACCCCTATATTAACCTGCAATATCAGTTGTACTGACGATTCGATGTGTTCCCGATCTCAAGATGGATGTACCACGTGTGTCGCAGGTAAGTGCCAAAACACTCTTACACCAACCCCATCAGTATCCGTAACACCAACAGCAACTCCAACCGCAACCCTTACCCCTCCGGTATCGGTCACCCCGACAGCAAGTCCAACCGCAACTCTTACTCCTACACCTCCAGTTGCTTCCGGCTCTGCAAAATGCGAGTGTGATGGTATTTCTTCAACAGGACTTTTTGCCGGCCAAAGTGTTACCTTCAATGGATTTGCAAAAGTAACAGGGAATGATGTCAGTAAAGCCCAGGTACAATCATTAACATTTATTATGGCAAAAGGAAATACGATTATCCAAAATTCAGGTCCAATCGCAGTCCAGATTGTAGAAAACACCACGGCAAAAGTACGCTATCAGGGCAACTGGACAACTGCGCTTCCCGTTGCTGATCCGGCAAATCCTCAGGATTACCGGGTATGGTATCAACCAACCTGTGCCACTAAAACTGCGAGCTTATTAGAACCGGATAGAGCGGTACTTGCCGACCAATCACGCAACCTTTCTGTCTGGGATCGTGTCTTGCAATTCTTTACCCAACTGTTTGGCGGGAATGGTGCGCAAAATCCACTTGCACTTACCCCAACACCAACTCTTACCGGAAATCCCAACAATAAACAGCTCAAACTGGACACTTTTGCTCCTGCTCCCACGCTTCCACCGACTGACCCCGCTGAAGCCTGCTATATGATGAGATTTACTCTGTAACTCCCCTCGTTGACAGTATCTGCTTATCTTTTTTATGATAGAGTAAAGATATGATGTCAAAATTATTCATTGTAGTTGTTATTATTGTTGGTATTGGGATTGCCGGCGCAGTTGTGTTGTCACAACGAGGACCAACCAAAGCACCCTCGGCTTCACAAACACCCCCATCAACTCAATCCTTTGAACTTCCTGTTGAAATGTCAAATCCTACTGTCAAATCGGTAACGCTTCTCTACGCATTTACTGGAACAGTAAAGCAACTCCAACAGATTGATGAAACTACCTATAAAATAATTCTGAATAATGCTTCCAGTACCATCCCAAGCCTGGTTATCACATCATCAATACCAGTCTATAATACCGTTGATCCTGCCAAAAAAGTTACGATTTCAGACATCGTTTCAGATCAAAAAGTAACGGTATTTGCTTCATATTCTCTTCAAAACCATAGTTGGCATATCAGTGGTGTAGGACTAGAGTAGTATAATCTCTTCAATATGGATATCAAAAAACGTTATTTTCTTTGTAGTGTATTTCTTATTTCATTCTTTTCGTTGTTCTTTTTTCTCAAACCTTTCCCCGCCTCTGCTCAATTAAGTTGCTCTGCCCCTCCCGGTGGTGGTTGCTGGACAGAACAAGCTACTATGTGTACACATACCTGCCCCGGGTATCCCCTACCATGTGGTGATTATATTTATACGAATGTTAATGGACAATACTGCTATACAGGACAATACTGTCCCAATGGATGTACCTTTGTCCGGTGGACAACAGACTCAGGAACGCAAATGTGTGCTGACTACTGCGGATCAGGTGTTCCCTCACCCACTCCCCGGCCAACTTCACCACCAGGCAATCCCAACTGTGATACCAATATTCAATGTTCGGGCGCTTGCCAAGCCCCTCCCAATACCTGTTCGCAAAATAACGGCACTCAGAGCAATTGTACCTATACTGCAACAACTACCGGCAGGGAAACGTGTAATCGTGTAGCAGCGCCCAACCAATCATGTACAATAAATGCATGCCAAGCACCAACCTCGTGTCAAAATGGCCAATGCCGCAGCACTACCGGAGGAGGGTGTTCTAATCAACAACCCTGTGCCGATGGGAATCAATGTGTTGATGGTATTTGTGTAGAACAATGTACTTCGGACAACCAATGCAATGGTGGGCAAGTATGCCTCAATAACGAATGCCAACCTCCTGGAGGATGCCACGATGATACGGAGTGCGAGACTGGACAAGTCTGTGATAGCGGGGTCTGTGTAGAAACATGTGGTACTGACAGTGAATGCAGCTTTGGACAAATATGCCTCAATAGTGAGTGTACTCCACCCCCGGGAACAGGAACTCCCCGTCCAACGACCCGTCCCACCCCAACTGGTGTAAGACCGCCAACGCCAACCCGTCCCAGGACACCCACACCAACTCGACCTAGAACGCCGACTCCGACTCGTCCCAGTACACCAACGCCAACGAGACGACCAACACCTACCACCAGACCGACCCCGACACCAGTCGTGTTTCGGCCCGATATGTGTCATTGTGACGGAATTACCGCAACGAAGTTAGTACCGGGACAAAAAGCTACCGTAACCGCATATACAAAAATCATAGGCGTGGATAATACTGTAGCAATAATCAAAAATACTAATTTTGCCCTCGCAAAAGACGCAACGATCATTATGGTATCAGGCCCTCGTCCGGATGTAGTAGCAAGTTATGATACCAAAACTCAAACGATCCGATATAAAGCCGACTGGATGTTTACTGTCCCAACTGCGGTAGACAAAAACTCTATCTATAGAATCTTTGTGGATCCTGCAAATGACTGCAAAGACAAACGGCTTGCCGCAGCAACTTCACAAACGGTAGTACTTGGAGAAACAACCTCTGTTCCGCTCTTGTGGAATAGAATCGAACAAACAGTGGGTGGAATTTTGAGTGCTGCTTCACCTTCTCCAACACCAGTACGAAAAGTCCTCTCAGCAACGACCCAAAATCCACAGTTACATATGGATGCCTTTTATGCGGCCGATGTGATAGAAACATCCTGCAGCTTCATCAAATACCAATTTAAAGATAACAACTAACTGCTAACTGCTAACTGCTAACTGCTAACTGCTAACTGCTAACTGCTAACT
>CAZCCG010000007.1:0-7349 GCA_964497535.1 uncultured Gammaproteobacteria bacterium
GGTGAAATTTCAGTACTCAAGGGAATCCAAGGAGCCAAAGGCTACCCATTCTAAAAACACCAAACCAACCATTGTTTTAATCTCTGGGAGAGGGGAGTTTTTAGGATGTAATGCTGAAGATATTCCATGACCTTGGACGTATTCCTTGAAATTGTCCATAATTGCTTGTCAATCTTGGCATTCACTTCCATACTTTAAGGAAGGAGAAACTATAGAGGAACTTTTATTTTCTTTCCTTATAAGGTTTTAATTGTAAATACTGTACATACATGATGCAAATAAAAAGAGGAGAGATAATCAATAAAACCCATCGATTCCAACCTGCCAATTCTACATTATTCCCAGCGGCATACACTACAACGAGATTAAAAATTAGAACGAGTGGTAAAATTTGCCATCGAGAACCATTCCATGCCCTATCTAACGGGAGCCAATCTTTCCTATTGAGTGATTTAGATTCATTCTCGAATAAATAATCCTTAAATGTATAACTCATATTAAATTTTACTCTTTTCCAAGTATTTCAAATAATTCAGAAAAAAGTCAATAAAGAGTTCAGATCCTGTTCCGTATTTGTTATTTTTTTGAGGTAAAATGAGGTCAAAAACGTGGCTGGCTCTAGCCAATACGTTCAGAACCTTTAGGTGGGTAAGTGATTAC
Organism: uncultured Gammaproteobacteria bacterium; assembly: GCA_964497535.1. Taxonomy (GTDB): domain Bacteria; phylum Patescibacteriota; class Microgenomatia; order Levybacterales; family UBA12049; genus CAZCCG01. Next base: position 661 of record CAZCCG010000007.1, read on the forward strand.
GAGCCGGTCAATATTATAATTAATAATTTACAGAACTTTTTCTATAATTAACGCAAATACTGCTAAGAACTCTACCATATTTATCTTACTCTACAGTTATGCTACGCTCATAAAGTGACAGGTAAAAAATTGGATATTATTATTCTTTTAGGATTTCTACTAGTTGGTGTAATTTATGCCAATGTTACTAAAGATTTATATATTGGGCGGTCAGCTTTTGCCGGTTTGGTCTATACCATTCCCCCTGTTTTATATTTAAGCCTTCGGAAGAAAAAGAATTGGAAGAAAGTTATACTAGCTACTCTTATATTTGGAGGTCTCTTTGGTTTTCTGTTCGAGTTCATTGCAGAATATAACAAAGCATATTCAGTAGTTTCTGTGATGTTCCCTTTTAAGATTTTTGGAGTATTACCTATAGATAACGTTTTGGGACATATGATGATGACGCTGCTTACTATTGTTTTCTATGAACACTTCATTGATAGTGAATTAAACCATCATATTTCTAAACATCTCAAATATGCTATTCTCCCGGCTCTGTTTGCCATAGTAACTATGTTCGTTCTATTCTTCTTTAGTCCTTCACTTCTGCATTCAAATCATCCTTATTTTTATATGGGACTAGCAGCAATAATTCCTCCCTTATTTCTAGGGTTTACAAGACCACAATTTATTAGAAATATGGCTTTGACAGCTGTTTATTTCTTCTTCTTTTATTTTGTAGCTGAAATATTTGCGGTTCGGCTTGGTTACTGGATTTACCCAGGGAACAATTATGTTGGTTGGATTACCGTATTTAATACCACATTCCCTTTTGAAGAGTTATTCTTTTGGATGATGTTTTATTCAGCCTCACTGGTTTCCTACTATGAATTATTTATTGACGACCATTCTTCCAATCTAATCCACAGAAAGAAAACAAAAACCAGAAAGTAAACTATAGGATGGGTTTGCTGGGAGACCAGGATTCGAACCTGAATAAACAGATCCAAAGTCTGTTGTCCTACCATTGAACGATCTCCCAGTGTGAAAACAATGATATCAGATTGAACTTGTTGATTCAACAAAAAAACTAATTGTGAAGCTTTTCGAGGTATTTTGCTACTAGATCTACTTCTATATTTACTATATCTCCTTTTTGCAGATACCCAAGATTAGTATGTTCAAGCGTATAGGGAATCAGAGATACAGAAAAGGACGTATCCGTAACCGTAACTACAGTCAGACTCACTCCATTGACTGCAACTGACCCTTTGTAGATAAGATATTTAGAAAATTCTTTTGGAAGACGGAACGAAATAACCAGTGACTCTCCGTCAATAACCAAAGATGAAGCAGTAGCTGTTGTATCCACATGTCCGCTCACCAAATGTCCACCGATTAAACTATTGAGTGTTAAAGACCGCTCAAGATTATATGTATGAGAAGGGGACAATATACCAAGAGAGGTCCGTTTTAATGTCTCGGGCATATAATAAACACTAAATGTTTCCGTGCTTCGTTTTTCAATCGTTGAACAAACTCCATCTATGTTGATACTTTCTCCTTCTTCCAGATCCCAATTGGATGGAACAACAAAAGTAAGTCTGATATAGTCTTTTGCTTTCTCAATTTTCTGAGGTTTTTGTAGATGTTGAATAATTCCGCTAAACATAAGTTAGAATTAACAGTTAACAATTAAGAGTTAACAGTTACTGATTTTTGAAATAAGCTAGTGCTGCTTGTTCATCCTTTTTCATTTGAGTGATAAGGCTCTTTCCAGAATTGAACTTTTTATTGTCACGGATTTTTTTTAGCAACCGGATACTAATCCATGTATTATAAATCGTTTTGTCAAACTGCAACAGATAGCTTTCTGCCTTTTTATCAACCCGGCCAAATGTTATTGCTGCGCCAATAAAGGTGAGCGCAGGATACCATATGGATCCAACGCGTACTTTGGAGATATAAATACCGTCAGGAATCTGTTTATGAAGGGCTATATTTGCAGTAGGAAACCCAAGTTTTTTGCCAAGCTTTTGTGTAGAAATTACTTTTCCCCAAATAAGAGCCATAGAATCTGTGATGAGCGGGCGATGGGGATCGAACCCACTGCCTTCTCGTTGGCAACGAGACGTTCTACCGGTGAACTACGCCCGCAAGAATATCTATTATAACAAACGTAGATTCATGTGTATAGAGGATTATAAATTGAAGCCCTTGGATTTTGCAGCTGCCAAGACACCAGGGGTATTACCACCGTATGAAGCTAAACCATTTTGCAAATTTCCATGCTTGGCTAAATAGTTTGCCGCGGTATAAATTGCGTCTGTCGCATTATCAATATCTGCCCGCCCGTCACCATTGCCATCTATCGCATAGGCTTTCCAGGTACCAGGCATAAATTGCATCGGTCCCTCTGGGCCGTGACCGCTTGAAATTATGCCTTCCCTACAGCCTGATTCAGTCAGGTGTAATCCATAGAGAACCTCCCAGGAAATTCCGAACTTGGCAGCTGCCTGCTTATAGACCCCTTCAAAGGCACTACAATTCGAATTTGAGCCACCTGCAGTTGTTAGAGCACTCTTTACAGCCTGCTTTTGGTGTATTTCATACTCCGCAGCCTGCAAATCAGGACGCAGTTCCTCAGCAGCTTCAGGCTTATTCTGACGTAATTTCAGCTTCATACCTTCCGGCAAATAGGAAGGGTCTTGCAGGGAGGGATTATCATTCCAGAGGATCACCCAATACTGCGTGCTTCCATAATAGCTTTTGGCTATACTTTGCAGAGTTTCTTTCTCCTTCACTACCCATATTAGTTGTTCTTTCTCGATAACTGAGTTCGGAGGAGCAACATAGGCCAAAGCAGCAGAAGAATTGGTAGGGGTCTGAGTGACCATCACCAAAGATGCAAAAACGGGCAGGGCATTGATAATAACTTCATGCCCCATACAATACGGTTGATCAGTTGGTAAAACCGGAAAAGAATTGTACAAAACTGGACTCTACTTTGTCAAATCCAATCTCCCTGATAACTCTCATTGTAAAAAAGGTATGTTTTGTGTATAGTACGGACGTATTCGTAAATAAAATCGTGAAATTTCCAATACAACAGACTGAAGATTTCTTCCAAAGAATTGCAGACGCTGTGCCTGGAATGATTGTTGTCTACAATATAAAAACAGGACAGTATCTGTATGTAAATAATGCCTCCAGAAAAATCCTGGATTATTCCCCACAAGAACTTATAACCGGTGGTTATCCTTTTATCAGCTCTCTGGTCCATCCGCATGATTTACCTCGCATACTAAAAGAGAACTCACAAGCCATCAAAAGATCAAATTCCAAAAAATTTGCCAGACAAATGAATCAAGCTATTGTGGAATTTGAATATAGAATGAGACATAAAAAAGGGCATTGGATCTGGCTTCAGACAAGCGGAAGTATCTTGTCTCGTGACAAGAGTGGAGAAGTAGAATATGTTTTAAATATTTCGATAGATATTACCAGAAGGAAAGAAATTGAAAGAGAATTAACCAAAATCAGTAGTCACTTGGAAGAAACCATTCAAAAGAGAACCCGGGAATTAGAACAAACAAACTACCGTCTCAAACAAATCGTTGACTCTTTAGATCATGCATATTATGAATTTGATAATAAATTGCGGTATGTATATATCAACAAAAAGGGGACAGATTTTATGAAGTCTTCTGGAGAAAATCTTATTGGAAAACGCGCACTGGATATATTTCCCCAAGCCAAAAAACTTCCTGTTCATACCGCATTACAAACAGCATTAAAAGAACATAAAAGAACAGAACTTGAGGTATATTTCCCTCCGTTTGATCGATGGTATGACGATATTATCTATCCCACGGATGGGGGAGTAGCATTATTGTCTCGAGACATCACTGATAAAAAACAGATCGAGCAAAAAATAGCGCAAGAGAGAAAGAGGCTCGAGGATATTGTGGCTAATGTTCCGGGAGTGGTATGGGAAGCCTATGGAAAACCGAATGCGAAAAAACAGCGAATTGATTTTGTCAGCAAATATGTAGAAAAAATGCTTGGGTACACAACAGAGGAATGGGTAAGCAAACCCAATTTTTGGCTTACCGTGGTCCATCCTGATGATCAAAAACGGGCAGCAGCAGAAGCCCGAGCAATCTTTGAAGGGGGTAAAGGAGGAATAAGCCGTTTTCGCTGGGTAACGAAAAATGGTACCCCAATTTGGGTAGAAGCACAATCATATGTCACTCTCAATGAAAAGGGAAAACCAATCGGTATGAGGGGAGTCACCCTGGATATATCGGAACGGATGGAACTGGAACGGCGAAAAGATGAGTTTATTGGAATTGTCAGCCATGAACTCAAAACTCCCGTTACCAGCCTTAAAGCCTTTGAACAAGTACTACAAAAAAGATTTAGTACTCTTGGTGATGAGAAATCGAGCTTACTACTGCGTAAAATGGATAATCAAATTGATAAACTCATAACACTCATTGGCGATTTGCTCGATATTACCAGGACGGAGACAGGCAAGTTACAATTTCATGAAGATTATTTTTACTTTGATGAATTGGTAACCGAGATTATTGAAGAGATACAAAGAACGACTGAACAACACAAAATTATTCTGGAAGGAAAAACAGGCAAGACTATTCGTGCAGATCGCGAACGCGTAGGACAAGTAATCGTAAATTTTTTAACGAACGCAATCAAATATTCTCCTAAAAGCACAAAAGTACGGGTTCTGACAAAAGCATCAAATTCCGAAGTACAACTCAGCGTAAAAGATTACGGCATGGGCATCCCCCAAGAAACACAACCCTATCTCTTCAACCGTTTTTACCGAGTCAACACCAAACTCCATAATACTATTCCCGGTATTGGATTAGGTCTGTATATATCTGCTGAAATTATTAAAAGACTGGGAGGAAAAATTTGGGTAGAGAGCGATGGGAAAAATGGAGCAATGTTTAGCTTTACTCTTCCCTTGAAGAAAAAGTAAAACAGTATAAGTGTTTCCACTCAGAAGCTTCAGCGAAGTAGTGCCCTCCATGCACTTTCATTTGGACACTTTTTAGCCTGGTCCGATAACCTCATGCGTGCCTCTATGAAAAAATATGATTATGGTTTATAAATTCGAAGGATCGGTTTTCCATCTACATTTTCAAGGGGTATATACACATAATGGGTATTTTTATCAACACTTACCGTATGCGCACCATTGGCCAATCTTCCTTCTGAAAGCTTTTTAACATTGTTTTTTCCAACGGAAAAGATGGTCACTACTCCGCTTTCTGCTGCAACATATAATCTCCGTAATCCTGAATCAAATGCCAATACATCAGCACCAGAGCCGGTTGTATCTTTACTTATAATCTTTTTTGCAGTCAAATCAAATACTATAAAAGCATCATTGGACTTGCAGGTAATGAGAGCGTAATGGGTTGTTTCTTCTATAAGGAACCCATGAGGGTGTCCACAACCAGTTGTTGGATAGTTATTTACGACCTTATTATTGGATGGATCAATTTCTACAAGAGTGTTATCATCACCGCTTACAGTATAAATAAGTTTTGAAACTGAGTCATAGTGTGTGTTTCCTACACCTCCACCAACAGGAATATCTTTTATTCTCTCGTTTGTTTTTGCATCAATTACCGTAATATTCCCACTGTTTTCATTGGTAACAAAGACTTTATTGTGTATTGGATCGTATCCAAGTCCATCAGGAGTTGTTCCTGCTTGGACGTATTTTGTAACTTGCAGTGAATTTTCATCAATTACTGCCACTTGGCCATTCCCACCTATTCCAACATATACAGTATGTAGTTGTGGAACAACTAAAATTCCGTAAGGAGATGACGCAAGAGGAATATCCTTAATTATTTTTTGATTTGTTAAATCAAAAACATGTACCATGTTTGATCCTAAGTGGGAAACGTACAATCTATTATTATCATAGTTAATATCCTGATAATCCAGTCTGTTTGCACCTCCGGATAAGGGAATATTGGCAACTATTTTTAAACCAAGTGTTTGTGCTGAAGTTTTAATAGAGGAATTTGGAGTATTAATATGCAACTTAGTAACAAGTACAGCTATTACTAGTAAAAGAATTATTATGACAATAGGAATTTTCTTTAACATACGTTTAGTCTACTAACACCGTGATTAGCCCGTATTTTGATGCTATTCTCGACATTGAAGACCCGAGCGTCTTATTTAGTGCTGAGAGTGTGAGTCGGTTCGACAAGCTCAACATAAACTTCTCCTCACAATTTGTATATTTCTGCAAACTCAGTTTACACTGAGCCTGCCGAAGTGTGCTGAGAGTGTGAGTCGAACACACATGGCCTGTTCTTCAGACAGGTGCCTTGACCACCTTGGCTATCTCAGCCTGTACAAATACTGGTCCTAAACTTAATATTAATCTCGATGATTTATCCTGACCTTTTCAGCTGTACAAACTTCAAACTAGTATTTGTACAGGCCGAGGCGTTTAATTCTCAAACCAATTTTTTAATCTCTTCTTTAAATACGCTTTTCCTAAACGACTTTTCAAATATTTTTCTCGTTTATAAGAATCTCGTTTATCAATACATGCTTCATAGTAAATAAGTTGGAATGGTTTATATGTTTTCGTAGATTGCACTAATGATAGCAAAAAACATTCAAAAAATAAAGCTTGGCCACAAAAAAAG
>CAZCCG010000007.1:7449-32091 GCA_964497535.1 uncultured Gammaproteobacteria bacterium
TTGCACTAATGATAGCAAAAAACATTCAAAAAATAAAGCTTGGCCACAAAAAAAGACCTCATGCCTGCAACAGCAATCGGCCTTTCTCCCTGTTTGCATTCTGATACGTACCTAACATAGTTGACATCATGACCCGGTTCTATGCGTGGAGGCAGCGGTTGCACACTGCTTTTGATATCATGCCGTACTTTCCCCCAGAGGAGGTTAGTGTTCCCTCAGCGGTACGGCTATATAATTCTGCCTGAAGGGCAACTATACTTATGCGCTAAGACTCACACTATTTAATTTTAAGCTTTATTTGGATTTTTTGTATTATTATTCCAAACGTCTACCGTATTATTTAAAGAATGTTCATCCATGCGGGAACGTAGGGAATAATAAAGCTCAGATAGGGTTTTTGTCAAGAAGGAAAATAAAAGAAATCAACAAATAAGCCAATAAACAAATCAACTAATCGACAAATGATAACTGGCGTAACGTAATTGGATTATTAGATGATTGGTTAATTAGTTGATTATTGTAGTGGACTCTAGAGGACTCGAACCTCTGACATCTTCAGTGTAAATGAAGCGCTCTACCAGCTGAGCTAAGAGTCCAAATTATAACTAATGTTCCAATTCACAGTAGCGTCTTAATGCTTCTTCGTATTCGGTGTCACCCTTAAATCGAGAATAGGCTTTTTTATCGATCCATTCAAACCTATCATGCTCATCACTTAATACTACCTCACCTCCCAGATACATACAGTGAAATCCAACTACATATATGAGCTTGCCTGCGTTTCTGTGATTCTGTCCAAATTGATACATCCAGGTATAAAACGGTTTTCCGACCTCTATCTCAAGCCCTGTCTCTTCTTTCACTTCCCGTTTGAGAGCTTGTTCAAAGTCTTTTTCCCCAATTTGGACTTTGCCTCCGGGAAAATCCAGACCTAACACCGGATCATTCAACAATAAGAGTTGCCCCTGTTCGTTTTCAATGAATGCCTTCTGCCCAACGTAAAACAATTGATCTTCTGCCATTTATTTCTTTCAACCCAGATTATAGACGATTTCATAAATACGATCAAGGATATTAAAATAAAGAGCCGCCCACCTCCTGAGAGATGGACGGCTATAGGAAAGGTTACCGTACGGCGTTGGCGCATGCAAAGTGAGGATCGGCCGTCACTCCCTCTGCAACAAGCAGGAGTTTGATACAATCCTCCAGATCTGCCGGAATGGCAAGTTTGGTCCAGAAAACCTGAGCTACCTCTTGCCGAAGTTCCCGACGCACACGTTTGATCGTACCAGGATAGGTAATATCTACCACCCATACCTCCTCTTCAGAAATAGGGTAATCGCTGCACGTAGGACACTCCGCCCAATCACCGGACTTGATGAGCAAGTGGACATCGTACTCGATGCCATCGTCCTCAACCCGGACAATCAGTCCATTGTACTGACCGCCGTAGACAGGAAAGCCGAAGGCAATCCCTTCTATCCCATCCCGTGACGATTCCTTGTCGATAAGGATGGACTCCCGTGCTTGTCGCATACGTCGACCGAGATCGACCAACTGGGGACCGCCTTGTCCTTTTGGCATTTCTTCCTCCCTAGGGAATACTACTTGTTTCTCCCCATTTCAACTTAACCAAACAAATTCAAATCGAGAGAAATCTAAAATAGTGATTTGTTAATGTACCCATTCTAGGAAGCCTTAGCAAGCAGATTATAACAAATCCAGAAGGAGGAAACAATAACTATGGGACTTTGGTGCGGATGAGAGGACTCGAACCTCCACGCCTTACGGCACAGCCACCTCAAGGCTGCGTGTATGCCAGTTTCACCACATCCGCATGTTTGCATATAGCATATGGGTTATAGCTTGTGGGATAAAATTATATCAGACCGTACTTTATTTAACTATACGCTAAACCCTAAAAACTATACGCTTCGTCTTGTGCCCAGAAGAGGACTCGAACCTCCACGCCTTACGGCACTGGCACCTGAAGCCAGCGTGTATACCAATTTCACCATCTGGGCCTATGCAATTCAACACCTGTTTGCAAAAAGATTGTATCAAAGCTAGCCTAACTTGACAACATAAAGGAAAAATGTCACGCTACTAATACATGGGAAAGGTAACACTTGTTGCTAGTTTTTTTGTAGCCACTCCCTTCCTCTTTGTCTTGAGTGTATTATTTCTTTTGCTTCTTTCATACCAAAAAACCCAAGGCACGAACCCTTCTGTCCTTTCTGCTCAGACAGTCTCTTATACGGCTATCCCTACTAACCAGACAATAAGCCAGGAAGAAATTACCCAAACTGACGCTCGGGTAGAACTCCTACGGCAATTTTTTGCCAGGTATCATTCACCGCTGGAACCATTTGCCACTACTATTGTTACCGCAGCAGACCAATATGGAGTTGACTTCCGGCTTCTTCCGGCTATTGCGATGCAGGAATCAACGCTTTGCAAGAAAGCTCCCGCCGATTCTTACAATTGTTGGGGATGGGGGATCTATGGAAAAAAAGTGACCAGGTTTGAAAATTACACCCAAGCCATAGATGTTATATCCAAAACAATTGCCAAACAATATCACGGAAAAGGGTTGAACTCTCCAGAAGAGATTATGAGCAAATATACCCCCTCAAGCAATGGAAGCTGGGCAGAAGGGGTAAATATCATCATGAACCGTCTTCAGTAAATTAAGCCTATAGACTACGGCCAGCCATGCTCCTAGGCCTATTTTGCAGGCTAACTAAGACCCTCTAAAGCCCTTGACAAACCTATAGTCCTATGATATACTGCTGACTACATCCTATGGTATGCCCTTTAAAACCGCATACGATAGGGTTGATAAGAATCCTAACCGCGAGAGTTAGGATTTTTTTGTGGTTGAGCTATTTGAGCAATCAACCGACTGCCTATGAAAAAAATCCTTATTCCGATTATCATTCTTCTCTTTTTTGCGATCGCAACTCCTGTATCAGCTACTGAAAAAGCTTCAGGAACGTCTGCGGTATTAGCCAGTGCAATAACGAATAAACCACTGGACAACCGGGAAAAAATTCTCCGGGATTACCTGGTGGCTCACAACTCCCCACTTGCAGATCATGCACCAACATTTATTGCTATGGCTAATAAATATAACCTGGACTGGAAACTTCTGGTTGCTATCTCAGGACTTGAGTCAGGCTTTGGTCAACAAATTCCTTCAAATTCCTATAACGCATGGGGATGGGGAATCTATGGTGACAATGTAAAACGATTTAGTTCATGGGATGAAGCTATTGAAACTATCTCACAAGGACTTCGTGAAAGATATATTAATCAACTTGGAACTGATGACGTGTATGCTATTGGTCAACTCTATGCTGCATCTCCTACATGGGCAGTACGGGTAGAGAGATTTGAAAGCAACATCGATCAGTTTGCTTCTCAAAATCCTACCTATAGCCTTTCCATTTCCCTCTAAATCCACTATAATCGATAGTGCCTGTAAAGGTAACATGCCGAAGTGGCGGAACTGGCAGACCCCAAAGTGCAACTTCGTTGACTTCGGGGCAAGCGCGCATGTATTTGCCCAGGTGGCGGAATTGGCAGACGCGATAGGTTTAGGACCTATTACCCGTAAGGGTGTGGGAGTTCAAGTCTCCCCTTGGGCACAGCAACAGGAGGCCTGCCCTACACAAACGCCATCGTGAGGCAAGGATGTAAACCTTGCGAACGAAAAGTTTTGGGTAGGGTTCAAGTCCTCTCTTCGGTACTTCCTAGGATCTAGTATTCCTATCTTTTTTTTAGTACAATACTCTTCATGAAATCAGTTTTAGCACGAGAAGACGACGGCACAATTCAACTTACTATTTCGATTCCCAAAGATAAAGTTACAAAAACTCAGCAAGATGTTGTTGAGGAAATTGCCAAAAATGCTAACATTCCGGGATTTCGCAAAGGCAAAGCTCCAAAAAAAATAGTTGAGGACTCAATAGACAAAGCCCGAGTCAAAGAAGAAGTTCTCAAAAAACTATTACCTCAATCATATCTTGAAGCAGTACAGGAGCACAATCTCAAACCAATCATTAATCCCAAAATCCATGTTGAAAAACTTGAAGATGGGACTGACTGGGAATTTAAAGCTATTACCTGCGAGCTACCCGAGATTAACCTCAATGATTATAAAGACAAAATCAAAAGTATTACCGCAAAATCAAAAATTCTTATCCCCGGCAAAGAACAACAGGACGTAAAGTTTGATGATATCGTGCAAGCACTTTTGGATAGTGTACAAGCTCAAATCCCACAAATTTTTGTAGACCAGGAAGTAGAACGACTACTTGCTCAGCTTTTGGATGAAGTAAAAAAATTAGGTCTTACTTTAGATCAATATTTACAATCAAGTGGAAAAACTCCCGAGCAACTACGAAAAGATTATGAAACAAAGGCAGTTCAAGATATTAAGCTAGAATTTGCACTGCAAAAAATAGCAGAAGCTGAAAAAATTATCATAGATCCAAAAGAGATTGATGAAGCAATCCTTAAGGCCCCTAATGATTCAGAACGAAAAAATCTGGAAGCCAACAAATATCTTCTGAGTAATATTTTGCGTCAGCAAAAAACTCTAGATTTCCTCAAAAATTTGTAATCTAACTCATTGATTTCAACCCTATTTTATGGTATAGAATTAAGGTATGAAAAGCTTTAACCCCAAAAAACTTGCCGGTCAAATGTTGGATGAGAATCCATTTGAAGTCTTGGAACCAATCCAAAGTATCAAAGAAGGAATTACAAGATCTGTAATAAATGATGTAGTCAAAAATGGAGCCAAGGATTCTCTCCGTCAACTATCCGGTACCTACGAAAAATCTTCCCCTACACAAACAGGCGGTGACCTTCAACCAGGACAAGAACTTGATCTAAAAAGCCTCAAATCATACAAAGGTGAAACTACTTATAAAAAATCTGAGAATGGACATACAGAAACCATCCGTTTAACTGAATACGGACATGAATATCAACGGGAAATCCTTCATGCTGGAGAACGAAAAGATAAAGAACAAACACACGAGATTCAAATGACTATCGATCAAATTCTGGTAGAACTGCGCAGAGTCGTTGATTCTTCCCAAGCATTAGAAGCAAAATTCCAGGTAGCAACTGTCCAACAGAGAGTTACCACGCCGGGAAAATATCACCAGACATTCTTTGAGTGGCTACTGATTACAATTCAACAAGCCAGGATGCAAATTGAAGACTCAGGAGCATGGCTTGCCGCAATGTCCAGTAAAAAATCAAAACAAAGCTACTGGTCTATGTTTAAAACTCACGGCACATCATTTGGTATGTCCAATGAACGCAGCGTCGCAACACAAACCGGGTAATCCTCTTGACTCTTATTGATAAGCTTGTTACAATATTTTTATAATGACTGCGAAATCTCTCCTTCTTATTAGCCTTAGCGTCCTCCGAATTCCGGAGCGCTAATGGTTTGGGAGAAGAGATGAACTAAAAAACAAACTCAATATAAGCAACAACCTCCCAAACCAGGGGAGGTTTTTTTGTTGAAAATACTATGGAAAAATGTAGCGAGAATAGGAGGTCAGGACATCAACCGTGGACAGTATCAGAAATCGTTTGGGATAGGCCAGAAACAGACCATCCTATGGATACCCACGACCCGATTGATGAATACGGACAGCGAGGATTTGTCGTAGAGGGATTCTATCCTGAAGTTACACAAATGATAATCCATGAAGGGACAACTCCTAATATAGTGGTCGCTGTAGAACCGAAAATGATGATGCTTCCGGATCGGGATATTACTATTTTTGAAATGAAATAATTATGACAGAACAATATATACCATCAGCAATACTTCTTGAAGAAAAACCTCTTCATCAAACACCAGAAAATGGTGTTACCCAAGTCAGTCTGGAAGAAGACGTAAATCCTCTTGTTGACGAAGAACAATTTCAAAGGAGAGATGAAATAATTATAACTACGGTAGTGATAGTTTCACCACAGGATATGCATGACACTCCCATTCTAGAAGCTGTAAACCCAGAGCCTTCACCCGAAGAACAAATAGTTTCATATCCAAAAATAAAATCAAGAGAAAGTTCTGGACAGGGAGAAGCTGTATACGGAGGAGCGACAAGACGATATGTTCGAATGACTGAATACGATATCTCACAGAGACGTCTTCATATTACCGCGTTGGATAATCGGCTACAAACACTTAATTTACAATTAGCTGCAGGAAATATCCGTGAAGAAGAATACGATGGGGTAAGACAAGATTTGATAGCAAAACGACGTGAATTATCTCAATCTCAATCTTTTGCCCGCAATCAACTCAGACCTTTTAAAGGTCACTTCGTTCCTTCATATCAATAAATTTGATACAATCTCATCATTATGATCAACAAACAAAGGCTTATTGATACTTTTATAGAACTGGTACAGATTGATAGTCCTTCAGGTGAAGAACAAAAATTTGCACAATTTCTGGCAGAAAAACTTACAAAGATTGGAGGGACAGTACAGTTTGATACAACAGGTAATTTAATTGCGAAGTTTGCTGGAGCCGGAGAACCTTTTATCCTCAATGCCCATATGGATACAGTAGAACCGGGAAGAGGAATCAAACCAATCATCAAAGGAGACACCATTATTTCTGATGGAACAACAATTGTCGGAGGAGATGACAAATCAGGTATAACAGTTATTCTGGAAACACTTACCTCACTAAGGGAGGATAAAAAGACCCATAATCCCATAGAAGTAGTTCTTACCATTGATGAAGAAGAAGGGATGGTTGGCTCTAAAAATCTTGACTATTCATTGTTGTCTGCAAAACAAGGACTCACGCTTGATGAAGAAGGCTCTATAGCAAATATTGATATCTCCTCGCCCGGATATGTATTTGTCGATGCGATAATTACCGGACGTGCTTCTCATGCAGGAGTAGAACCCGAGAAGGGAATCTCTGCGATAAAAATTGCTTCTGAAATTATTTCTCAATTACGTTTAGGAAGAATCGATGAGGAAACTACTGCCAATATCGGCTTGATCCATGGAGGAAGTGTCCGTAATTCTATACCGGAAACTGTTGAATTTCATGGAGAAATTAGAAGCCGTAATAAAACGATGCTTAAAAACCATATGCATCATTTTCAACAAGTATGTGATACGGTAATGCAAAAATATCCAAAAGCCTCTATTGATCTATCAATTAATCTTGCTGTTGAAGGATATGTATTTCAAACCGATAGTCCTCTTTTGGAAAAGGTTGAGAAAATACTCTCCGAAATGAACCTAAAACCCAACTTTAAACATTCAGGTGGTCTTACCGACGTTAATAATTTCCATAAAAAAGGTATACAAGCTGTAGCAGTAGGAGCAGGATGCTATACTCCTCACACTACACGCGAACATGTATCCATTCCGGAAATGCTCCAAGCAGCGCAGTTCTGCGAAAAAATAGTCCAAACCTAATAGTTATGAGTTATTTGTTCATAGTTTATAAGTAAACAATCAACCACGAACACATAACTCTGAACAAACTCGGATCCGATGTGTCTACAGAAACACAAACCTGGTGTGTCTAGCTAAATCCCATTATGATTGTTTTCCCAGCTTCATTTTGATACAATTTGAATAGTTCGTGGACTCGTAGCTCAGTGGTAGAGCGCTTCGTTGACATCGAAGAGGTCAGAGGTTCGATACCTCTCGGGTCCACACAGCGAATCGATATTTTTATTCACCTATGGAAACTACACAACCAGTTCAACAACCCTTCACCCGAAAGCAAGCGTATCAAATTCTTACCAAACATCTTAAAAACCCTAACTTAATCAAGCATTGTTTGGCTACTGAAGCCACGATGAAAGCATTGTATCAGAAGTTGAACCCGCCGCCTTATGATCCACTAGAGGAGGAAAAGTGGAGTCTGACCGGGCTTCTTCATGATGCTGATTATGAACTCTGCAAAGGCAAACCGGAAATTCACGGTTTGCTTCTTTTTGAGAAAGAAAAAACAATTCCCGCTGATATCGCCTATGCAATAAAATCTCACAATTATCAAATGACTCAAGTAGTACCTACGTCTCCTATGGATTGGGCAATTACCTGCTGCGACCAGCTTACCGGACTGATTATTGCTGCTACCCTAGTAAGCCCGGATAAAAAACTTGAAAAAATATATCCGGAGTTTATAATGAATAGATTCAAGCAAGCTTCATTTGCCCGAGGAGCAGATCGTGCTACTATTCAACTCTGCGAAGAGAAATTGGGAATTCCCTTAACGGATTTCGTACAGCTTACCTTAACCGCTATGCAGGGGATCCATAAAGAGTTAGGATTATAATATGCCAAAATTTAAAAAGAATGTACCGGTATCAAAAAGCTATACCAAGGTCGAAGAAACCCGAAGTGAGATTTTCTGGAATAATGTTATTGGGGGAATTGGGTGGGCAATAGGAGCTGCAATTGGAGGAACCATCCTTATTGCCCTCATTGGCTTCGCGCTCAAAAAAGTAAATCTCATCCCGGTAATCGGCAGTTTTGTGGCTCAAATTGCAGATTTTGTAGTGCAAAATAGTCAACACCTAGGAAAATGATCTTGACAAAAATCGATACTATTTTTATACTGTATATACTATGAAATCACAAATAGCTTTGCAAACAACTACAACTACTTCCTAACCGGAGGTTGTAGTTTTTGTGTATAACAACCTCCGTAACAGGAGGTTTTTTTGTGTTCCTTGAACCTTTCTTATTTACCATCAGATTTGTTTCTGATATAGTACAGCTATGGAAGAGAAAAAAAATCAATTACAAAAAATGCGTCACTCCTGCGCCCACTTACTCGCGGCAGCAGTTATGAGTCTGTACCCAAATGCCAAACCAACTATTGGACCGGCTATTGAGAATGGGTTCTACTATGATTTTGATTTTGGAAATGAAAAGATTTCAGAATCTGATTTGGAAAAGATTGAACAAGAAATGAGGCGCATTCATTCTACATGGAAAGGATTTGAACGTATAGAAATAACTCCAGAAGAAGCAAAAAAACGTTTTAAAGATAATCCGTACAAAATTGAGATCATTGAAGATTTAACCCAGAATAACGACCCCATAACGCTTTACAAATCCGGAGACTTCATAGATCTATGCAAAGGTGGACATGTTGAGGATAGTAAAGAGTTGAACCATTTCAAACTTCTTTCAATTGCCGGTGCCTATTGGAGAGGGAATGAAAAAAATCCCATGCTTACCCGTATTTACGGGACTGCTTTCCCAACCCAGCAAGAATTGGATCAACACTTAGAAATGCTTGAAGAAGCAAAAAAGCGGGATCATAGAAGACTGGGAAAAGAATTGGATTTATTTGTGTTTTCCGAACTGGTTGGAAAAGGATTGCCCCTTTTTACCCCGAAAGGGACACTGCTGCGAGAGTTATTAAATGAGTTTTCTCAATCCCTTCGGCTCAAGCGAGGATATCAAAAAATATGGGTACCTCACATCACCAAAGATGAACTGTATAAAGTTTCAGGACACTGGGATAAGTTTGGCGATGAACTTTTTCTGGTAAAAAGCCAGGAGACAAGTGACCAATTGGTCATGAAACCCATGAACTGTCCCCATCATCAACAACTGTATGCCTCACGACCACGCAGCTATAAGGATCTGCCTATCAAATACCTGGAAACGACTACTATTTATCGGGATGAAAAAGCAGGCGAGCTTCTTGGTCTCTCCCGGGTTCGCGCAGTTACCCAGGATGATAGCCACACATTTTGTACCCCGGAACAAATAGTTGATATATATCAACTGTTAATAGAAATAACCAAAGAATTTTATGACACGCTTGGAATGACTTATAAAGCACGGTTATCCTTTAAAGATCCAAACCAACCGGAAAAGTACCTGGGAGAATCTGATTTGTGGGATCAAGCACAGGAAATTCTTCTGCAAGTGGCGCAAAAGAATCAGTTGGATTATTATGTCGCCGAAGGTGAAGCAGCATTTTATGGACCAAAAATCGATTTTATGGTACAGGACAGCTTGGGAAGAGAATGGCAACTGGCAACTCCACAACTGGATTTTGTCCAACCCAAGCGGTTTGGACTTACATATGTGGATGCAGATGGATCTTTAAAAACTCCTGTTATGATCCATTTTGCACTTCTGGGATCTATCGAGCGATTTTTATCGGTATATATTGAACATACGGCAGGAGAATTCCCCCTGTGGCTTTCACCAGTACAAGTAAGTATTCTTCCTATCGCTGACAGGCACGAAGCGTATGCTGCTAAGCTTCACAAGGTACTGGAAGAAGCGGGAATTCGGGCAGAATTGGATAATCGATCAGAACGATTGCAGGCTAAAATACGTGAAGCCACTTTACAAAAAGTACCCTATATGGGTATAATAGGGGATAAAGAAGCTCAGGAATCACAAGATGGTGAGCTTTTTATTAGTGTTAGAAAAAGAAACGGAGAAGATTTGGGACAGCAAAAAGTCTCTTCGTTTATAAAAAAGGTTAAAGAAGAAATTGGTAAAAAAGTTTCATAAACGACAACGAGAAGAGAAAAAATACTATCGGGTTAACGAGCGCATATTTGCCTCAACGCTTCGAGTATTAGATAGTGAAAATAAACAGATAGGAGTACTTAGTAAATTTGAGGCTCTTTCAAAGGCACGAGGATTAGGATTGGATGTAGTAGAAATTGCACCGAAGGCAACACCGCCGGTCGCAAAAATAGTAGACTTTAAGAAATTTTTATACCAGCAGGAGAAAAAGAAACGGGAAGAGAAGAAAAATGCTAAGGTATCGGAAATAAAAGAATTACGGCTTGGACCGTTCATGAGTGACAATGATTTGGACTTCATGACCAAGAGAGGAAGAGAATTCTTACTGGCCAATGACAAAATACGATTGGTTGTAAAATTTAAAGGAAGACAGATAACCCATCCCGAATTTGGCAGGGAAGTGATGAATAAAGTCATCAAAAACCTTTCTGATCTTTCCAAAGTTGAGCGTGACCCCCACTTTGAGGGAAGACAATTTGTAGGAATTATTGTACCGGATAAGAAAAAGAATACCAAAAAAGAAGAACCAAAGAAAGAAGAATCACATGAAGAAAAAGATAAAAAAATCAGTAAGTAAACGATTTCGAGTAACAAAAACCGGTAAAGTTATCTTTGCCCACCAATACTCCAGTCATTTGAAACTCCATAAATCGAGAAGCAGACAACGCCGACAAAAAGAGCCAGGTGTTTTAACCGGATTATTTGCTAAGAAAATTAAAAAAATGCTCGGCTACGCCTAACTATACTATATGAGAGTTACCAGAGGAACAGTATCACGCAGAAAACATAACAAACTTTTTGACCTTACCAAAGGCTATAGAGGGACCAAGAATAGACTGGTACGCGTTGCAAAAGAAGCATCCCTTCATGCAGGGGCATATGCTTTTCATGGCAGAAAACTGCGCAAAAGAGATTTTAGAGCGCTATGGATTACCAGAATTGGAGAAGCAGCAAAACTGGAAGGAATATCATATAGCCGTCTTATACCCGCACTTCAAAAAGCAAAAATAGAACTGGATAGAAAAATCCTCAGTGATTTGGTAGTCAACGATATTGAAACATTTAAAAAGATTGTACGTTCTGTAAAAAGTAACTAATCCCAGTTTCTGATACAGAACCAAACCTCCTCTGGGAGGTTTTTTAATGGAAAAGAATGAATAATTACAATAAAAGATCTATTAAGATCAGGATAAATATGTTATTCTTACAAATATGGATGAGGAAACCATGACACTGTAACTATGGAAGAAGAGTTAATGCGTATTAAAAACGCAGCATTATCGCTTATATTAGAATCAAAAGACCAGGAAGAACTCGAAGATGTAAAACTTCAGTTTATGGGTCGCAGCGGTCAGCTCACGCTTGCCCTCAAAGACATAACGAAAGTTCCTGTAGAACGGCGTAAAGAAGTAGGCATGCTAGCCAATGAAATTAAACAATCAATTGAAGAAAGAATTGATGAAAAAGCTCTCTTGTTCAGAAAAGAAACCATTATTCAGCAAAAAGAAAAAATTGATATTACAAACCCAGGCACAAAACCTCCCCTTGGCCACCTACACTTGATTACTCAAGCAATTGTTGAAATAACTCAAATTTTTCAAAGTATCGGATTTGGCAGAGTTCGATACCCCGAAGTTGAATGGGACTGGTATTCCTTTGAAGCTCTGAATTTCCCCGATAACCACCCGGCACGAGACGATTGGGAGACATTTTTTATCCAGGAAAAGCCTCATCCACAAAAAGGTCCGATGCTATTGACTCCTCACACATCTTCTGGACAGATTCGGGAAATGGAATACAAGTTGGAAGAAGCAAGAAAGCAACTGAGGCTGAAGAAAACACAAAAAGAAGCAGAGATATCTATTAAGATGCTCAATATTGCCAAATGTTATAGAAGACAATCTGATGTTTCACATACTCCTATGTTTCATCAATTTGAAACTTTGTGTGTCGGTGAAAATATCTCAATCACCCATCTAAAAGGTGTCCTTGATTACTTTGTAAAATCATTCTTTGGCCCCAACAGACGGTCTCGAATACGACCATACCACTTTCAGTTCACCGAACCGTCTTTTGAGACAGACGTTTCATGCGGTGTCTGTGATGGGAAAGGATGCAAACTGTGCAAAGAAGGATGGTTAGAACTAGGAGGTGCCGGGATGGTACATCCGCAAGTCTTAAAAGCTGGAGGCATTGATCCGAAAAAATACTCCGGCTTTGCATCCGGATGGGGAGTCGAAAGAGTATTAATGATGAAGGAAGGACTTGAAATTGATGATCTCAGATTATTGTATTCTAATGATCTAAGATTCCTGGAACAATTCTAACGAGCGTATAGTTGAAAAGGGTCTAGCGTATAGTTATTAGAAACTAAACCCTAAACGCTTTCTAACTAAACGCTTAATAAAATATGAATATTAAAATACTAGACAGCTGGCTTAGGGATTATCTCAAAACACCAGCAACACACAAGCAGCTTGCGCAAGCGCTTTCTTTAACAAGCGTATCAGTAGAACGCATGGATCCCTTTGGCAAGGATTATATCTATGATATAGAAATTACCACCAATCGCCCGGATCTGATGAGTGTTGTTGGCCTTGCACGGGAAGCTGCAGCAGTATTACCTCAGTTTGGGATAAAAGCACAATTTATTCCACCAAAACTTAAAAAACCATTCCCACAGGGAGACAGTAGCTTAGTACCAGAGATTAAACCGGATCCAAAACTCGTGAGACGTATTTGTGCTGTGGTCATGGAAGTAGCAGTAACTACATCTCCGGAACTTATCAAAAAGAGACTTGAGACAACAGATATTCGACCGCTGAATAACCTCATTGATATTACCAATTATGTTATGCGTGAGATTGGTCATCCCTGTCACGTCTTTGATTATGACCGCTTAGGAAAAAGAATTATTATTCGAGAATCTAAAAAAGGCGAAACAATAGTAACGCTTGATAAAAAAGAATACTCGCTCCCAGGAGGAGATATTGTCGCGGACAATGGCCATGGTGAAATTGTTGATTTACTGGGGGTAATGGGAACCCTCAATAGTGTTGTTACCGACCAAACAAAACGAATTCTTTTTTTCTTAGATAACAATAATCCAAATAAAATCAGAAAAACTTCCATGTCTTTGGGCATACGCACAGAAGCAGCAGTGCTCAATGAAAAAGAGATTGATCCGGAACTTGCCATGGATGCCTTACTTGTGGGAATTGAGCTGTATCAAAAACTTGCTGCAGGGAAAGTCTTATCTCCCATTGTAGATATTTATCTGGATAAACCACAAATCAAAACAATTACCGTATCTGAATCAAAAATCAATATGGTTATCGGCATAACAGTTCCTCTCTCAACAGCAGCAGATATTTTGACAAAACTTGGCTGTGAGGTTACCAGAACTGATGAAGGATTACAGGTAACTCCTCCCTCATGGCGAGCAGCAGATATGCAGATTGATGTGGATGTTATAGAAGAAATAGCACGGGTATATGGATATTACAAATTACCATCAAAACTTCCACCGCTTGCTTCTTCACAAAAAGCGTACCATTATGAGAATGGGTTCTATTGGGAACACCGTACGAAAGAAGCGCTCAAATATTGGGGTTTTACTGAAACATATACCTACTCATTTGTCTCGGCAAATCTCTATGAAGGTCCACCAGATGAAGCGGTAACAATACAAAATCCCCTCAACGAAGAGTTCGTCTATATGAGAACGACATTGGTACCGAGCTTGTTACAAGTGGTAAAAGAAAATAAGAGTAGGGGAGAGATAACCTTATTTGAAATCGCCAATGTCTATAACAAACAATCCGGAAAGCTTCCGCAGGAAGTATTAACCCTTGCTGGAGTATGGAAAAAACCAAACGCATCATTCTTTGAAGTAAAAGGTACCTTGGAACAGTTACTTACAGATCTGGGGATTAAAGATCTCAAATTCAAACCACGAAGAAAGGGAGGACTGGGAACAGATATCTATACTGGCCGGACATTGTTGGGAGAAATAGAAGTACTTGAACAAGATTTAGTAAATTTTGAAATGAATTTTGATGAGATTATAAAACATGCAACAACCCAAAAAGTATACAAACCGCTTGCTAAATATCCGCCAGTTATTGAAGACATATCAATTGTAACTACAGACGATGTCAAAACCCAGGATATTATTGATGAGATAGAAAAACAAAGCAAGTTGGTCACTGCCGTTACACTCCTGGATCAATACGAAGAAAGCAGAACATTTCATATTGTATATCAAGACGCTGCGAAAAATCTGACAACTGATGAGGTAGAACCGATCAGGCTCAAAATCCTCAATGCCTTAAAGGACAAATTCGACGCGAAGATAAAGTAAACGCACTGTCATCCTGAACGAATGAAGTGAGTCGAAGCCTGCCTGCCGGTAAGGCTGGGATCTCTTGCTAGAGATTCCTCGACAAGCTCGGAATGACAGCAGAAATTTGACAACACCAGAGATTTCCTGCTATACTAATATTTACAAGCGTTGATGAGGAACGTGCAGGGAATAATCTTTTGGAAAGCGAATTCTGGACGGTGAAAGCAGAAGACAAAAGATCCTTGAGATTCACCTCGGAGCTGCAGAGTTGAACTAACAGTAGACTATGCCGGGAAGTTCCCGTAACAGAACACATGTGTGTCGCGATAGTGGAGCACAGAAGAGGATAGATGTCTGTGCACACCCTAGGGTGTGTTTTTTTATAGATACTATCAAATATACGGTGGTACCGCGGAACAATAAAGAAATTGGCCGTCCGTATAAAAGTTTACGCAATTTGGCAATGTGAACTTTTATATGGGCGGTTTTTTTATACGCAGGAAAAACCGCACCAAACACATACGAGGGAGGAGAGATCATGCCGCTCATGACAGAAGTTACCTTAATTTTGTTGAGGAGGCACTCCCACGGTCGGCCAAGTGAGATCCAGCGGATAACATGCGAGATACACGGAAGTGTCATCACTATCCAAACCATATGGGGTGATATGACCATTGACCTTGCTGAGCGCCATCCAAACAGGCCGCATCCTTTGGAGGTTTCCGTCTCTGGCCGGAACTTTAAGAAGTTTGTTCAGCTCTCCCTGAACATGGTAGGGGAGCAAACACTCTCTGCAAATCGAGGCATTCGCCTTTTTGTAGGAGTTCCACCAACGGACGAAATCATAACGGCCCGGCAGCGTGATCGGCGAAGCATGTACTTCGTACACTAACCTTTCTCTTATTAGCTGAGAGTGGTCGCAACCCTCAGTCAACCCTACGCGGTGGGGGGCTTACGCTCCCCACCGCATCCTTACTTTATCTCCTCAGTCCCACGACACTAGATCCTCCAATCAAGTTGGAGGATGACATTTTATCCATGTTATAATTTCTTCAACAATCACATGAACCCCAAACCCATAAAAAAATCCAAGAAAAAACGACATGTTGCAGTAGTTGCCATTATTTTTAATGAGAAAGGGCACGTTCTTCTTACCCAACGAAATGATAAGAAATCTCCGTATTCCCATGGAAAATGGCAATTCCCTGGTGGGGGAATAGAACAGGGAGAACATCCCCACCAAACAGCAATCAGAGAAGTCCAAGAAGAGACAGGATTAACCATTGAGATTGTTTCAAAACACCCCTTTGTATACTCACACCATTTTGAAACTGCTAATGTCCACGTTATTGTTTTAGGATATATAGCTTCCTATCTTTCAGGAGAAATCGATATAAGCAGGGACGCGCATACCGGAGATGCTCGTTGGTTTAAAACAGATGAAATCGATTTTTCACTTTGCTTGCCTCTCACTCAAGAACTGATCCAGGATGCTCTTACTGCTAAAGAGGGACCTCTTATTAATGGGGTGTCGGCGTAGGAGTTATCGTTGGAGTAGGATTATTGTCTATTTTCCTGTCAGATTTTTCCGTAGGGGGATAATATTCAGTCTTATCTGCAGCATAGGTATCTTTGAGCCATTTATCAATACCTTCCTGCCACCTGTTTTTTCCATCCGATGAAACCGGATCATTTTCTTGGAAAACAATAAACTTTTTTGTATTATAATCATTTTTTGAAACTTCATCATCACTTGCTAATTTTTTATCATCCGCTTTCGATATCTTAACATCTTTATAAATTGCTGCTTTACTTTGCGGTTCTGTTCCTTTTATGAAGTACTCGGTTCGTGTGGGCTGTCCGTCTACCGGTGTGCCGCCGCCCAATGCGTCAATTGTCGCGGCAACCACAGTGTCAGGCTTTTGAAACTCAGTATGAGGCTTATTTTTCAACGCTTCCATAATAATCCGCCTCCATATGGGTGTTGCTCCAGTTACTCCGGATGCTACATTTCCCAAGGGTGAATTATCATTATTTCCAACCCATGATACAACCAGAATATTAGGAGTCCACCCGATTGCCCAGTTATCCCGTTTGTCATCGGTTGTTCCCGTTTTAACCGCCACAGTTCTTCCCGGAATATTCAAATAGCTATTGGGGCCAAAAGTAATAAGCCGGGCATTGTTATCCAATAATATGTGGGAAATAATGAAGGCAACTTCAGGAGTAATAACTTTATCTTTTTCTACGTCTTTTTTTTCATATAATACTTTTCCTTTCGAATCGGTAACCTTCAAAATTGCAACGGGTGCTACCTTATAACCGCCATTAGCAAAAGCAGAGTAGGCTCCTGCCATATCCATCATATGGACCTCGCCGCCACCCAGTGTTATTGCCAAACCGAACCGTTTCATATTTTCATCAGTAGGAGCCAGGGTCGTAATCCCCATCGTATAAGCGGTATTCAGCATATCTTTAATTCCTACCAGAGCCAACAGCTTTACAGCCGGAATATTCAACGAGTTTGCCAGAGCAAACCGAAGTTGGACGGGCCCATGAAATTTTCCATCATAATTTTTTGGGGCATAATCAGGCTGGCCGGTTCCTCCCTGAAAGGTAGTCGGTGTATCCATAAGCATAGTCGCAGCAGTATACCCTTTGGCAAGAGCTGTGGCATAGGTCACCGGTTTGATAGATGATCCTGGTTGGCGCAATCCCTGAGTTACTACGTTGAATTGACCTTCAAAAGGGATAGTCCCTTTCGGCGTTGATTCCTCTGTGGCAAAAAAGTCACGACTTCCTATCATTGCCAGGATTTGCCCATTTTGTGGATCGATAACGATACTTGCACCATTACCGACGTTGAGGTTTTTGGCATTGGTGACTTCTTCAGAAACTATTTTTTCCGCTTGATCTTGTAATTTATAGTCAAGAGTTGTTGTTACCTGAAGTCCTCCTTCTTCAACCATTTTTTCCCCAAACTGCTTGACCAGTAAGTCTTTTACATAAAATGAGAAATGAGGTGCTTTGATGGTATGATCCTGTGTTAAAAACGTTACATGGGGTAATTGTTTTACTGCATCTTCTTCTTGTTTTTGAGTAATATACCCATCTTCCCTCATCCGTCGCAGGACACTGGTTGCGCGGCCGATATATGCCTTGGGATGAGTACCGTAAGGAGAATAGTATGAAGGCAATTGGGGAAGCCCGGCTAAAATTGCAGATTCAACCAGGGTAAGCTGTCCTACTTTCTTGCCAAAATACTGTTCTGCGGCAGCCTCTGCTCCAACAGCTGTTCCTCCATACGGAACAATATTAAAATAAAGCTCTAAAATCTGGTTTTTGGAATATTTTTTATCCACCTGCATTGATAGAATGAGTTCTTTTATCTTACGAGGCAGAGTTTGCTCAGAAGTAAGAAGAGTGTTTTTAACCAATTGTTGAGTGAGAGTCGATCCTCCTCCTTCAATATTTCTATACAAAACCAGATTCACGGCAGAACGCAAATATCCCATGAGTGAATACCCTTCATTTGTATAAAAATCTTTGTCCTCAATTGAAATAGTTGCCTGTTGGAATACTTTTGGGATTTTATTTAGCGACGCATAGGTTCTGTTTTGCTGATTATATACGTCATACAAAACTACTCCATTACGGTCATAGATCTTTGTAGATTCAGAAAGAGTACTGGCTGAAAGTTTACCCGGCGTGGGCAAATCTTTGCTATACCACAGAAAAAGAACAACCGTAATACAGATGAGTCCGAAAAAAGCAAAGAAGGCAAACTTAAAAAGCGTACTTATAAGAAAGATCTTGCCAGTACCTCCGCCAAATCCTGACCGTCTTCTTCGGGAACGATAATCAAGCATTCCTTAAGTATACCAAATTGCGGAATTTTTATGTTATACTCGGAATCAGTATGGACAAAATTGAAGAATTACTAACACGAGGAGTAGATTCAGTGTATCCTACCCAAAAAGATCTTGAGAAGGTTCTCCGAAGTGGAAAAAAATTAAAACTCTATCAAGGATTTGACCCCACCGGTATTCAAATGCATATTGGACATATGATCGGCTTACGCAAATTACGACAATGGCAAGAGTTAGGACACGAAGTTATTTTTTTAATAGGAGATGGTACTGGACAAGCCGGTGATCCATCAGGTAAAACTCGTGCACGAGAAAAGTACTTGAAAAACCAGGAATTAAGAAATAACGCAAAAGATTATGTGCTACAAGCGGGTAAAATTGTCCACTTTGAAGGAAAAAATGCAGCGAAAATTTTATACAATGGTGATTGGCTCAATAAATTAACTACTCCTGAAATTTTGGATATAATAGGCAATTTTTCACTTCAACAATTAGCGGAACGTGATTTGTTTCAAGAACGCATGAAACAAGGAGAAACAGTAAATATGCGTGAATTCTTTTATCCCATACTTCAAGGCTATGATTCTGTTGCTATGGAGGTTGATTTAGAACTTGGTGGATCAGATCAAATGTTTAATATGCTCTGTGGCCGAACACTCGTCAAAGCAATGCTAAAGAAAGATAAATTTGTCATGACAACTCCACTTCTTACTGATTCTCAAGGGAAAAAAATTGGGAAAACTGAAGGAAACGTAATTGCATTAAATGATACTCCACAAGATCTATATGGGAAAATTATGGGACTCTCCGATGATGTAATTATTAAAGGATTAGAATACCTTACAGATATTCCTATGGCCCAGGTACAAACAATAGAAGAGAAACTGAAACAAGGAGAAAACCCGGTGAAGTTTAAAAAACAATTGGCATTTGAAATTGTCAAACAACTCAATACCCAAGACGATGCTGCAAAAGCTCAAGAATATTTTGAAAAAACAGTACAAAATAAAGAACTTCCCCAAAAGATTGCAGAAGTAACAATTGATGCAAAAACTCCATTTGATGAAGACCTATTGGTACAACTTGAATTTGCTTCGTCAAGAAATGAAGCAAAACGACTATTCCAACAAGGAGGCGTATACCTCAATGAAGAAAAGATAGAGAATCCACAAGCAGATCTTCCCATTCCCGACAATTCAATTCTCCGAGTTGGGAAAAGAAGAATAGTTCGAATAAAACTTGGTAATTGACGGAATAAAAACTTCGCATTATACTCATCACTATAAACCACTATGGCAGGAAGGAAAACTTCTCGTTCTCAAAAAAATAAAGAACATGAAAAATATGCTCTACTGAGTGTATATGATAAAACAGGCATTATAGAATTTGCCAAAGCTCTCACCACACTGCACTACAAGATTATTTCTACCGGAGGAACCGCCAAAACACTTACCACCAACAATATTCCAGTTATATCAATTGAACAGATTACCGGTAACCCTGAAAGTTTTGATGGCAGAATGAAAACAATCAGTTTTCAGGTTGAATCGGGAATTTTGTTTGATCGCACTAACAAACTGCACGCTGCTCAAGCAAGAGATTTAAAAATTAAACCGATTGATATTGTTGTCTGTAACTTATATCCGTTTGAACAGACAATCCAAAACCCCAATGTCACTCCGGATGAAGCTATTGAAAATATCGATGTTGGCGGACCGACGATGATCCGTGCAGCTGGGAAAAATTTCAAAAATGTTGTTGTTGTTGTTGATCCGAAAGATTATAGTGTCGTTACCAATGCGCTTGAAAAAAAGATTGTTACCAATGACCTTCGACAGGAACTTGCGGCAAAAGCGTTTTTACATTTATCATTTTATGACAGTCAAATAGGAAATTATTTCAAACGGGAAAACTTCCCGGCTGAAATCACATTCCCAGGCAGAAAAGTAATAAATCTTCGCTATGGGGAAAATCCTCATCAGGCCGCTGCGATATATACACAACCTAACTCGGAGTCACCGTTACAACATCTAAAACAACTGGCAGGTCGTGACTTATCTCTAGTAAATGTTACAGATATCAACGCAGGACTGGAATCGGTACGTTTTTTCAAAAATCCTGCAGCCGTTGTTATCAAGCACAATAGTCCATGCGGCATTGCACTGGGAGATACCGCGTCACAGGCCCTGGAACGCGCTTTGGACGCAGATCCGGAGTCTGCCTTTGGTGGGATAGTGGTACTGAATAAACCCATGAATTTGCAAGCTGCAAAAGTCATTGAGAAATTCAAAAAGCAGGGAAGAGGAAACATGGATATTATCGCGGCTACAGCTGTGGATCCAAAAGCCCTGGAACTTCTCAAAACCGTTAGAAAGACAACCGGTGTATATGAATTTGGCAAAATTCCCAGGCTTTCCAAAAAAAGGATGAATTTCAAATGGATTGATGAAGGATTTATTTTACAAACGTCTGATGACGATTTGGACAAAGGATTCAAAAAGTGGGAAGTAGTTACCCGGAAAAAACCATCTGCAAAGCAGATTTCCCAGATGAAGTTTGCTTGGATTGCAATGACAAGAATCAGATCCAATGCCATTATTGTAGTTGATAAAACAATTCCTATGACCCGGGGAATTGGATCCGGGCAAACGTCCCGCGTTCGATCCACCAAAATTGCGCTGGAACAAGCTGGAATTCATGTCAAAGGAGCAATACTAGCCAGTGATAGTTTTTTTCCTTTTGATGATTCCGTACGTCTGGCAGCCAAATATGCCATAGGAGCAATCATTCAACAAGGAGATTCGATTAATGATAAAGCATCTATTGCAGCAGCCGATGAACTGGGAATTCCCATGGTCTTAACCCACCGCCGCGCCTTCTGGCACTAAGATCCTGTTATCAGTTCTCTGTCCTCAGTTTTCGGATATAAGTCTATCGGTCATCTGTTGTTCGGTTTTAAACTGATAAACAGATTACAGGCAAACTCTATTCTGACAACTGAAAACTGAGAACCGATAACTAAAATGAATCCTGCATGATATAATATGCCCATGGAGATGTTTCGAAAACATCAATGGGTTTGGAGAATTATTGTAGTAATTGCGGCTCTGGCGCTGGTAGCTGCTTCTGTCTTACCTTTTTTACCTCCTCCCCAATAAAAATCTAATATATGAATTTAAAAGCTCCTATTAAAGATGCTGGGAGAATTTACAAGATGTATTCCGGCAGACTTGAAAAATTGGGTATTGAAACGTTTGAAGACTTTTTATTTCATATTCCCAACCGCTACAATGATTACTCAATTGTTTCTTCAATCGGATCTATTCAACCCGGAGAAGTAGTTACTATCCAGGGAACTGTTACCGAAATAAAAACCAGTTATATATCCCGGTTCAAAACACTTCAAAAAGCCAAAATAGATGACAGCACCGGAGTTGTTGAGATTACCTGGTTTAATCAGCCCTATCTGACCAAAACAATCCAGGAAGGGTTAAAACTATCCGTGTCAGGAACGATCCATCAGTTCAAAAATAAACTAACGATGGAATCACCTGACTATGAACTGTTAAATGATACCGGTAATACTATCCATACAGCACGCCTGGTGCCGATCTATCCTGAAACACGGGGAATTACTTCAAAGTGGATCCGTCGACAAGTCTACAATCTGCTTCAAACGGAAAGAGATGCCTTGGTGGAGTATTTACCTCAAAATCTTTTAGACAAACATGGACTATTTCCTATTTACCAGGCTGTAGAACAAATACATTTTCCCGATAGTTTTGAGACTGCTTCAAAAGCCCGGGAACGTCTGGGATTTGATGAAATGATTACGATTCAACTTGCGGCAATCAAACGCCGGAGTGAATGGAGAGCGCAAAAGAAAGGATTTGCATTTAATGTTACCAAATACCAAAAACAAATTGACACATTTTTACAAATGCTCCCTTTTGAATTAACCCCCTCGCAAAAACAATCTATTGAAGAGATTTTTGCAGACCTGATACAGGATAAACCAATGAACCGGTTGTTGGAAGGAGATGTCGGCAGCGGAAAAACTGTTGTATCAGCAATTGCAATGTATGTGACACATCTTAATGGGTACCAATCAGTTCTGATGGCACCAACGGAAATTTTGGCCAACCAACACTATGCCACCATTTCCACCCTTCTTACCCCGTTTGGAATTCAGATTGATCTCGCAACAGGCAGCAGGAAAACGATGAATAAAGGGAATAAAAAATATAATTCAACTGACGTCTTGGTAGGAACTCATGCTGTTTTATCAAAAGGAATTGAGTTAACAAAACTAGGACTCGTGGTAATTGATGAACAACAACGCTTTGGAGTAGAACAACGGGCAATTTTGCGACAAAAAGGCAAAAACCCCCATTTGTTTACTATGACAGCAACTCCGATTCCCCGAACGATTGCTCTTACTCTCTATGGAGATTTAGACCTTTCAGTATTGTCAGAACTACCAAAAGGAAGAAAACGCATAAAAACCTGGCTGGTCCCGGAAGAAAAACGGGAATCAGGCTATCAATGGATCCGCAATGAAATTAAGCAAAACGAAACGCAGGCATTTATTGTTTGTCCTTTTATAGAAGAATCAGAAAATATGACAACGGTCAAAGCTGCAACAAAAGAATTTGAGAAATTAAAAACTGATGTTTTTCCGGATTTGAAATTAGGCCTATTGCATGGAAAATTGAAAGCAAAAGAAAAAGATACAATCCTTGATGATTTCAGGGATAAAAAGATTGATATTTTAGTCGCAACACCAGTTGTTGAGGTTGGAATTGATATCCCCAATGCCACAATTATAGTAATTGAAGCCGCCGAACGGTTTGGTCTGGCTCAATTGCACCAGTTGCGGGGACGAGTGGGCAGGGGAGACCAACAATCGTATTGTCTTCTTTTTACCGATTCCAAAACTCCGGCCACAATAGAACGATTAAAAGCAATGGAGACCTCCCACAGCGGCGCAGAACTGGCAGAACTGGATCTGAAAATGAGAGGCTCAGGAGAGCTCTATGGCACGCGACAACACGGAAGAACAAAACTGAAAGTCGCCAGCTTTGCGGATTTTGAACTGATTGAAAAAACAAAAAAAGCCGCACAAGAACTGTTTCATAAGTTAGACGAGTATCCACAACTCAAAGATAAGATTGAGGCAATAGCTGCCAAGCAAGTCTCCCCGGATTGATGAATTATTAGTTCGAACCCGGTCTCCCAGCTAAGGTTTTAGCCCCAGATTCTTTTACAAGTGCTTGGTTTTTCCCTTATTCTAGAATTGAGAAGCAAATAATAAATAATAAGAAGTCTTAATATTTATATCTTGTCACAGCGGCATGATATGTATATGGTATGGTAAAATAATTTAATGAGAAAAATTATTGTTGTTGAATTTATTACTATGGATGGCGTGATGCAGGCTCCTGGCGGATCTAAGGAAGACACCGCAGAAGGTTTTAAGTATGGTGGATGGATGAGTCCCCATTTTGATGAAGTTGGCGGAAAAGAAATGGAAATACAAATGAAAGAGACTTCTGCATTACTTCTTGGACGCAAAACATATGATATCTTTGCTGGATATTGGCCAGACCATACAGAACCATGGCCCCAAGTAAACAAAATTACAAAATATGTAGTATCTAAAACCTTAAAAAAACCCCCATGGAAAAATACTGTCGTGGTACAAGATATTAAAGAATTAAAAGATCTAAAAAACTCAAACGGTTCGGACCTACAAGTGTACGGAAGCAGTAATCTAGTCCAGACATTAATGGAATATGATTTGGTAGATGAATTTTGGCTAAAAATATTTCCTATTACTCTTGGAACCGG
>CAZCCG010000008.1:0-26236 GCA_964497535.1 uncultured Gammaproteobacteria bacterium
CGGCTCACATTTCTACGGTTTTCTATGGATTTCTCTGTTTTTCTTGCGTTTGGTTTACTTTACTCTATATATGAGTATAATGTATATAAAATTAACGTAGTAAAATGGCTACAAAAACACATCAAATTGAATTAGACCGTGATTATGCCGAGGCTATTGTTGAAACAGTTCGTGAGCCTCTTGTTGTACTTGATGCTGACCTTAGAATTCTTACTGCAAATAGGTCATTTTATAAAATCTTCCATGTTAGTAAAAAAGACACAGAGCATAAATTAATTTATAAGTTAGGAAATGGACAATGGGACCATCCAAAACTTCGTTATTTACTTAATGATATTCTTCCCCAAAAATCTTTCTTTCAAGATTTCGAAATTGAACATGAGTTTCCTGTTATCGGAAAAAGAGTGGTACTACTTAATGGTAGAAAAATCATCCAAAAAAATCATAATGAACCCATGATACTGCTTGCAATTGAAGATATAACGGAAGAGAAACAAATAGAGAGGCAAAAAGATGATTTTATCTCAATTGCCTCCCATGAATTAAAAACCCCCGTAACAAGTATGAAAATGTATGCACAAATTCTTCAAAAACACCCATTACTTACCAATGACAAAAAAGCTGCAGATATGCTTTCAAAAATGGACTCACAAATGAACCGGTTGACAGAACTTGTTGCTTCATTCATGAATGTATATAAGCTGGGTACTGGTAAATTAAGACTTCATAAAAAACATTTTGAACTCGTTGAATTAATCACAGAGGTTGTAGCCAACTTTCAATATACGGTAACATCACATATTGTTGAACAAACCGGTGAGTTAAAGGCAAAAGTTTTTGCTGATAGTGCACGCATTAATCAAGTTCTTGTAAACCTTATTTCTAACGCAATTAAATACTCACCCGATGCAGATAAAGTAATAGTAAATCTTTCCAAAACAAAAGGGATAGTAACTGTTTCAGTACAAGATTTTGGTATGGGAATACCAAAAGACGAGCAAAATAGAATTTATGAACGTTTTTTCAGAGCGAAAGGGAAAAAAGAGGGGAAAATTCCAGGGTTAGGACTCGGTCTTTTTATCTCAACTGAGATCGTGAAGCAACATGGTGGAAAACTTTGGGTGGACAGTGTTGATAAGCAGGGTTCAACATTTTACTTCACTCTGCCAATAAATAAAAAGTAGTTTATATATAGACAGGAACTTGAATTTGATACTGCTGGAAAGTTTGATAAACCCTGTTAAAATAGGCATCAAAGATATTCGATTCTAGTCTGAGGCGGTTCACCATTAAAATAAATGAAGGTTTATTTGTATCCTTGGGCTTGGATGTTAAATAGTTCTGCGTAGAGACCCTTTTTCTTCATGAGTTTTTCATGGTTTCCTTCCTCAACAATTCTTCCCTCATCCAAAACCAGGATTCTGTCTGCATTTCGGACTGTTGAAAAACGGTGAGAAATAATAATAACTGTTTTGTCTTTTTGTAATTGTCCCACTCTTTCAAAAATCTCATACTCTGCCTTTGCATCAATGGCACTGGTTGGTTCATCCAAAATAAGTATGGGTGCATCGCGGAAAAAAGCTCTTGCAAGTGCTAATTTCTGCCATTGTCCACCTGATAGGTCTACCCCATCTTCAAACGTTTTACCAACTATTTGGTCTAACCCTTTTGGTAAGTCTTCCAAATAGCTGTCTGCACCAGATTTTTTAATTGCATTTTTTATCCCTTCCAAATCATCTTTCATTTCTAAATTTCCAAAAATAACATTTTCTTTGAATGTAAATTGGTACTTTATAAAATCCTGAAATAAAGCTCCAATTTTTTTATACCAATCATGTATATCAAGTTCCTTGATAGGAATGCCATTAATTAAGATTTCTCCATCTGTAACGTCATAAAATCGAAGAATCAACTTAATAAGTGTTGATTTCCCTGCTCCATTTTCTCCCACAAGGGCAATTTTTTCTCCACTTTTTATTGTCAAGTTAAAATTTTTTAGAATTAATTTATCTGAGTCAGGGTAACTAAAGAAGACATTCCTAAATTCGATAGTGGGGGGGGTTGGACTTTTGGGCACCAGCTCTGCTTTTTTGGGTAATTTCACTGCGTTAGGATATGACAAAAGTTCAAAGTAGTTATCAATCATTTTATTTCTCATACTCATTGATGAGTAGTTATCAAGTACACCTTCGGAGGCTTGCATAAGGATGAGCGATTGTTGAAAGTAGAGAGTAAATTGGCCAATTGCTAGTTTGCCAGCAAAAACTGCTGAAAGATTAATCCCTTGTGTAATTGCAAATGCTGTTGTCTGGATAAGTCCTGATAGCACGATGTTAAACAATGACTTATTGTTCTCTTTCATAAATCTTTTATGATAAGGATTATGGATACGTTTAAATTTATCTAACAAAGCCTGGCCGTTTTTAAAGATTGCCACTTCTTTTGAGGTAGATGGATTTGAAAAAGTAAGTCGTATATATTGAAATGCTCGCATTACTATTCCTCTTTCGTGACTCATATAAATGTATGTCTCATCTCGCAACTTATTAAAGGCAAGAAATGCAGGAACGGTGGATAAAATGATAACGGGTACAAAAATTGGAAATTTCGTTGAAACAACAATAATTGCAGTAATTAACTTGAAAAGATCATTCACGAAGTTTAGTGTTCTATAAACAGAAGTAGTCATGGAACCTTTTACTCCTTCCATTTGCGCAAGTAAATTTTGAAACTTTGTGCTTTCAAAAACAGCAGGATCAAGCTGATTCAGCTTTTTATCAATCTCAAATTCTATATAGTCATTTGTTGCAAATTCATAATCGGCTCCCCGTATTAAACCTAATGGTGTAATCACTACCTTAAATAGATTTGCTGCAATCCAAAGGTAAATAACCCAATCTATAGCGGCAAATGAAAGCGGTTTTCCAGATGCTAATAAATCTAGTACTACAGATAATAGATATACCTGAATAAGCGGATAAAATGTAGTTGTATATAAACGACTAGCAATATCAAATAGTGCATACTTACCATTTGCTTTATAATAGATGCCTAAAACTAAAAGTCCATATTTTAAGGTTTTCAACATATCTCAAGTATTCTAGAACTCAAAAGAGAAGTCAAGGTACCTGGTCTTGCTGATAATCAAAAGGTTGATTTGTTATAATGGTTGGGTCCTCGGGATACGTATCCTCGCAGAGGAGTTTAAGATGAAACGGTGGTCTCCCGAGGACAGAGCGACCTTGCTCCAGCGGGTCAACGAAGCCTATGCACGGCTTCGGCTGCAACACCCGGAGTGGGAAGCTCATAGAAAAGAGCGCCAAGAATTCCTGGAGGCAAAGCCTATCGGCAATGAAAAACTAGAAGACTAGTAACCCAGCGGGTATGTGCGCGCCCGGGTCGGATGACCAAAAGCGCACATTTTTATAGTTGTGCTTGTTTGAATCTTCAAAATCTGCTACTATTTTCTCCACATGCTGCCTGAGAAAATCGCATTTCTGGATGTAGAAACTACCGGCCTTTCCCCGATCCGCAATAGGATTATAGAAATTGGTATTATTCGGGTAGAATATGGCATTGTTGTCTCCAAGTACCAGACCCTTATCAATCCCCAAATGTATGTCTCCCCTTTTATTGAAGAAGTAACCGGGATCCGTAAAGAAGAATTGGATTTGGCACCGCTTTTTGAAGATGTACAACGAACTATCACAGAAAAAATAGAAGGCTGCTATCTTGCCGCACATAATGCACGGTTTGATTACGCATTTCTCAAAAACGAATTCAGACGGTTGGAACTCCCTTTCTCTCAAAAACATTTCTGCACGGTAAAATTGTCTAAATATTTATTTCCGCGGCATCGACGTCATAGTTTGGATGATATTATTCAAAGGTTTGATATTACGTGCACCAATCGCCATCGTGCATTAGATGATACCCAGGTTTTGTGGGATTTTTATCAACGGATACAACAACAATTTGGACCGGAAGTTTTGGAACAAGCATTTGCCAAAGTCATGAAAAAACCCTCGGTTCCTGTTGGCATCAAAAATGAAGTTATAGATGCGCTTCCCCAAAGTCCTGGCGTCTATCTTTTTTATGGCGATAATGGCATTCCTCTCTATGTAGGGAAAAGTAAAAATATCAAAGACCGGGTATTGTCCCATTTTTCCCAGGATCATGCATCCGGGTCTGAGATGAGTATCTCCCGACAAATAAAAAGTATTGAGACTATTGCGACCTGTGGGGAATTGGGAGCACTCATCAAAGAATCCCAGCTAATCAAGCAGTTGCTACCTATCTACAATAAAGTACTACGACAGAAAAAAAATCTGATTGTCTTGAGAAAGATTACCAAAAGCGGCTATGACAGCGTAAAGATTGAGACTGTTGAGAAAATAACCGCAGAAGAAATACCCAACATTTACGGTATTTTTAAATCAAAAAAACAGGCGAAAGATTTTCTCATGAATATTGCCGAGGAACATGGATTATGTAAGAAATTATTAGGAGTTGATACAACCAATTCTGCCTGTTTTGGATATCGTTTGGGTGCATGCAAGGGAGCCTGTCAGGAAAAAGAATTGCCGTTGCGCTATAACATGAGATTTCTTCTGGCATTCTCAAATTCAAAGATCAAAAAGTGGCCGTTTGAGAGCTCTATTAGCCTTTCTGAGGAAGATGAACAAGGAAAAGATGTATTTGTAGTGGACAAATGGTGTTTGCTTAAGGTAATTCATTACAACCACCATACTGAAAAAATAACCGAGTTTGAACCGCTTTTTGATGTAGACACC
The DNA here is from genome assembly GCA_964497535.1 of uncultured Gammaproteobacteria bacterium. Classification (GTDB taxonomy): domain Bacteria; phylum Patescibacteriota; class Microgenomatia; order Levybacterales; family UBA12049; genus CAZCCG01. The sequence goes on from CAZCCG010000008.1 coordinate 4,794, forward strand.
TATAAAATCCTCAACAGGTATCTTTTTGCTACAAAACGATTGGTAGTAAACGAAATAAAGCCAATTGCGAAGATGCGTAAAAAGAGTTTAGTACAGGAATTTTTCCAGGTTGAAAGAAGTTCGATGGAGGCCGCATAACCCGTATTGTCGAATTGCTTCCCGATGATCCTTCGTACCATATCCTTTGTTCTTTAGGAAGTTATAGTGTTCAAATTGTGAATGAAGATCTTTCATCAGATTATCGCGGTAGACCTTTGCTATAACCGATGCAGCTGCAATTGAAGCGCTGATGGTATCCCCCTTTATGATTGGCTTTTGTTTGGTCTTGTCATGATTTTTAATATAAAAGGCATCCATAAGTATAAAGTATTTAGTATTTGGTATATTGTATTTAGTATTCCCTAAAATTGTTTGTAAAACTCGTGAATACCCTGTTTGGGTAGCTTTACCGATCCCTACTGTATTTATTTCTTCAACAGAAACTTCGGCGATTGCGGTCAACAGGGTATGTGAATATATCTCTTTTGCAACTGTTTCTCTTTTGTCGGCACTGAGGAGTTTGGAGTCATTGATATTTCCTACCTTTGTATATCCTTTGGGAAATATAACAGCTCCTACCATCAAGGGGCCAGCGAAACATCCCCGGCCTACTTCATCAATACCCACTACATATTCATATCCTTGATTCCAGAGCATTTGTTCTTCGTTAAATGTAGGATGTGTCATATTCTAGCGTTTAGTTATTAGGGTTTAGCGTATTGTTGTTTACTTCAGAACAATGAGTTATGAAAAAAGAAATTCCCATAATTCTTAATTCCTACTTCATAATTCATGTTTGGCCGTCGTCCAAAAGCTCCAAGCCTTGTATCTGAGGAATCAGGTTACCCATGATACCCTTGAGGTCTCCATGCATTCCATAGGTGTTGTCAATGACCTGGCGGATATTTTTCTCATCCCTAGCCCATTTATTGGTAAAGTACCGTTTTTCTTTTTCTACCTCAGTCTGCATGTTGGTGAAAGCTTCAATGATGGCTTCAATTCGGAGGCGAAACTCAGTGCCAGATAAATAAGAATATAAAATATCTGTTTTTTCTTTCTTTCCTTCAGTTGCTCTTTTTGCCATAGCAAGCTGGATCATATTCAGACGCAAGGCACATGCCAAGCCGATAAAAAATGTTCGTCGAGTAATCCAAATATCTCGATAATACTTTGCAGTTTCTACTCCGCTTGGGAGTACTTCAGATACGATCACTGCATGTTCGGCAGTAATTTCGCGTCTATCGGCTTTGAGCTTATCAACCCACGGTTCGCTCCACGTCTTGGTATTTTTTATTTCCCATAAAATTTTGCCGCAGTTATTTCCGTTGCGATCCCACACCTCATGGATAATGTCCCCTCCCCGTACTCCTTTGGCCACTTCTTCTATTTTGTCATTGGGAAATTCCCGACGAAGCAGTTCCTCAAGTTCCAATTCAAAGACTTCTCCCTGCAACTGTTGAGATCCTTGCTGAAGTTTTCGTTTGGTATCCTCAAGCTCCCTAAGTGTATCTGTCAGTTGTTTGTCTTTTGCCAGCATTTTTAGATGTAAATCTTCCTCTGCTTTCTTCTGAGCATCCGCTCTAATTTTCTCTTCTTCTTCGGCCAGTTTTTTTTGCATTTCCAGTTTGGCTTCATCTTTTTCCCGTTTTACTGTCCTCATTTCCTCAAATAGCTTGGAAATTTGTTCGTTGAGTTCTTTATTGCGTTCATCCTTTTGTCTGGCATCCTCCTCTATTTTTTTCATTTGCAGCTCAAATTGTTCTTTAATTTTTTTTGAAGACTCCATGAGGGCTTTTTCTTTCGTATCTTCCAGTTCTTTTTTGTGCGCAGATTGCAGACGGGAAAGTTCTTCTTCTTTGATCTGGTGACGCAATGCTTGCGATATTTCAACAGGTTGCTTGCAATTAGGACAGAGTATGGTATCCATAGGAGTGAAACAATAATAGACCAGTTTCGTATATTTTTCAAGAGATCAGAGTATAAGAAACTATACTAATTTGCAGAAAAAAGATGGGGTGCTCCCGAACGGAAGCACCCCGATGGGTGGATTTAGGAATCGAAAACCTGGTCAAGCTGGCCGCATGCGAACATTAGTCCGGAGAAGATACCTGCCATCAGCAGGAATCTTTGTCCCAAGAGACGCTGGTTACAGGAAAATGCGCTGATGGAATGACCGAGGTTTGCGCTACAAGCACCAAGACACATAAGTTCTGCCGTCTGAAACACACTTGGAGTTCACAATTTCCCTCTCCTATATCCTACTTCGCATCTTTTGATGGGGGTGAATTGTATCAAAACCTCATTGATGAGTCAAAATAGACACGTAATCTTAGCTCTTGAATAATAACCTGGGCAGTTTGTATGATAAGAGTAGATGAAAACACTGCTGCGGTCAATTCTACTCAATGGTTTTGCGTTGTATGTGCTCCCGGTTATTATAGGAGGGTTTAGTATTCGAGATGGAATATCAACGCTTTTTATTGGAGCCGTTGCCTTGACACTACTCAATCTGGTATTAAAGCCGATTCTCAACTTTCTTTCTATGCCGCTTCATGTCTTAACATTGGGACTTTTTTCAATCGTAATCAATGCGTTAATTCTGTATTTGCTGACGATTTTCGTCTCCCAAATCTCGATCCATGAATTTGTATTTCCAGGCTTTGTGGCAACCTGGTTTCGTATCCCCAGTATGCACATTAACGCCTTTTTTGCCTATATCTTGAGTTCTCTGGTTCTTTCTGTTATAGTTGGGGTCTTAAAATGGATAACAACAGAGTAAATAGCCTCAAAAACAAGAAAATTGTGTGCCTGGGAGGCGGAATTGGAACCGTTAATCTGATTCGGGGACTCAAAGATTATACGGCTGAAATTACGGTTATTGTTTCTATGGCCGATGATGGTGGTTCAGCAGGCAGGCTGCGGCGTTTTTATAGCGTCCCTCCACCGGGAGATCTGGTCAGCTGTATTGAAGCACTTTCCAATGCCGATCCACTTCTGAAGCAATTGCTCAAATACCGTTTTGCCGGGAACAGATATGGTTCGGATAGTTCATTGCCCGGACAAAAATTTGGAAATCTCATGCTGGTAGCACTTTCCTCTATCACCAATGATTTCCCGACCGCACTTTTCGAAATGCAACGGATATTTCAGACCAGCGGCAAGATTTTGCCCTCAACCTTTGAAAGTCTTTCTATCTGGGCGGAAACTTCAGTTGGAGAAAAAGTATATCGGGAACAGAATATTGATCTGGGGAAATTTACCGGAACGATACGAAAATTGCACCTCAAGCCAACCAATCCGCATACTCCCGAAGAAGCTATTACTGCAATAGCAGAAGCAGATATTATTATTGCCGGTCCCGGAGATTTATATACCACTATTCTTCCGGTTCTTTTGGTGCCAAATATTATAAAAGCTGTTAAAAAATCAAAAGCCAAAAAAATGTATATTGTAAATGTTGCCAACAAAACATTTGAAACCCCCGCCTATACGATTGAAGAATATGTTCAGGCAATAACCAAACACTGCAAAACCAAGGTTTTTAATCATTTTATGATGAATAATAATTTTCTTACCAAAATACCTCCGAAATATAAAAAACAGTACGAGTATGTCTCAATTCCTGACAATGAGAAAAGACAACAGTATTCAATTATTGAGAGAGACATTGTGGATTCGACATTTCCTCTCTACCATAGCTCGGAAAAACTTGCTAAAGCAATAGCAGAATTTGTATAATTACACTATGATTCTAACCATTTTGCAGATTATTATTGCCCTGCTACTTATTGCTTCGGTTCTGCTACAAAGTCAAGGCAGCGGAGTCTCGGCTTCTTTTGGGGGCAGTGGAGAATTCTATAGAAGTAGACGAAGCATGGAGAAGTTTTTGGTATGGGCTACAGGAATTTTGGCAGCAGTTTTTGCGGTTCTTTCGGTATTGCTTCTCTTTCCCCATTGATTAAAAAACGATATATATGGCAATAGTACGCAGAAGGCTTATCATCTGGCTGATCAAAGCATATATCAAAAAATGGGGGCTGACGATTGCTGTCTTTTTCGTCCTTGGAATCGGAGCCTTCTTTTTGCTAAAGACATTTCTCCCAACCATCCTGGCAAAACTTCCCACAACCAATAAAGTTATTATTGGGGTTGTGGGTGCATATACATTGGATAACCTACCGGATTCTATTCTTCATCAAGTTTCTCAAGGACTTACCAAAATTTCACCTGCCGAGATTCCAGAACCTGATCTGGCAGAAAAATGGGAAATCCAGGATAGCGGAAAGACCTATATATTCCATTTGAAAAAGAACATCAAATTCCAGGATGGTACCCCATTTGATGCTTCTTTTGTGAACTATAACTTTGCTGATGTAACCATTGAAAAACCGGACCCCTATACCGTTGTTTTCAAACTAAAGGATGAATATTCCCCGTTTCTTCTAACAGTATCGCGACCTCTGTTTAGAAACGGGATTATCGGTACCGGACAATACAAAATTAATGATATCAAGCTCAACGGGCCTTTTATCCAGTCACTTGCGTTATCTGACAAATCCAATTCATATAGCACAAAAACCTATATTTTCTACCCGACAGTCATTTCCCAAAAAACAGCATACGTTTTGGGTGAAATAACGCAAGCTCTGGCATTGCCAACGCTGGACTTTGAAAATTATTCTTTCAAAAACTTTCCTACAGCTACTATTACCAAGAACATTAACTATACCAAAATGGTCGCAATTTTTTATAATACCAAAGATCCGGTTCTTTCCGATAGTAAAATTAGAAACGCTCTTTCCTACGCAATACCCGATACATTTGAGGAAGGGCAGCGGACATATACACTGTATCCGTCAACCTCATGGGCATTTCAGGATGTTTCTGATGAGCGAAAGCAAGATTTTACTCATGCCAAGTTACTACTCACTAATGCCGGGCTAAAAAACACCAGAGTATTACATTTGAAAACTTTGCCTAAGTATGAAAAAGTAGCCCAACAGATTGTAAAGGAATGGAAAAAGGTAGGAGTAACTGCAAAGGTAGAGACGGTAAACGCCAGACCTCAAAACTTCCAGATGTTTTTGGGAGAATATACGGTTTCGGCAGATCCTGATCAGTATACCCTGTGGCATTCGGGTCAGGACAATAATATTACCCGATATTCAAGTCAGCGGATTGATAAACTCATTGAAGACGGGAGAAAAATAGTAGATATCCAACAGCGTCAAAAAATATATGCCGATTTTCAAAAATATTTACTTCCCGATGCGCCAGCCACATTCCTCTATTTTCCGTATGAATACACGGTAAGCAGATAGTATCAAATGCTTACTTTGACGTATTCAGATATGCGGACTTGCTTCGCAGATTTCGGTGATACGTGATTGCAAAACGGTGTGCTTCATCACGAATCCGTTGTACCAGATGGAGAGCCACAGAGTCTTTGGGTAATTTTATTTCTACAAAATCAGGAGTAATTAATAGTTCTTCCCGTTTTGCAATACCGATGAGTGGTATTGACACACCATGCATATCCAGGACACTTTGGGTAGTTGAAACCTGTCCTTTTCCTCCATCAACTATTATTAGATCCGGTGTAGGCCATTCAGCATGTTTGAGGCGTCGGGTGATCACTTCTGCCATTGCAGCGAAATCGTTAGGAATACCTTCCGGTTGCTGGTAAATTTTGAATTTTCGATATTGCGATTTATCTATCTCCCCGTTGGTTAAAACAACCATTGATCCAACATATTGATGCCCCTGGATATTGGACATATCATAACATTCAATCCGTTCCAGCTCTTTCACTGGTACTCCGCCCTTTATAAGATGTTCGCCAAGCTGTGTCAATTCTTTGTGTCGTATATCGGTACGTAAATTAGGATTGAGTTCATACTCAAACGGTTTATGGAATGGTTGGGTGACATACAGTATGGCATTTATTTTTTTCTGTAACTCCCCCGCTTTTTCAAATTCTTCATTATTTGTATAATCATCCCGTTCGTTTTCAAGGTCACGCAACACTTTTTTTGTGTTCCCTTCCAGGAAATGAATAATATGCTTCATAGTTTCTTTGTAAGCTTTTTTAAGCTGTGGAGAGTCAAATACCGGCGGACAGGGACAAAGTCCTAAATGGTGATACAAACAAATTCTTTTGGGGTGGTTTACGACAGATTGGTAAGGAAAAATTCTGCGTAGTGTTTTTAGGACGAGCCGGACATCTTTGCTACTTGGAAATGGCCCAAAATATACTGAATTTTTATCGTCCGGGTGACGTGCAGAGATGATAACCGGATATGTGTCTTTGATGACAATACGAATCAAGGGATAGGCCTTGCCATCGGTAAGCCTGATGTTATACTTGGGATCATACTTTTTAATATCATTTGCCTCCAAAAGCAATGATTCCAGCTCTGACTCCACAATTGTTACTTCGATTGAGTTAATTTGAGAAACTAAAGCCCGTGTTTTTTCACCCAGCTCTTTATTTGAGAAATAAGAAGAAACCCGTTTTTTCAGGTCACGCGCTTTGCCGACATAGAGAACGGTATTACTTTTGTCTAGAAAGTGATACACGCCAGGCTTTGATGGCAAAGATAAGTATGATGATGCCACATAGTGTTCCAATTGCGATACCTCCTTTTATGACGATTTCGTCAAGATACAATGGAGAAAGAATTAAGGATTGATTGATGATTTTCGATCCGATTTGTATTGTAACAGGCACGGTTTTCTTTGTCAAAATGGGAGCTTTCTTATACTGAAGTGGAATACTATACCAGCCGAAAGGTGGAATAGCAGGAATAGTAGCTGATTGCGTTTTGGGAAGAAGAATCGGGTTGGTAATAGTAACAGATTGTGACGGTAACATGAGCGGGCCATTGTTGCGGATGGTGATCGTTCCGTTTACCGGTAAAAAAGGAACAATTACCTTGGGAAAATTTGTCGAAACTACGAGTTTGGTATCCTGATTAGGTATCGTTGTGGCGATATCCATATATACATCTTTTTCATCCAGATTGTTTTGCAATTTGTATCCCCCTGCGGGAATAGGATAGCTGCTATCAGATCCTTTTATGACAAATGCTACGTGATCAAAATCCAGCGTGTTAAAGTAATCCACTCCGCCGGTTGTATTTCCCCAGGTTGGGTCTACCATAACCCATGTTTTCAAATCAGTATCGTAATATTCCGGCCAGGCATGCAAAATATCCTGTACTTTGGAAAGGGGTCGCTGCTTGGAATTATCAGTAAAGGCATATCCGTCCACTTCTCGCGCCGGAATGTCGGCAGCCCGGGACAAGGCCACGAATAAATCGGTGAATTCCAGACATACTGCGGAGTAGGATTTGGCCAGCGCGGCAACTGCTCCCAGCCGTTCCTGTCTGCCGGCAACCCGTGAAAAATCATAGGTTAATTTGTTACGTACATATTCATAGATTGCGTAAGGAGTTTGCAGTTGTTTGGCTAACTTTACTACCGTTGGATCAGTTACTTGCCAGTATGGCTTTTCATTCAGATAGAGAGAAAGATTTTTGCCTGATTCATCCTGTTGGCGGGGAGTCAGATATGTCTGGACATATCCCTGGACCGTAATATCAAGGGCTTGTGAAGGAGCAAGTGAATACTGAGCCAGCCAATTTCCATCAGTGTCTTCTGTTACATTGACCGGGATCTTGGAAACTGAAGTAATATACACATCCTGGTAGTTTGTGGTAGGAGGAAGCGCCACCTCAGTTCTAATAGGAAATAAGTTTTTGTTCTTTAAATGATAAATAAGGCGGAAGGAATATAATTGTTTGGCTCCAAATGCCAGGGATATTCCGGATGTTTGCAATTGATCTTTGGTGAAATCCAGAGTTGTGGAATTAATAAACGGCTTAATGTATGTAGGGTTCCCAAATTCTTTTGGAACTCTCAGATGCACATCAAATGTTGAGAAATCTGAGATATTTTGAATGCCGGGGATGTTAATTTCCCATATTCCTCCTTTTGACTGTGCAATACTTGTAGTGTCAAAGTTAATTTTGAATACCAATGATTTGCCCATTCCAACGACCTTTTTATTAAAGTCAACGCCGATTGAATACCCGTCATCATCCTGTTGGACATTGGGTGGTATCGGACCGTCCGGATCAGATGCAGTGACATTTGAAATATTGGAAGAGCCAACGTTTACTTTGTAAGAACTTGCAAAGTATTTACCGGTTGTGTTGGTAAGTGTTGCAACGATAGCAACATGGGTAATACTGTCAGGGGTTACGGTATAGGTAACATCATACGCAGTATCAAAATTATCATCGGTAGCAAATACGGGGGTAGGAAAACAAACAAAAAAAAGAAAAAAAGAGATAAGCAACCTCGCTAAAAATTTTCTCACCTATTTATAGTAACGGGAACACAATTGAAAGGCAAGAAAAAAAGGCGCCTGTCTCCATCATAAGACAGATAACAAGGCGCCGAACCGGATATATGACTAGGATGTACCGTTTTGACTCCACTGGTTGGAGATGAGAGCAATGACTTCACGGAAAGCCGCTTGCTGTTTCTCATTAAGCTTTCTATCAGCCAGTACTCGTGCGACATTTTCAAGCGCAGGATCCCAGGTTCCCAGCAGTGCAACAGTTGCGGGCGCATAGCCTCCTGCCACTAAGAGCTTGTCCTGATCCTCTACACTAAGCTGTAACGCTACTGCGATTGCTTCGACAACGCGTCGTCGGGGTACGTCCCGCTCGAATCTTTCAAGGCGGGTTATATAGCTTGGATCCACCCCTACAGTTCGTGCTAACTCATTTGCTGACATCTGCTTTGCTTCCCTGAATCGACGGAGCAGAACAGCGAATTCACTCAAATCATTGAGTTTGCCCATGACTTCCTCCTCATGCGTTTCGTAGTACCAGCGCTACAGTATATAATTGAGATAGAAAAAAGTAAAGAGAAAAGAAACAGAAAGGTTTTCACTTCTCGACTTGCCGCTGTGCTCCTCACTCGAAGAATAATGTCTTAAGCTAGAAACACCAGGTAGACACCTTGGAATATATACTTAAAGTATCTCTGCCAGATGAATTATGTAATCTTAATTACAGAACAGTTGGTTCAAAACCACTATGTTCAATACATGCATGAGCAGATACAATCACCCATTTCTACAAAAGCGCAAGAGGTAACCCAACAAGGCCCTGAAGCGGAACAGTTCAGTGCTTATTACCAACCTATTATAGATACTATGCAAGGAGAAAAAGATTGGGGAGGATACATGGCAGTAAGGGAATTAATTGCAGATCCCTCTAGCCCTGATCGAGATGAAAAAATAAGAGCAATGGGTCAAGTAGCTCAGCAAGCAACTGAACACCCTGATGTTGCAGCGGATGTATTTCATATAGCATATGATCTCAATTTGGAAGGAGAACTGGAACAAGCAGCAAGATACCTTGCAGAAACCGACTTAACAGATCATCCACAGCTTGGTCGACAGGTTCAAAACTATGTGATGTCAAGACAACCGCAAGAATAAAATTTATTTGAGGACTTTTTTGAGGAATTGCCCGGTGTAAGAAGCATTTGTGTCTGCTATTTGTTGTGGTGTTCCTGTTGCGATGATTTGTCCTCCTTTTTCTCCTCCTTGCGGACCTAGATCAATAATATAATCGGCATTTTTAATAATATCCAGATTATGTTCTATAACAATAACCGTATTTCCTTGACTCACCAAACGTTTGAGTACAAAGAGTAATTTTTCAAGGTCTGCAAAATGAAGTCCAGTGGTTGGTTCATCCAAGATATATACCGCATTCTTTCCTCGTTTAGACAATTCAGTTGCCAGTTTTACCCGCTGTGCTTCTCCTCCTGAAAGTGTTGGTGCTGGTTGTCCTAATTTAATGTAAGACAATCCGACATCATTGAGGGTTTGAAGCTTATTGGAAAGAGCCGGAACAAAGGAGAAAAACTCCCATGCTTCAAAAACACTCATCTGCAGGACTTCCGCAATATTTTTTCCGTTAAATAAGATTTCGAGTGCTTCATTGTTGTATTGCTTGCCATTACATACCTCACACGTTACATATACATCCGGTAAAAATTGCATTTCTATTTTATTTTGTCCCTCTCCCTCACAGGCTTCGCAGCGGCCGCCTTTTACATTGAATGAAAATCTCCCCGGACCATATCCCCGAAGCCGTGCTTCTTTCGTCTGGGAAAATAAATCACGGATATAGTTAAATGCACCACTATACGTAACCGGATTACTTCGAGGGGTTCTTCCAATCGGTGATTGGTCAATCAGATATACATGTTTTATCTCATCTGCTCCGGACATTTCCTTAAACTCTGCAGGTTTTTCCCGATGGAACGGGTTTTTCATCATTGCCAGAGCCTGATATAAAATATCCACAATAAGTGTTGATTTTCCAGATCCGGAAACGCCGGTGACGACAATAAAGTTTTGCAGAGGAAAATCTACTGAAATATTTTTTAGATTATGAGCATCGGCTCCTATAATACGCAGTGTTTGAGGCAGTTGTGAATGGGACGGGGGGATATGGACGTTTTCTATTTTCTTTTTGCCTGATAAATAAGCTCCAGTGATAGAGTGAGGATTCTTTTTTATTTCTTCAACCGTTCCTTGAGCAATAATAGTCCCTCCGTGTTCCCCGGCTCCCGGACCAAAATCAAAAATATAATCAGATTCCTGCATGGTTTCTTCATCATGTTCAACTACCAATACGGTATTGCCAATATCCCTCAATTTTTTCAGCGTCTCAATCAGTTTTTGGTTATCCCGTTGATGAAGGCCAATCGAGGGTTCATCCAAGACATACAATACTCCGGTTAAACCGCTGCCGATTTGGGATGCCAAACGAATTCTTTGGGCTTCTCCCCCTGAGAGTGTCTGGGCGGCACGTGAGAGGGTCAGATATTCCAGACCAACATTCATCAGAAATGTTAATCGTGATTGTATTTCCTTTAATACCAATTTACTGATTTCCTGTTCACGAGGTGAAATAATACTCTGTAGTGTCTGAATGAACTCAAGAGCCTTGGTAATTGACATATCGGATATATCTACAATTGATTTGTCATCTATAGTGATTGATAAGGCTTCGTTTTTGAGCCTTGAGCCATGGCAGGTACCGCATATTTCATTTCGCATGAATTTTTCAATTTGTGCTTTAACAAACATTGATTCGGATTCGGTATAGCGGCGTTTTAATTCCCGCACAATACCATGAAATGGTTCACGAATAGCAGTCTCCCGTCCAAATCTGTTTTCTCCGTAGACTTCATATTCCTTGCTTCCGGTACCTTGTAATAACAGCTCTTTTTTATCAACAGGGATAGCACCCAATCGAGTACTCAGTGGAATCTTATTTTCCTGACAGAATGTCTTAAATGTCCGTGAGAACCACGTATCCTGCTCAGAAATATTTTGAAATGGAACGATTCCTCCTTCATTGATAGACAAATTCTGATTGAGTACCAGATCTTTATCGACAGCTAAAATTACTCCCAGACCATTGCATGCTGGGCATGCACCATGGGGAGTATTGAAAGAAAATATCCGCGGTTCAACTTCAGAAATTGATATACCGCAAAACGGACAGGCAAATTTCTCAGAAAACAAATGGTCTTCCAGTTTTTCAGGTTTCTGGGGAATTTCAAATCCTTTATCTAGAATTACTGATGCAATCATTTCCCCATTTCCAAAAAGTAAGGCCTGTTCTATATCATTCAACAGTCTTGTTTTGTCAGTCTCTTTGGAGATAACAAGCTCGTCTACAACCAAACTAATAGTATGTTTGTTGGTTTTTATAAGTATCAGGTCTTCATCAAGCATATAGATTTTTTTATCTATCCTGACTTTTTTGTAGCCTCTCTTTCGAAGATCAACAAATAATTCTTTGTATTCCCCTTTTCTGTCCTTGACCAAAGGAGCCAAAATAAGTACACGGGTTTGTTTTTTATCAGATGAACTTTTCAGATCAAAAACTGCCTGCATAATTTGTTCTTTGGACATGTGGGAAATCTCTCGACCGCATTTGGGACAATGAGGATGACCGATACGAGCAAATAAGAGTCTCATATAGTCGTAGATTTCGGTAACGGTCCCAACAGTAGAACGTGGATTGTGAGATGCGCCTTTTTGATCAATGGAAATTGCCGGTGACAAACCTTCAATTAAATCAACATCAGGTTTTTTCATGACACCTAAAAACTGTCTGGCATAGGATGAGAGACTTTCTACATACCGCCTCTGTCCCTCAGCGTAGATAGTATCAAACGCAAGAGAAGATTTTCCCGAACCGGATAAGCCGGTAAAAACAACCAGTTTGTCTTTGGGTACTTCAACGTTGATATCTTTCAGATTATGCTCGCGTGCGCCTTTTATTTTGATTGAACTCATACTATTTACCCGATAGATACATTCTATAGGGATCTTTTATTATAGCGAACACAATGGACTTATACAACTTATATCCTTTGATAGAGTTTTATTACTTTTCTATTACATAATATATATTGTTTGGTGGGGAAGGATGTGATACTTTTTTAATGCAAAGAAACAACGATTTTTGATTAGATAGGGAGGTGAATTATGAGTATAAAAAGAATAATTGCAAGTAGTACATTCTTAAGCCTTTTTCTCTTCTTTTTTGTCCCGGCTGCTCATGCATATACGATGGGAGCACCGGCGCCAAGCTATGGCAATTATGGTAATAACGGATGCGGTAATTACGGATGTAATCCTAATATGGGGTATACCAACCCCGGTATGGGATATAGTTACCCCAACACGGGATATAACAATATGAATTACAATCCGTATTCATATTATTACCAATACCAATATCAGTACCAATATCAGTATCCGCAGTCCCAGATGGGATATTCTTACCCAAGTTATAACTATCCAACATCATATAATTATCCCAGCAGTAATTATATGAATTATAGTAATCCCTATGATTGTTATCCATATAACTACGGGTATTGGTGATCTGAAGCGATACAAAGGAAATACATGTTGTAAGTATAGGTAGCTTTTCTATTGCAACTTGAGGTAAAGCGCATTATACTTTGCTTGATGATTACCAAAAGTTACAAGACTCACAAAGTCAGGCCGCATGAGAACCTTTTTGAAGTCCTCGACCGGTATCTTCCTACTCTTGCGGAAAAAAATATCGTTGTTATCACGTCAAAAATTATCAGTATTTGCCAAGGACAACTCGTAAAGACTGATGATTCTGTAGATAAAGCAACACTTATAAAAAAAGAATCAGACCACTATTTTGAAAGCGAAATGCTGTATCGCTATGGAGTACTCCTTCTTACTCTGAAAAATAATATTCTTATTGCAAATGCAGGGATTGATGAATCAAATGCAAACGGCTGGTATGTACTCTGGCCAAAAGACATCCAGAAAACTACTCAGGAGATTTGGGAATATCTGCGAAAAAAACATTCAGTACAGTCGCTTGGAGTTATTGTGACTGACAGTAGATTGACACCGCTTCGTAAAGGGACGTTAGGCGTTGGTATTGCCTGGTGTGGTTTTAATCCATTGAATAACTATATACAAACCCCAGATATTTTCGGACGGGATCTGAAGATGACACAAGCGGGAGTCATTGATGGACTGGCTGCATCGGCAGTTTTGGTGATGGGAGAAGGAAAAGAACAAACGCCCCTTGCAGTTATTTCGGATCTCGCATTTGTACAGTTTCAAAATAGACCCCCCACAAAAGATGAATTAGACGAGTTAAAAATCCCATTGGAAGATGATATTTATGCCCCTCTTTTAACTGCTGTAGAATGGAAACCGGGTAGCAGATAACTGTTACATTTTTATTACCATTTTATCGTTGTTTTGAAACCATCAGAGTGATACAGTCAATATATGAGTATGAAAACTATTAGATTTTTTTCATTACTACTACTCTCTCTTGTATTTTTATTACTTCCTTCTCAATCATATGCACAGCAAATGCCTTTTTTGCTTACAGCAGGAGGGTCTGCTGCGCAACCAATGCCTCAAGCACAACAAATGCCCAGTATGAATCCACAAGGGTTATATCAAAGTCAACAACCGCAACAACAACCAAATACGATTAGCATCCAAAACTATCAGTATAGCCCCGCCCAAATGACTGTGGGAGTTGGTACTACTGTTACGTGGATTAATAAAGATTCAGTAAGCCATACGGCAACATCTGATAATGGCCCGGCACAATTTGATTCAGGGACCATTGCTACGAATCAATCCTACTCGTATACTTTTACAATGCCAGGTACCTATACATACCACTGTACGATCCATCCCAATATGAAAGCAACAATTACGGTTACCGGACAAGGAAACCAGCAACCACCCAATTCCTATAATCCTGGCCAACCCAATATGGGATACCAATACAGCTATCCCATCATGCAATATTCCTATTCATATATGACATACCCCTACTACTTAACCTATTATCCCTATGTGTATTACTATCCCGTAAGCTATTACCCAACAACTATGTATTATCCCATGTCATCATATTCGGATGGATGCCAGTGTGATGGTAATTCTTACCAATACCAATCTCCTTCTCAGTATTCTGCGCCGACATCCGGCTATGGACAACAACCCTACCAAACTACAGGGAATAATACAATCAGATGGTACTAACGAAGATCTGGTTAGCGGCTGGCACGAAGAGCATTCAAAATGACTGCGACATCAATAGCTTCTTGAATACCTGCTCCAAATAACGGAGGGATTACTCCCACAGCAGCAAATACCATAGCGACAATACTTAATCCGATCCCCCAGAGGATACTTTGCATGGCAATCTGAATAGTTCGTTTTGCAATTCCATAGGCATCCAGTACTTGGGAGAAATTTCCTCCCAAAAAGACAATGTCTGCTGCTTCAGATGCTGCTGTTTGTTCCTCATTGCTAAATACCATTCCGACATCTGCCAAAGCCAATGCAGGGGCATCATTGATACCGTCTCCCACCATTGCGGTAATTATTCCTTTTTTCTTTAATTCCTCAATGCCTTTTTGTTTGTCTTCAGGCGTTAATTCTGCTTTTACAGTAACTTTTCCTCCTAATTGTTCTGCAACTTTTTCTGCAGATTCTTTTTTGTCACCCGTAAAAATAAACAGACTCAGTTTTTTGTCCTTGAGATACTGAATGATTTCTTTTGAATCTTGTTTGATCTCATCTTCAAATCGAAAAACCACCAATTGCTGAGCATGGCTTCGTAGTTCTATTGCCATGCCATTGCCACCGGAAAGTTTTGCCAGAGTATATTGCTTGCCCAATACTTCTCCGGTAATCCCCTCTCCTATTTTTTCAGTGATATGTTCTGCTGCAACTACCGGAGCATTTTTCTCTTTGGCATAGTTTACAATGGCTTTGGCCAGTGGATGAAGAGAACTTCTCTCAATTGCTTCTGCAATACCTAAGAGTTCATCCTCGGAAATTTTGTCTGTTTTTAGCTCTACTTTCGTCAATCTGGGTTTTCCAATAGTAATGGTACCGGTTTTATCAAAAATCAAAGCTGTTACGCGAGATAATACTTCCAGGCTTGCCAGTTGCTTCACAATAATTTTTTTCTTCGCAGAAGCATTGACTCCTCCCAAAAGCGCGATAGGAGTTGCGATAATTAAAGGACAAGGAGTAGCAACTGCCAAAACTGCCAGTACACTGGTTAGATTAAAGTGGGAATAGACATAGGCAAATGCGGCGATGACCAAGGTAATAATAGTAAAATAGGTGCTATAGGTATCTGCCAGACGTACAAGTGGTGACTTTTCCTCCTGTGCATGCTGTACCATTTCAATTATTTTATTGTAGGTTGAATTTTTTTGAGTTTTGGTAACTCTGATAATAATAGGATCTCCCAGATTGATCGTTCCGCTGCGAAGGGCATCTCCTTTTATCTTGTCAATAAAATAGGGCTCTCCCGTAAGAGATGACTCGTCTGTTAACCCATTTTCTGAAACCAGAATTCCATCCAATGGAATAACTTCCCCTTTTCTTACATATAATTCTTCTCCTATTTTGATAGATCTAATTTTTTTCTTATCTCCAATGGCACCTTTGGTCCACAGTAATACCTCATCAGGAATACGTTCAATAAGCCCGGTTAGAGATTGTCTGGCGCGAGAGACACCATATTCTTCAAGCGTGCGGCCACTTGAGATCATCAAGGACAAAATTGCCGCTACCAAATATTCTTGGGTAATAACAGCCACAATAATTGCCAAAATGGCAATATAATCAAGGGCATATTGTCCTTTCATAAGCCCTATGACTGTTTCTTTGAATAATTCATAGGTTCCAAGCCCTATGGCGAGTAAGATGATGACCGTAGAAAGAAGCGGAACGGGAATGACATACGCAAAGAAAAGGAACAGGATAATCCCCCCTACTATCAGAAGGGGAATTTTAAATTCTTTCGCGAAGCCGATATATTGGGGTGCTATATTCATGTATTTATTATAGTCACAATCTTTTGGAATGCTCAATTAGCAAAGATCTATGAATATTATACTACAAGTTCTAACTTCAAACAAATAATTTATGCGTAAACATATTGACAAAAAGTGGACGAGTATGATACCCTATAGGTCTAAGTTTTTACTTATGAAAATGCAAATAATTATACCAATACCTGCCAACGTGCCGGTGCTTACCGGGCGTATTAATCGTGGCAACGATTTTCGTGCCATGGCCTTTGTCCTCAAGGAAAATCAGCGTAAACGCTGAGAGTTGTGTGCAACAGCCGTGGCAAGAGCCTCGGTTGGTTAGTCAAAACGGCTAATCTTAGCACATTAACAAGGAGGTTCCCTTGCAGCTGCTCAAAAGCTTTTGGAGACATCTCCATCCAATCCAGAGAAAACTCATTCCTTTTATTCCATTGATCCTCATATACGAGGGGTGGTCTGTTATCCAGGGGTATACCCCCAGCTTGATCATTCGCATGCAGGAAGAAGGAGCAAGCGGCCTACAGTGGTTGCTTGCATTTGCTTTCTGGGCGGTCATGGAACTCTGGTTCTACGTAAAGCTGGATACCATGATCGACTACCGCATCGTAACGATCCATAACCAATCTGTGTACCGGCTTCTGCGGCTGGGTGCCATGCGGCGGTTCCTACAGATGGATATCCCCTGGCATGATCGGCATCACTCCGGTGAACAGGCCAGTAAGATTGCCGATGGGATCAAAAAGGTCATTGAGGTTATGGATTACCTGTCGTGGGAGTTTATACCAACTCTGGTACAGGCAGTCCTGAGTCTCATTCCTTTGGCAATCCTCAGTCCCTATGCAGCCCTTGTAGCGATAGCGGCTTTTGGCGGGTTCATGGTGGTTACTAGAGCAGCTCATCGCAAACGTGAAGAGCTGCGTGTCCAGCGGTATGACCTCAAAGAGAAGGAGGAGGGATCAGGCGACGAAATTATGAAAGCTGTGAAAACAGCGGTCTTGTATGGACAAGAAGAACGGCTGATGCGCGTCCAGGAAGACATGTTGGATCAGATGCATGCCCTGGGTTCGCAGGAAGCACGTCTTGGGATATTCAAGTACAACGTCATCCGTATCCGACTGCTTGATCTGGCCATGATAACCATGATCTCCATCTGGCTCATGCAGTTTCAGGATGGATCACTGTATGGTCCCAACTTCTATTTCCTCTACCAACTCTCACAGAGATTGTTCCTGTCCTTCTGGCGTTTCGCGCGCCTTCTGGACAGAGCGGCAGAGGCATCGGAAGGAGCAAAGCGCCTGGTAAATCTGCTGGATGAAACTCCTGCACAAGAAGATGAAGGAGAAGATCCTCAGCTCATACTTCCAACCGGCATCAGGCTACAAAACGTAAGTTTTGCCTATCCCGGTGCACACGAAGGACAGCATGCTCTTCGGGATCTGGTGCTCGATATAGCACCTGGAAGCGTTGTCGCCTTCGTAGGGCCCACAGGAGCCGGGAAAAGCACCCTCTGGCGGGTAATCACCGGCATGCAACCGATACACGAGGGAACAATTGAGATTGGGGGGATAGATATCCGCAAGTGGCGTCCCTCGACTCTCAAACGGATGTTTGCCTACGTCCCACAGGGGGATGAGGTGGATATCTTCAGCGGTTCGATCCGGGATAACATCGCCTTCTCAAACTTCTGCGCCTCTCTTGCTGATGTTGTGCATGCAGCTCGGATGGCTTGCATCCATGACTTTATTGAGACGCTCCCCCATGGATATAACACCAAGGTGGGAGAACGAGGTAAGAAGTTATCAGGAGGGCAGAAGCAGCGGATTGCACTAGCTCGCGCGATACTTGCTGACCGACCCATTCTGGTTCTGGATGAAGCAACCAGTTCTGTCGACTCGTTGACAGAAGCCAAGATCCAGGAGGCGATCAACCAGTTCCTGCAGGATCGGGACAAGACAACGATTGTCATTGCTCACCGTTTGTCCACCATAAAAAACGCCGACATCATCTGCGTTGTGGAAGAAGGGAGAATCATTGAGCAAGGAACCCATGAGCAGCTCGTTATGCTCGGAGGACTGTATGCCCAGATGTGGACACAACAGACCAAAGAGGAGAACTAGCTAAAGTCTTTATGCGTCAGGCAGTTTGGTATCTACCAAACATAAGCCCTGGCGCTTTTTTTACGGAATGAAACTAAGAAGATTATTGTGCGTGAGAGGATTTCTGTTGTTTTTCGAGTTTTTTAATACGTTCCTCGTGTAAATTATATCCGGTATGTATAAGTTCAGAAAGGGCTTCAATTGTTTCTTCTTGAGCTTTCCCAATTCTTTTATTCACTAATTCTACTTTCAACTCAACTGTATTCATTTGAGTTTTCAACGCTCCAACGTCGTTCTTCAATGTGCCTACGTCACTTTTTAAAGATTTTACTTCCTCAGAAATAATTCCTTTTATCGCGTGTAAATCGTCATTTGTTAACATACAGATACTATACTTCTCTCCACTGAGACCTGTCAATCTGTATGTTTGAAGAACTTTGTGTTAAGAAGTCAATTGTGATCCGGCTCGGATTCGAACCTATCATAAACGATTTGATAATAAAGTGGCTATAAATGAAATTAATGATTTAAACAGATCCAACCATAATGGTAATTGGGACCACCATTCCACCTGGCTCCACAAACATACATGTGGGTATCAGCTGGACCCTTGGATTTACATTCTTGAACCACTGGGTCACCCAAGGTATAATTATTATCGGCGGTAATAAGTAACCCGACAGTTGCAGGTCTACAACTGTCGAGTTCATAATTTTTACGTGCTAGATTAAAACCGGATATTAGTGTTAAATTTTGTCCTATTGTAAAATTTCCTGCAAAGTTGCCAGATCCTTGCACAGAAAGATTTCCATCAATTATTAAATTATCTGGTAACTCAGGAGATTTAACGGATTGAGCTAGTATTTTGCCCAAGCAGGGTACATCGCTTGGCCAATCTGAGAAAGGGCAATTAGCTGATTTTCCTTGAAGCCAATACTGTGATTCTGAATAAATCCAATTAAATTTAGGTGAAAGACTTCTTCTATTGCTAATTGCCGTTTTGAATTTATCAATACTTTGAGAGCTATCATTTTCATTTCCTCCATCAGTACCATAATCGGTACCAAAAGAAAGCGCAATTGAAGAGCTATTGGTATGTTTATTCCACAAATTCTGATTACCATTTTGATCATAGTCTTGTAAGACCTTGCGAACTGGTGACCACCACTCAGGGTGTGAAGTAAAGGTAGTATCATGTCCGTTGGCGTCACACCTACCCATTTCATAACAGGCTATTATCCCTGCATGATAGTCGTCTGGATAACCATAACTTATTTCAGACGCAATCACGATTCCCTTTTGACTATTTACAGAAAGCATTCCAGCATAGAAATCTGGATAAAACCGATAAGCCTGCCCAGCGTTATCAACAAAACCTGGAGATAAAATAACTTGGACATCGGGATATTCAGATATTAAGCCATTCATAAATCGTTGCCCCAAAGCAAAATACGCACTCTTAATCTCTGCTTCACTTTTGGTTGATGTGTTTATTCTCTCATTTGGATTATAAGGATTCCAGATAACCCAATCACCATAGGGTTCTGTATCTACCCAGATACCAGCTAAGCCTAAGTTTTTGGCAAAAGCAGCCTGTCTTTTAGCAGTTTCTTCAATTCGTTGAACAACTCTAGGATCAAAAACATCCCAGCCATATGCTTTATGACCCTCTCCATTGGGATTTCTCTCAAATCCTAAATCTTCAGAATAAGTATCCACTCTTATACTTAAAAATAAACTATCCATCCCGAGTCCTTTGGCATAGTCAATAACAGTTTTTAGCTTGGAGTATTCATCGTCCGAGATTATTCGGGTATTACTGTTCAAAAAATCAAAACCAACTTGTACATTAAATCCTTGAGCATTCGATTTGGCCAATGCTGCAACAATCCTTTCACTATTTTGTACATTAATATTATTGTCAAAGTACAATGGTATCCAAAAAAGAGTTTTGGAATCGTTACTTTGAGCAGATGCAGTTTGAAATAAAGTAAATCCAATGTAAATCAATAACAAAAAAAATAAGAGGAGGGGAAGAGGTTTTAATAAATTCATGATATGTTAATCCATACAGATCCAGCCATATTTATAACTAGTACCATCCCATCTTGCCCCACACATATAAACATGGGTATTATATGAGTCTGTTGTAGAACAAGCCTGAACAACGGGATCTGCTAACGTATAATTTGCATCTGAAGTGATTATCAATCCAGTAGTTGCAGGTCTGCAGGTGTCTTGAGGAAAGCTACCTCTTTGTAACATTATACCGGAATTAGCTGTCATCAAACCATCTACTTTAACACTACCAGCAAAATTACTGTGACCGGCTACAGTTAAGCTACTAAATGTCTTTTCGTTATTTCCAGATGTATTAGCAATTTCAGCAGCTTTAGAAAATAAATTAGTTCTATTTTGAACAACTAAGGTACTTATGCCAATTCCCAGGAAAAGTAATACCACAATAGTTAATTGAATATTTCTCCTGTGATTATTTGATGATCTGGCCACAATATTTAGTATAAAGAAGAGCTTAGAACATGTCAATCATTTAAAGTAAAAACTTGAGAAGAGATGTCATTGTGAGGCAAACTTCAACTATCATTAATTAGTTTAATTGTCCGGTTATCAACTCATTTTTGGCTTATCAATAACTTAGAGTTTTAAACTTGCTAGTGTGATCCGACTACACACACCCGGTGTGTGTTAGCTAGATACCTAAGGAAAACTCTGTAGCTTTAGCGAAAGATGGTGACGCCAATGGGATTCGAACCCATGATTACAGGGATGAAAGCCCTGTGTCCTAGGCCGCTAGACGATGGCGCC
>CAZCCG010000009.1:0-20576 GCA_964497535.1 uncultured Gammaproteobacteria bacterium
GCCGACATAGCTCAGTGGTAGAGCAACACTTTTGTAAAGTGAAGGTCGAGGGTTCGAATCCCCCTGTCGGCTCAAGGAAACAACTAGCCACTAGCTATTAGTTTTTAGTAAACTAGTATCTAGTCGCTAATTGCTAGGAACTAAACAAGCTGAGTTGGCGGAGTAGTCAATCGCACGTGACTGTAGATCACGCGGCCGAAAGGCCTACGGGAGTGCAAATCTCTCACTCAGCACAAAGGCCGGGATGGCTCAGTGGCAGAGCGAGTCATTGGTAATGACTAGGTCATGGGTCCGATTCCCATTCCCGGCTCAATTAAGCTCTCATTGAATGTTTCAATCTCCCGTGAAATAATACTCCTATATGGCACGGGCAAAGCTGCCGGTTTTTACCGATTTTGTTGGTATTCCCAAAAAGAATAGGCTTTTGGTAAAGGCAAATCTGAGGCGTGGAGCATGGGATCATCTGGGAATGTACACCCTTTTTTTTATTGTTCCTGCTTTTCTTGCTGCCTTTCTTTCCAGTATCATTCGAATGCCTCTTGTGTGGCTTGTCCTGGCCGTTGTCAGCGCGTTTTTTTTGATGAAGTGGCTTAGGACTTCTATATTTGGAATTCTGATTGCGTCAATAGACACCAAAAAAAGAGAAGTATATTTTCCCATTGAGCAATTTCATGTGCCTTTTGGAGAGATTAAAAAAATGGAAACCAAATCAATCCCCTTGGGTGATTCTCGTAAAACTATCGTATATGGAATAACGCTGCATTATAAAAAGGGACATGATATACCTGGATTTTTCTTTACAACAGTAACTATGGCTGAGAAGTTGATATATCTTCTACAAGAAGAACAAAAAAGATTATAAGAGGAAATAAAGTCTGCTCTTTAGATACCGACAGATAATAGTATTTTCCCAAAATGGTTAAATAGGAAGGTTCTGCATTTGCCCAAAGACATTTGCAATTCGCCTCGTTCCACCCGTTGCTAAAGCTATGGGTAGTACCTCATAATTGGTGAAATTGTAGAGAAAAAATTCTACTATCCTCAAATACCAAAGAGCAAGATTAGTATAAAGAAGAGGTTATATCTTTGTCAAGCGATTACCTAACAAAGGCATTCTAATAAAAAACACTATTTTTCAAACACATATCTTTACTTTCAAGAGTTTGATTCGAACAAAGCCTTTCGGTTAACGTATTCCCTCCTGCGATGTTGGACAAAAGTCTGCCAGCGCCTTCAAAACACCATTGTTGGTCAGTTCCAAATGGCATTGAATTGCAGACTACGGCAATGCGTGAAGGGTTATATTCTAGAAAGGGGGCAATGACATTGCCCATACCTAGAAAGCATGCTTTTTTGCTTTCCGGCTGCAGTTGAGCGCAGAGCGATGATATTTTTTGGTAATCGTGGTTATAGATTTGTTCCCACCAGTGTGGTTGTTCAAAATAACAGGGTTTTTGAAATTTCAGAGACAACGTGTCACAGGGTGCAAAAGGTCCTGAGTCGTCGATAGTACGTGCTTGTGAGCTGCCGCTGCCATCATTCATTGTACGAAGATTGTATTCCATAAATACACCATTTACACATCCTGTATAGACTGTTTTTTTGGATAGATCAGTACAGATAGTAATTGCTTTTTCCAACGAGACATTATTGACAAAAACCAGCCCATGTCCGATGCCATGCTCACATCCTGATCCTAAGTCTCCATATTTATCACTGCAGGTTTTATATAAGTCACCGACAATTGAAAGCCCATGGTCCTCAAGCGCATTGACCATAAAGCTATGGTAACAGCCATATGCAAAAGAATTGTCACAGATTACCAGTCCTTTAATTCCTTCTTTTTTGTAGAGTACGTCTCCGAAAATATGGGCGGCCGTGTGTTGTATTGTTGGTTTAGACTGTTGGTATTCTTTTTTGAGAAGCTCATATGTTTTTGCGGCGCCGATGTGGTCAATAGTATCGGCAATAACAACTGCAGCTTTGGTATCGTTTTGTGTTATCGGTAAGGAGGGTTTTTTTTGAGAAAGGGACGGCGTTGTAGGAGAAGGTTTATTCGTCGCCGGTAACAATAAAACCATACTTTCTCCCAGGATGATTAGCAATAGTATCCATACAATCCATCTGTTTTTCATAACAGCTGTCGTACGCATTTTGTTTGGTAAGAATGGGGAAGTTGCTTACAGAATTTCTCTAGATAGGCAGTATCATTTCGGTTGTAACTATGAATCATAGACATAACACCGGTATAACAGGTATCTTTATGACTGCCGTCTGCAATTACAGAACAGAACCGGATTGGTTCTGTTTCACTATGTTCACCTCCCCAATAAATAGAATTATTGGCATATGAGATGCACGTATCAATTGCCTGGGTTCCGGGAGCAAGACTGCAGAGTTCATAGAGTTTTTTCATTTGGGAATTTCCCAATTGTACTTGTGTGCGGATATCTCTATTTTGTACTAATACTTCAAATTCTTTTCCAAATCCTCCATAACACGCGAGACGGTCGTTAGTGTCTTCAATCTGATTACAAAAAGCAAAGGCCTGTTGGGTACTGGCCTTGTCATCAGTTATTTGGGACTTTCCCACCGCTTCGTATAAATAGGGCGTCAGGTAAATATAACAAATGCTTTTTGCTTCCACAGGAATGAAGTCACTACGGCATAATGATAACGGATCATTTGGGTGAAGATATTGTTTTCGTTGGATATCCCAGACAATTTTGTCATGGCCTCCTCCTGAAATAATTTCCATAACCGCCCCGCCAATACATTCAACCGATTCACGGTAATTATGACGGGCAGTACCTAATTTTTTACAGGTTGCAGTCGCTTTTGGAAAGTCATAATCATAATACGCAAAGACGCCATGTCCGAGTCCATGAAAACACATCGTATATGCGGTACCATATCCGGGTGCTTCTTCGCAGAGTTTTGCAATTTCACCTAGTGCTTTTTCTCCTTTTTCCTGGAATAAATTGATTACAATTGCATGGGAACAGGCATTTCTAAAATCCTGTGTGCAGCTTTGGATACCACGTGCTCCTTGCTGCTGGTACAAGATGTCTCCAACGGCATGTGCCAGTAGATGCAAATCAGTATCAGGTTTGATGGGAGCCCGCAATAGTATTTGATATGCATAGAGAGCACCTTTCTTTTTTGCCAATAGCTGAAAATACGTCACCAGTTGTTTGAAATTCATGCTTGCAAGTTTTGGGTTTTTTAATTCAGGGTAGGAAATAGCCTTTGTCGCAACAGGTTGTACCGGGGTAGTGGTGAGAAAAATCGTAAGGAGAACACAATTTATAATAAATAGAGCTCCTACTATCAGGAAAAAGTGTGAATATCTTATATGCCGTTTATTAACAGGATTACTCATTGCAGGATATAGGAATAGATCGGTTGTTATTGGGTTACTAACACTCTTCCGCGTGGTTCACCGGAGCCGCCGCAGCCATATCCATAGAGACCGGGACCCTGAGGAAAATCAATGGGTACAGTGATTGTTTTCCCTGGCGGGATAGTATAGAACCTCTTTTTATCAAATATAATTATGTGGGCAATTGTATCGGGATTATGGATCTCAAGGTCACTTTTATATTTCACACGTGCTACAACGGGATTCCCAAAACAGCCGGGGATTTCCAGGGTCTTCGTCGTCTGCGCAATTTTAATTGCAGTATTTATCTGATTTTTCTGGTCTTGGGAAGAGGCGTTTGTCCCTACCATTTTCAAAACCTCCTGTTCATCATTTGTCAGTTTTGGAGCGGAAGATACCAGATTTTGGGAAGGTTGGGTTTTTTGAACCACAGGAGTTGTATTATTTCGGGATTTGAGGACTTTTTGGGCAATACCAATACCCAGAATTATCGCAAGTACTACTAAAATGACAATAATATTTCTTTGTGTACTCAGTTTCATGCTGTTTAATAATAAAAACAATTTCTAGCTCTGTCAAGTAAGGGATGCATTATGAACGCATCAAAGAGACAAAACTTTTTATTCCTACTGTTTGATTGCCAAATATATAGTAAGTAATCCCCGAGAGTACATTTTTTCTTCTATGCTAAAACCCCGATACTCATTTTTAAAAGCTTGTTGACAAAGTCTACGGTCAAAATAATGGTTTTCCTGATCTGCGCATATCAGAATGATGTATTTTTGGCTTCTGAGATATGCGGAAGAATATCCATAAAATGTATCTGTTACCGGCAGTAATTCCCGATGGAGTTTCTGCTCAAGGGGGTTTATAAGAATTGTGGGATCCAGATAATGAGACCCTGTTCGATATCCAACGATCGCAACATTTTTAATATGTGATTTTAATAGGTGAGGGATAACAGTGGTGGCCGCATCATCAATAATCTGTTTGTTAGTAGGGGGAGAAAGGTATTGATAATTCAGGCTAAAGGTATTGAGGATACTGTTAAAGAAAAGAAAAATATACAGTAATAAAAAGATACGAGGAAGAGGGAATAATAGGAATGTCTTATAAATGCAATTTACTATCAGTAATAGGGTTACTTCCATAATTGGCGTTAATGTATGGAATTGTTGTTTTTGCATACATGATATCAGAAAAAGGAAGGTACCTATGCCAGTTAATAGAAGAAATGATATCTTTTTTTCAGGACCTTTATAGAATAAAAAGTACACAACACAAAAGAATGGCAGCATCAAAAACAAAAGGTTATCAAATGTAAAAAGTGGAGGATTGGCAGGGATGCCCAAAAGCCTCATTAATGTCAAAAAGCGCCCTCCAAAATTTGTGATAATTTTATCCGGAGAGAATTGGACAAAACTGGATAGAATCGAGGAATCAGAAGGAATAATCCCGAAATTATGGCGAACCAAATAGATGATTACCGGAAGATAAAAAATTCCCAGTAATAAAAAAAGAAACAGAAGCAACAGGACGAAATCTCTCAGAAAATGTTTCTGTCCCCTGGACTTGAGCGTAAAATAATCAACAACAAGCAATGGAGGAATTAATCCACATACAGAATTGTGTAAAATAGCGGCTGTTATAAATAGTACATTTCCAAAGATTGAATAACGAATATTTTTTTTCTGGTATGCGATAAGAAGCGTCAATAATGATCCCGTAAAAAACGGTTCCATAACATACGGTTGCCAGACAAATTTGGAATGATGCATGATTTCAGGAGTAAAAGTAAGAAATAACAGCGTAATAAAAGCTGGAACTATCCCGAATGTTTTTTTAGCAAATATAAAAAATAACAAGAGAGAGATGACTTGAAACACTATATTGACCTGGCCGAGGAATAGTACAGTATCGTGAAAAAGCAGGATAAATGCCAACAGATAAAAATAAAAAGGGCTATTTTTGATGATATTGTCTGACCCGCCGTTATACGGTCCAACGAGGGGATATTCATGGTATGTGATGATATGATGGGCGACAAAATAGTCTCTATTTCCATCCCCTCCAAAGATATCAATCGGATAATCATATTGACTGAAGCGTAAGAAAAGATTTACACCCAATAATGTAACTAATAGCAAAAAGAATAATACTGTTTTGAGAGAAGGGTTGGTTAAGCCATTCATTTATGGGGCAACTTCCTGCCAGGTATAGTTGGGATGGTGTATCAACGGAGGCGCATTTATAATCATGTCAGGACGTTCAATAATAGTGAGTGCAGAGCAGATCAAATTACCCGCACATAAATCTCTACTGAGTGTAATAGCTCCTCCGACCAGGCCGGCATTGGCTACCAACGATCCTGCTACATTTAATTTTTTATCTGCACCGATGGTGCAGTCATTGACTCCTTGAATCAGGACATTTCGGTCGGCACTATAAAATCCTTCCATATCAGTAACGGTAGAGAGCGGGTCTGCCTGACCGAGCGTTGAAGGTACAATGATATCATTTTTGACGGAAAATGTTACGGTTGAAGTGGTTGGAACTTTAATGGTTCCCGCAATCGTAAGGTTTCCATTGACCAGGATTACATAATTTTTCCCTGCAGGGAAGGTAAAGCTATTGAGTACCAGGTTGCCGTTGGCTTTATAGAGTCCATTGGTGAATCCAGCGGTAAGCGTACAGCTATTGAGGCCTCCAACGCAGTAAGGCTCCATATCGGCAAAGGTAAGCCCGCTTTCCCGGGCAACGCCGTCCAGATATGCATAGGAGGTTCGTAGACTGCCGCTGATAGGTGTTGAGTATGTTTCGGGATAGCTAATGCCGCCAACAACCCAATTCCAGGGAGGAGTGGCACCATTCTGGTAAGGAGATGCTTGTCCCTGTCCAAAGTCAGGATCCCCATTGCCTGAGAAAATAACACCGGGGGTGGTGCTTGAGGGGTTATTCGCAACAGATGAATATGCTCCACAGGTAACTGCTGCAGGAATCGGATTGACAAATCCGGCATCTTCACGGCAATCGGCTCCTTTGCATTGGATCCAGGGGAACGAATTAGTAAGTGCGAAATTAGCATTTTGGATGCTGCCTGTATACAACGTTGCGGCAGCCTGATAGCAGGTGGGATCTCCATTGTTGGGAGATATAGAACAGGATGGGCCGATTACAATTGAAAAGTACGATTGAGGGGCACCGTTGGTAGGATAGATCAGTTTGTAGCCGGCCGGAAGTGAAGATGTATAAATGACGTGATAAGATCCAGCGCGAAGATTTGGAAATGAATAAACTCCATTTACGGTATTGTAATCGGTAAGTTTATTAGGATTACCATCAGCATATACGAGGTTATCCAATGTTACCCGTTGAGCCACTCCCATATTAGTTTCTCCGCCGTCTTTTCTGGTATTTTTGTTCGCATCGCTGAATAAGTTGCCTGAAATTGCATAATACGGTGTAATATAGAAATTTACTGTTCCATTGAGGTATATATGGTTTACAATAACTGATTTTTGGGTATTATCCAAATAGGTGTTGGTGTATCCTGAAGGCATTTCATAAGTCAGGGTATATGTCCCGGATAAGACGGTAAATGAGTAAAGACCGTTTGCATCTGTCGTTGTAGATGATCCATTCGTGGTATTAAATACTTTTACTCCGGCCTTTCCCAGGGAGGGATTGTAATTATTTCCAATATCATTGATGACAAATCCCGAGATTGTATAGCGCGGGGTAACACCAAAATTCACATTTGCAGCGCTGGGGCCAAGGGTCAGCTCAAGAGTTGATGACGCAGGATAGGTCAGTTGATAGTTAGAAGAATAGGTAACAGATACTGAATAATTCCCGGCTTGCAGATAGGGGAATGAATACGTGCCATCGCTATTGGTACTGACAGAACGGTTTGCATCTCCAGTAAGGGTTATGATACATCCGCCATTGGTTGAATTACAGGGAACATCATCATGATTATATACGCCATCATGGTCATGGTCTACAAAGACAAACCCGGAGATACTGTAGTTGGGGGCAAGACCAAAATTTGCTACCCCATCTGTTACTCCGTTGTAACCTAACCACCCTATTGTCCGGGGATTCGGAGAAGCAGCAGCATATTGGCTGGTCCACCCGGCCGGATCATTCAAGGTTACCCAATAATAATCACGAGGAAGATTATGGAATATGTATGTTCCATTGACGTCAGTAGTTGCCGGTGTTCCGTTGGAGAGAGTGAGTGATGCTGATGAATACGCAGGCCCACCGGTTGCGTTTGGTGGGTTATTCAGGTCTTTATAGACGGTTCCGTATATGCAGCTGGGAGTTTCCGGTTCGGCAGCATTGCAGGATCCGTTACAGGCAATTGTTCCATTGGTCGAGCTAAAATCACCGCAGATGTTAGCCGCCGAGTCTTTGGTACAGGTATTGCCATATCCGGGGGGATTGGGGGGAGTAGAAGGATTAGGAGCATTACAGGAACCGTCGCAGACAATTGTTCCGGCACTCCCATTTGTCTGTCCGCAGGCATTTGGCGGAGAGACTTTGGAGCAGATAGACCCAAGCCCGGGAGGATTTGCAGGGACAGAAGGATCAGGGGCATTACATATGCCATCACAGTCGTATGCCCCAGTGTTCGTATTTGTCTGTCCGCACGCATTTGCACCAGACGTTTTAGAACACGCCTGCCCTTCCTGCGGAACGCAATACGTGCCAGTATAGGTAGCAGTGTAATCACCTGTATAGGAACCGGTGTAAGAGCCTGTATACTCGCCTGTATAGGAACCCGTATAAGACCCTGTATAACCGCTCTCGTAGCCACCTTCATATGAACCGGTATACGTACCGGTGTAGCCAGCCTCATATGACCCGGTATAGCTTCCTGTATAAGAAGCTTCAGCAGGAGGAGTGGGACTACACCAATAACTGTCACAATCACAGTCATTGGTACACTCATTCGGGGTACCACAAGCCACCTGAACAGACTGACAACGCCGTAGAAATGTATTGCCCCACAGAATGCATCCATTGATAGTGCAATTACCATACTGTGCATATATCTGTGGTATATCTAAAAAAAACAGGAGAATGAAGAGAGGCAAAACCAATAGTATAAATTTCTTCATATTACTTTAAGGGGCTGTTTCTATCTTAAGATAGCTAATTTCTGTTAATGTTGAAGGTGTTGTAAAGAATCCTGTTAAAATAATTCGTTTCTTGGAGTCAACATATAATGATTGAGGTAAGGTAAAGGGTATTTTTTGATTAGTAGGTAATACAAGATACCCTTTTGTGCCAGTGGGCTCCAGATGAATAGTAAATGTTGCTTGTGTTATCGATGTTTTCCAGACTTGTACATTCATAGCATAGGAATTATCTGTTATATATTGTAATCTCCAATGGTCAACCATGTATGCAAGAATAAGCATTCTTTTTGCAGGGGTAGGACTATTTGATATATCTGGGTTTCCCTGTATAAAAAATCCTCCGAGAGCTTCCCCAAGCGTATGAAGCGATTTATATTTGGGAATAGAGCTTATTTTTTGAGCACTTACTGTAGCAATAATTGTTACCTCAGTTGCCGGTAATTGAATAAATCCTGTATTAATGTATCTATATAAAAGAGAGAGATGATTTACTGTTCCTAGAGATCCTACTGATCGGCCTTTGAGCCAAATATGCTTTTGACCGGGGTCTAATACTACTGGTGGTAGTAGCGTGGGTACGGGCGTTATAGAGGAATGAGATTCACGAGATGGTTGCGGGGTGGCAGAGGTAGTTGGCAGAGAGCGGGAAGTAAGATGGGGTAAAAATCCCAACGGGGGAACGAATCTGGAAAGAGGAAGAATATTAAAAAAATTAAGCATATACACTATGAAAATGAGAATACTGATAACTAAAAGCGAAGTTTGCAAAGGAGAAAATAATGGTTCCCTTTTAGGGGGCGTAGAACTTTCCATGGTACACTATACATCATATTGGAACTCAACAAACTTTGTCAATTGTTTGGCTATGGTTATACGTAATTATTTTTGGCATATTATTTTTGTGTTTCTGACCCTTAGTATCTGTCTCATTGAAGGTTTAGGAATACATGGAGGAAGAATTATTAGTTTCTCTCTTATTATTGCTTCTCCCTGCTTATTACTGTTTGCAGATATGTGTTCCAGCGTTCCAAAAAAGATTTTTCTTCCGAAAGTCTTTTATTTATTTGCTGGATTTTTATTAATGTCATTGGTTTCTGCTGTTTTTTCTATCAACCAGGAACAGTCACTTTTATATTTTTTATATTACTGTTCACTCGTTTTGCTGTTCATACTTGTTTCTTCATATAAAAAAGAAGTGATAATGTATTTTCCGAAATTACTAGTTTTTTTAGGCATACTCTTTTCCGTTTCTACGTTATTTCTTGTGACCTACGGTTTTGATAAAATAACACTCATTCCTCAATCAGGATACCAATTGGTATTTCCTTACTTTAGTTCCCATAATTATATAGGTGATTATCTAATAGTGCCGTTACTATGGCTTATCCATGCCTCTATTCATAAAAAAAGCCAGTTATACGTTGGTATATTTATTTTACTTTTTCCATTTTTCCTCTTTTCTTATTCCCGAAGCGCTTATCTTGCATTTTCTATTGGTATGGCATGTCTTTTTTATCAGAGTTTACATGACAGAAAGGTTAATTTGTCAAAAGTAAAAAAGGGACTTTTTATAGGAGGTATTATGATCTCGTTGTTTTTTGTGACTATCGTGAGCAGCAATTTTCATCTGCCTGTTGTAAGTTCTATCCATTCGTTTTTTGTTGAGAACTTAAGATTAGTATCTGATAGAACATTTGAATCCAAACGACTTATCTATTTTGGGCAAGCAATAGAGTCCATACAAAAAAATCCACTGGTAGGTATTGGTCCGGGAAATTTCTATCAGATATCCCAGCAGACATATTCAACGCATAACATTTTTCTTGATGTCTTTGTAGAACATGGGATAATTGCGGGGTTATTTTTTCTTGCTATTATTGGATATTTTCTCTTAAAAGCAAAAAAAGATATCATGTTTGTTCTTTTCTTAAGCCTTCTCATTGATTTCCAAACTGATTACGCATTTACGATCTATGCAATGCTATACATATTTTTTATAATAATGGCTCTTCTTGAGGAACAAAAACAATGAGAGTTATTTATTTTTCAATTGCCGGTTTTTTGATTCGTATCAGATTTTATCAACAACGTGAATATCTATGGCTGCAAAAATTATTTATTGAAGAGTTTATTGCCTACTACAAAGTATTTATTATAGTGTATCCTACGCAAAAAATAGATTACACCATTGATATAAAGGGATTTATGGATTTTAATATGCTTATTCAGGAATCTGAGAAGCAACAGTATATCCGTCTTTTTCAACAAACTTCAGATATAAAAATAACATCTTATTATTATATAAGCGGAATCCAGCTGATTTGGCTTATCAGGTCAGTAATCCAACAATTGCTTGTGCGTTGCGGGGGGTGTCTGATCCATGCATCTGCCGTCATTCAAAACGATACCGCATTTCTTTTTTTGGGAAAATCGGGAGCGGGAAAATCAACCACAGCACAATTGTTGTCGCCACATTACCAGGTGATTGCCGACGATATGGTCATTCTCCGGCAGAAAAAAGGGAAATACTATATTTATCAGCTTCCATTTGCGGAGAAAAACCCCGTTTCCAGAAGCAGGAAGAAATACAGGGTAGGAAGTTTGTATTTTCTTCATAGATCAAGTTCTTTTAAAGTAAGACAGACAACCAATAAGCAAATGGCTGTTAAAAAACTGCTGGGGCAGCTTTTTACAGAACAAAAAAATTCCCAAAAGCAAGTAGAGTTTATACTGAAATTTATTGCCTCCCATGATAGGTTCTTTGATATATTTATCAGTTTGCCTCACTTTGAAAATGTGATAGAATTACTACGAAATGAAAAAACAGCCTAGAAAATATCGTCTCAACAAAGGGTTTATTACCCAGAAAATGGGGGACAAGACGACAATTTTTGAAGGAGAGAAATCAGTTCTATTCACCCTCAATGATACAGCCTCTTATATCTTCCGGGGAATCCAATTACAGTGGGATATTCCTACTATAGTGACTAAGGTAAGTGATAAATATAAAATTTCGACATCACAAGCTCAAAAAGATATTGAAGAATTTGTCCAAGTGCTTCTTAAGAAACAAATAATTTCTTCTTTCTAACTACATAGATGCTGATTAGTTTTTGCAGCGTCCAGGCAATAGAATACACAATTTGTACATCTGCAAATACGAGCATTTTTTTAAACCAATTATTAGTTGATAGCATGAGGATTAAGGTGAATCGTTGGATACCTGATTGTATTCTGTACTCATCTTCAAAAATAGACTCTTTCAAGAGGGTAGCAATAAGCCTTTCTTGTATAACTGTTTTTGGTTCCAGATCTGTTAAAAACGAATTTGGAATAGCGCAGTTATAGTCTTTTCTTAGATGAAAAAAAACAGGATAGATAAATAAGCCTACAGTATATTTTTGGCACAGGTCATGAAATTGTTTCCATTTTATTTTTTCTTTTTTCAAAATATTCTTCATAAGTTCATAGCGATAATATCCTTTGAAATTATGGTGAAATAAATGAAGGCCTAAATAGAGAATAAGATAATCGGGGGAAAGAATAGGAAAGGATGATCCTTGTATTGTAATGGTACGTACATGGTGAAAAAAATCTTCTCTCATTTGCGTCAGAACCTTTTGGGAAAATAAATTGTTCATTGTTCCTACCTGATTCATAAGAAATACCGGTTCATAGTGAATGTCCAGCATGATGATATAGTTTTTTGTCTGTTTATAAAATGTTTCTTCTGTTTTTTTATCTTTTAACTTTTTATGTGTTTTGGAAAAAGCAGACTCCTGTCTTTTATATCCTGCTTTTCGCAGTACTGATTCTGCTTTTCTCACACTTTTTGGATGGATGAGGATATCACAATCAGCGTATATTCTTTTGGGATGCGTTTTTTCATAAAAAAGATGAAGCGGTAGTCCTTTTAAAATGAGATACCTAACGTCATTTTGGGCAAATAGTGAAGTAATTGCTACTAGCTCCCCAAAGTAAGCGGTTGATTGAATGAGATTGATTGTATAGGGATCAAATTCTACGGTATCCCTTTTTATCCGTTTTACAATCCCTACGATTTGGTGGGGGAAAACCTTGGCATCCGGTTGGAGATTATTGTCTCCCTTAGTAATTATAAATGGATTTCTGCCGTTTCTCCTGTCATTCCCGCGCAGGCGGGAATCTAGTATAGCAGGGGATTTATAAATAACTCTATGGGTGACATATCGATTTTTCTTTTTGAATGTCACAAAATCATCAACTGCAATATTCTTGAAAGAGGTTTTATGAAGCGTGAGGACATCTCCATCATGAAATAGTGGCAGCATACTATTGCCAAATGTTTGTATAGTAGTAGGAGCTTTGAGTGATAGGGAAGGCATAGTGGTTTTAATACTACCGGCAGCCAGGACTTTTTACAAGTATAAAAATGTGTAATGGAGATTACTGAAATTAAGCTAATTGAGGGCTACTATTATTCTTGGTTGACCCATGAGCCTATAGTTTGACAATTGTGGGTATTGGGTGTATAATCCGTTCTGGTAAATAGGCTCAAGTGAGCTTGAGTTTGCACCTTAATAGAATAAATCTGCTCCCTTTTGAAGTTAGGATGGGTTTCCTAGGCTCAAACGGGAGCGGAAGTCAAAAATATAACTCCCGGGAGGAAAGCATGTTCAGGTTCCGAGTTCTCACGGTTCTCGCAATTCTGGTGATCTTGGTGCCAGCGCAAGCAGGTATCATCCACGCTCAGGATACGAACGTTGTGGGTTCGGTAACGGACCAGCAGTCGTCCGTGAGTGCGGTTCCCGGCCTTCGGGTAGAGGATCTGCCCTCGTGTGACCGGGCAGTGGTTTTTCCCACCTACCTTCCCCCACAGCCGTCTGTCCTCCAAGACATGACTGGTGTGTGGCAGGGGGACTGGGATTCGGTTCGGGGAACACGGCTCGCCGTCGGAACTGACGGCACCGTCATCTACATGTCGAGTGCATGGAGGGATAGTAGAGGAGCGGCGTATCCGTTCTCTGCTGCCCAAAGTTCTCTGACCTCGGGATGGGTCGAATGGGTGAATCCTGAGACACGAAGCCGATTCACCTTTCGATATGTTCCTGATCGCCAACAGATATACGGAGACGTATATCTGACCTCGGGGGTTCACTCGACAGTGAATCTCACACGCTGTGCGTGGAGGAGTTGACTTTCGCAACCTTCTCACGCCTGTCCTTCTTCGGAGGGACAGGCGTATTTCATATTTGTCAAGGGAATAATAGGTTTAAACGCTAAATCAGAAGAATTTCCAGATGCTATTTTTAGTCGCACCCACTATCACCGCCGCTACCTCCATCTGCATTGCCTGCATCTCCACCGGCACCGATACTGCTGGCACTTCCTGATGTGCCGGTTGAACCGCCGCTTCCGCTTGTTTGAGCGTAGGCATTGCCAACAATAGTGAAGTGGTCTATATATTCGATATTCGTAAGAAAAAAATTAAGTTCAATTTTTTCTTCAGAAAGTGTAGGTTTTATATATTTCATACTGTATAGGTTGAACAACAGGTATAAGTCAATTATAGATTTTGTTTTCCTTTATTGTCAATGATTTCACCTTATTGTAATTAGTTGGATTTTTGCAGGTATAAATTCCAAAAACTTTCATCTTTGATTCTGTTTTATTCCCATCAATTGTTATGGCTCTTCTCATACTTCCAATCAGGATTTTGTCTTTATATTTTTCTTCCCATGTTTTACACAAATAAGCTGCATAATACAACTTTTCCGAATGTGACCATTCCATGCTTTCAAAATATTTTCTAAAACGGTAATCAGGATAATGAAAGGTATCATGATTCAGAGTCTTTCTGGCAAATGGTTTTTCGTAAGGAAATAAGTAAAAGCGTTTACCAGTTTTTGTAGTACCAACCGCTACATAAATCTCATCATAGCCAGGCGGGTTTTCGAACATGTTCCATTGCTGATTGATATGCAGCAGGGATGCAATAGAAAGCAATTGTAGAGGCATTTTATAGGGAAATTTTCGATAACCGGTTAGGTTTATCCAAAAGATATACAGCACAAAAAAGCTAACAGCTACATTTATGATTAATATTTCTTTTGAAGGAGAAAGAAAGTGTATGAAGGTTTGCTTAGGTGAAACCAAAGGTTTTATTGTGGAATCAATCCATCTTTTTGTATTTTTATACCATAGGTGTTGTGTAATATATCTTTGTAGAGGATGTGTTTTGTCCCAGAAAAATGGTGGCAGAAGCCCGCAGAGTGTAACAATATCAATAAAAGGAAATAAGCCGATTTGAAGTATAAGGCCAAAAAGAATATGCACCAGAATAAGCGTGCCGATAGCAGCTGTCCTTATTTTTTGATGGTACAAAGGTACCAATAATAAAAAACCGGCAAGCCCTTCTAATATCAGCACTCCATAGCTTGAAAGTTGCCATATCGGAAAGGGAAAATGTGACAGGGACGTTCCGAGCGTAGTAGCAGTTTGAGTTCTATGCAGTACATACCATATTGCGGTACCTTTTGGCAGCCATAAGTCTGTTGCTAACTTATGGCCAAACGCAAAGAAGTAGAGAAAGGCGATTTGCAGCATAAATGATGCAGTTGCGAATGAAGCAATAGTCTTTTGTCTGGGTTTTTTCTTATGCAGAGTATCAATTGCAAAATAGTTTCCCCACGGCAAAAATATTCCCCAAAAAAGTATCATCCGTAAAAGTAAATCACCTGATTGAAGGACATAGGAATTTCTATCCTGAAGAGAAATTAGAAGAATCCATGAGAGAATTGTAAAGAGACGTGTTTTATATCCGACTAAAAGAAAAAAAGAGCATATTGCAGAGATAATAAATAAGACAATAACCCCTTCCCATGTTCCCGTGGCATAGTACAATGAAATAGACCAGGGGTTTTTTAAGAATGCGGCTTCACGGGGCAAAAACCCATTATCAGTATAAAAGAATTGTAAATTAGAATAACAAAGAATAAGATTTAGCAGAAGCAGTAGTGCTGTCCCAATACGCAGAAGGGCAAGTGAACGCACATCCAAAGCGAAAATTTCTTTTAAGAGAAGTTTTAGGCGATTCATGAGATGCAAATTATTCTTATTTTGATTTATTTCCCAGAGCAAAAACAGATAATGCTGATTCCAGCATGCCATCGATATCGAGTAGTTCATTTATCTTGTTATCGGTAAATCCGCCAATACCGCAACAATTTATATTTAAAGCAGCACTGAGTAAATAAAGATTTTGTCCCATATGGCCTGCTTCTTGAAAAATATATCGATATCCCCGATCCTGGTATTTAACAGTTGTCCTATAAAAACATCCGGTAACAATAACAATGCAAGCTGCTTTTTTAAATTCTTTTCCATAGAAATAGGAAGAGACAGGAAATGTTTGAAACAACTGTAATTGTTCGAGAGAATGGGACCTCAGGTTATAGTGATAAAGTCCTTTTGGTATTTCTGTATTGAGGGAAATAATATATATTTCCAGAGGATAAAGAGAGCCTGCGGATGGGTAGAATTTACTTTTTCTCCAAGGAGCCTTATTGATTTTCAATCCTGCGCTATAGTAAAGGAGCGTACTCAATTTTTCTATTGATAATGGTATCTGTGAATATTGTTTATTGGAGGTTCTTTTATAAAGCGTATCTTTGAGGGAAATTGAGGATTCTAATTCGGGTTGTGGAAGGACAATCTTGTTAAGTCGAATATAATCCTTAAAATACACTGTTTTCCACCGTTTTGGCCATTTCGAGGGGGGAAGCATATTTTTCAATGAACTTAATCGGGTCTGTTTTAAAAACCTTTGTCCAATACTCAGTTGTTTTCCCAACAAAAATGATATGGTTATATGATTTTTCATAAGAATGGTTGAGGTACTTGATTTAATCTGCTCAGTGAAAAAGATTTATGATACAGTTTGGCAATTGTTCTCAAACGCTCAACTCTAAGTTCTTTTGTCCGTTCATTAAGATAGAGAGGCTGAAGCTCTGGAATGACCACTTTATATACCCGAAGTTTGGTTTCTTTAAAATAAGGGTGGGTAATATTTTTATAAAATACAGATTTGTTGGCCTTTTTGAGAATATGGAGAACATATTGTAGTTGTTCTTTTGCTGTTTTATTATAAGTGGGTATTTTCAGGGGTTGAGGAGTTTGATCAAGTAAAAATCTGAGATGTGTAGGGTCATTGCCCATATTCCAAAATAATGCACGGGTTTTAATATCAATGACTTCGGAATATTTCCGGGGTTGTTCCTTTGGTTGTTCAACTATCAATACCTGTCTGAGCCATGGCCTACTTTGGAATGATTCAAGGAGACTTCCGCAGATAGTTTCTTGTATATCTAATCCACTCTTTAATCCAAATGTGAGCTGAGGGCCGATACCTGTTTTGTCAACTAATACTGAGAGAAAAACGGGGATTTGAAGGTCATGAGTGAAATCAAATAAATGGACCTCCAGGTTATATCTTTTGAATTGTTCATATATGTGTTTAATTTTCTTGTTTTTTATTAGCTCAAGGTTGATTTTTGTTCCGGGTATTTTATTAAGGTAGCGGGTCATAAAGGCATCCCGTTCAATAATTTCATACATTCCTCGGAGCAATGTCGATTCATGGTCAAAGCCTGCTGCCCCTCCTGTTGTAATTTTATTGGTTATAAATGGTTCATTTTTTCTATATTTATAATTGTAATATATTGTTTGTGCCGGAATGTAATAGGGTTCCTGTGATTCAACTGTATTCCCTTTTACCCATCCGATAGCTTTTTTTCTGCTTTCTTTTTTTTGAGTAAAAAGCAGGGGATCGATGGCATGCCCTTTGAGTTTTTCAAATGAATTAAAGACAATATCTTTTTCACGGTAACATACCATTGAAAAACGTTCGCTTGCTTCATGCAAGCATTTTAAAAATGCAATTTCTTTTGTTTCTGCGGATAATCCTCCCGAACTGACTGCGTGTGGAACCCCATCTGAAAATTGGACGCATGATTTGAGGAATAATGAGTACATATGTATTTGCGGTTCGTCATTGTAATTTGTCCTCATTGTTATATTTCTTAAAAGCCGTTTGGATTGAAGGATGTCTAATAATTGTTGCAGGTGTTTTTGGTGTGAAGGCATAGTGTAGTTATAATATTGATGATGCTTTTGTTTGTCAACCAAGGATTTATAGGAGTGGTACTCCAAGTAGTGACATTAAAAAAGTGAGTATGTTAACAATAAATCCTCCGAGGGAAAATCCGCCGATAGGCATCCATAAGAGAAAAAAGATAAGTACTATTCCTACGGTTCCGATTGATAAATATTGATCGGCTATATCATCGGGAAGTATAGCTGCCAGGACTTTGGATCCATCCAGCGGAGGAATGGGAATCAGGTTAAATACTGCCAGGAGAAGATTAAGCCAGACAACTTGATACAAGATAAGTCCTAGGATTGAGAGAGAGGCATTTCCATGCAAGAAGAGTTTAAAAAGAACGCTTGCTACAATTGCGATCAGCAAATTGGTGAGTGGTCCAACCAGTGATACCAGCGCAATATCTTTTTTACCGTCTTTGAGGTTAAAGGGATCAATTGGTACCGGTTTGGCACCGCCGATAATAACCGGGGAATGGCCGATAATCAGAAGCAGGGGAATCAAAAGACTCCACAGCGGATCTACATGCTTGAGCGGGTTAAGCGTCAATCGTCCCATAAGCCGGGCTGTCGGGTCTCCCAGCCGGTCTGCCACATACCCATGTGCAATCTCATGAAGGATAGAGGAAAAGATAAGAATCGGTAAGGTAATAAGGATGGTAAGTAAATTCATAGAATTATAATTAGTATGAAATATAAAATATCAAATAGGAAATATACATAT
Source organism: uncultured Gammaproteobacteria bacterium (assembly GCA_964497535.1). Lineage (GTDB taxonomy): Bacteria > Patescibacteriota > Microgenomatia > Levybacterales > UBA12049 > CAZCCG01. The sequence continues at coordinate 18,392 of CAZCCG010000009.1, forward strand.
CAAATATATAATAGTTATTTCTTTCCCTTTAGCGTAAGGATACTTGATGCAAAGATATGTGCTATTTCATCTACTTCTTTTAACAGATAGTTTGCCTCATCTCTGTCACCGTTTCCTGTATCACGCAAGAGGGAAACCCAAACTTTACTCTCATTTGCCGATTTCAGAGCGTAATTAAAGTAATTAGTGTATTCTTTTTTTGAGCTTGACGATAATCCTTCAATATAGGTTCCTAAGATACCGGTTCCACTTCTAATTAGCTGGTTTCCAATAATTTTGCTTGTTTGAGACTTCTTGAGATTTTCAATAAACTTAATAAGCCTTAGGACAAAAGTATAAAGTCTCTTTTTAAATGCCTTTGTTTTCTCATCCCCGGTCATATTTTATCTTTTATATGTATATTTTATATTTACTCTTTGATTTTTGATACTAAATTACGCTTCGAATTGAATTTTCCCTCTCTCTTTAGTATAATAACACATACTATGGCAATGAGATGTGAAAATTGCGGCAAGGGAGTTATGTACGGACACAATGTGTCCCATTCCAAACGCCGAACCAACCGATTATTCAAACCCAATCTTCAAAAGAGCAGGGTATCGGTTGATGGTGCAATGAAACGCATGAAACTGTGCGTAAAGTGTCTGCGCATGCTCAAAGCTGCAGCAGCAGAAAAACTCACCAAATCCCTAGCTCCCACTCCACCTGTATCTGCATAACCCTCTTTATTTTTTTGTAAGCAATCTGATTGACAGAGCCTATAATAACTGTTATGATGCCAAGCGGTGTAGCAATACACTAATTCATTTTGCACCTTAAAAAGGCAACAGATTTTTATTAAAGAAGTCTCACTTCTGGTATATAAAGTTAGGTACAGGGTATAAGAAACTAAATTCTCATTTTGGTTTTTTGTACCCTGTAATCTGGCAAACGAATGCCAGGAGGGAGGAAGGATTAAGTTTCGGCCATAAAATAGTTATAAAGCGTAGGGGAGGAGCCATGGCTCAAGTGTCTTTCGCCGTAGTCCTGCGGAACCTGACTCTAGCAACGGCGCTGGGTATTCTGGCTGCAATCGCTCTCCCGAGCGTGAGCACGGAGCTCACCGCTAGCTCGGGCGTTGCGTACGCTCAGACGACCGGCATTGCGCCCTGCTACATCGGGGTGCCGTGTCCCAACCGAGGTGTTTCCCTGACTCAGGTGGAGTCATCTCCGCCCACTATTACCCGGTCAGGGACTTTCCGTGAGCCCTATGCCGGGACGGCTATGATCCAGTGGACGCCGGGGACGGTGTCCTGGGATAACCAGACCGCATTCAGTGCGGCTGGATGTGCCTCGGGCGCAACCGGCTGCTAGCTAGAGAAGGGATCTATCATGGGTCGCACTTCCAAACTGGCGGTTGGAGCCGCCGCATTCCTGTTCATCCTCGCGCTGAGCATCTCGATGCCCGCAAGCGTCTCGGCTCAGGAGGCGGGGGGCGCCACGGCGTGGCAGACCACGGGGATGCCGGGCACGTCGTACCCGGCGAGTCTGCGTGTGGGCGCACCGCCCCTGGGGTCGTCGCTGATTCCTACCGAGGTTACGGTTGAGGGGAGGGCAGCAATGCCCCTGCTTAACTGGACGTCTGGTTTCGGAAACGATATCCAGGCGATATGGGCGGGCTACTATAATCTCACCAGCGGCCGCGGCCGCTGATTCACCGCTTACGCAAGTAAGTTTCTGGGTGGAGCCGAGTCTTACTCGGCTCCACCCTATCCTTGGCGGATATAGCACAATGGTCAGTGCAGTCGAGTCCGCCTCCGTCAGCTGACGGATGGCGGAGGTTCGACAGACTGAGGGTTCGAATCCCTCTATCCGCCCCGGCTCGCATCGAGCGAGTCGCATCCTCTGAGACGGGGGAGGTGGTTCCCCTCCCACTTTCCCCGTCTCTTCTATCTTTGATAAAAAGTTTCTTTATAGAAGCAATCCTTGCTTTTTTGACATTATAGCGTCATTGTAAGCGTGCTTGTTTTAAAGTAAGAAAGAGAAACAACCGTTTCCTGTTGCCTATTGATTTATTTCTTCAAGATTATTTGAAGCAGTAACTCAGTAGAATAAAATCCCTCCTAAACCTCAGAATTCCGTAGTATTTTTAGTTAGCAGTTAGCAGTTAGCAGTTAGCAGTTAGCAGTTAGCAGTTAGCAGTTAG
>CAZCCG010000010.1:0-9506 GCA_964497535.1 uncultured Gammaproteobacteria bacterium
CCTGCTGCGGTCAACTTTTCTTTTGCTTCTTGCGCAGTTTTCTTGTTGACTGCGGTCATTACTTCTTTTGGAGCTGCGTCTACCAAATCTTTTGCTTCCTTCAGACCCAAAGTTGGGACTAATTCTCGCAAAGCTTTGATGACTTGAATTTTTTGTGCTCCTGAATTTGCAACGACAACATTGAAAACTGTTTGTTCTTCAGCTGGTGCTGCTGCTTCTCCTGCTGGTGCTGCTGATGCGGGAGCTGCCATCATAGCTGCTGATACTCCAAACTTTTCCTCCAAAGCTTTTACCAGTTCGGAAAGCTCCAGAACTGACATTTCTTCAATTGCTTGCATTAAATCTTCTTTTGAAACTTTTGCCATAGTATTAGTCACCCCCTTCCAGTATGTTAATTTAAAATTTACAATTTGAAATTTTCAATCAAATCCAAATTTTTATTTTTCAAATTTTAAACATTGAAAATTCAATGAAAATTGAAAACTTAAAATTAAAAATTAACTTGTTTTCGTTTTTTGAATAGCATTGAGTGTCATTACAAATTTAACAATTGTTCCATTGAGTGCGCTATGGAGTCCTTGGATTGGGGAGTTGAGCATGCCAACCACTTGTCCCAGTAAGACTTCACGAGAGGGGAGTGTAGCCAGTTTTTGTACCTGGTCTGCTGAAATATTCTTGCCCTCCAGTATGCCATATTTTACGACCGGCATCTTCAGGGCCTTGATCATTTTTGACAATTCTTTCAGAGGCAATACTACATCGGAGTAGGCAAAAAGTGTTGCTGTTGGTTTTTGCAGTTGTTCTACTGTCGTTTCATCGACTGGCAAATTATTCTGTTTGAGTGCTAATTTCAGAAGCGTATTTTTTGCAACAAGCAGTTCTGCGTCTGCTTTTTTGAGGCCGCGTTTGAGTTCTTCAAGTTGTTGATGGGTAAGCCCTTCATAGTTACTAAAAACCAAAGCTTTTGACCGCGACATTTTCTCAGCAATCTCGGCCACCAGCTTCTCTTTTTTCTGTCTATTATTACTTTCTGTATTAGTAGTCTTTTTCATAGGTATAAAAAAAGCTCCCATTCCAGGAGCCTAAATTCTGCGTAGTTCAGCGTTTCTAGTTCTGCTTAGTTCCGCGCGTACTGCTCTCCTCGGCAAGTCTTACTTTTGTGCTTGCTGTCTCTGGAATATATATAGTATAGCATGAATAAGAATGGAGAGTCAAGAAAGGTAAATAAGGGGCGCCCGCCTTTGGCGGGACGCCCCACAGGTTAACCTTCGATCTCGCGTACCCGTTCGGGTTGCTTGTTAGACCTTCCTCTCCAGGGTTTGCTTGTGACAATCACACTCACCACAAGAGCAAGTAAGATTGTTAGTAAAAGATGCTGGGGACGAAGGAGATAGTCCGTCCCCAATAGCACGCCTTCAGCAATGGCTACCAGACTGAATGGGGCAATAATTTGTCCTTTCACGATCTGTTGTAAGAACAGATTCAGCACCTTATGAGGCCAGTAGATCCACTGTGTAAGGAGACCTTCTTTCAGACTATACCGTTGAATGGTCGGTTGTCTGGGCCGGTTAGGTTTGAGTAGAACCAGCATGGTGCTTATGCTCCTGTTGCAATAGGCATGTCCGTTAGCTGCTTGACACGTCTTACAGCTGTACCCGTAGCGATAACCTCTTCAAAATCTGCATAAGTTCGGATTTCAAAGATCACTCCCATGACCATATCCCCACCCAACGCTTTGCCTTTTTCGTTGAGGCGCTTGAGTGCCAGTACTCGTGCATCGTTGTTCATCCGCGTATAAGCAGGCATCTCTCCTTGCCGAAGAGCTCGTGTAAATGACTGAACAACTCCGCGCAGACCCATGGAGTAGACAACATTGCCAAAGACAATCTGGAGTGGCTCATACCCTGACTGTAGCAGAAGATAGAGTTCGTTTCCCGAGAGGGTCGTGCTAGATGGACCAGTAGAGAAGTCAAAACTATTGATCTCTCTTTCCAATCCTGCTGCGTCGGTTAAGTTTACTACTGTATCCCGTGGGCCACGGTTCAGAAAAGACATGGCTTCCTCCTTATCGGTGTTACAACCCGGCACTAGCAGTGCGATACGTCTCCTTTCAAAGAACTTGTAGCAGAAGATGGATCTCTCCATCAAAAACTAGAGGATATTTTAGCACTATTGCCTACCAAAAGCCAGGAAGGGGAGGGAATTATCAATGAGACTTTGTGATTGCCAACACTTCAGGAACAAAAAACAAAGAATATAGTCATAGCGAAGCTGAAATTACTATATCAATAGAGTTATGCAGAGAGGAAATGTGGATAACTCAACGTCTAAATAAGTTATAGGCCATAAATCTGTAAGTCACGAGGATCCGATTCTAGCCAGGATTTTTATAAAGATGTCTTTTCATACCTTTTATTACAGATTCTAATAAGCCTTTTCTCAGGTTCCAAAAGCATTTTGTACAATATACAATATACAAAATACGATATACTAACTTCATGTGGATATTATTAGCTTTGTATTTTGCCTTGTGGAATGCAATTTCAGCCGTAATTATCAAAAAAATCGTTACCAAAACAGCGCCATTTTTGTTCGTTTTTATCTCTGAAGTATTCATATTTCCATTCGTTATTGGGATGATTTTGATCTTTGGCGGTTTTCCGGGAATTTCTGATGGCTTCTGGCTATTTATCATTGGTTCAAGTACTTTTGATTTGGTGGCATTTTTGGCGGTTGCCTGGGCATATCGGATCGCGGATATTTCATTAGTAGCACCGATGTCCAGTTTTAACCCGGTATTTGCTACTATTATGGCAATGATATTTTTAGGTGAAACGCCAACTCCGACCAAATTTATCGGAATTGCTGTAATAGCAATTGGAACATATCTTTTAGATATAAAACGAGGACTTTTTGTACCCCTAAAGAAATTATTTTCCAACCGAGGCGTCCAGCTCTTTTTATTGGCAAATTTGCTCTGGGGAGTCACTCCGGTCTTCCAAAAGCAGGCAATCGGACTTACTCATACTGCATCACCACTGGTTGGGCCGCTCTTTACGGCTCTTATCAGCAATGGACTCGTTACGATATACTTATTGCCTTGGGTTATTGCTCACCGTGGGCAAGCCAAGCAAGCAGTGGTACGGTACTGGTGGGTATTTCTGATTCTTGCACCCTTTACAGCCTTGGCTCAGCTTGCCGGATTTACGACGTATACGCTTACCAACATTGGATATGCAACCGCAATCTTCAAATTATCCACCCTTTTTACTATCATTATGGGCTGGTTGGTTTTTGGAGAAAAGGATATTAAGCAGCGTTTCATCGGAGCTCTGGTGATGCTTGCGGGAACTTTTATTCTCGTTCTATAGTAGTCATAAAAACAGCAATTTTAATTTAATCTGAATTTTCCCTGACGCATCAGCTGCCATACTATGTTTTATACTCATAAATGGAATATAATGCCGACAAACTTGGAAAAATAGAAATACATAAAACAGCGAAATTATCAGACTAAGCCTTATTTCTTTCGATATCTTCTAAATCCCGAGCCATTAGCTGTTTCACCCATAGTTTTTATTATACTGTCTAGGTAGGGCGATATTGGTTCTGAAACGTTCTCCACAACAAAATCTTTCCATGTTAACTAGAGGTCATTATGAATGAGGCAGTTAAGAGTTAACAATTAACAGTTAGCAGTGAAGAGTTGGGAGTTTCGGCCAGAGGCCGATTATCCCTTGACTGAAGTTGTTAGAAGTCAGTCGTTAGCAATTAGAGGTTATTCCGTTACTTGCAGTTTGATTCCGGGGCTCATGGTGGATTTAAGAGTGGCGTTTTTGATGTTTTTGGATTGAATTGCTTCCAGCGCTTCCCGGATATTCTCAGCAAGTTTTTTTTCTCCAAAGGAAATTTTACCGACTGTTAAGTGGATGATGGGACTTTTGGTTTCTGTTTTGTATCTCATTTGTCCACCGGCATATTGTTTGGCTACATCTTCCGGTTTTGGGCTGATGGTGCCGTTTTTTGGATTTGGCATCAGTCCCTTGGGTCCTAGGATCTTTGCAACTTTGGCAAGTTTGGGCATCATAGATGGGTGTGCAACAAGAATGTCAAAATTAATTTTTCCTTTTTCAATCTCTGTAATTACTGCGTCATCAGCGATCACGACCCGAGTTTGTTTGCCGGTTCCGTTGGGAAGGGTTACATTTCCTGATATACCGGTCTCATGGGTATTGATATGCAATTCTACGGTCTCATCAAATTTTGCTTTTTGAAGTGTCTCCAAAAGCTGTAACGCTTCGATAAGGGTATAGACTTTGTCGCGGTTTACCATCTGAACAGTTGCCAGATATCTACCGGAATGTTTGGTTTTTTTAGATTTCAGAAACTTTTCCTTTTTGGATTTCTTTACTTTTTCTTTTCCCTCTGTTATTTTGATCTCTTTTTTACTTTCTTTTACTTCTTCTACCTTTTCTACTTTTTCCGTTTTGTCCTTTTCTGCCACTTGAGTAACTTCAGGTTTCTCTTCTGCTTTTTTAGCCATCTTCTCTGCTTTTTTAGCTTCTTTAGCCTGAGCTTGTCGAATGGCCTTTTTGGCTGTTTTCTTTTCTTGTTCTTTCGCTTGTGATTCTTCGTCTCCGAAGGTTTTTATTCTTACTTTTCCCATATGTTCCTTTCAGTCAGTCAAGCTTAAAGCTAAAAATGAAAAGCTAAAAGTTTCAGTATCTTATTTATAAAGAAAATACACTTATTTTGCGCTTTGCACTTTTAATTTTAAACTTACTCGACGGTTACTCCCATACTTCTTGCTGCGCCTCTTACGATATTAACAGCAGCGTCCAATTCATCGGTATTTAAATCTTCCATTTTTGCTTTTGCGATTTCTTGTGCTTGGCTCAGAGTGATTTTGCCAGCTGATTCTTTACCAGGTTTTTGAGATCCTTTTTCTTTGCCCAACGCTTTTTTGATCATATCGGACAACGGTGGTTTTTTTGTGATGAAGCTAAAAGTGCGATCTTCAAAAACGGTGATAACAACCGGTATGACAGTACCTTTCTGGTTTGCAGTTTTATCATTAAAAGCCTTCACAAACTCCATAATCGGAAGTCCATGTTGACCCAAAGCCGGACCTACAGGCGGTGCAGGGGTAGCTGCTCCTCCAGCAATATTGAGTTTTATTAATGTTTTGATTTTTTTTGTAGCCATGTGTTATTAGATTTGGGAGAAGATGCACACAGGTAGAAACGAAGTAGATTAGGTAAAACTTACAGTTCTATACACAGGTGCAATCGTCTCGCCGATTAGGCGGACTCCCATATGATACTGAGAGCATTATACTATAGAGGAAGCGGGTTTGGCAAGGTTAGAACAGATCCAATAGTTAGCTTGCTTGAGGAAGTTCTTCTTTTTGAGGAGTAATATCTTCTTTGCCTTTTGAGGTGACATTATATTTCTTATCTCCTTCGCGGAGGTGATACCGATCTCCGGGTTTGAGTGACGTTGGTGGTTGTGGGTCTTTAGGTAATAGAGGTTCTGCGCCTCCCGTTATAGGAAGCGGTGTGGGTTTTTGTTCGACTATGGGTGCCTGCTGAACCTTTATTGCAGGTCGTATTACTTTCACTCCCAATTTATTCAGTTCCACATTTGAGCCGTCTTGTCCGCCTTCCATATCCTAGTTATATGCCCATCCAGGATAGTTGTCAAGAATAGAGATTGTACTGGGTTGGGAGTTCATAGTTCGTGGTTCATAGTTCGTTGTAGTTATTCGGAGCCGAATTTGCTGTCTCATAACCCTGAACTCATAACCCATAACTTATTACTTGTCCATTGATTTTTTTAAACCACTTATCATTTTGGAAATAGTAATTAGTTCTGAACGAATTGATGTATATTCTTCCTCTGTTAGTAAGTGTTCTTTGTATGCAAGTTCAATAAGAGGAATGCATTCAAAACAAGATCCTCTGGCTATATCAAGGAACCTTTTAAAGTCCTTTTTTGTTCTACTTGTTCCTTCTGCAATATTGAGAGATATGGAGAGAATAGCTCTTCTTAATTGACTGGTAAGGTCAAATAAATAATCTTTCGGCCATCTTCGGGTGATTTTATAGATTAAATAGGAGAGTTGTGTTGCTTTATGGTAAACTTCAAGTTTTTCAAAATTAAATGTATCGCTATGAACTCTGAACACAGAACTCATAACTTTACAGTTTGGCTACTTGGAGGAAATCGAGTTCAACCGGAGTTTCGCGGCCGAAGATACTAACGAGTACTTTGAGTTTGCCTTTAGTTTCGTCAATTTCATCAATTGTGCCCAAAAAGTCGGCAAATGGCCCATCGACAATTTTGACTGCTTCTCCCTTGCTGAAGCTGGTTTTGTAGAGTGGTTGTTCCATTTTCATGAAGTTTTGGATTGCTTCAACCTCTTTTGCAGAAATAGGGGTAGGTTTGTTGCCGGCACCAATAAAGGCGGTTACACCTTGAGTAGTGCGTACCAATAGCCACGATTCATCATCCAAGATCATTTTGACCAGAACATAGCCGGGGAAGATTTTCTCTTTGATGGTTTCTTTTTTGCCATGGGAGACTTTGATGGTGTCTCGTACGGGAACAATGATATCAAAGATACGGTTGGCAAAGCCCATACTTTCCACGCGTTGTTGAAGTTGCTTAGCAACTTTGTTCTCATGCCCTGAGTAGGTATGGACAATATACCATCTGGCATTTTCAGAAGCTGCTTTCTTTTCTTCCTCTGTTATCTCAGTTGTTTTTGGTTGAGTTGTATCCATAATTCTTCCTTTCAGTCAGTCAAGCTTAAAGCTAAAAATGAAAAGCTAAAAGTTTCAGTATCTTATTTATAAAGAAAATACACTTATTTTGCGCTTTGCACTTTTAATTTTAAACTTTTGCTAACGGTTGATGAGTGTCGTGACAATATTTGTGAAGAGATAATCAAGTCCTCCAACAAATAGACCCACAATAACGCTGATTATAAGTACTACCACGGTAAGCCGTATCACTTCCTGCTGGGTTGGCCAAATAACCTTGCGCAGCTCGTCCCAGGTTTGATTCAGAAAAGTAATTGGGGACACCATGAGGTTTTCATTGTAGCAAATCTGGATTGACATGTAAATAGCGGGCAGGTTACAATAGCAGTTGCTGAATCGTTATAGACCGTAGTCTGTAGACATAAAACTATGAATAAGATACGTAAAGCCGTTATCCCTGCTGCAGGATTTGGTACCCGCTTTCTGCCTCAAACCAAGGCCATGCCCAAAGAAATGCTTCCGATTGTCGACAAGCCGGTTATTCAATATGTGGTTGAAGAAGCGGTTGATTCAGGCATTGAAGACATTATTATCGTTACAGGGGCATTGAAGCGTGCCATTGAAGATCATTTTGATACTCCAAATGCTGATTTGATCAAAAATCTTGAGAATGGAAAAAAAGAAAAACTATTGGCAGAGACTCGCAGGATTTCGGATATGGCAAATTTTATTTATGTGCGGCAAAAAGGTCCCTATGGTAATGGAACACCGGTGCTGGCTGCTGAGCCAATCATAGAAAATGAACCGTTTGCAGTACTCTGGGGAGATGAATTTATTTATTCCAAACCACCTCGTTTGGCACAGATGATTGACGTATACCATAAATATGGCGGTATTGTTATCTCAGGAGTCAGAATTGATAAGAAAGAAGACCTCAATAGGTATGGTATTGCCGATATCGAACCGGTTGAGGGACGAGTATCCAAAATTAAATCAATCGTAGAAAAGCCGGATCCAGAAAATGCACCTTCTAATCTGGCAACCCATGGGGCATATATTCTCCCTCCTGAAATTTTTGATGCGCTCAAAAGAGTCAAACCGGGAAAAGGGGGGGAAATATGGCTAACAGATGCGATTAACCTCCTCAAAGCCGATGGTATGCCGGTATATGCGGTGGAGATAAAGGATGGAAAATATTATGATACGGGGAATAAATTGGAATATATGAAGACCGTGGTAGAACTGGCACTGGAACATCCTGATGTTAACGGAGAATTCCGTAAATTCCTCAAAGACCTCAACCTCTAACTACTAACTTATAACTTCTAACTTTTTTGATGTCATTGCAAGCACATCGGTAGATGTTTACAGTAAACGGAGCCCAACTGCTCAGTGTAAAGAAAAGTTTACCCTGAGATGTATCGAAGGGAAGCAATCTCTTATACATTTTTGTGGTGGGGGTCGAGTGGACTCGACCCCCTGGTTTTCCTTTCTGTTTGCGGTTAGTTGGGAAGAGCAATATGCATGCTCGGTTTTCTCGTCCAATCGACGTAGGTAGTCAGGTTTGGCCTTACCTCTACCATGTCTACCCATCGGCTTGGACGAACCGACGTAGAGATGAAGTAAATGTCAGCTGGGACACGGTTAAACTCCGCTACTGTTTCCTCTTGTCCATCTGCCTTTTTTCGGGTCACTACATTTGCCGTTGCGGTGGGTTTTCCCGCCATGATCCATCTATACAGGTAGATCTGGACTTTTGTAGTGCCTGTGGGGCATTGAATGATCAGGCGAGTTACCATCTCTCCCTCCGTTGGGTTATCGGCTTTTTGCTCGTGGCCGGCGTGATGGACCAATGTGTTGGGTGATACAGTGGTTTTCCAGAGTTAAGCGGGTAGTCTTACCTCCCTGCACTTCCACTCGGTGGAGAAAGCTCCCTCGTACGAACACATGGTATGTTCCGGCCATTACCGCTTTGAAGTGAACAGTCCGTGAAGCCCCATTAATGGGGATACTCTCCAGTAATGTAGAGCCTTGGACGAGGTCTATGCAAGGGCCCTGCCAGGATACATCCCATTTAACAATAACTGTGCCGGTATCCGACATGGATTATCCTCCAACTTTGTAGCTCACTAGTGCTGAAAGTCCCCAGCATAGCAGGGTATCCGTCAGCCCGATGAGAGAAAACAGAAGATAGAGTCCTTGTTTATCTACTGTATCCCACTGTATCCCGTATGGCTGATATGATCTGAAGTATTTTTCCGGCTGTGAGCCTGTCTGGATAAAGAGATATCCGAAGAAGATACATCCTCCCAGACAGGTCGTACCAATGATATGCCAGAAGTCCGGATCATACATGAGCTGGATGAATAAGTCCATAATTCCTCCCCACGGGGATAAGAGGGAGAGCGGGCGTTTCTCTCCCTCCACCGTTTAAGCTGCTGGGGGAGCAGGAGTGCTCTCCAGTTCCTTGATCACATCGATGTAGTAGTACATACACCGTTTCCATTCGCAGCATAAGATCTTGCGGAATCTGTTCCAGTCCCGGACTAAGAACGAAATTCCACAAGTGCTGAGTTTTTCTCCGTGATAGAGAGGGCTGAGGGTACAGCGTTCGTAATCCTCAGTTGCCCACCGGCGGATTTCCTCTTCATGAGAGTGAGGATGTGCTGTGATTGGAGCAAAAACAGCCATGGTTGGTTCCTTTCTGTCAATACCCATCGCCCTTTGGGTGAAGACTACCAG